>NZ_JAKSYD010000289.1 GCF_022829605.1 Methylobacterium sp. E-065 | reverse complement strand
TCAAGAACCGCGCCTGAGGCCAGCGCCTACGACGCCAAAGCTGGACGTCGGATCAGCTCAGCCGCACCGTACCGTACCCAGCTTGCGAAGGGGTCCCAATTGCACGCCGATCCGGGGTCCCATTCCAACGCCTTTTGACACACCGGAAGATGCTCTGGAGGAACCGGGTCGAGTTCGGGACCGGCCCGCCAACGTCGTACATCGCGTGGCAGAGCCGCAGGTACGCCGCCTCCTGTTCGAGCGTCAGCTCGATCGTGCCGACGTTCCAGGCACGGAAATCCATCTTGTAGAACTCGCCCTTCACGACACGCCTCCGCAGGTGCAGCAGCGGGCGCGAAGGCTCGCGTTCTCGGCCAGCAGCCGAGCTATCTCTTCATCCGCCACCATCAGGCGGCGCTCTGGGTCGGTGAGGTACGATCGGTGGTAGGCGCGATAGGCCTGCGCGGCCTGCTCGTGCAGTGCCGGATCCTCGCTGGCGGCGGCGGCGCGATGCAGATCGACGTACCGCTGGAGCAGCATGCTGCGGTGCGCCGCCTGGCGCCCAAACAGCTCGCGTAGGCGATCCATGAGGCTCATCAGGCAGCCCTCCGCCGGAATCGGACCGGGAGCATTTCCTCGGGCAGCAGGTGGACGCCCGGCGCAAAGCGGGGCGGAAGCTCGGTGCCGTCTGGATGAAAGGCCTGGGCCGCGAGCTGGTAGGTCTCAGCCACGTCCAGGCACTGGCTGTAGGCCCCGCGGTAGACGATCGCGGCGTCTCGAATGATGACCCAAGTCATGCCGCCGCTCCGTCGAAGAGCGGTGAGGGCGCCTGCACGCCGAAGCGCGCGGCGTCGTCTGGGCGGGTCAGCGCCTTGCGACAGCCGGGTGGGATCCAGAACGGTGCAAGCGGGGCGCGCCCGCGCACCCACACGAACCACGCGTAGGAGGTGGCCGTGCCCGCTTCCGGGTCCCATCGGCCCTTCGTCATCGGCACGCGCTCGACGAACGGCGCGAACAGCGTCGGCGGCCGATCACGGAACAGCGTCTCGTAGCGCTCGACGCCCTCGACCCACACGGTGCGCAGCAGCATCGCAACGACGGGCGCCAGCGTCAGCGCGCGCAAGGTGAAGGCGGTTGCCGGCCTGAACGGCGGGTTGGTGATGATGAACTCGGGCGCCATCCCATCCGGCGGCGAGCCGATCACGGTGCGGTCGTCGAGGAAGTCCTCGACCCGGTAGCCGCGCCCGTAGTCGAAGATGTCGAAGCCCCAGCCGCCGCCGCCGAAGTACTCCAAGAGAACCTCGAACAGGTGGCCCTCGCCGCATGCCGGATCCCAGCAGGCGGTGAACTGCATATCCTGCTGCAGGCCGATGTGCGGCAGCACATGCTCGCACAGCGCCCGCGTGGCCCAAGGCGGCGTCGGGAAGAAGTCGAGGCTGTCCGGCGGCTCGCGCCTGGACGCCATGACAGCGGTGTGGCCGGCCGGAATCATGCCGTGCCCCGCTTCAGAAGGAACGGATGCACCGGCGGCGTGGCGTCAGGCGCCCAGAGATTGCAGCCGTACCACCAGAGCGCGCCGGCATCGGCCGCGTCGAGGCTCGACGGGTCCCAGCCCAGCGCCCGGCAAACCTTTCGAGCCTCGCGCTTGGCTGCGTCACCGGGCATGTCGCCCCGACCCAGGAAGGCCTTGCGAACCGTCGAGACGGCCACGCGCTTGACCATCACGCGGCGGGCCCGAGCGAAACCGGTAATCGAAGCCCAGAGGCCCTTGGTGATCAGCAGGGAATCGGCGTTCGTCTTGCCGCCCATCCCGGTCATGATCGGCGCCTCGACGATGATGCGGAAATCGCCGGCCGCCACGGCATCGCGCTCGGCGTAGAGCCGATCGGCAATCCAGCCGCAGGCACGACCCCAGGTATCCTCGAAGTCGTCGCCTTCCTTGCGGAGCGCGACGTCGTAGAGGCGCGGGGTCTGCCCCGGGCGGCCCTCGCCGACGCCAGAGTTGCTGGCGAGGTCGAGGCCCATGACGATGCCGGTGTAGGCCATGATCGAGGGCTCAGTTCAGCGCGCGGAGGCCGGTGGCCAGCGTCTCGGCGCCGTTCCCGGAACCGCCGATCGAAGCCGCGTCGAGCGCAGCATCCCGGTCCTTGCGCTCCCGCTCCCGTCGCTTCTGTGCGGGCGAGCGGACGTCGTCCTCGACGTCCTCTTTGCCTGCGAGCGCGGCGCCGCCGAGCGGCGTGTCTGCGAGATCGCCGAGCGCGTGCCGGATCTGGTCGAAGCTCTCCTGGTCCTCGGTCTCCAGGTCCTCGCGCATCGCCTCGAGCTTCCGCTCGGTTGCCCGCACCTTGATGACCGTCTTTAAGGCCCGCTTCGGGATGCCCCAGGCGGTCTTGGCCTCGTCGTAAACGGCTTTCGTGTCCTCGGAGAAAACCGAGCACTCGCGCATGTAAGCCATGTGCGCGGCCTCTTTCTTCACCGCGATCGCCTCGATCCGATCGACGCATTCCTTGGTGCGCTTCGGATCGAAGCCGTTTCCGTGCTGAGCGGCGGTCATCATGCTCTCCTGTGATCAGGCCCGCGCGCCGGGCCGGGCGGTTGCGGGTGGGATCAGGCGACGGCGGCGAGCGGAGCGCGGCCGATCTGGCCGCCGACCACGCCGAGGCCGAGGCTTTTCGCCAGGGCAGAGCGCTGAGCGGAGTAGGACGGCGCGGTCATCGGGTAGTCGGCGCCGAGGCCGAACCGGTCTCGGTAGGACTTCGGGTCGAGCCCGTGGCGCGTGAGGTGCCGCTTCAAGGTCTTGTACGGGCGGCCGTCGATGAAGCTGATCAGCGCGTCCGGCGTGATGGACTTGCGGATCTGCGCCGGGGTCAGCGATTCCGCGGCGGCCTCAACCGGCACAGCGGCCCGGCCCAAGCCGGCGATCGCGGCGTGCATCGAGGCGATCAGCTCCGGCAGCTCGTTCGGCGGCACGTGGTGCGTCCGGACGTAATTCGCGACGATGTTGACCGTGTAGTCGATCGCCGTGTCGATGCCGGGCGTCAGGTCGTAAGTCTCGTCGGACATGGTGCTCTCCTGGGAACAGAGCGGTGGGGAAGGGGTGCGGCGCTGCGCTCAGAGAGAGCGGAAAGGCACGGCCGGCTGCCGCGGTACGAGGCGCTCGCCGCCCGGCTCGTTGGTGAGGGGGGCCTCTTCGAGGATGTTCGGCACAGCGAGCACTACGAGGCGCTGCTCGTCGAAGACCTGATCCTCGACCGGCTTGCCGTCCTTCAGCTCGCGGCTCTGGACCACGATGCGGCGGCAGGCGTGCAGGTATTCCGTGATGCTGACGGCGATACCCTCGTAGCCGGTGATCACATCCTTGACGGTCTGCCCGAGTTCGACGGTGGCCATGATGTCCTCCAGATGCGCGGACACGCCCCGCGTGGGCGGTGCGTGTCAGAGCTGGGAGTCCCGGCTGTCGCTCAATCGTTGCCGCTCCGCGTCCACCAGCGGCGTAGGCGCTCCCTCTGGACGTCCAGAAAGAGCACGAGCCGCGCGCACAGAAGGCCGATCAGCCCCGAGGATCGGTTCGGCGGCGGTCGCGGCATCGTCGAGTTTCCCCCGCTGGCGTTCTATCTCGTTGGCGTAGGCGTCCGCGATCGCGGTGTAGACATCGGCCCAGATCCGCTTCGGCGTTCGATACCGGAGCGACCACAAGGTGCCATATTCGACACCATGGCGCCGCGAGAGGCGCCTCATCGCGTTATCGAGATCACCCGGACCCCGACTTTCCCAGCGCAGCAAATCGCTGAGCCGAGATTTAGACTGGATAACCTCAGCAGTCGCCATTTGCGCGTCCCGCAAAAGCTTCTTGCACATCTGCAAATCGACCCATGGTGTAACGAGGACACCGAAGGAGGATTTGATGAGCGGTCAGAGGGACCCGGCACGCAGAACACTGATCCGGATTTACAAGCATGCGCACGTCTTCGACTTGGCGGAAGAGCAACGTGTGCGAGCGAAAGGCGACCCCGCGGTGGGTCGAAGCGATGGCACCGCGGGACGCTCCAGCCCCGGCGAAACGCCGGTCACCGGGGCGAGCTGAAAGGGAAGGGGCGCTCATACGAGCACCCATGCGAGGCCGGTGAGAAGCGCAGTGCCCACGAGCAAGAAGAAGCCGCGGCCGCCGAGCGCGATGGCGATCAGTACAGCCGCTGAACTGACGACGGGGGCGGTAAGGATCGCGATCATCGCGTCGCCGCCTCACAGATCAGGCGGGCGGTCTCAACGACGCGCTCGTTGTGCGCGTGCTCGGTCAGCAGATGCGCGAGGTGCTCTGCGGCATCCGAATCGAGGCGCGTGAAGATGTCGCCGACGAGGAAGATGCCGCCGGCCGGCGAGACCCCGCACGTGACGACGTAGCGAGCGCCCTGTTTGACGCCGTGCTTGTCGAAGGTGAGGTCGCGCGCGGCCGGCATCAGGCGGCCTCGGTCACGGCAGGTGCGGCTGAGCGCTCAGCCCGCTCGCGAATAAGATGCGCCTGAACCAGCACATCGTTGTCGATAGCGAGACCTTTCGCCTGCGCGGCCTCTACGATCCGAGGCCAGTAGCCGACGGGTATGGACCCGCGCTGCCGCATGTCGCTGCCGCGCGCGCCAGGGTTCCTAGTGAACCCACAGATGACACCGAAGGCCGTAGGACCCCCGAGTGCAGCGATGATTTCGGCGACGGATTCCATGGCGACTGGCACTCTACGCCTGATGCGTAGCGGATGTCAACGCACATTGCGTAACGCTTTGTGCGAAGCGCCGAGCATGGATTCGATCGCCGAACGCCTGCAGTACCTTCGCAAGAAAGCCGGGTTCGCCACGGCCACCGACGCTGCACGCGCTTTCGGGTGGGCCGTGCCGACCTACCTCGGACATGAGAACGGCGATCGGAACCCGAGCCGTGAGACAGCGAAGCGCTACGCTGCCGCCTATAAGACCCGCTGGGAGTGGATCCTCGAGGGCGGCCCACGGCTCGACGCTCCGAAGGATGACACTGTGCCGATCGTCGGCGATGTCGGCGCCGGTGCTCGCATCATCTTCACCGGCGAACCGCAGGGTGGGTATGACCGAGCGCCCCGCCCACCAGGATCGTCCCCCGATACTGTCGCCGCCCGCGTGAGGGGCGACTCCATGCCTGGACTCGCAGAGGACGACTGGCTGATCTACTACGACGATCGGGTGCGCGGACTATCTGATGAGTGGATCGGCCAGCTCTGCGTTGTGTGGATCTCCGAAGACGAGGTCTACGTGAAAAAGGTCTTCCGAGGCCGCGATGGAGGCCCGTACCTGCTCGTATCGACCGGCGGGCTGCCGCCGATTGAGGTCGAGCAGATCGAGTGGTCGGCCAAGGTCGCCTGGATCAAGCCACGCTAATAATCGTCTGTTTCCGGCACTTCTCCGATACGGGCCAAATAAGTCGGCTGTGAATACTCATCTGCGCTACTAGGTCCAGGGCAGGAATAAGCGAGAGCGCCAGCGGCCTTGTTCTCAATGACGAGCCGCTCAGCTAAGCGTTTTGCAGCCTCTGCGCTAGGACATTGTCTGATCGAGCCGGCAGCCAATGCTCCCCGATTACCACGTACGAACGGTTGTACAGCGTGATACTGCGCGTGAGCCATCACTATACCTCGATCCGGTTCTGACGATCAAAACCTGACCCCAAAAATAGAACGCAACAAGAACAAATCCACGCGTAACCGGCACAATCGTAAATCGTGTGTCTGCACCAAGGGTTGGGCTGTGCGTGGTTGTGGACAACGCAATCTGCGCAGCTGTGATGCCGCACGATACAACGCTACGCAATGTGCGTTGACAAGCGTTACGCACGATGCGTAGTATCTGCCATCGCCGCTCAATGAGCCGATGGAGCCCCAGATGCTCACCGCCCTCGACCTCTACCTCTCGCACGCCTCGGCCACCTCGCTGGTCGTTCATGGCTTTCTCGGCATCGTCGCGGTGTTTGGCACCGTCTTCGGCGCCGGTAGCCTCGCCGATCACGTGGCCGCCGTCCGGGCGACCCGTTGATGGCCGCCGACTGGATCTCCCCGAAGGACCGGCTGCCCGACGAGGGCCAGGTCGTCGAGATTTCGATCCTCGCCGGCAGCCTCGACGTCAGCCGCGCGAAACGTCTCGGCGAGCGCTGGTTCGTCGAACGCGACGTCGGCGGCCCGTATCAGATGTGCGAGCCGGCGATGCCGGCCTACTGGCGCCCGATCGCCCGTAAGCAGCAAGCTGCGAGGGCTGCCTGATGGCCGCCCGCCCGCGCTTCAAATCTACCGCTGAGTTCGTGCGGGCCTCGACAGCGGTGCGCCGTGCCGTTGCGGCCGCCGGTGGCGCCGCCGCCGTCGGTCAGCGCTTGGGCATCTCGGGTGCCGCCGTCAGCCAGTGGGTGCTGTGCCCGCCGCTGCGCGTTCTCCATGTCGAAGCGATGTCAGGCGTGTCCCGGAGTGAACTCCGCCCGGACATGCACCCGCCGGCTGACTGCGCTGATCGTCCCCTGACGGCCGAGCAGGCTGTCTCCGCCCACCTCGCTGCCGGCGCTCACTTCGCGCTGACCGGGCGGTGCATGTCAGCGGAGGTGTCACGCTGATGGCCGCCGAGCGCATTTTCCGCTTCGCCGTCGACGGCGACAGCTACATCAACCTCGCGGGCGATCGGCGCATCGCTCTGCTCGCCGTCTGCGTCGCCTCTCAGCAGGGCGCCGGCTTCGGCGACTATCTCGACCTCCGGCAGGTCGAATGCCCTGCCTGCCGCGCGCCGGGCTTCAACACCGGGTGGGGCGCGTGGCGCTTCACCTGCGGCGCTGAAGTGCTGGGCGGCGAGGACGTCGACTTCAGCGAGCCGTGCCGCGCGAAGACGGAGGCCGCCTGACCATGGCGACCCACGCCGCCAAGGCCCGCGCCGCCAGCCTCGCCCGCTTCAAGGCGCGCTGTGAAGCTGGCCGCGCTCATCTCCCCGATACCCGCTTCCGCCCGAGCGAGAGCCCGGCGCTGAACGCCGCCATCGCCGACGTTGAGGATCACGCCCGCCGCTGGGTGGCCGCCCGCGTCGAGACCAACCGCGAACTCGGCCGCATCGAGCCGCCGGCCCGCGACACCCGCCTCAACCTCATCCTCGCGCCCGCCGCCGTGCGGTCGCCGACCGGAGCCCTGCTGTGAACGCGCCGCATCCCTTCCGCGCCCAGTACGGGCATCTCGCGGTCGCGCCGGACCCTGAGCCGCTGCCGTGCATGTCCGAGGCGATCGGGCGGCTCGAATCCTCCCTCGGGACCCTCGACGGGATCGCCGAAGCTGCGCTGACCGCGGTCCACCACGTCGAGCGCGCCACTCTCGCCGGCGCGGGCCAGCGCTTCGACTATAGGCGCCTGGAGGATGTGGTCGCCAAGTTGGCGGAGGTCACTCGGCGCACCGAGGCCGCCCGCGCGCGGGTCTCCAGCAAGCTCATGGGTGTCTCGTGAGCGCCGCCGATCGCATCGAACGCCTCTGCATCAGTGCGGCGGCCCAGGCCTGCGGCGACACCGAGGCCAGCACCGAGCTCACCATGGGCGTCGCTTCTGCGCTGGCGGCCGTGATCGCGGTGACGCTGGCCGGTCTGCCCGACGCAAGCGATCGCCTGGCGCGCGTGATCGCTGATGGCCTGCCTGAGATGGTCGCGCGGCGGGCTCAGACCGTGCGCGCCCAGATGCACAGCGAAGCGGGGACGGTCCAATGAGCGCGACCGCCGCCACTTCGCGCCGCAAGCCCGCGGATCCGCCGGAGCACCGCCGCGCCGTCGGCGCCATGGTCCGCGCGGCCCGCCTCGATCGCGGCCTCTCCCTCGGAGCAGTCGGCGATCGCGTCGGCACCTCGCCGGTGATGATCCATCATGTGGAATCCGGGCGCAGCCGCATGCCGCGCGCCCGAATTGCGGCGGCCGCCGAGGTGCTCGGCCTCGCGCCTGAGGCCTTCGACCGCCCGTCGCTCGCAGCTCAAGACGCGCTCGAGGCCGCCATGCTGATCGGCTTCCGGCACCTGCCGGAAAGCGAGCGTCTCGCCCTTCTCCAGATGGTCACCCTTGAGGGCCGCCCGTGATCTTCCCGCCCTTCTCACCCACGGAGGTCATCATGACCCGCGCCGTCATGCCGGCGGATCACCTGCCGCGTCCCGAGCCGATGACGCCGGAGCGCGCTGCCCAGGCGCTCTACGACGCGGGGCACCGGTCCGCTTTTCTCGGGGCCACCGACGGGCAGATCGCCATCGCGATCGCGCGCTCGTTCCCACCGGACGTCCGGCTCGGCGACACCTTCAACAGCGCGTCTGCCTACGAGGCGGTTCGCTACCACCTTCGCCGCATCTGCGCTGCTGCGATCGCCGCGCCGTTCGATCCCGAGCACATCGCCGCTCTCAAGGCCGAAGCGCGGAACTGCGCGCGTCCCACGCGGCATGTCCGCCGCGCTGAATCCGAAGGGGCGAAGTGATGGCCATGGAGATCACGCCTCATCTCGCCGGCTTCGTCCGCGGTCCCGGCCTCTACCGGATGAACGCAGACGTCTATCACGCCGACTGCGCGCCGGAGCCGTCGCTTTCCTCCTCGATCGCGAAGGTGCTCCTCGAACAGAGCCCGGAGCATGCCGCGCTCGCTCATCCGCGGTTGCGGGCCGAGAAGCCGGAAGAGCGGGACGCAACCCGGCCGCAGGAGATCGGCACCGTCGCCCATAAGCTCATCCTGGGCCAGGGCGCCGAGGTCGTGCCGATCGACTTCGACGACTACAAGAAGGCCGACGCGAAGACCGGACGCGCCGACGCCTACAAGGCCGGGCGGTGCCCGATCCTCATGCCCGACCTGGTGGTGGCTGAGCGGATCGCTGATCGCGTTCTGGGCCGCCTGCCGTTGATCCCCGGTTGCGAAGGGTTCGTCACCGCGCCGGCCGAGGTCGTGGCGGTCGTGCAGGATCGGTCCGGCGCATGGCTGCGCATCATGATGGACCGCGTCGAGATCCACGCGACGCACGCCATCATCTGGGACGTGAAGACGTCGAGCCAGCCAGCCGCGCCACAGGGCCTGGGCCGCCGCGTCGAACAGATGAGCATGGAGGTGCAGGCCGCGCTCTACACGCGCGTGCTGGCCACCCTGCTGCCACACCTCTCCGGCCGCATCCGCTTCCGCTGGATCTTCGTCGAGGCCGACGAGCCGAACGGCCTGTGCGTCGCCGAGGCCGATGGCACCGGCCTGGAGATTGGCGCCCGGAAGGTCTCGGCCGCGATCCACCTCTGGAATCGCTGCCGCACCGCCGACGAGTGGCCCGGCTACCCGGCGCAGATCATCCGCTGCGGCTTCCCCGAATGGGCGGCGAGTCGCTGGGTCGAGCGCGAGCAGACCGACCCGCGGCTTGAGGGCGTCTCCTACGACGTCGCGCAGAGCCCGTTCCGCCCCCTCGACATGGGAGACGCCGCGTGAGCTTCACCTTCGCACCCGCCGCGAGCTTTACGGAGCGCGCCGGCCTGTTCGTCAGCCTCACGGGCGGTACGAACTCTGGAAAGACGTACAGCGCCATGCGCCTCGCCCGCGGCATCGCCGGGCCCGAGGGCAAGATCGCTGTTCTCGACACCGAGGGCGGCCGCACGCTGCACCTGAAGGATGCCTTCGCCTTCGACGCGAATGTCATGGACGCGCCCTTCCGGCCCGAGCGCTTCTCACAGGCAGCGCAGGCAGCGGAGCAGGCCGGCTATGCGGCCCTTGTGATCGACAGCTTCTCGATGGAGTGGGTCGGCATGGGGGGCGTGCTCGACTGGCAGGCGGCCGAGCACAAGCGCCTGGGTGGCTCGGATGCGAAGAAGGGCCAGTCCTGGATCGCGCCGAAGATGGCTCACAAGGCCATGGTCTACGCGCTCCTCCAGCGCCGCATCCCGATCATCTTCTCGATCCGCGGCGAGGAGACATTCATCCCGCCGAATACGAAGATCTTCAAATCCATCACCAACCGGATGTTTCCGTTCGAAGTGACGGTCTCGTTCCGTCTGGAGAGCGAGCGGAAGGGCTACCTCGACCTGTCCGACCCGAAGTCGTGGAAGATGGAGGGCGCGCACCAGGAGATCTTCCGGCACGGCGATCGGCTCAGCGAAGAGCACGGCGCCCGGCTCGCAGCCTGGGCCCGCGGCGAGCGCGTCGCGCCGACGGAGGAGAAGTCGGTCGCGGCGCCCGCACCGGCAGCGGCGGCCATGACGAAGCGTGAGCTGTTCGCCGCCGCGCGTGCGGCGGCCGCGAAGGGTCAGGACGCCTTCGACGAATGGGTCAACCCGCTTCCGGAGACCGCATACGACTCTCTCGGTCAGATCTGGAATGAGCTGCAGGGGCTGATTGCCAAGGCGGACGAGGGCTTCCCGGGCGACACGCCGGCCAACGAGAGGGCCGCCTGACATGCACGCCCGTATTGAACTCTCCTACGCCGCCAGCGAACGCATCCGGAAGATGACTCGACCGGAGCGCGAGCAACTAGTCCGCCTGCTGCCGACGTTCGAGGTGCCTCTCGATGAGGAGGTGCCCGAGAAGTGGACCATCGCCTGGAACCAGCGGGACTTCACGATCGACCTCTCTGACATCGGCCCCAAGCTGATCGAATTGGGGCTGTCGTTCGAGGTGAAGCGATTCACGGGGTGCTATCGCTTGGCTGAGCCCGGCAAGTCCGGGCCCGGCACGACAAACAACATCCAGATCGCGATCCCGAATCTTCTCCTCTTCGCAGTCGATGAGGTGAAGCTGCTGGACGACGCCTGCACGGACCTGTTGCAGAGCCATCTGGACGAGGGCTGGCGGATCCTCGCCGTCTGCCCGCCGCCGGCCCAGCGCCGGCCGGACTACATCATCGGGCGTCAGAGGGGGCAGGCGTGAAGAGCCTCGACCTCTCCACCCTCGACCCGCTGCAGCTGGCCTTGGCGGCTGAGACTGCGGCCCGGGCCACGCTGGGCGACGCCGCGATGCTCGGCGCGTGCAGCGAGCGGCCGACCGGCGACGCCACCGCACGCGCACTCGAACTCGGCCAAGCCCTGGCGATCCTGGCGGTGTTCATGGGCGTGATCGACGAGAACTGGGACGTGTTCGAGCCAGTGCTGGCTGCGTGCCTGCGCGGGGATCGGATCGACCTCGAGGAAGGCGTGCTGGAGCGCGCCAGAGGGGACGAGCGGCCCGCGCTCGCGCTGGTGGCGCGATGATGGCTGCACACACCTATGGCGGCGTGCCGGTCCCCTACACGGTCTCCTGGAGCGCAGAGGAAGCGTTTCGTGTCGATCGGTGCCCGCACGCGAACCGCATGGCCATCTGCCATGAGGTGGCGCCAGGCCAAGGGAAACCGCAGTTCGGCAAGCCGCACAGCCAGCGGCAGCGCGAGGCCATCGCCGACGATCTTTGCGACCTGTGCGGCCGCACGCTGCGCAACAAGACGAAGGTCTCGCTCTCGCATGCTCGGCCGCGAGCGAACGGCGCCGAGGGTCTGGCGATCCTCCAAGTCGAGCCGCTGCTGCACCGGCAGTGCGCGGCGACAAGCCTCCGCCACTGCCCGTCGCTGAAGCGAGACGTCGCGGCCGGCACGGTGGTGATCCGGCAGGTGAACCGGCACCGCGTGCAGTTCGCGATCATGTCGTCGGAATATGTCGGGACCCTCGTGCCCGGCTACCAAGCCAAGTCGGAAGATCGCATCGCTGGGCACGCGAAGGTTGAGCTTCTGCGGTGGGTCGATCGTGACGCGGCTTGGCTGCTCCGCACTGCGGAGGACCGGCCATGAGGATCCTCGTCTGCGGAAGCCGCAACCTCGAGAACCTCGACCTCGCGTGGAACTGGTTGGAGGACCACGCGCGGGACCTCTGCGCCGAGGCTCTCGGCCGGGACGCGAACGCTCGGATCACCCACGTCATCGAGGGCGGCGCGCGAGGAGCCGACGAGGCTGCTCGCTGCTGGGCGCGGGCGAGCAACATCCCGATGCATACCTTCGCGCCCGACTGGGAGCGCTACGGCCGGCAGGCGGGCCCGCTCCGGAATGCGCAGATGCTGGCCGAGGGCCAGCCCGACGCGGTGATCGCGTTCCCGGGCGGAGCCGGCACCGCAGACATGGTGCGCAAGGCGCGCGCCGCCGGGCTGCCGGTGGTGGAGGCAAGGCTATGAAGCCGCTCACCGCACGCCAGGCCGAGGTGCTGGCCACGATCCGCGAGGCCGGCATGTGTCGGATCGCCGTGCGCAAAACGCGGCGCCAGCCCGGCTCGCATGGCCGCTGCCGGATGGTGCGGCCGCAGCTCAGCGACGAGCCCACAGCCTACCGCGCCGAGTGCGCTGGCCGCCGCCTGCCGATCCGGACCGTCGAGGCGCTCCTGTGCCGGGGCGAGCTCGTCCCGCTGCGTCGCGGCTGGAGCCTGTGCGTCCGGCTTCGAGCGCGGGATCCCGATCCGGCGATCGGGCGGGCGTTCGGGGAGCGGGTGAGCGCGGGGGAGGGGGTATGAGGCAGATCGCTCTACCGACCCGGCCACACATCGAAGTTACGGGACCGCTTCGGTGGATCGCCCTGCGATCGAGCTTCGATCCGATGCGACATCCGGCCGACGCCCATCATGGAGCGCAGCTTCGCGGTCACGCCGATCATCACCAGCAACCCGGCCACGAGTGCGAAGACGGTCAGCGTGTGCCGGATAGCATCGTCGTACTGCGGACTGGCGTGGACGATCAGCCAGCCCACGCCAACAAACGCGGCGGCGCAGATCAGCGGGATCGTCGGGTCGGACATCGCTCGGTTAACGGCCAGCGCGCCGGCCGGGTTCAGACGCTTCGCACCTCGCTTACCCCGACGAGCGGCGAGGCAGCCAGGCAATGAGGTGCCTAATCAGAACTGCCCCACGTCGCGATTCCTCGACTATTGGCTTGGATGCTCTGGGCAGCATAGCCGCCGTTCTGCGCAGCCTGATCCAACATCAGGGCGGTGCCGACGACGGTCACCATCGCTGTGCAAGCGCACAGCAGAATCCAGAGGCCCTGTTCGATCTCTGCAGCATGCTTAGCGTCGGCGATGAGAATGCCGTAGCCGATCAGCCCAAAGAAGGCGGCAACAGAGAACGCGTCCGCATAGTCTGCTGTATTCATAGTGCTCTCCGATTTGGCGCGGGCCGCCCGTCGCCCAATGCGGATGCCCGACGGCATCCTCGAAGTCCGGAGTGGTCCGCTGCGAACCACCTGCTGAAGCTTAACTACGCAGGCTATGTGCCAGGAGCGGCGGCATGATGTGCTGGGCTTCACGAACCGGCACGCGCCGGAACCTCGACGCCCTAGGCCGTCATGGCTGGGGCCTGCTCATCTCGCGCGCTGGCGTCTGGCGCGTGGAAGAGTGGACCTGCCCGGCGACGGGCGAGCGGATCCGTTTCCGCATCGTTGCCGACAACGGCGCATGGAGCGATTTTCAGACCGGGCAGGAGTTCGACGAGGAGGCGTTCGAGCGCTTCCTGATCTGGCTGTCAGGGCTGAGCCGGCCGCCGGAATGGCTGGTGCTGCCGGACATGGTGGCGGGTGGCCTGCGCTCGCTCGAACTCTCCACCCGCTACCTCAACCGGTGCCTATCGGTCGCGCCGCTCGTTCTAATCGCCGTGCAGGACGGCATGGAGCACGCCGACCTCGCGCCGCTGGTGGGCCCGAACGTCGGCATCTTCCTGGGCGGCTCAACCGAGTGGAAGCTCGCCCGCATGGCCGACTGGGGCGCGTTCTGCCGCGAGCGCGGCTGCCACTACCACGTGGCGCGGGTGAACACGGTGCGCCGCATCCGCATGGCGCACGCCGCGGCCGCGGACAGCATCGACGGGACGAGCGCCACCCGTTTCGCGGTCACGCTGCCGATGATCGACGCGGCGGCCCGGCAGCCTGATCTGTTCGGGAGGGCGGCATGAACGCGCTTCTCGTATTTGAGGGTCTTGACCTGTTAGGCGTTGAGCGCTCGGGCCTCCAGTATGCGAATACGCGACCACGCGGATTCGAGCTCCTCGCTCAACTGTTGTCTGAGTTCGTCCATGGCGGCGATCCAATTAATCCTCGCGGCTCCAATCCTCAAACGGGCCGACCTAATTTCGATTGGACTCAGTTCGTATTCCCCGTCTTCAACGTCTATTGCCCCTACATCTGTGCGGAACGCCGCATCGAAATCGTTCAGGGCTCCTTCGAGTTCTATGGAAGCGTCAAAAAAAGTGGCGCGGGCATCGAATGCACCAGAACCGAACGGATGCCGCGCCTTTATATTACGCAAGGAACGCAATTCGGCATCAATGAAATTTCTCGATTCCCGCATTTGCTCACCAAAAACTGGATATATATCCTGCAAGTCTCTATCATCATAAAATTCCAAAAGTCTTCGCGTTTGATACCGGACATCATTAAAATTATCGAGAAAAATAATCTCTTGTTCGAGATCTTTAGCGAGATCGACCATGGGCTGGCGAGCAGACACTGCAGTCTGCCTATACATCTGGCGAAGCTGGCCACGCGCAGGTATTACGGCAATAGCAGCAGCACCAAGCGCCACAATCGCACCGATGAACGCCTGGTATCGATTAAACCAGAACTCGAAACAGCCAGCAGACTCATTGATTTTTGCGGCTTTAGCGGCTTCCTCATCCCAGCAGACACTTTCCATGCTGGTCTCAAGCACGATAGCCAACAGCATCAACGCGACCGCGCCGGCCCACGGCGCCCAGCGCCGCAACTCGCCATCGCGCACAAAGTTCTTGAACACGCCCGGTCCTCTCGATCGCAGCGCGCGAGCGTAGCAGCGCGCTGGGCTACGCGCACCGCCACCGAAGCCGCGGATCTCGTCCCATGAAACCGAACGCCTGCCACATGCCGGAACCGGCCCCGCGCTCCGAGGCCGAGATCTACCGGAGCATCCGGGACGTGGTCATCCGCTCGCACTGCAAACGGAAGGTCGGAGCGCACCAGTGCGCCGGCGCGATCACGATCACCCGAACGGACATCACCCTGAACTGCCGGCTGTGTGGCGATCTCCGCCAGACGCTGGCGAGCTGAAAGTAGCGACATGCCGATCTCAGCCGCCCGCATGAAGCGTTACCCGGGTGGGTCGATCCGTTCACCAGAATGGCTCGCCCTACGCGCGTCGATCTTGGACCGGGCCGGCGACCGCTGCGAGGGCACACCGCAGTTCCCGGCCTGCCGCGCGGTCAACGGGGAGCCGCATCCGGAGACGCGGTCGAAGGTCGTGCTGACGATCGCGCACATGGACCAGGATCCCGGTCACAACGACCCGGCGAACCTGCGGGCGCTCTGTCAGCGCTGCCATAACGCCTGGGACCGGCCCCACCGCGCGGTGAACGCCAGCATCACCCGAAAGCTGCGCATCGGGCAGCCCGACTTCTTCGCAACGGAGGCGTCCCATGGGTGAGCAGAAGCGCCGCGCAGCCGCCGGCCACGTCCCGCCCGACGGCATGGCGAACGTCTCGGGCCGGCACGTCACCGAGCTCGCCCGCGGGATCATGGACCTGCTGGAGAAGCCCTTCGACGAGGGGATGCAGGCCGACATTGCCGCGCACGTGATGGTCGTCACCGCGGTGGACCTCTGGCGGGCGAACTACGGCGACGAGCACGCCGCCCGGATGCTGAAGCGCGCGATCGACCGGCGGCTGGAGATGCCGACGGAATACTGGGGCGGCACGAAGGGGAGCGCCTGACCATGCATATCGGACGCGTGGCGGGCGCGACCCGCAACCTCGGAGCGCCGGCCGACTGGGACCCGGCGAAGGACGGCATCTGCGGCGGCCTGCCGATCCGCGACGAGCTGCACAGCCCGGGCGTGAATCGGATGATCTCGGCTTGGCTGCCGACGCCGGAGGAGATCGCGCTCATCGCCGCCGGCGCCCCGATCTACCTCGGTGTACTCGGCATCGCGCACCCGCCCGTCTCGCTGTCCGTCGGCAACCCGCCGGTGGAGGATGCTGCTCAGTCGGAGCCCCGCCCATGATCGGCCGCACGTACCTCGAGAAGGGCGCGCCCGTCCGCATCCTGATCCGCTGGGGCAAGACCGGTGCTGGGCTGGCCGCGCCGATCGGCAAGCTGGATGGTTCCGCCTGGGGCCTCCGCCGCGCCCCGCACAACGTCTTGATCGAGCGAGAGGACGGCAGCCGGGTCGTCCGGCCGTTCCGTGGTCTGCGCAAGCTGCCGGAGGCGAGCCATGGATGAGCGTCATTCTGTGGTGAACTTCACCCTCACAAAATCTGCGCCTCTCTCGACCACCTCGCAGCGGTGCCGCAGCTGGATCGACATCGCGATCAGGAGAAACTGGTCGGGGAGGCGGCTGGCGTCTGAAAGCTCCACGAAGGCAGCTTGGTTGCCCTCGCGCTTGGCGACGCAATCGACGGTGCGAAACGGGTCTCCGAAGACAGCAGAAGCTACCTTGAAGCCTACGCGCGGCTTTAGAGGATCTGCTGGCATGCAATTTGAGCTCGAAGCCGTATCACGGCACTTTATGCGTGTTTCGACGAACTCAAACTTCTTTTATTTTGCGCATCCCGTAAATTTAAATATCTGCAACTTTGAGTGCGATGACAATGATTGTATGAAAAATCCAGTCTTTGAAATTACATGCGCGTCCCACGATTTGACAAAGGGCGCTAACGGTCCACGCGCTGCCTTCCAGAGTAAATATCAATCGCCAAATTTGACGCCGATTTTTCGCTCACTTCGCCATATCACCTCACAATGTTGGTTTAGCGAAAGACCTGCCGAAACCAGACGGAATGTATCTGGCGGGGCTGAATGCCCATCAACTTTAATCATTGCCCCGGATTTGCTTAGATCCCAAACGAGACAGTCGAGGCTGTCTTGTGGGGCCCCGAAAGAAATTTGCCCTGTTTTCAGAGCCGACCTCCGGACTTCGCTTCTAAAATCCTCAGCCATTGTCTGCCTCCGAACATTCAATAGGCAGGATATAGGCGACTCTATTAAATCTAGGTTGCCGCTCAAAACTGTCATCGCCCCAGCCGACGCGCTCGACATCGCGGGGGCAGCATGACGAGCGACGACAGCTTCATGATGCTGGCCGGTGTCCGCTACTGTCTCGGCCGCCACAGCTACGCGCCGGGCCTCTGCTGCGACTGGCTTCAGGCGAAGTGGCCCGAGGTCGACGAGCGTGATCGAGCGCAGATCGTCCGCGAGATCGGCGAGCACATCGCCGGAGTTGAAGAAGGCCGCTGGCACAACGTGCAGGCCGGCTGGGAGAGCGACCTGCAGATGTGGCAGGCCTTCCTCGCGTGGGCCGCCAGCGCCGGGCTGAAGGAACGGGGAGGGGGCAATGCCGCGTAGCGTCCGCACAGAAGAGCGGGTCGAGCGCCCCGCACTGGCTTTCGCTCCGAAGGGTCTCTCGCGCCTCGAAGCCGCTCGGTACGTCGGAGTCTCGACGACCACCTTCGACGAGATGGTGCGCGAGCGCCTGATGCCGCGTCCGAAGGCGGTCGGGACACGTGTGCTGTGGGATCGCGCCCAGGTCGACCTCTTCTTCGAGGCGCTGCCGGAGCGCGAGACGACCCAGGAGAGCGACGACGAGATCCTGGCGAGGCTCGGTTGACGCGCATCCGGGTGAAGGGGTTCAAGATCTTCGCGGACCGGCACGGCGCCATGCGGTGCTACCACCGGGCGACCAACGAGAAGATCGACCTGAAGACCGCCCCGCTCGGTTCGGCCGCGTTCTTCGCCGAGGTGGCTCGGATCGGAAAGAGCGCCGAGGCGGCCGCGGCGCCGAAGGTCGGCACGCTCGGCAGCCTGATCGTCGCTTACCGGGCGCACGCCGCCTTCACGGATCTCGCGCCGCAGACCCGGTCCGATTACCAGAAGGTGCTCGACTACCTGAAGGACATTGACGGGACCGACCTCGCCCGCTTCACCCGCCCCTTCGTCGTGAAGGTCCGGGACCGCGCGGCCGAGCGGAAGGGCCGGCGGTTCGGCAACTACGTGAAAGCGGTGCTGTCACTACTGTTCGCCTGGGGCTCGGAGCGCGGCCACCTGCCGGCCAACACGGCGACAGGCATCAAGGACCTCCGTAAGAAGAAGGGCGAGCCCGAAGCGAACCGGCCGTGGTCAGACGCTGAGCGGGAGGCGGTGCTCGCAGCTGCGCCGCCGCACATTCTGACGCCGGTGGCGCTGATGATGTTCACCGGTCTGGGGCCGAAGGAGGCGCTCGGCCTTCCGCGCGAGGCCTTTCGCGACGGCGAGCTGTCGACGAGTCGCGCCAAGACGGGCGAGCCAGTATTCTGGCCGGCGCCGCTACCGCTCACGATGGTTCTTGCTGCCGCTCCCGAGCACGCCGCACCGACGCTGTGCGCAAACTCGGAAGGACGGCCGTGGACCCTCAGCGGGTTTCGGGCCTCGTGGCGGCCGATTCGGGTGAAGCTGGAGAAGGCAGGGAAGGTGCAGCCCGGGCTCACGCTCTACGGGCTCCGGCACACCCTGGCGGTCGTGCTGCGCGAGATCGGGCACGACGAGCGGGCGATCGCTGATGCGCTGGGGCAGCGCACGATCGAGATGGCGCGTCACTACGCGAAGGGGGCCGATCTGGCGCCGAAGATGCGGGCGCTGGTGGCTTCTCTGGATGCAGAATTTGCGCGTCGGAGCGCGAGCGGGCGTCAAACCAAGGCGCCAGAAACGTCAAACCCGCCGGAGGGCGGGTTGGGTACGTCAAACGAAAACAATGAGTTAGATGGTAGCGAGGGACGGATTTGAACCGCCGACACAAGGATTATGATCTGAGCGCGAGCACGGCTAAGTCTTTGTATTAATTGACGGGAGTAGACTGCTGCGCTAGCACCGCGCTAGACTCAAATTTTAAAACAAATGCTGACAATTAGATCAAAAATTATTTGATTGACCTCCCTTGAAGTACTGGATTTTATCCTGTGCAGATCAGCCACGCCAGCGATATGGAGTGCCTCGAGTTGGTGCCTGCACGGCACCCGTTGATAGGCTCAGTTATGATCATTCAGGTCATAATCGGCTCTTCGACAGGCTAGGGGAGTGTGGTTCGGAGTTTAGGGGCATAATCGCGTCCTTCGTACCGGTAGTAGCGTAAGCGAGCCGGCTCCGCTGAGAGCAGAATCTCTCAGTATTCCTCGGATATACCGAGGGATCCTCGCCCTGATCAGGCGATCCCCGACGTGCAGAGGCACGTGGTGGATCGCCTTTGCGCGCGTGCATCGTGTGAGCCATTGCGTCTTTTGCCCGTCGTTCACTGTAACGGCACCTGCAAAAGGAACGCCAAATGGCACGGCAAAACAATCTCTACGATCTTTACATCAATGGACCAGGCAGTTCCGGAGGAGCTCTGCTCTCAACCATGGGTTCTGCCCGTCTTACTCAAGACGGCCAGGTCATCATCGCAGACCGGTTCTCGAACCGACCCGTGATGGTTCTGGACCCTGCTGAATTTTCTGGCGAGTACGAGAACAAGCCCGATTTGATCCTTCGGGATCTCAACCGGATGCTTAGTTTCTACAGCATCGGCCGAAGAATTCAGCTTCCATCCTGGTGCACTGACTTCGAATAAATTTAGCCATTGATTGTGGAAGGGGTCCGACGCGTCGGACCCCTTCTTTGCGCGCCGATGCCTCTCAGATCTTTTGTCGGACCTAAGCAAATGGCTGATTTCAAAACGCAAATTCAAAGGTGTAAAACTTCCGATGGGGACACAAGCGGGGCTACACCACCTGGTCGCCGTCCATCGCTCAAGTCGCGCCCCCGGGCTACATCAAAACCCTTCATCGCTCCACTCATTCACATTGCCTGCGGGGTCGATGCGGAATGGGTCACGCGGGTCGATGCCGTCACGGGCAAGCCCTACAACCAGATTCTCAGCTACCAGCTAACGCTCGATTTTCGGGGCCAGAGGGTCGAGCTGATTCGCTACACCCGCGGCAAGACGCGACGGCATAGAATAACTCTGGAGCGCCTTCTCGAACTTGGCATTCGAAAGGCCATAAAAGAAGGCGTGCTTCCGGACTGGCCTGATCGCGTCACGGTGTTCGGCCATTTCCTACGTGCGGACATCACGGCTTTTAATAACTTCTGGCCCCGCAAGCGTGAGTTCGATGGTTTTGGTCGCACCTTCACAGCCGCATCAGTCCGTTATGATCTCGATCTAGGGAGCGAGGACAGTGAAGTCACGCCGCGGCAACGGTCTTCCGGTCGCCGTGGTTCTTTGACCGTGTGGGCCGGCGGTCGAGGCGGCGCTGCTCGGCTAGTATACGTACGTTATATCGATACGATGCTCCTCACGCCCGGGCGAGGGAGCTTGGAGTCTGCTGCAAATCTGATCGGTACGAGCAAAGTGCCGCTGCCGCCGGGCTACCAAATCGACCGCATGGATTTGCTGCTGGCGGGCAATCGACCAGCGTTCGAGGCTTACGCGCTCCAGGATGCACGAATTGCGCTGGACTATGGCTTGGAGCTTCAGCGGCTTTCTGATGAGATCGGTCTTATCCGTTTGCCATCGTCGCTGGCAGGCTTTGCATTGGCTGTTGCGCGGCGGGAGATCGAGCGCACCGGCCTCACACTTGAAAAGTCCTTTAGTTTCGAAACGCTCAAGAAAACCCTGTACAGCAATATCACCGGCAGATTTCGTACCGCGACTGAGCGACAATCCCTATTTTCGCGTCAGATCTTCGATGAGATCGCGGCGATGGGTTATCATGGAGGTCGTGGTGAGTCTTATGCGTTCGGGCCCGCAGAGCCAGGAACCTACTACGATCTCGATCTTCCAGCCGCGTACACGAGCGTGATGTGCCTGCTTAGACCTCTCGATTATTCACGAGCGTTCATTTCTCGATACAAGGAAGATTACACTCCGGACGTGATGGGGGTAGCGCAGGTGCGATTCAGCTTTCCCACCGGCACGCTTCGTCCGAGTTTGCCCGTCCGTGACAATGGCATCCTGCTGTTCCCGTTGGAGGGCGTCAGCGTTTGCACGTCCCCTGAGATTTTTGCCGCCGTCAACCAAGGCGCGGAGGTGGAGATCCTTCTAGGCATTGTCGTTCCCTGGGCCTCCGACGTAGCCATCTTCGAGAACTTTACCCGCCGCGTTCAGTTGCATCGACACCAAGCTGGCAAGGGTTCGCTCCGCGGACAGTTGTGGAAGGAGATCGGGAACAGCCTTTATGGCAAGACCGCCCAAGGTGTACGGCAGAAGCGGGTGTTCGATCCTCGATCGGGCCGTATGGATACCATGTCGCCCTCTGCGATCACGTCGCCCTGGTTCGCCGCATATATCACTGGTTTCGTGCGAGCCCTGCTGGGTGAGATCTTAGCCGGGGTGCCGGGGCACCGCACCGTAGTGAGCGCCACCACCGATGGGTTCCTCACGGACGCTCCCCTGCAGGAACTCGAGCTCAATGGCCCTCTGTGCGAGATGTTTCGGGGCGTGCGTGAACGCGTTTTCGGGTCCGCAGACATCCTCGAGGAAAAGCATCGAGTGGCCCAGCCCGTGCCCATGCGAACCCGTGGAGTGTTCACTGGAGCCTTCCTACCCGGCTATCCTTAACCGGTGCTGGCAAAAGCTGGTGTGAAACCTCATGCTCCTCGGGATCAACACAACGACTACATGCGAAAGCTTTTTCTTGATCGGCAACCCGGACAACGGCATATTCAAACCTCGCTGATCTCGTTGCAAGAGCAATTCCACACTGAGAGTGATCTCATTGCCATCACGAAGAATACTCGGCTCAACCTGGAATACGATTTCAAGCGGCGGCCGGCGCGGCCGACCGAGCGCGCCGTACAGGGCAGGTTGCACTTGGCCTTCGATAGTGTGCCCTGGCGCAATGTAGCTGAGGCACGAGAGGCGATCGTTCGCTTCAAGTCGTGGAGTCGCGGTCAGGGTAGGCCCGAGGACAAGGGTTACGTGCCGGGCAGGCTGTTGAAGACACTACCCGATTTTCTGGCCTGGCAGGCCTACCACACCATGGCAGCGCCCGTGCGGGCAGCTGGCGTGGGTTTGCGCGGCGACGGGCCTCTGGGACACCTCTACCGGCAATTCCTGCGGGCACTGGTTCGAGGGGAGTGGGGACTGAGCCTGGTTGACCCCGCCACAGGCCATCGCAGCACGTATGGGGAGGTCACTCACTGGCTCGTTACGATTGGATTTCCCGATGCCAACGTGGATGATCTCAAAAACGCCAAACGCAACACGGCCAAGCTGGCTCCGCAAACGATCTATTTGAACGAGGATGTGGCGCGGCTGCTCGTGGCGATCGTCGAGCAATACCCTGGCTTTGATCTAGAGCAGGCCATGCATCCGGATCACCTTATGGAGGCGCAATCCCTATTCTCGTAGTCGAATCTGATGCTCGCCTCCGCGGAGGTCTACAACGGGCTGGGGGCGGGCAATGAACTTTGCGCTGGAGCGGACGTTCCGCGCCCGACCCAACCCGGTCGAAAAGCTGGATTTGCTTCGGCCTCGAAAGCAGACACCAGCAAGCCGTGGATCAGCGTCGACCTGCGGCCTCCAAGCTCGTACGGTCGACTATCTCGACTGCGCCGCGGCGCAGTTCGATGAGACCCGCCTCAGCCCATTGCGCCAGGATGCGGCTCACCACTTCTCGTACGCTGCCGACGTCGTCTGCGAGCTTCTGATGGGTCACCGCCGCGACACCCCGCGGATCGGCCTCGGCCAGGAGCCGTTGTGCAAGACGCTGCTTCAGCGGCGCGAACGCGACCTCATCGATGAGCGTGAATAGGCCGGACATCAGCCGCGTGTAGTCGTCCATGACGAAGCTGCGGAAGGCGGCGCTCTCGCCCATCAGGTGTTGAAACGTGCTCACCGGTAGCGCCGCCAGTTCGGTCCGCTCCTCAGCGACGCTTTGCGCTGGGAAGGTACCGCCGGACAGGAGGCACTGCGTGGTCAGGGCACAGGTGCCACCAGGGCCGACCTTGTAGATCAGCACCTCGCGCCCGGCCTCTGACATGCGGAAGATCCGCGTGCGCCCCTCCAGGCACATCAGGTAATTGGCGCACTCGCCATCCAGTTCGTAGGCAATGGCGCCCGCGTCCAGCTTCGGGAAGTGGACGGTTCCGCGGGCGATTTGCAGGTGCGCTGGGCTCAGCGCTTGAAGGAGCGGGAACCGGTCGATCCAACGTTCGACCTTTTGGGCATCCGTCATGGCTGGCGCCGTCCCCCCCCGGCCATGACGACGGGTTGATCGTCCGGCTCGCGTTGCGTTTTTCTCCCGCCGCGCCGGACTTGTGTGACCTGGGTCACCGACCGGGTGCAGCGGGTCGGCATAGCATCGCGACACAACGAACACTATAAGGGCGCCCGCCACGCGCGACGCCCACCGGGAGTGAACCGATGCGCCGCCTCGCCTTAAGCTTCATGCTCGCCGTCCTCGCCGCCGGCCCCGCCGCGGCCGAACAGGACCTGCTGCTCGGGGCCGACATGTCCTCGCCCGCGATGACCAAGGCCGAGATGAGCCGCGCCGACGTCGAGGCGATGATCAAGGCCGCGGACGGCAAGCCGGTCGACCTGCACGACAAGTCCCTGTCCGGTCTCGACCTCTCCGAGCTGAACCTCCGGGGGGTCAACCTGCGGACCGCACGGCTGAACAAGGCCAACCTACGCGGCGCCGACCTCAGCGGCGCGAACCTCGAACAGGCGTGGTTCATCAAGGCCGACCTGTCGGGCGCCAAGCTCGCAGATGCCAAGATGTTCGGCATCACCGCCCGCGACGCCAACCTCAGCGGCGCCGACCTGAGTCGCTCCATGCCCATCGGCGACTTCAAGGGCGCCAACATGAGCGGCGCCACGCTGGTCGACCTCAAAGGCGGCGCCGACATCAAGAACCAGTCCATGGGCCTGATGCGGGCCGTGTTCGTGTCGGTGAACCTCTCCGGCGCTAACCTGAAGGGTGCCAACCTCGGCCGGTCGCGTCTGGAATACGCCGATCTCAAGGACGCCGACCTCACCGACGTGGTGTTGATGGGCTCGGACCTGTCAGGCGCCAACCTGACCGGCGCCACGGTGACGGGCACGGACTTCGAGAATGTCGATGTCAGCGGTGCCCGTCTTATCGACCTCAAGGGTCAATCCGACGCCAAGAATTGGGCCGAGCGCGTGAATATCGACCGCTCCGTCACGCAGGCATCCAATTGAGCAGCCCGTTTGCCTCGACCCATCACCAAGGAGACGTACAGCCCATGACCACCCGTCGCATCCTGCTCGGCGCCCTGGCCGCCGCTCCCCTGCTGTTCGGCACAGGCGCAAATGCCGCTGAGGCCGCCTTCACCCCCGTCGCCTTCGAGGCGGCGCAGAAAGCGGGCAAGCCGATCCTCGTCCATGTCACCGCGCCGTGGTGCACCGTTTGCGCGGCGCAGAAGCCGATCCTGGCCAAGCTGGAAGCACAGCCTCGCTTCAAGGACCTGCAGGTGTTCGACGTCGACTTCGACAGCCGCAAGGACGTGTTGAAGCGGTTCGACGTGACGACGCAGAGCACCCTGATCACCTTCAAGGGTGAGAAAGAGACTGGGCGCTCGGTTGGAGACACCCAGCCGGAGTGGATCCAGGGGGCCGTCGAGAAGGTCCTGTAGGTCGGCCATGGCGACGACGTTCGGCCTCGCGTTTCTCGCCGGCATCCTTTCGGTGTTGTCTCCCTGCGTGTTGCCCCTCCTGCCGCTGGTTCTGGGCGCGGCGGCATCGGAGCATCGGCTAGGCCCCGCCGCTCTCGCCGCCGGCCTCGCGCTGTCCTTCGTGGCCATTGGGCTGTTCGTGGCGACCGTGGGGTTCGCCATCGGTCTCGACGCCGGCATCTTCCGAACCGGCGCGGCCATCATGCTCATCCTGATCGGGCTGGTCCTGATGGTGCCGGCCGCCCAGACCCGCCTGGCCGTGGCGGCGGGACCCATGAGCAACTGGACGGAGAGCCGGTTCGGCGGCTTCACGACCGACGGCCTGCTCGGCTAGTTCGGCGTTGGCGTGCTGCTCGGGGCGGTGTGGAGCCCCTGCGTCGGACCGACCCTTAGGGCGGCCTCGCTGCTCGCTTCCCAGGGTCGCGACCTCGGCATCGTGGCGCTGACCATGCTGCTGTTCGGCCTCGGCGCAGCCTTGCCGCTGCTCCTGCTCGGCACGCTCTCACGCGAGGTGCTGATGCGCTGGCGCGACCGGATGATGAGCCTGGGCAAGGGGCTGAAGGCCGCCCTCGGCTTGGTTCTGGTAGCCACGGGTCTGATGATAGCCACGGGCTACGACAAGGCCGCGGAAACCGCGCTGGTCAACGTCTCTCCGGATTGGCTCACCGGCCTGACCACTCGCCTGTGAAGCGGCCCTTCCCAAGGCCTGCTATGGGTAGGGACCGGACCCTGACCCTTCGCCCTGAAGCGGACGTTCCGCCAGCGACACAACGCGCACCATCCTAGCGATCTGCCGCAAGGTCCGGACTTGTCCAGCAGCAGACCATCTTCCGGCTCTGGCGGGATTGGGCTTGTAAGAAGCCTTCGTACACCGCACAGCATTTCGATGGCCATGCCCGTGCGCAGAACACTCACTGTCTCGATCACCCAGGAGCAGGACGCCCTCGTGAGGGCGTGCATCCAGTCCGGCCGCTTTGCTAGCGCCAGCGAGGTCGTGCGGGCTGCACTGCGGCTGCTCGACCGCGATGAAGCAGTGATGCGCGGGGATACGTCGAACGCGGCACCGAAGGCGGATGCCCGTGCATGATACGACGGACCACCGAGACACCTTCCTCGCCGGTGGAGGCGAGATGGGGGAACGGATGCGCGCCCATGATTGGGCCGCGACATCGCTCGGTCCCCTGGACACGTGGCCATTGCCGCTACTCTCGATGGTCTCCGCCTGCCTGAACTCGCCCATGTTGAGCACGGTCCTCTGGGGACCAGATTTCATCATGCTCTACAACGATGCCTACGTGCCTTCGCTGGCCGATCGTCATCCGCATGCGCTCGGCCGCCCGGTCGCAGAGGTCTGGGGCGAAACCTGGGATTTAATTGCGCCTCCATTCCACCACGCGATGGCAACGGGTGAAGGCTTCGCGCGGAGCGATGTCGCCTTGCCGATGGTCCGGCGCGGCATGCACGAGACAACCTACTGGAACTTCACCGCGACACCTATCCGAGGCGAGGAGGGTGGCATTGTCGGCCTCCTCAATCAGGGCACGGAGATCACAGAGCAGCACCGCACGGCAAACGCGTTGCGCGAACTGAACGTCGACCTTGAGAACAAGGTCATTGAGCGGGCGCTGGCACGAGGCCAGACGTGGCGGGTGAGCCCCGACATCATGGGTGTGCTCAACGCGGACGGGTACTTCGAGGCGTCCAACCCCGCCTGGGCTGCCGTGCTGGGCTGGTCGGAAGATGAGGTTGCCCGCACGGTCTTCTTCGATTTCATCCACCCCGACGACCAAGCGGTGACGCATGCAGCTTGGGACGCGGCGATCCAGCTCGGATCACCCGCGCTCCGGTTCGAGAACCGCTACCGACACAGGGATGGCACATGGCGCTGGCTGTCGTGGGTCGCGGTTCCGGATGAGGGCAAGGTTTACTGCTCCGCGCGCGACATCACGGCGATCAAAGAGAGCGAGGCGGAGCTGGCGGCGCGGACGGCTGAGCGCGACCGCATGTGGGAGACATCACCCGACCTGATGCTCATCATCGACTTCGAGGGAGTGTTCCAGCGCGTGAACCCAGCGTGGACGACGGTTCTCGGCTACAGCGCGGACGAACTGGTCGGCCAACACGTCAATGAGTTCGTCATCCCCGACGACCATCACGAGACGACGGATGCCTACGAGTTTGCGGCGGAAGGTGGGCTGCCTAGGATCGAGAACCGTTACCGGCACAAAGATGGTTCCGTCCGCTGGATCTCGTGGGTAGCGGCTCCGGCCGGCGAGATGACCTACGCAACGGGCCGCGATATCACAGTCGGCAAACAGCAGGCTGGCGCCTTGTCGAGGGCGGAGGAAGCCCTTCGCCAGTCTCAGAAGCTGGAAGCCATCGGGCAGCTCACCGGAGGCGTGGCGCATGACTTCAACAACCTTCTGACGGTCATCAAGTCCTCAACCGACCTGCTGAAGCGGCCCGATCTCGCTCCTGAGCGGCGGACCCGTTACGTCACAGCGATCTCAGATACGGTGGACCGCGCCGCGAAGTTGACAGGTCAGCTCCTCGCATTCGCGCGGCGGCAGGCACTTAAACCCGAGGTGTTCGACGCCACCGAGAGCGTGCGAGCGATCAGCGACATGATGGGAACCCTGACCGGCTCCCGGATCAGGATCGTGACGGAGCTTCCGAACGTACCCTGCTTCCTCAACGCCGATCCGAGCCAATTCGACACGGCCCTAGTCAACATGGCTATCAATGCGCGTGATGCGATGGACGGCGAAGGTCAGATCACGATCAGTGTGGAGGCCGTTGAGCAAATGCCGGCCGTCCGAACCCACGTGGCTGTCCCAGGCGCGTTCGTGGCCGTCTCGATCATCGACACCGGCAGCGGCATCCCCGAGGAAGGTCTGGAGCAGATCTTCGAGCCGTTCTTCACCACCAAGGGGGTCGGCCAGGGCACCGGCCTTGGCTTGTCACAGGTGTTTGGCTTCGCCAAGCAGTCGGGCGGCGAGGTCACGGTGACGAGTACGGTCGGTAAGGGCAGTGCCTTCACCTTGTATCTCCCACGTGTCGGAGACGCTGCGCTGGCGACGGGCACCGACTACCTGGAGCCCTTGATGGATGGCCACGGCACCTGCGTATTGGTGGTCGAGGACAACGCCGATGTCGGTACCTTCGCGGTTCAGACATTGGCGGACCTTGGCTACGTGACGGTCTGGGCAGCCAACGCCGAGGAGGCACTGGCCGAACTCGCGAAAGATGCTGATCGCTTCGACGTGGTGTTCTCCGATGTCGTGATGCCCGGCATGAACGGCATTGACCTCGCACACCGCATCCGCTCGGAATACCACGACCTCCCCGTCCTACTGGCATCGGGCTACAGCCACGTCTTGGCGCAGAATGGCACCTACGGCTTCGAGCTACTGCACAAGCCCTACTCGGTCGAAGATCTCTCCCGCCTCTTGAGCAAAGTCGCCAAGTGGCAGCGGCGAAAACGCATCATAGGTCGGTAACGTCCCCGCAAACCGGGGTCGAAGGTTTCAGGATTGCGGCTGTTGGCGAATGACGAGACTGCCTGGCCCAACCTGAATACCGGACATCCCTGACGCATCCATTGAACCCCTGCTCCCCGCCTGATCCGGATGTAGGTCATCCTCCACCAAGCTGCCGCGAAGCGGACCTTCCAAGGGGCTGCGATGGGTCGTCAGCGGGCTCGGCGACGATGTCCGCTTCCACGCATCGATGCCCCCAAAGCAGACCAGCTGAAATCCACCCAAATCAGCCGTAATTAAAACGGGCAAATGTCGAACCAATCCGTTTTTAATTGTTGGTTTAACAAGTCTTCGGCAGCGGACATTCTCGGCCGCTCCCTTCAGGGCCCGAGCCAACGAGCGTCCGGATCTGGTCTCGGACGTCCGGGGTGACAGGGTTGTAGACGATCATGCCGAGGTCGGGCCGGCCATCCACAGCGAAGGCTGAGAACTCCAATTCGATCGAGCCCAGTATGGGATGCCGGAGTCGTTTGACTCCGTCTCCATGCACGTGGACGTCGTTCTCACGCCATAGGGCCGCGAACTCCGGGCTCGTGCGGCAGAGCTCGTCCACCAGTTCACCGACCTCGGAAGCCGCCCCCGCCCGTACGGCGTCCGCGCGGAACGCACCGACAACGAAGCGGGCTACGCTTTCCCAATCATGCTGCGCCGTCCGCACGCGCGGGTCGCCGAACATGCGGCGGAGGATATTGCGCTCGCCTGGAGGCAGCGTGTCCCAGTCGGTCAGGACCACGGCGGCGGCGCGGTTCCAGGCGACGACGTCCCAGGTCGCGGTCTTGATGATCGCCGGGCTGACCTCAAGCGTATCGAGCAACCGCTGCAGGCGCGGCGTTATCCCCTCCTTCGGCCGGTAACGGACTTCGGGAGGACGCCCGAGGGCCAGCATGAAGACGTGCTCGCGTTCGGGTTCGGTCAGCATCAGCCCGGTGGCGATGCGGTTCAGCACGTCCGCCGAGGGCGCACCGCCGCGTCCCTGTTCCAGCCATGTGTACCAGGTCGCGCTGATGTTCGAACGTTGGGCGACCTCTTCCCGTCGCAGACCAGGCGTGCGCCTGCGTCCTGCGAACCCGAACGCGGCCGGATCGAGCTTAGTCCGCCGGTCCCGAAGGTACGTTCCCAGCCGGGTCTCGGAACCTGGAGGCATGGCGATCCTGTTAACGCTTATACCGGGATATGATCACTACTTTAACGGGATCTCCGGTAGGCTGAAAGTGGGTGTCCAAACCGAAGCGGGCCACCCCCCATGCGTATCTTCCTTACCGGCGCCACCGGATTCATCGGCTCGGCCATTATCCCGGAACTGCTCCGATCCGGGCACCAGGTCCTCGGTTTGACGCGTTCGGCCGCCGGTGCCCAAAAGCTGATCGATGCCGGGGCCGAGCCGCATCGAGGCGACCTCGAAGACCTGGACAGCCTGCGCGGCGGTGCCAATCGGGCGGACGGCGTGATCCACACCGCGTTCGACCACGACGACTTCTCGAATTTCGTCGCCAACTGTGAGAAGGACCGGCGCGCCATCGAGACCCTAGGGTCCGCGGTGAAGGGTTCGGATCGGCCGCTACTCATCACGTCAGGTACCGGGATGGGAAGCCCCGCGGAGGGCGGGCCGGCGACCGAAGACGTCTTCAACCTTCATCACCCGAACCCGCGCATCGCCTCCGAGATGGCAGGCGCCGCCCTTTTGGAGGCGGGTGTCAACGTGTCGGTAGTACGCCTCCCGCAGGTGCACGATACGGTCAAGCAGGGGCTCATCACCTATCTGGTCGACGTCGCCCGCCGGACCGGCGTCTCGGCATACGTCGGGGACGGAGCTAACCGCTGGCCCGCGGCGCCCGTACTCGATGTCGCCCGCCTCTACGCGCTCGCGTTCGAGAAGCGGGAGGCGGGTGCCCGGTACCATGCGGTCGCCGAGGAGGGCGTCGCCGCCCGCGACATGGCGGAATCCATCGGCCGGGGCTTGAAGGTGCCGACGGTCGCCCTGTCGCCGGAGGGAGCGGTGGAGCATTTCGGATGGTTGGCCGCGTTCGTCGGGCTCGATATGCCTGCGTCCAGTTCACAGACGCGGGCACGGCTCGATTGGCATCCGACCGGACCCGGCCTGCTCTCCGACCTCGAGCGGATGGACTACTCCCGTGCCTCCAACTGAACGGTGAAGTTCGGTTGCCGTTGGCTCCGGCTGTGACCGGACGGTCAGCACACGACCCAACCCGGACGAGCGGAGCCACGTCATGGTTTCTCGAAAGCGGTCAAACGGCGTCCCCCGGTGCTTGGCAGGTATTCTGCTTGACGTTGGATGTGCCGAGCGACAGGGTATCGGGATATGATCGGGAACTGGACCCTTTGCGACCGACGCCGACGCCGCTGCACTTTTGCTGCGGCTTCCCGGCTGCGTGCTGATCGGTGTCCTTCCGCGGAATGACAGCCTCCCCGTAGGCCCTTCCGCCGGAACGATCCCGGCCCACGTTTCCGAACCCCCGCAGCCCCCGGCTCCGGGGGTTTTCTTTTACCCAGGCCACTGCTTCCCAAACCCTTGGAGGACACCACCATGAGTATCCGCGTCGGCATCGTCGGGATCAGCGGCTTCGGCGGCGGCGAAGCCATGCGTCTGATCGCGAGCCACCCGTCGTTCGAATTGGTCTACGCCGCAGGAGAGGGTAGCGCGGGCAGCCGACTGGTGGACCGGTTTCCCGGTGTGCCGGGCAAACTCGCCGATCTCGTGATCGCGAGGTGGGACCCCGCAACGCTGCCGAAGCTCGACGTGCTGTTCGCCTCGCTTCCCACAGGTGCCTCAGCCGACGCGCTGGCGCGCGTGCCGGAGGACGTGAAGATCATCGATATCGGCGGCGACCACCGCTTCGTCGAGGGTTGGGTATATGGACTTGCCGACGTTTGGCCGGACCAAATCAGAGATCAGCGCCGCATCGCCAACCCCGGCTGCTTTCCCGCCGCGACGCTGACCGCGCTCGCACCGTTACTGGCCGCGGGGCTGGTCGAGCCCGGCAACATCGTGATCGATGCCAAGACCGGCATCTCCGGGGCCGGTCGCGGTGGCGATAGCAAGTTTGGCTACGCCGAGAGCAACGAGAACCTCGTGCCCTACGGTCTACTTCGGCACGTTCACATGCCCGAGATGGCCAAGGCAATCGAACGGCTGAGCGGCGGTAGCGCGGCCGGTCTCGTGTTCACTCCGCACTTGGCGCCGATGACCCGCGGCGTCCTCGCCACCATCTACTGTCGCGGTCGCACCACGACGGACGCGTGCCTGGACGCAGCACGGCGGTTCTACGCTGGGCGGGCATTCGTTCGGGTAACCGACAGGCCGCCGCAGACCAAGTGGGCGACGGGTTCGAACCTTGCGTTCGTCAGCTACGCGGCCGACCCCGAGCGTGACCTCGTGATCGCGATGGGGGTCGTAGACAACCTCGGCAAGGGTGCAGCCGGTCAGGCGGTGCAGAACGCGAACCTCGTCTGTGGTTTGGCAGAAACCACGGGGCTCGATGGCTCACCGGTTTGGCCATGATGGTGGCAAGCCCAGGCAGTTCTTCGATCCACTCGGCAAGCCTGTGATGTGAGAAAGGGTTGGGACGGCATGTCGGCTTCGGCCCATGTGCCGCCCGGAAGCGGACGGGCCGTTTCCCACCCGACCCGGACGTTAAGCGTCCTCCGCCAAGCTGCCGCGAAGCGGACCTTCCGTGGATTTGCAACGGATCGCAAGCGTTTCTTCGTGATGAATGTCAAGCTTCATATCTCGATAATTAGTGGTCCGATTGATTGATCTTTTCCAAGCGCATGACCTGTCAGCTGCAAGCCTGGCGGGTCATGTGTTCTCAACAATAAAGCTTGTGATTTTGTCCTGTTAATGCTGGGAAGGCCATTGCTAAATACCTCAGATCAAACCGAGGTGCACTTGATGTCTTTTGAGAGAATGAAACAATTCCGTGCCGCGCTGATCCGGGTGTTTGAGCCGTGGGAGCGGCGTCAGATCCGATGGCTGAGCACGGGCATGCAAGGGCAGCGAGATCAGGTACTGTCGGCGTTGGGTATGATGCATCCGCTGTACGAGAGGATGACGTGTTGCGGGGAGATGGACGAAAACCGCAACAACATGCGGGTGTGCGGGATCCCGCTGTGCCCGCGCTGCTTTTTGCGTCGCCGAGGCAAGGAGACGGGCCGAGCGCTGGGTGAGGCCTTCGTTGGCGTTCCCAATGAGCAGCTGGCGTTCCTAACTCTGCTGCTGGAGCCCACGCTGGACCTGCACTCGGTGGACCCGGGCATCCAACGGACCAAGCGGCGAATCCGCAACATGATCGCGTATCAACGGGGGCAGGACCCGCGGTGGAATGATGTTCAGCTGACGGGGTGGTGGGAGATGGACCGGGACTCGTACGGAGATCTTGAGGGGTTTGGCCGGAACAAGCGGATTGCCATGCAGGGGTTGGGATGGCCCCTTTTCGCGCGTGCCTATGAGAGCACGGTGTGGCGGCCGCATCTGCACGGGATCGTGGGGTTGGGTGAAGTGACCGCACAGGAGTTCGCCGATGCGTTGAGAGCCCGTGGACACGGCGCTCCCTATCAGGTGAGCTTGAAGCCGTTTGATCGGGATCAAAGCGTGGTGAGGAACATCAAAGGGGTGATCCGATATGCGCTGAAGTTCCGAATTGAACGGGATTTCAAACGCTCAATTGCGGAAAACTCGGATGCCACAAGGGGTTTGGGATTTGTTCGTAGTTGGTGGAAGCAGGAGGACATACGTGAGTACGTGGAGTGGTTGATGTGTTAGAGAGGTGGGTTTGAGAGATTGAGGTTTGTGGTTCGTGCGTTGTGACTGTCAGTACTTTTACATACACGATACTAACTGGTTAGTTTATTCAGATCTGCGGCCCATGCCCTGGGGCCTGCCATGTATTGAAAAAGTCCCAGACATCTTCCCAAAGTAGGGCTGCCGCGAACCGACCCGCTCCGCCCCATAGCCAGCTTTCTTGCAGATAAAGTATTGATCGAACTTTTCTGCGATTAGATGTTCCGTCGAGGAAATCCCGCTTGAAGGTTTCTGGAACTATCCCTACATCCCGGTCAGAAAATAATTCTTCAAGAATCAAACAAATAGGCGTCCATCCATAGGTTACTCCTAGCACATATTTCAGCTCAAAGAGACTAACCGTATCTCGTCTAGGAGATGTATCAATTACAATGGATTGATTTGGATTTATTCCCCCTGCTTGCAGCATTTCGCTATTGGAAACGGCCCAAGGACCCTCGCATTCGTGATGGGTACGTTTCCACGCTTTCTGGATTAGACCATTGCCTGCCAGCTTTACTGGTTGTCGGTTGTGATAACGATGCTCGTCAACTGCATCGTCTACTTCGTATGTGTAAAACGGCATAAGTTATTTCCCCGGTTGATTTGCGCTGTAGGGAAGGCTTTGGTGACTGTTTGTGCCGAAGGCAAGTTCTTTCACCATGGAAATGCCATATACCATTGCCCCATCTTCTAGGTATCAATTTTTTAGTACCCTGCCTGGTATTGCTTTATTCTTTAAGAATAGGTGGCCAATGGCAATCGTAATCGAGCTTCTAAACAGAATCGATGCGGCTGGTCTTCTTGGGATATCTGCCAAAGGTCAGCGAGTCCTTAAAATAACAGGCGATCGGTGCGATGAGATAGAGCAATCTATGCTTGAGCAGCGCTATGGGTTTGGCGCAATATTTGCTCGCGATGGCGCTGAGATCGTCATGATCTGCCTGATGGTTTCTGAGTATGGCGTCCAGCAAGCAGATGGCGATGCTTTCAATGATGCATTTATGCGATTCAAACTCGTAGAGCAGGGTCTATTTAATAGCTGGCTTATCCCAGTAGGTTTCAAGGCTGTCCCAGCTGGATATTATTAACCGAACATCTACGGGTGCACTGGACCCAAGGCCACAGCCGGAGAGGAACGTTTTTGAACCAGCCTCTCGACAGCATCGCTGCAGTGCTCGAAGCCACTGGCGACTACCGCGTACTGCGTCGGTTGGAGCCCCTGATAGTGTGCTCGGATGCGCCCGACGAGCCCACTTTCATTGGCTTGATCCTCGACACCAAGACCACCGGCACCGACTGCGTCGCGGATGAGGTGATCGAACTGGGCATCCTCAAATTCGAGTATGGCGCGAGCGGCCGTATCTACCGCGTGCTGGAGACCTTCAACCAACTTCAGCGGCCGGGTAAACCCATCCCTGCCGAGATCACCCGGCTAACCGGCATCACCGACGCCGATGTGGCTGGTAAGCACATCGATGACGCTGCCGTGCAGGCTTTGGCAGCCGACGCCGCAGTGGTGATAGCGCACAACGCCAGCTTCGACCGTCAGATGTGCGAGATCCGCCGGCCGGTGTTCACGGAGAAAAATTGGGCCTGCTCCTGCCATCAGATCCCATGGCGGGCAGAGGGCCATGAGGGCATGAAACTAGGATACCTCCTGATCGACTATGGGTTTTTCCATAAGGGCCACCGGGCGATTGATGATTGCCACGCTCTCATGGCGCTGCTGGCGCAGCCGCTACAGACCTCAGGAAGGCAGGCCCTCTCCACCCTTCTTGAGACTGCCCGCCGGCCCACCGTACGCTTGTGGGCGCAGGGAGCCGCGTTCGAGACTAAGGACACTCTGAAACGTCGTGGCTTCCGGTGGAGCGGGCCACGCCAGTGTTGGTACCTGGACTGCGATGAGGCGCACCTGGAGATCGAGCGAGCCTTCCTGGAGCAGGAGGTGTTTGGGCGTGCAATGCCCGATCTCCCGGTGGACCGGATCACAGCCCGTGACCGATATTCCGGTGCACCAACCCGGAGGCTCCGGCAGTGTGAAGCGGCGATCCTGTAGACGCGCCGCTCAATGGCTCCACGAAACCTCTTTCACGGCGCAGCTCGTGATGCTGCGACCGGCAAAAAGCTCGGTGTTGTAGAGGGTTATTCGCTTCTCAGGCGGCACGCGATAGCTGGTGCCGTCCGCGTATAGAGGGATCACCCGCAAATCCTGCTTGTGCGGTTGGCTGCCGCTCGCAGCGTTCAGGACCCAGCAGGAAAAGCTTACCCGCGTGAGGTTGGCATCCTGTCGCGTGTTGGTGACATCGAACACGTAGTGGTTGTCCCTGTCCTTGGCGTAGGTGAACGCGGGTTTGAATTGGGGGTCCGCGTAAAAATCGGCAGAGCCGATGCTACAGGTGGTGAGCGTCATGCTCATGCCGGGCTCCCATAGGAGTCCAGAACTGCTCAGCAAGGGTTGCTCCACCTCCTCACCGGGTGCCAGCCATCCGCCAGCGCCGACTGAAATCTCCTGCACCCGCTGGCTGGGCGTGCCGTTCGCGAATACCGGCGTGCATCGGACCATGGCCAGGCGAAGCCAATCCCGGGCGTGCCGATTGGTGATCCGCCCGTACAGGTGCGAGCCTTCGATCCCGGTCTGCAGGCTTACGGGTGCATCCGCGCCGTAGCGATGGAAAGCACCGCTGGGTTTGATCCTATCCTGGAGGATGTGTTCGCTGTACGCCATCGTCAGGGGGAGGGCGCCCACGATCAGCAGCACGAGTGTGGGGCTGCCGAGTAGGGCGGCCACGATGATGAGTAAGCCCGCCCCGAACACGAGGGCGCCGAGGATGATGCCTTCGTACAGGTAGGGAGCGAATGGATCGAGGCCGTAATACCAACCGGCGAGCGTGCCGGTGGCCGTGCTGGTGATCCATAGCCGGATCATTCCTTATCCTCGTATCCCTGATGGTTCAGATGGGCGAGGCCACGCCACGTGCTGCCCCCTCTTTTCGGAGCGATAGCTGTCATCCCGCGCCAGGACGCCCCAGCAACGGCGGGGTGCGGGCTCAGTACTCTCGCAGCACGGAAGCCCTTCGAGCGTGTGGGTGAGCGTTCTGGAGCAAGGCTGAAAACCCTGGCCATCGCCGCCGGGGCGGTGGCACATCTTCGCGGATGACCACGCTTACCCATCCCCCAATTTGGAGCCTTCTCACACACGCCAGCTTGCATGCCCTGCTGAAGCTGTCGGCCGGAGGAATGCCGGAGGTGATCACCGTCGATGCCACGGCTGATGCCGCGATAACCGCGCCACTGGTTGGCACGACGCGCCTGATGATCCAGCGGGCTCAGGCTCTCGCCGGCCTCACGCTGACCGCCACGGGGGCGCTTAGTCGCGCCGACGTTCGCGCGCTCTTCGATGCTATGACCTGGCCCGGCTATAACAAGGCCCAGGAGCTCCTGATGAATAAGGTGCTCAACGAGATCGACGTGATGCCCGTGGAGGCCACCCGGCTCATCGCGCAAACTGCCAAGCTGTTTCGCAAAGGACAGAAGCGTCTGATCGCGACCAAAGCCGGTGCAGCCCTTGGCCGTGAGGAGCAAGCTAGTGAGCTGTTCCGCTGTCTGTTCGAGACGGTGTTCTGGCGCGTCAATCTCGGCTATTTCGACCGCGTGCCTACGGAGGCCTGGCCGCAGAACCACATCGGCATCGTGCTGTGGTGCCTTTCCATCACGTCCCCGGAGTGGGTCGCGCGCGAGGACCTGATGCGCAGCTGTACGGTTTGGGACCCCGCGCTGGACCACGGACCAGCGGATTTTGCAGGCTTCGCTTTCGAGAGCCGAGTGCTGCGACCGCTTACATGGCTGGGTCTGTTCGAAACCCAGTTGGCGGGTGATGAGAGCGCTCCATCGTGGCGGCGTGATCGGCAATATCGGAAAGCCCCGCTGTTCGATCAGGCCATCCGGTTTCGCTTAGAGCTCGCCAAACCGGCGGGCCTCGCGCACTGAATGGTGACTGAGAATGAGCTGAGAAGATCGTTGGCAAGCCGGTATTCGTGGGATCACGTCATTCTGTACGCAAGCAGCTGGCGACCACATTGGCTCGCCTAAGCTCTTGCGATTACGCTCAGAAAAACCGCTAAAACACGGCTTTTGGCGGCATACGCGGGGCCCTCTTCGCACGTAGCAGACGGCGCAGTGAGCGGTACGATATGCCATGCCGCTCACCGTCACTCTCGCAGCGATCAAGCTGCCCGGGGCTTTCGGCGCTCCGCCATCATGAGCCCGCGGGCCACCGCCGCTTCCTTGATCTGAGGATCCAGCTCCCCCGCGCGCACGGCGATGATCAACGCCTCCAGGGTGCCCGGCAGCTTATCCAGGCTGCCAATACTGATCGCCGCTTTGCCCGGCTGCAGCTCCATCGGCTTGCCGCCCACGCGCATGATGAAGTGCACGGTACCCGCCGGGTCCTGAAACCAACCCCGGCGCACGCGGCGGTTGACCTCAACCTGTACCCGCTGGCCCGAAGCATCCTTGCGCAGAGCCAGCATCTTGGGCGGCTCATACAGGCGTCCTTCCAGCGCGGCGCTCACCATATCCCGTTGGTCCCCCAGTTGTGCCAGCAGCTTGTCCCGTGCACGGCCCAGTGGATCGTTGGTCGATGCGGCGGGGTCGGCGGCACTCAGCTTGAGGGTCTTCAACACACTCATCACTGTCTCCTCGCATGTGAGCTCCGTCAGCTCTCATGCACAGGAGGTTACTGCCGCTATCCTCATGTTCAACCGAAGAAATATGGGTTTTATTCCGAGCCTTAATAGGCGCTGCTGAACGCGGCTCTATCAGGCGTCGGCACGTCTGTTCCAAATTGATCTCTTGAGCTGCTACCCGCTCTTCCAGAGCCTTGTCTGTGACCAGAAAACGGACGTTTCGCTTTGCGCCCATCCAGGTCATTCAAAGAGGTTTCGACGTATCCCGAAAGCAGACACGTAAGGTCGCACTCGGGCACCTCTTCACGGACAACTAAGCAGCTGCCGGATCTGGTCCGCGGCAACGTAGATTCGAATTATATATTTGGCAGAAGTGTTTTCCGTAGTTACAACACATAGTTAGTTTTCCGCGTGCTCGGTTGAATTTATTCACAGCTCGTGCAAGTTCTCGAATTATGGTTTTTGAACCTGTTTGTAGCCAGAGATTTATGTTAATCTTTGGTCATTCAGCCGCCGACAGCTGGAGAGCTCCCCCACAGAGGCCAGTTCTTTTAGCCGGATGCGCGGTGCCATCTGCGGGACAGCGCGCTTCCTGTAGCACTGGGGCGGACGGCGATGGCGGCTGCAGAAGCGCTTACGCTGCGAGTGCTGGGTAATTCTTCGGCCTATTGTGCTCGGGCGACGAACGCAGCTTGACCGACTGCGGTGCTCTCCGCACGAAGGCTCTTCGAAACTTTTCGAGTTTGGGTAACTGCGTATGTGTTTTTCGCCAGAAGTCGATTTCATCGCGAGCGGAGTGATCAGCCTTATCGGTGTCGCGACGCTTGCCCATGTCCGGCAACCCCGCGCCGTCCTGTTTGCGGCAACGCCCATGTTCTTCGCCCTCCACCAATTCACGGAGGGATTCGTCTGGCTCGGTCTTGAGGGCCAAATCAGACAAGAAGCCCAAGGGCATCTCGTCTTCCTGTATATGCTCTACGCGCAGGGCATCCTGCCGCTCCTGATGCCGCTCGCCGTTCTCCTGATGGAGCCGCCTGGGCGTCGGCGTTGGATGATCGCGGGCTTAACGCTCCTCGGAGCGGGTCTCGCCGCCTTCGTGTTCCGTGGCCTTATCGTCTATCCGAGCACGGCCTGCATCGAACGACACTCGATCCACTACGACAATCCCGGCACCGCCCTGTCCGGGGTGGCGGTGACATACGTCCTGGCGACCTGTGGCGCACTGATCCTGTCGAGCCACAAGGTGGTGCGTTGGTTCGGATGGCTCAACTTCGTAGGTGTGATCGCGACCCTCATCGCCAAAGGTTATGCTTTCACGTCGGTCTGGTGCCTCTACGCTGCCATAGCCAGTATGATGTTGTTCTGGCAGTTTCGCGCCGGCCGCATCGACGTTTCGGAGCCGAACGCCTCACGCGTTGCGCGGGCCGCGGGGTGAGCGACCGCCCATGTCCCCACCTCCCCCTCCACCCGTCGCGCGCTGCGTGGGATCGCCCGGGCGAGCGCGACAATGTCGTGCGGACGTTCAGCTCGCATCTTGTGTCACAGCGCCTGTTCGCCAGGTGGGATTTCGAGCGATCATGGCACGCGACGGATCTGATCGAACCGCCCTATCGTCCATACCGTGCGAACGCCCAGTCGATTCGGGGGTTAACGACCGTCGAAGTGAAATCTTCACGTCAATCCATGGGCGATCAATGAACCGCGAGAGTAGAGCCGACCGACGTCCCACCGTGGTGATAACGGGGGCCAGCGCCGGAGTGGGGCGGGCGATCGCACATGAGTTCGCCCGGAATCGCTGGAACGTCTCGGTACTGGCACGGGGCGAGGCCGGATTGCGAGGAACGGTGCGCGATATCGAGCGCGCCGGAGGCCGGGCGCTGCCCCATCAGGTCGACGTCGCGGACGCCGACGCCGTCATGCGCGCGGCGGACGAGACCGTGACGGAGTTCGGTGGCATCGACGTCTGGATCAACGTCGCCATGGTGACGATCTACGCGCCCGTGCAGCAGACATCGCCGAAGGAGTACAGGCGGGCGACCGAGGTAACATATCTCGGTCAGGTTCACGGCACACTCGCGGCCCTGAAGCACATGCAAGCGCGCAACGCCGGATCCATCGTCTGCATTGGATCCGCCTTGGCGTACCGTTCGATCCCGTTGCAGTCGAGCTACTGTGCTGCCAAGGCCGCCGTACGCGGATTCATCGACAGTCTGCGCAGCGAATTGCTGCACGATGGCAGCCGGGTGCGGTTGACGATGGTGCAGCTGCCGGCGGTGAACACGCCTCAATTCGACTGGGCGCGCACGCGCATGCCGCGTCGGCTGGAGCCGGTGCCGCCGATTTACCAGCCGGAGGCGATCGCGCGCCACGTCTATCGAGCGGCGCACACCGCGCCCCGGGAACTCTGGATCGGTGTCCCGACCTGGAAGGCGATCATCGGCAACATGATCATTCCGGGCTGGATCGACAGATATCTCGCACGCCACGGCTATCGCGGTGAGATGACGAGCCAGGCCGCACTTGAAGGCCGACCGGACAACCTCTACGAGCCCGTCGATACCGATCCCGGCGCGCACGGACGTTTCGACGATCGAGCGGTCGCCACGGTGCCGGCCGCCGATCCGCGCTGGCTCAAGCTCGGCATCGCCACTGCGCTCGGCGCCGTGCTGCTCGGCACCCTATCGATCGCCAGGGCCACGGAAACGCCACGCCGGCTTCGGTAGACGGCATGGGTGGCGCCTCGATCGTCTACATCATCCGCATGCGCAGGTTGAGAAGTACGACGAGGGTGCCGCCCACCATCAGACAGACGATGAGAGTGGAAAAGAGGATCAGTTGAAGATCGTCGCGGGCCGAGCGCTTCAAGTCGACGTGCAGGAAGAAGCGGAAGTGCACGATGGCCTGGAGCAGCGCGAGGGTGAAGACGATCCCGAGCGCCGTCGCTCCCGCCGCCCAGCGCCACGTAACGACGGCGAAGGCGGCCCCGGTCAGAAGCAGCGCCAGTCCGTAACCGACGCCGTAGGTCATCAGGTCGTCCCGCCTGGAATGCTCCGCATCCTCGGTTCGAGCCTTGCCCGCGCCTGCCTGCCGCGGTTCCCGGTTCGCGAAGCCGGTCAGCGCGCGCGCGGTTCCGAGCAGGGCCGCAGCGCCGACGGCCTTCAGCAGGATGGCGCCCTTGGATCGGCCTCGCGCATTCATCCGAGTGTTCCCTGAAGATAGACCACGGAGAAGATCGCGATCCAGACGATATCGAGAAAGTGCCAGAACAGGCCGAGCTTCAGCAGGTCGAGCTTGACCCGAGGGTCCGTACCGTGGACCGCGATCTGAACGAGCATCACCGCGATCCAGAGGCAGCCCGCGGTGACGTGGAGGCCGTGCGTCGGGACGAGCGCAAAGAAGGCCGAGAGGAAGCCGCTACGATCCGGCGTGGCGCCATCGCGGAACATCGCCACAAAATCGTGGATCTCGAAGCCGAGGAAGGCGAGGCCAAGGGCGAGGGTGACGCACAGCCAGACGACGAGACCGGTCCGTGTCCGGTCATACTTCATCGCGATCGCCGAGAGCCCGAAGGTCAGGCTGCTGGTCAGCAGGATCAGCGTCTCGAGAAACGCGCTGCCGAGCTTGAACTCCGCCTCCGGTCCGGGAGCGCCGACGGTTGCCGACAGCTGCGTGCCATAGACCGCGAAGAGCAGGGCGAACAGCACCGCATCGCTCATCAGGAAGATCCAGAACCCGTAAAGGCCAAGCGCGGCCTCGCCCGGTTCGAGTTCGTCGGAGCCGGTGAGGTTCAGTCCGACATGCTTCAATTGCGGGCCACTCACGCCGTCACCTCCGGTGGGAAGGGTTCCGCGAGGCCGAGATTGGCCGAGCTCTCTTCCAGACGGCGCGGTATCGGCCGCGTCGCGGCCGCCAGGGCGAGCCAGCGGCGCTCAGTCGACTCGACCTCGGCGGCCCGGATCGTGCGGTGAGTGTCTCTCACGAAGCTGCGCGCGATCACCGCGAGCCAAGCGGTTGCGAACCCCAGAATCGTCAGCCACCAGATGTGCCAGACCAAGCCGAAGGCGCAGGCTGCGCCAGCACCCCCGACGATCGGGCCGACCCAGCTGTTCTTCGGGATCACGATGTCGGCGTAGCTGTCGGCAAATTTGTACGCATCCCCGCGCGCCTTGCGCCAGTAGAAGGCGTCGAGGTGATAAACCCGAGGGATCGTGGCGAAGTTGTACTCCGGCGGCGGTGCGGGGATCGACCATTCGAGGCCGCGCGCATCCCAAGGGTCGCCGACGGGAACGCGGTTGTGTTCGCGGTCGCGGATGCTCACCCAGAGCTGCACGAACAGCGTGGCGAGGGCGGCCAGCAGGATGAAGGCGCCCACGACGGCCACGATGAGCCAGGGTTCATAGTCCGGGTCGAACAGCGCCTGCGAGCGGCGCGCCATGCCGCCGAGCCCGAGTACGTAGAGCGGCATGAAGGCGAGGTAGAAGCCCACGACCCAGCACACGAACGAGATTTTACCCCACCCTTCCGAGAGCCGGAACCCGAACGCCTTCGGGAACCAATACTGATAGCCGGCAATCATGCCATAGAGCAGGCCGGGGATCAGCACGTTGTGGAAGTGGGCCACCAGGAAGACGGTGTTGTGCACGACGAAGTCGATCGGCGGGATGGCGAGCATGACGCCGGTGATGCCGCCGAGCACGAAGGTCATGATGAAGGCGACGGAAAACAGCATCGGCGGCGTGAAACGGAGTTCGCCGCGAAACATCGTCCAGATCCAGTCGTAGACCTTGACCCCGGTCGGCACGGCGATCGTCATGGTGGCGACGCCGAAAAAGGCGTTGACGTTGGCGCTCTGGCCCATCGTGAAGAAATGGTGGAGCCAGACCGTGAACGAGAGCACCCCGATCGCCATCGTGGCGATGACCAGCGACTTGTAACCGTAGAGCTCCTTGGACGAGAACGCCGAAATCACCTCCGAATACACCCCGAAAGCCGGCAGGATAAGAATGTAAACCTCCGGATGGCCGAATAGCCAGAAGAGGTTCACGTAGTTCATCATGTTGCCGCCGAGATCGTTGGTGAAGAAGTGAAAACCGAGATACCGATCGAGGGCGAGCAGGGCGGTCGCGAGCGTCAGCGGCGGCATCGCGAAGATCATCAGGATCGAGGTGCACAACGCGGTCCAGCAGAACAGCGGCATGCGCGTGAGATGCATCCCCGGGCACCGCTTCTTGTAGATCGTCGCGGCGAAGTTCAGCCCCGAGAGGGTCGTGCCGAGGGACGACAAGGTGATCGCCCAGATCCAGTAGTCGGGGCCGACGCCGGGTTGGAACGCCGTTTCCGTATAGGGGGGATAGCCGGACCAGCCACCGGTCGAAAACTCTCCGACGGCCAGAGAGATCATCACGAGGCCGGCGCCTCCCGCCGTCAGCATCAGGCTGATCGAGTTGAGGAGCGGAAAGGCGACGTCGCGCGCGCCGATCTGGAGCGGCACCACGTAGTTGATCAGGCCCGTCAGGAACGGCATCGCCATGAAGAAGATCATGATCGTGCCGTGCGTACTGAACAGCTGCGCGAAGTGCTCGGGAGCGACGATGCCGGGAGCGTTGACGGCGAGCGACTGCTGCGCCCGCATCAGAACCGCTTCGATCAGGGCACGGCTGAGCATGACCCCGGCGATGACGACGTACATGATGCCGATCTTTTTGTGGTCGAGACTGGTCAGCCAATCGAGGAACAGCGGTCGCCACCACCGCTTCCACGTCAGCACCACGACGAGGGCCACGGCGCCGATCACCACCATCGCACCCGCGGCCGCGCCGATGATCTCGCTGAGATTCGGGTTCTCCCAGGCTCGGACGAAGGGAAACGCCTTCGCGTCTAGGCGGCCGAAAAGTGCGTATCGGATCGCTGCGTCGGTCATCGGTGTCCATGTCCGTGGGCGCCGTGCATGCCCGGGTCATTCATCGCGACGATTGCCTCGAACAGGCCAGAAGCGGTCGCGCCGAACTGAATCGGGTCGGCTTGGACGGACCGCGCCGACAGGGTCTTGAATGTGGCCAAGTCCAGGGTCTTGCCGCCTGCACGGGCCTGCGCGAGCCATGCCCGATAATCGTCCCCCGTCTCGGCCTCGACGGAAAATTTCTGATTCTGAAAACCCATTCCGTTGAATTGCGTGTTCTCGCCGCGGAACTTTCCGGGTGCATGTGCAGCGAGGTTCTGCTGCGTGGTCATGCCCGCCATCGCGTAGATCTGGCCAGCCAGTTGCGGGACGAAGAACGACTGCATCACGGTGCCGCTGGTCAGGCTGAGATGGACGGGCCGGCCAGCGGGAATGACGAGCCGGTTGACGGTGGCAACGCCTTCGTCGGGGTATATGAACAACCACTTCCAATCGAGCGCGACCACCTGGACCTCGACCGGGGGATAGGGCGACGCGAGCGGCTTGTAGGGATCGAGACGGTGGGTGTCCCGCCAGAGGAACACGGCGAGAACGACCACGATGATCACCGGGGGAATCCAGATCAAACCTTCGAGCGGCCAGTTGAAGCCCCATTGCGGGCGGTAGGCGCTCTTCGTGTTGGAAAGGCGGTAGTGCCAGGCGAAGAGGGGGGTCAGTACCAGCACCGGCCCGACGACGAAGATCAGGATTATACAGACGAGCAGGAACAGGCTGCGCGTCTGATCGGCGACCGGCCCCGCTGCGCCGAGCATGCCGTGATCGAGAATGCCGCAGCCACCGAGCGGCAGCAGCGCGAACGCGACAAGAGACGACGCGAGACGGGAGGACGCCCTGCCGTGACGGTTCGGGCGCGGCGGCGCGCCTAAGGCCTCAGGCATCGCGGCGGTCCCCGCCGCGTGCCATCGCCCTGATCCGGTCGGCCGTGCGCAAGGCGATCGCCTGGATGGTGAGCGACGGGTTCACGCCGCCGGTCGTCGGGAAGACCGAGCCATCACAGACCCAGAGGTTGGGGATGTCCCAGGAACGGCAATCGCCGTTCACGACCGAGGTCTTGGAATCGTGACCCATCCGGGCGGTGCCGTAGAGGTGGTTGGTGTCGTCGCCCTGCTCCCAGATGTTGCGACCGCCCGCGGCGGCGAGGGCTTGGCCCATGAAATCGAGGCCGTGACGGTTCAGAGCCTTGTCGTTGTCGCACCAGGAATAGGTGATGCGCGGGATGGGCAGCCCGTACTGATCCGTCTCGTCGGAGAGGGTGACCCGGTTGCGCTCCTGGGCGAGGTATTCCGAGACGATCTTCAGCCCGGCGACGTGATTGTAGCGCTGCATCTCGGAGACCAGCGCCTCGCCCCAGAGGCCGTGCGCACCGGCCTGAGTGCTGCCCCAGAGCGTCGGAAGCGGCCCCTGGCTCATGTAACAGTAGCCGCCATGGAAATCCTTGCCCCGATCCTCGTAGTTCCAATGTTCGGTGACAGCGAGTGAGGGCGGCCCCTTGTAGCTGCGGATCTCTTCCTCGAAGTCGCCCCAGACGGCCTGGTTGCCCTGGACGATGAGGTTCTTGCCCACCAGACCGGAGGAGTTGGCGAGCCCGTCCGGAAACTCGCGGTTGGCCGACATCAGGAGCAGGCGCGGCGTCTCGATGGCGTAGCCCGCCACCACCACGTTCCTGGCGCGCTGGAAGCGCCAGCGCCCATCGCGAAAATAGTGCACCCCTGTGGCGCGCCCGTCCTTGGTCTCGATCCGCCCGACCATGGCGAGATCTCGGATCTCCGCACCGGCCGCCAGCGCCCGCGGCAGGTAGGTCACGAGGACGCTCTGCTTGGCGTTCGTGGAGCAGCCGACCGTGCAGAAGCCGCGGTAGACGCAAGGGGGGCTGTCGCCGCGCGGTGCCGAGACGGTGGCGAGCGGCGTCGGCGTCCAGTCGATGCCCATCGCCTCGGCCCCGCGGGCGAGCACCTTGGCGGCGGCGTTCAGCTCGTGGGCACGGTAGCGGTAGCGCGGGCGCTTGGGGCCCCACGGATAAGTGACCGGACCGGAGATCTTCAAGTCGTCCTCGACCTGATCGTAGTACGACCACATCTCGCGCCAATCGAGCGGCCAGTCCGCACCGTAGCCGAGCAGCGTGCGCGACTTGAACCATTCGGGCCGGAACCGCAGGGCGACCATGGCATAGTGCACGGTGGAGCCGCCCACCGACTTGCCGGAATTGTTCGAGCCCATCTGCAACGGGTTCTCGCCGTCGACGATGCGCTCGTCGGTCCAGTAGAGCTTCGATTGATGCATCTCGTCGGAGGCGAAGTCCTCCAGCGGGCGCCAGTACGGGCCGGCATCCAGCGCCGCGACCGTGAAGCCGTGCTCGGCCAGGCGGCACGCCAGCGTCCCACCCCCGGCGCCGGTGCCGACGATGACGAAATCGACCTCCTCCTCGTCGCGGAACTGGCGCATCGGCACCCACTCGCCCCTGCGCATCACGTCAGGCGCGCGCCCGTCGACGGCGCGGGGCCGGTGCATCGGATCGTCGGCGGGCGTGCCGCGGCTCGGATTGTCTGCGGCGGTGCCGGTTCCGGAAAGTCGCATGTCGATCAACGATCCTCAGCGGCCGACGCGCAGGTTCTCTTGGTAGGCCTCTTCCTCGCGGCCGGGCTTGGCCTCGGTCGCCTCCCATGGGTCGCGCCGGTCGAAATCCATGCGGACGTAGCCGCGCGGACTCGCCGGACCGCCCCAGCCGATCTCGTTCCAGGCCGTGGGATGGGCGTAGTAGGCCTTCACGAGATCGGGGATGATCCGCTTCTTGAAGAACAGGTCGCTCGGCATGTCGGCCCAGGCCGGACCGCGCAGCGCGCCGTCTTCGCAAGTCTTCAGCAGCATATCCTGCGCCCAGGCACCGAGCTCGCCGAAGGCCGCGCCGAAGGCCGCACGCGCCTCGGCATCGAGGGCCTTGAGGCCGAGGCGCCACGCCGTGCCCTGCTCGGGCAGGCCGGCCTGACGGTAGCCGTCGTGCTCCCCGCTCGCGAGCTTGTGGTCGACCATCGCCGCCGCCGGCACCGGATCGGTGCGGCCGGCCGGCTGGGGCACGATGCGCCCGGCGACAGCCAGGAGGGTGGCGAACTCCGCTGCGTCGAGAAAGCGGTGCGTTCTCGGCGTGATCGCCAGCCGCTCGTCGATCACGGACCGGGTCTTGGGATTCCAGGAGGGCGTGTCGCGCTTGGCGAGCACGTCGTAGCCTGGAAAGAGGTCTTTTCGGGATTGCACGGGACCTCGGGGGCTAGAACCGGGAGCGGTGACGTTCGAGGAGTTCGAGGGCGGCGAGACCGCCCAGCGCGACGCCGGAGAAGGAGGGAGGCGCCGGGAGCGGCGGCCCGTCGATGAGGTTCTGGCGCCAGTTGCCCCAGCCGCCCATCATTCTGGCAACGCCGTAGGCGTGGAAGGCTACGCCGATGATCCCCATGGCCGAGACCGCCCACATCGCCGCCTTGGCCTCGGTCTGGGACGCGCCGGGTGCGCGGGTGGCGGCGAGCGCCAGCGCCGCGGCGCCGAGCGGCGGCAGCGTCACCGGCAGCAGCATGGCCGGGTTCTGGAACGCACCGCGGAAATGCAGCAGCCCGGCCTCCGCGGTCGTGCCGAGCAGCATCCCGGCGGTGGCCAGGGCGAGGACCTTGCCGGCGGGCAGGCCGGCCAGCTCCGGCGCGTCCGGGTCGGCATCGCGCACCCGTTCGGCGACGACGCCGAGGATGCCGGCGAGCGTCAGCGCCATCGGCGCCCCGATCGGGGCGGCATAGAACAGGTTCTGGAAGGAATACCCGCCCTCACGCTTGCCGACGTTCCAGGCGTGGAAGCCGAAGCCCACGAGGCCGGTGAGCCCGGCGAGGGCCTGCGCGGCGTGGCGAACCCGCGAACTGCCGGGGTCTGTGTCGCCCGCCCCGTGCAGCGACGAGGCCAGGGTGATGCTCGACACCACGATCGGGGTGTACATCGCCCGGTTGAAGAACTGGCCGCGATAATGCTCCAGTCCCGAATCGAACAGCACGGAGGCGGCGAGCATGGAGGAGGCGTGGTTGAGACGTTGCGCGGCGCTGGCGGTCACTTCCGCGCCGCGCGAACCGTAGCTGCGCCCACGATCGGGCAGTGCCTGCCGGCCGCCCTGGGACGCCGGACCTGCACGCTTCGATCGACCGGCGGCGAGCCAAGTCAGCAGGCCCGCGCCGGCGGCGGCGAGGGCGAGCGTCGCGACCGGATGTCCAGGAAGTTCCAGGCACAACGGCGAGGCCCGACGAAGGGTCGGCGGCACAACGCCACCTGCGGCATCCGCCGAGGATCGGTGACGCTCGCGCAGATGCGGCGCGCGACTAGACGGCATAGGCATCGATGTCCTGGAATTCGAGCAAGCGTCTGGGCCGGATCGCCCCGCGATGTGGAACCGGTACCTTATCGAGACAGTAGCTTCCGATCCGCGCAAGATCCCGGAAGGCTCGCGCCGTCATCGATCCGATCGACGGGTCTTCCCGCGTGCCGGGAGGCCGATCCTACTTGCTGCCGGGCAGGACGGAGCTCAGTACCTGCCGCGCGGTGTCGACGAGCAGGTGGCGCTCCTTCGGGTCCCCCTTGCCGAGCATCGACATGAAGTTCCGCACCTGCTGGAAGGTGAAGAACGGCGGCAGCGGCGGCACCTCGGGATCGGTCTTCACCTCCAGCACCACCGGCACCGGGCTCGCCAGAGCCTCGTCCCAGGCCGCGCCCATACACTCCGGATCGTCGACGTAGATGCCCTTCAGTCCGATGAGCTCGGCGAACTTGTGGTAGGGCACGTTCGGGATCGTCTGGCTCGCCTCGAACTTCGGGTTGCCCTCCATCACCCGCTGCTCCCAGGTGACCTGATTCAGGTCCTCATTGTTGAACACGCAGCAGATCCAGGTCTTGTTCGACCAGCGGTGCATGTACTTCGAGACGGTGATGAGCTCGGCCATGTTGTTCATCTGCATCGCGCCGTCGCCGACCAGCGCGATCACCGGCCGATCGGGATGGGCCACCTTAGCGGCGATGGCGTAGGGCACCGCGGCACCCATGGAGGCGAGGCCACCCGACAGCGAGCACATCTGGCCACGGCGCATTTTCAGGTCGCGGGCGAACCAGTTGGCGCAGGAACCGGAATCAGAGGTGATGATCGCCCGCTCGGGCATGCGCGGGGACAGTTCCCACGTGACGCGCTGCGGGTTGACCGGGTTGGCCTTGGCCATCGCCCGGTCCTCGGCCTCCTTCCACCAGGAGACCATCCCCTTCTCGATGCCCTTGCGCCAGGAGCCGCCTTCTTTCTTCTGTTCCAGGAGCGGCAGCAGAAGGCGAAGGGTCTCGGCGGACTCGCCACAGAGCGGCACCTCCATCGGGTAGCGCAGCGAAAGCATCTCGGGCGCGATGTCGATCTGCACGCCGCGAGCCTGGCCTTCCTCGGGCAGGAACTCGGCCCAGGGAAAGCCGGAGCCGATCATTAGTAGGGTGTCGCACTCCTCCATCATGTCCGAGGACGGCTTGGAGCCGAGGAGACCGATCGTGCCAGTGACGAAGGGGAGGTCGTCGGGCAGCGCCGCCTTGCCGAGCAGCGCCTTGGCGACGCCCGCCTGGAGTTTCTCCGCCACCGCGATCACTTCGTCGGTGGCGTGCAGCGCGCCGGCGCCGACAAGGATCGCGACCTTCTTGCCCGCGTTCAGCACGTCGGCGGCACGGCGAAGGTCGGCCTCGAACGGCACGACCTTCGGCGCCGTGTAGCCGACGCCGGAGAACGTGTTGCCGTGCGCCCGGACCGGTGCCTCGTAGGGAACGTCCTGCAGGTCGTTGGGCAGGATGATCGCCGAGACCTTCCTTTCCGCCTTGGCGATGCGCATGGCACGATCGACGATGTGGCGGACCTGGGCGGGCGAGGAGGCCTGCTGCACGTAGGCGGCGACATCCTTGAACACACTGGTGAGGTCGAATTCCTGCTGGTAGTGCGCGCCGTTGACGTTGCGGGCCTGCTGCCCGGCGATGGCGAGCAGAGGCACGTGGTCCATGTGCGCATCGTACATGCCGGTCAGCAAGTGGGTCGCGCCCGGTCCGGAGGTGGCCATGCATACGCCAACCTCGCCGGTGAACTTGGCGTAGGCCGCCGCCATGAAGGCGGCCATCTCCTCGTGGCGCACTTGGATGAACTCGAAAGGCAGGTCGGTGCGCTGCATCGCGCCGAGCAGGCCGTTGATGCCGTCGCCGGGGTAGCCGAAGATCTTCTTCACGCCCCACTCGGCAAGACGTTTCCAGAAGAAGTCGGCGACGGTTTCGGCCATGTCTGGTGCCTGTCGATGTGGGGCGGCGTCCGTGCAGACGGCGGTGCGGGTGAGGAAGCTGCGGGCCGGCGTCGAGGTGCACCGCGTCGGGTCGCGCGCTCGTTCCTGGCTAACCTGACTGTGGATGTGCGGTTCCTGGCTAAGTTGCGCGCAATCTGACGATCTCGTGAGGCAGGCTCACCCAGCTCGGCCGGTGAGATCGAGCGCGTAGAGGTGCTGCTTCGAGGTGACGAACAGCGTCCGCTCGTCGGGCGAGAAGCATAGGTTGGAGCAGACCTGCGGCGTCGGGATCAGCCCGAGCCGATGCCCCTCGGCGGAGAACACCTGGATTCCAGCCTCCGAACTCGTCCAGACCCAGCTGCGGCTGTCGGTCCGCAGGCCGTCCGGTATGCCGGGCTCAATCTCGGCGAAGACGCGACGGTTCGTCAGAGCGTGGTCGTGGGCCACGTCGAAGGCGAAGATCGTGTGGCGCCCTCCGCCGAGGGAGCGGGAGGTATCGGTGACGTAGAGCGTCCGTTCGTCGGGCGCGAAGGCGAGGCCATTGGGCTGTTCGAGGTCGGCCATGCGTGACACCGCGCCGGTGTTCGGGTCGAACCGGTAGACGCTGCGATGGTCGAGTTCGGCCTCGGCGAGCGCACCCTGCTTGGGCAGGACGAGACCGTAGCCGGGGTCGGTGAACCACAACGCGCCGTCGGCAGCGCAAGTCACGTCGTCCGGCGAATTGAACCGCTTGCCGCCATACGCGTCGACGACGATCTCGTAGCGGCCATCCGGCATCGTCCGCGACAGGCGCCGCGTCCCATGCTCGCAATGGATCAATGCGCCGTCGCGGTCGATCGTATGCCCGTTGATAAACGGCGTGGCGTCGACCACCACCTCCACGCGCCCGTCTTCCCGCCAGCCGAGGACGCGGCGCCCCTCGACATCGGACCAGACCAGCAGCTGCCGGGCCGGCCACCACACGGGGCCCTCACTGAACGTCGCCTGGTCGTAGAGGGATATGAGCCGCGCATCGTGCGGTACGACCGCCGCGAAGCGCGGATCGCCGGCCCGCGGCGCATCGACGTGCGGGACCGGATGCGGCGCACCTGCATGGCGAAGCAATTCGGGCATGGCGTCATCTCCTCGAGGCGACACTCGGCGTCCGAGCGTTCGGGCGGCGTTCGCAGAACCAAGCGATCGGAGTGGCTCGCGCGCGACCGTCAGCCGCCGCCGCGGTCGATGACCGGGCCGGACAGGCTCAACGCTGTGTTCACGACGCCGAGATGCGTCAGGGCCTGCGGAAAGTTCCCGCTGAGGCAGCGGCCGGGGACGTCGTATTCCTCAGAGAGAAGCCCGACATCGTTGGCCACGCCGAGCACGCGTTCGAGGTAGGCTTCGGCCAATTCGTGTCGCCCCTGGAGCCGCAGGCAATCGGCCATCCAGAGCGAGCAGGGCAGGAACGCCCCCTCGTCGCTGGCGTCCCCCTTCGCCCGCATGCGTCGGATCAGGCCGTCCTGGTCGAGGTCGGTCCTGATCCGCTCGATCGTCGCCGCCATGCGCGGCTCGTCGGCCTTCAGGAAGCCGACGAGCGGAAGGAGCAGGAGGCTCGCGTCGAGTTCATGGCTGCCATAGCTCTGCGTGAAGGTGCCGAGGCCGGCGTTCCAGCCCTCGCGGCAGACCTCAGCATGCGCCCGGTCCCGGTTCGCCGTCAGCGTCGCGCGAAGCGTCTCGGACGGGTCGCAATGCCGGAGCACCCGGTCGAAGCCGACCCAGCACATGGCCTTGGAATAGGTGTACCGCTTCGGATCCCCACGCGATTCCCAGATCCCCGCACCGCGATCCTGCCAGATCCGGGCGAGGTGTTCGACGAGGCGCCGTTCGACCGCACGTTGATGGTCCGTTGCCTCTATGCCGGCCCTGCGCGCGAGAGCCAGGGTGTCGAGGACCTCGCCGTAGATGTCGAGCTGCTTCTGGGTGGAGGCGGCATTGCCTATACGCACGGGCCGCGCCTCCCGGTAGCCGGGAAGGGCGTCGACGGTCCATTCGGACAGGTGCCTCGACCCGTCGACGCGGTACATGATGCGAAGCGCGTCCGGATCTCCGGCGATGGCCCGCAGGAGCCAGTCGCGCCAGGCGGTCGCCTCGGTTGTGAAGCCGGCATTGAGAAACGCGCCGAGCGTGAAGGTCGAATCGCGCAGCCAGGCGTAACGATAATCCCAGTTCATGCCGCCGGCCGGCACTTCGGGCAGGCTGGTAGTCGGCGCTGCGATCAGTCCGCCCGAGCGCGCGTGCGTCAAGGCCTTCAGCGTCAGGAGGGAGCGCTTGACTGCAGCGGGCCAGCGGGTTCGCGCGGCATCGAAACCGGCGATCCAGCGCTCCCAATGAGCTTGCGTTGCAGTCAGCGCGGCCTCGATGTCGAGGCGCGGCACGTCGGCGTCCCAAGCGGAGGTGCGGGATAGGACGAAAGTGTGGCGCTCGCCCTCGCGCAGCGTGAATGCCGCCTTCGCATCACCATCCTCGACAGTGGCAGGCATGCTCGCGCGGAGTGTCAAACGATGCCGGCCAGCTACCGCCACGGCGCCGTCCTCGCAGACCTCCCACCACGGCTTTAGGGCGCCGTAATCGAAGCGTGGACACACGTTGCACTCCAATGCGACGGTGCCCGACAGCCCCTCAACGATACGCACCAGAGCCGATTGCGTCTCGCGGATCGGCATGAAGTCCGTGATCCGAACGGTTCCGTCGGCTGTCCTCATCTCCGTCTCGAGGATCATCGTGTCGCCGCGATACCGACGGCTGACATGTATGACAGGTCCCCGGGGGGCGATCGACCAGCGGCCATTCTTCTCGGTCCCGAGAAGCGCGCAAAAACACGCGTCGTCGTCGAAATCCGGCCAGCACAGCCAGTCGATCGAGCCATCCCAAGCGACCAGAGCGGCGGTCTCCCCATCGCCGATCAAGGCATAGCTTTCGATAGGTTTGCTCAAAATTCTTCTCCCCAAAGAAGCCCATGCCGAGTGCGTCGGCCAGCCTTCCGGCGGCATGCACGTGATGGAACGTTGTGCTGCCTAGGCCAGCCTGTCGGCGATGTGGTCGGCCACGCGCAGGGCGTTGGCGATGATCGTCAGCGTGGGGTTCACGGCGCCGATCGACGGGAAGAAGCTCGCGTCCGTGACGTAGAGGTTGTCGAGCTCGTGCGCTTTGCAGTTCAGGTTTAGCACCGACGCCTTCGGGTCAGTGCCGAAGCGCAGCGTGCCGGCCTGGTGCGCGGTGCCACTCAAAGGAATATCCTTGCCAAGGTAGAGCGAGCGCTCGAACAGGTAGGTGTAGAGGCCGCCGGGCCGGAGCAGGTCCTCGAGCTTGCCGCGCAGGCGGTCGTGCGCCTCGCGGTTGGTCTCGCGCACGTCGAGGATGACCCGGCCGTCCGAGCCCAGCATCACCCGGTTGTCGGGGTGCGGCAGGTCCTCGCTCTGCAGCCAGAAGTCCATGGAATGGCGCGCCACCATCTCGAACGGCGCGTTCGGGAGGAACCCGGTCCATTTCGGAAACTCCTCGCCGCGGATCTGCTCCGGATGCGTCTTAGCGCACATCTGGATCAGACCCATCGGGAACTCCCACTCCTTCGATCCGAAGTAGAAGTCCGAGACCGCGAGGGTCTTCTGGAAGACGGTGTCGTTGACCTCCTTCGACAGGGCCATCAGCACCGACATGGTGTGGCGCATGTAGTTGCGCCCGACCTGATCCGAGCCGTTGGCGAGCCCGTTCGGGTGGGCCGCGTTGGCCGAGCGCAGGAGCAGCAGCGCCGAGGAGAGTGCGCCGCACGCGACCACGACAATGTCGGCGGTGTAGCGCTCGTCCTGCCCCTCGCGGGTCACGCGAACCCCGGTCACCGTCCGGCCCGAGGGATCGGTCTCCAGCGTCGAAACGTAGGCATTGACGAGCAGGGTGACGTTGTCGTGGCGTGCGAGCGTCGGGTCGACGGTCATCACCTGCGCGTCGGCCTTGCCGTTGAGGAGGCACGGGAAGCCGTCGAAGGCGTCGCAGCGGATGCAGATGCTCGTCGGCGTCGGCTTGCCGTTCCGCTCGTCGAGCTTGATGCCGAGCGGCAGGTGGTACGGGTTGAGACCGAGCTTGGCCCAGTCGTCCGAGAGCTTCTGGATGCGCGGCTCGTGGCTGACCGCCGGATGGTCGTAGGGACCGCTTGACCACGGCTCGTTCGGATCCTCGCCGCGGTTGCCGTGCACTGCGAACAGCGCCTCCGCCTGCGCGTAGTACGGCTCGAACTCCGCATACGAGACCGGCCAAGCCGGTGACAGGCCGTCCACGTGACGGACCTCGCCGAAGTCGCGCGCGCGCAGCCGGAACAGGGCGGCGCCGTAGACCTTGGAGTTGCCGCCGACATAATAGTGCAGTGCCGGGCTGAAGGACCGCCCGTTGCCGCCGTACCACGTCTCCTTGGCTTGATAAGCGCCATCGACGAAGACGGTTTTGGACGACCAGTTGTCCTGCGAGCGCGGAAGGTAGTCGCCGCGCTCCAAGAGCAGGATGCGCTTGCCGGTCTTGGCCAGCCGCGACGTCAGCGAGCCGCCGCCGGGGCCCGAGCCGATAACGATGACGTCGTAGTGGTCTTGCGGCATCGCTCGGTCTCACGCTGCGGCCCGCTCCGGGACGGGTTCGCCCGCCAACGGGACAAGCTTGGAGACGTTCCAACGTCCGGAGTCACGGGATCGTGCTCGCCGCGCTGCAGCAAATCCTCTCCCTCCTGCGGCGTCGCGCGGCAACCGTGGAAGCCAAGCGGCGTTGGGCACCCGAACACCGTTCCCGCCCTCCCCCCGCCGGACCCTCCCATGCACCCGACGTCCCACTTCCGATGACGTGGCTCGATCTCGTCGCCGTGCCGCTCCTGGCCAAGATCTGCCTCGTCGGCATGTTTCCGTTGAGCGCCTACGACAAGGTCGCGCATTGGGACGAGGCTATGGGGCAGGCGCGCTCCGGACCGTTGCCCTTCCCGAGCCTGCTGCTCATCCTCGGCATCCTGGTCGAGGCGGTGACGCCGGTTCTGATCGTCGTCGGGGTGTTCGACCGGGCAGCGGCCTTCGTGCTCGCCGGCTTCTGCGCCGTCACGGCACTGATGTATCACCCGTTCTGGCGGTTCCCGGACTTCTGGTCGAAGAACGGTGAGGGCCGCACCCATTTCTGGGACTTCTTCAAGAACTTCGGCCTCGTCGGCGGGCTTCTTCTGGTGGTGATCGGCGGTGCCTACGCGCCGGTCGTGCAGGTGGTCGCGCATCCGCTGGCGAACGGCCCCTGGGCCGCCGCGAGCCGCTCCATCCCCGACAACCGTTGAAGGAACAGCCTATGGCCAATCAGGACAACGGAGGCCCGCCGCCTCGGGTGCCGTACTGGCACGTCTACACCGATGTAGACGGCGTGAGTCGTCAGGCGCGATTCGAACTCGACGCGTTCACGTTCGAGGGCGTGAACTCCGAGACCGCCCCGCAATGGAACGACAAGCAGGAGCCGACGAAGTCCAACGTCACGGTCACGGTGCTCCCCGTTGGCTGGGTCGGGCAATGGCACGAGAACCCGAAGCCGCAGTGGATCGCGATCCTGTCGGGCCGCTGGTTCGTTGAGACCATGGACGGAACCCGCGTCGAGATGGGGCCGGGCGAACTGATGATGGGCGAGGACCAGAACACCAGGGAGCGCGACGGCAAAAATGGTCATCTGTCGGGCACCGTCGGCGATCAGCCTTGTGTGATGATCGTGACGGGCCTCGACGTGGAGCCGACTGTAAACCAACCGGGTCGCTTCAAGTAGTCGTCCGAGGGACCAAGCGCCGCTCAGGCGCGCAGGTCGACCGCCAGAAGGTAAGATTGCGCGGCGATGAACAGGCGACCGCGGCCCGGGCCGTCGAAGCAACAGTTCGAGGGCGTGGCGGGCATCGGGATAAAACCGAGGCGAATGCCGTCCGACGCGTAGATGTGGATGCCGTCGCCGGCCGTCGTCCAGACCCAGCCGCGCTCGTCGACGGCAAACCCATCCGGATAACCATGGTCGGTGCGGCAGAACAGTCGCCGCTCCGAGAGCTCGCCGGTAGCAGCCACGGTGAACGCCTGGATCTCGTGGGTGTCGCGCGCGTGGCCACCGATGATCTCGCCGAGGGACCGAGCCGTGTCGGACACGTAGAGTGTGCGCCCGTCCGGTGAGAAGAACAAACCGTTCGGCTGCTCGAAGTCGGCCATGCGACGCAACGCGCCGTCGCGGGAATCGAACCGGTAGACGCTGCGGTGGTCGAGTTCGGGATCGACGAGGCTGCCCTGGTTCGGCATGAGGATGCCGAAGGTCGGATCCGTGAACCAGATCGAGCCATCCTGCGCCACGGTCACGTCGTTGGGCGAGTTCAGGCGCTTGTCCTCGTAGTGGGTGACGATCGGTTCCGGCTCGCCGTCGGCGTTCGAGCGGCTGATGCAGCGTCGGCCATGCTCGCAATGGACGAGGCGCCCCTCGGCATCGACGGCATTGCCGTTCATGAACTGCGTGTTGTCGATGGCGACCTCGACACGGCCATCGGGATACCACGCGAGGAGGCGCCGGTTCGGCACGTCGGACCAGATCAGGCGGTCGCGCGACGCATCCCAGATCGTGCCCTCGCCGTGCAGGGTGAATTGATAGAGGATCGACGGCACCTCATCGAGGGACAGAGCCTCTTCGAGCCTGGGATCGTGCACCTCGATACCGGTGAAGCTGTCGAGCTTCCGGGGCGGCCCCGCCTTACGCAGAAGCCGGCCCGGCGACAAATCGATGCTCTTCGACATCATGCTTCCCATATCCTACCAACCACGCGTCGATCGCGATGCGCGTTGAACCCGAACGCGCCCTCGACGGTTCGGTGCCCCTGCGAGCGTGTGACCGGATGAGCCCCGCTCAGGCCCTCGCCCGGCTCGGATGATCCGCCTCAAGCCAACGGCTGCTGTGACCGGCAGGTCTGCGCACGACAACCGGCCTGTCGGCGGGACATGAAAATCGTCCGGCCGGCGAACTCGGCGCGCGGCTCCACATCGGGCCCAGCGCGATCACGCCGCTCGTCGACAGGCTGGAGGCCGCCGGCTTCGTCGCCCGCGCCAGGACCTCGGACCGGCGGGTGGTGCTGGTCGCCCTGACCGATGCCGGGCGTCGACTGGAGGAGGAAGCCTCGAAGGCGCAGCAGGACGTCGTATGCCGGGTGGGTCTGTCGGACGGCTCGCTGTCGGCTCTGCGGCAAGAACTGATGAATCTCGCGGACCGCGTCACCGCCCCCGTCGCGGTGCAGGGCGCTTACCCGGGTCGGCCGCGGCAGGGCAGATGAGGACGGCGCTCGATCCCGTTCCGTCCTCGGGCGCCCGACGCCCGACAGGCTGTGCGTGCCCGTCCATCGCGTCCGGAACCATTCGGGATGGAACGACCGGGATCGCGCCTTCGTGGCGAGGATGGTGCAGTCGGAGCGCCTTGCGGACCGAGCCGCGTCGTCGAGCGTTGACGCCTTGCAGCGCGAAAACGCTTTCCACCTCTTCGAATCCGAGGCCGAACATCCGTATGTCCGCCCACCCTCTCGTCACCGACACATGGAGCCCAGGCCGGTGCTCCGCTTCCGAGGCCCGAACCGAGTCCTGCGAGGCGTGAGGTGGTGATCGACGCGACGGCGTTCCTCTCCGGGGGCGGTGAGGCCGCGCGCCTCATTCGCGAGCGCGACTGGTCGGGCCATCCTCTTGGGCAACCCGAGACGTGGCCGCAAGCTTTCAAGACCGCGCTCTCACTGGTCCTGAACTCGCCCGAGAGCATGATCCTGGCCTGGGGGCCGGACCTGCATTTCTTCTTCAACGACACCTATTCTAGGCTGCTCGGCCCTCGGCTGGCCTGGGCTACGGGCGAGCGCTTCGACCGGGTCTGGGCGGACGCTTGGGACCAGGCGCAGCCGATCATCGAGGACGCCTTCGCCGGGCGCAGCCATCGCTTCGAGGACCTTCCGTGGAAGCTCGACACCGACCGCGGGGCGGCGCAGACGTGGTTCTCCTTCTCCTACTCGCGCGTGCTCGATGCCGACGGAGCGGTGGCAGGCCTCTTCATCTTCACCAACGAAACCACGCAGCGGATGCTGGCCGACGCCGCCCTCAAGGAGAGCCAGGAAAATCTGGAGCGGGCGCTCGACGAGGTGCGTTGTCTGAACGCGACCCTTGAGCAGCGGGTGCAGGAGCGTACCACCGAGCGGGACCTGATGTGGGACACCGCCCCGGACCTGATGCTGATCATCGATTTCGAGGGGGTGTTCCGGAGGGTCAACCCGGCCTGGACCCACCTGCTCGGCTACGAGCCGCACGAGCTCGTCGGCCACCACGTCAACGAGTTCGTCCTGGCCGAGGACCATGCCGAGACGGTCGAGGCTTACACCGAGGCGGCCGGGGGAGGGATGCCCCGCATCGTCAACCGCTACCGTCACAGGGACGGCTCGACGCGCTGGATCTCCTGGACCGCAGCGCCGGCCGGGAACCTGACCTACGCGACAGGGCGGGACATCACCGTCGAGCGGGAGCGGCAGGCCGACCTGGAACATGCGCAGGAAGCGCTTCGCCAATCCCAGAAGCTCGAAGCCGTCGGCCAACTCACCGGCGGCGTCGCGCACGATTTCAACAACCTGCTCACCATCATCCGCTCGTCGGTGGACTTCCTGCGCCGGCCGGACCTGCCCGAGGCGCGCAAGGACCGCTACCTCAACGCGGTCTCGGAGACCGTGGAGCGGGCCGCCAAGCTCACCGGCCAGTTGCTGGCCTTCGCACGCCGCCAGGCCCTCAAGCCCGAGGTGTTCGACGTCGGCGAGAAGGTCGGCGGGATCGCCGAGATGCTCGACACCGTCACCGGCGCGCGCGTCCGCGTGGTGACGGATATGCCCCATGCGCCGTGCTTCGTCCGGGCGGACCTGAGCCAGTTCGAGACCGCGCTGGTCAACATGGCGGTCAACGCCCGAGACGCGATGGACGGGGAGGGAACGCTCACCCTCCGCCTGGGGTGCGGGGCGGCTCTTCCCGCCATCCGCGGCCATGCCAGTTCGCGCGAGGCCTTCGCGGCGGTCTCCCTGACCGATACGGGCTCAGGCATCCCCCCGGACCGGATCGGGCGGATCTTCGAGCCGTTCTTCACCACAAAGGAGATTGGCAAGGGCACGGGGCTCGGGCTGTCCCAGGTGTTCGGGTTCGCCAAGCAGTCGGGCGGCGACGTCGACGTGGCCAGCGCGATTGGGGAAGGCACCACTTTCACCCTCTACCTCCCCGAAGTCGAGCCCGAGGAAAGTCTAGCCCGCGACCGCGTGCACGACGGCGAGCTGGCTCCTTTGGGAACCGGCCAGCGTATCTTGGTGGTCGAGGACAACATCGGCGTCGGCCAGTTCGCGACCCAGATCCTGGAAGACCTCGGCTACCGGCCGACCTGGGCGGCCAACGCCGAAGAGGCGCTGGACCGGCTCGGCGCCGACGGCAACGGCTTCGACATGGTGTTCTCCGACGTGGTGATGCCGGGCATGGGTGGCGTGGACCTCGCCAAGACCCTGCAGCGGCGGCTGCCGCACCTGCCAGTGGTCCTGGCGTCCGGCTACAGTCACGTGCTGGCGCAGGAGGGCACGCACGGGTTCGAGCTGCTGCACAAGCCCTATTCCGCCGAGCAGCTCGGCCGCATCCTGCATCGGTTCCTCGGTCTACGGTAGGAACCGTCGAACCTTCCCGGTCCGATGCCCGGGCAAGTGGTCACGAACCCCGCCGACACGCCTTCTCGACGCGGGTGACGTGGAAACCGCGCGGACCGCGAGACGGGGCGGATGCCCGGCTGGAAACGGTATCGGGCCGACGCTTGTGCCGCCGCTGCGGAGAGATATTGTCTCGAAGCATCCGCCCAAGCAGAGGCCCATCGATGATCTTCGTCACGGACGCGGCCGGTGCCTGCGTCTACACCAGCCCGGAGTGGACGACGCTCACCGGACAGGAGGTCGCCGACGCCCTCGGCCTCGGATGGCTGGATCGCGTCCACTCCGACGACAGGGCCATCGTCGCGGAAACGATGGCTGCCGCGGTCCGTCGCGGGGAGGAGTTCAGCGTCAGGTATCGGCTACTCAGGCCGGACCGCACCCTTCGCTGGGTCGGAGCGGGCGGCGTCCCTGCGTTCGGCATGCTGGGCGATGCCTTCATCGGTTACTTCGGCACGGTGACGGAACTGGCCCCGGGCGCGACGGACACGATCACGGCCTACGGCAAGATCGAGCGGTTCGTGCCGCCGGCGCCCCATCCGAACACGATGCCGAATTCCTGGCTGGACCAGGTCGCGGATCACCTGCTCCTGGCGCATTCGCTCATCGAGTCCGACGGTGGCAAGGAGGCCCTGCCGGACCTCCGCAGCGCCCTGTTCAAGATCGGCCAGGCGCTCGCCGCCAGGATCGAGGTCAAGGAGCGGCTGAACTGAGCGACGCCGTCACGGGCGGGATCGTTTCTCCTGTTCGACCTTCGGCGATGCTGCCGCCCGAAAGTGGCGAGACCGGTCTGCAAACGGAACCCTGCGCCGCCGTGGATGCCCTGGGGCCGGTCAGCCCTGACCCTCGATGATGCCGCGGATACGGGTGGCCAGCGCCTCCAGGGCGAACGGCTTGGTCATCACGTTCATGCCGTGCGCCAGGTGCCCATGGTTGAGCACGGCGTTCTCCGCGTAGCCGGTGATGAACAGGACCTTGAGGTCCGGGCGGTGCTGGCGCGCGGCGTCCGCCATCTGGCGACCGTTCAGGCCCCCGGGCAGGCCGACATCGGTGACGAGCAGGTCGATGCGCACGTCGGACTGGAGCACCTTCAGGCCCGAAGCGCCGTCGCCGGCCTCGATGGCGGCGTAGCCGAGGTCCTCCAGCACCTCGGTGACCAGCATGCGCACGGTCGGTTCGTCGTCGACCACCAGCACCGTCTCAACGGCCTTGGCGCGAGCGGCGTCCGAGAGGTCGGCCACGACCTCGGCATCCTCGGCCTCGCCAAGGTGGCGGGGAAGGTAGACGCAGACCATCGTGCCCTGCCCGACCTCGGAGTAGATCCGGACCTGGCCGCCCGACTGCTTGGCGAACCCGTAGATCATCGACAGGCCGAGGCCGGTGCCCTCGCCGAGCGGCTTGGTCGTGAAGAACGGGTCGAACGCCTTGGCGACGACGTCCGGGGTCATGCCGGTCCCGGTGTCCGAGACGCAGAGCGCGACGTACTGGCCCGGGCTCAGGTCGCGCTCGCGGGCGCCGCGCTCGTCCAGCCAGCGGTTGCCGGTCTCGATGGTGATCCTGCCGCCGTCCGGCATCGCGTCGCGGGCGTTGATGCACAGGTTGAGCAGCGCGTTCTCCAACTGGCTCGGGTCGACCAGCGTCGGCCACACGCCGCCCATGCCGACGAACTCGACCGGTACCGCGGGGCCGACGGTGCGGCGGACGAGGTCGACCATGCCCTCGACCAGCCGGTTCACGTCGGTCGGCTTCGGATCGAGCGTCTGGCGTCGGGAGAAGGCGAGCAGGCGGTGCGTGAGGGCGGCGGCGCGCTTGGCAGCGCCCTGCGCCGCGCCGATGTAGCGCTCCAAGTCGGACATCCGCCCCTGGAGCATGCGGGTCTGCATCAGCTCCAGGGAGCCGACGATGCCGGCGAGCATGTTGTTGAAGTCGTGCGCGAGGCCGCCGGTCAATTGCCCTACCGCCTCCATCTTCTGGGACTGGCGCAGGGCTTCCTCGGTCTTGGCCAGGGCCTCGGCCGCCGTCTTGGCCTCGGTCACGTCGCGGACGGCCGAATAGACCAGCCCCCCGCGCGGCACCGCGTTCCAGGACAGCCAGCGGTAGCTGCCGTCCCGATGCCGGTATCGGTTCTCGAAGAAGAGTTGCGCCTCGCCCCGAATCAGCCCCGCCGCGGCGGTCTTCGTGGATGAATGGTCGTCGGGGTGCACGAAATCGAGGAAGGGCTTTCCCCTCAACTCGTCCTCCGACCAGCCCAACGTCGTGCGCCAGGCCGGGTTGAGGCTCGTGAAGTGGCCGTCGAGGGTCGCGACGCAGAGGAGATCGCTGGAGACGCGCCAGATCTCGTCGCGCTCGGCCGTGCGCGCGGCGACCTGGGCTTCGAGCTCCGACTTCTCGGAACGGAGCAGGGCCTCGGCCCGGTGCCTGTCGGTCACGTCCTGGACGAAGACATGGAAGCCGTCGACCGCGCCCCCGGTATCGCGCCGGGGCAGGTAGCGGATCTCGGCGACGCGCAGGCGCCCGTCCCGATGCGGTCAGTCGAGCTCGAACAGGACGGACTCGCCCCCGAGGGCCCGGTCGACGAAATCCTTCCGGGCCGCGTAACCGGCCGGGCCGCGTAACCGGCCGGGCCCAGGAGCTTGCGGACGTCTCGTCCCACCACCTCGTCCGGCGGGACGAAGAACCAATCTCGATAAGCCTCGTTGGCGAAGCGGTAGACGTGGCCGGCGTCGATGAACGCGATCAGCACCGGAAGCGCGTCAGCGATCAGGCGGAGCTCGCGCTCGTTGGTCTCCGCGAGCAGCTCGGCATTCCTGCGAGCGGTGATGTCATTGAAGAACACGGCGACGCGGTGGTCCCCCGGTTCGCCGACCCGGTGCGCGCGCACGTCGAACCAGCGCCCGAACCCGGAGGCGTAGTTCTCAAATCGGGCCGGCTCGCCGGTCCGGGCCACGCGGCCGTAGCTGTCGAACCAATGCCGTTCCAGGCCGGGCGCGAACGTGCTGACCCACCTGCCGGCGAGGTCGGCGCCGGTCTGCCGGGCGAAGGCCGGGTTGGCCTCCTCGATCAGGTAGTCGACCGCCCGCCCGTCCGCGTCGAACCGCAGCCTGAGGATGTAGAACCCGACCTCGATGGTCTCAAAAAGCGTGCGGTACCGATTCTCGCTCTCGCGCAGGGCCTCCTCGACGAGGCGGCGGTCGTGGATGTCCTCGACCACCCCGTACCAGCGCACGATGCTCCCGGCCGCGTCGCGGCGGGCCTGCGCGCGGGCGCGCATCCAGCGGTACTCGCCGCTCCCCGCGATGTTAATGCGGTAGTCCACGTCGACCGGGTCGCCCGAGGAGAGGCTCGCGGAGAACACCTCGACGGTACGCGGGACGTCGTCCGGATGAAGGGCCTTCATCCAGCCGGTGCCGTCCGGCTCGCCTGGCGCCTGGCCCGTCAGTTCGAGCCAGCGGTTCGAGTAGGACGTGATGTTGCCGGCCGGGTCGCAGGTCCACGGCACCTGCGGGTTCAATTCGACCGTGTGCCGGAAGTGGTCCTCGCTCTCGCTGAGTCTCGCCTCGCTCTCCCTCAACGCGCGTCCTGCCTCGTGCTCGGCGGTACGGTCGCGGGCGATCTTGGTGAAGCCGAAGTGCTTCCCGACCTTGTCGAACAGCGGCATCATCTCGCCGGACGCCCAAAAGCGGCTGCCGTCCTTGCGCAGATGCCATCGCTCGTCGGAGGCGCGGCCCTCCTCACGGGCCCGGCGCATCTCGGTCTCGATGCGACCGGCCGCTCGGTCCTCGGGCGTGAAGAAGCGGTCGGCGGGTTGCCCGCGCATCTCCTCGGCGGTCCAGCCGAACACGCGTTCCGCCCCGGCGTTCCAATCGGTGACTAGGCCGTCGCAGTCGGTGACGACGATGGCGAACTCCACGGCGCTGTCGAACACCGCCCGCTGCCGCCGCTCGTTCTTCGCCAGGCGCGACATCGTCTGCCGGTAGCCGGTGACGTCGACCTGGCTACCGAAGTGATAGAGAACGCGCCCCTCTGCATCGAGGATCGGGCTGATGAAGAGCTCGTTGAGGAAGGGCGTGCCGTCACGCCGGTAGTTGACGATATCGATGGCGAGGTCGCGCCTGGCCGCCAACGCGTCCCGGATGGCCTGGACGTGGGCGGGGTCGGTGTCCGGTCCCTGCAGGAAGCGGCAGTTGCGGCCGAGCAATTCGTTAGCGCCGTAGCCGGACAGGTCCTAGAAGGCCCGGTTGGCGAAGACGATGGGGTCGTCCGGCCGGCTCGGGTCGGTCAGGATCATCGGCGTGCGGGTCTTCTCGACCGCGGCGAACAACTCGTCCCGGCCGCCCGGCGTCGTGCGGACCTGGCGCCCGAAAGCCTCCGGGGAGCCCCCGGCCTGCAACCACCTGAGCCGCAGGATCTCGGCCTCAAGCTCGTCGCGCGACAGCGATTTCAGATCCGAACCGACCAACGTCCGCCCTTCTCGATTGGCCGGGACCTCCCCGCAATCACAGGAATCCGGTGTCCAAGCTGCGAGGGGCTGACCGGTTCCGCTTCCCCGGCGGCACCCCGATTGGGAAAACCAATCGGTTCAGCGCCGGCCAGTCAGCTTCCCGCGCTCGCGGAAAGACCCACCTCAAGCTTGGTCCGGCGGGGTGTAAAGAAGGCGGCCGTCGAGCGGACGGTGTCCAAGCGTCGCGGTGCGCCGACCGTCCGCAGAACGCCGCCGCGACCCTCAGGCATCGATGGCGCCGACCTGCTTGAGCAAGGACAGGTTGTCCATCAGGGCCCAATGCTCTGCCAGCCGACCGTCCACGACGCGGAAGAAATCCATCACGGCGATATCGACCGCATTGCCGGTGGCGGGCGTGCCCTGGAACGTCCCGGTATGACGGCCGGTGAAGCGGAGACGCGCCAGCACCCGGTCGCCCTCGGCGATGACCTCGGCGACATGCATCTCGATGTCCGAGAAAGCGCCGTGCAGCACTTCGCCGAGCCTGGCGACGCCCGCCGGGCCACGGACCTCGAAGTCGAGGCCGGGGTCGTGGCGCACGAAGTCCGGGGCAATGAACCGCTCCCACCACACCGCGTCCCGGTCCCGGAACGCGGCGAAGTAGGCGCGGACGAGGTCCTTGTTCGATTCCATCGGCACCGCATCCACCCTCAGCGACCGGTGGGCTCGTGGATCGGGCAGCCGTTGAAGCGCTGACGGAATTCGGCCGAATCCCTGTAGGGGGCGTTGCGGGCCCGGTTGATGTCGCCGAGCGGACGGTGGGCGGCGAGGCCGGTCCAGACCGCGAAGCGCATGCGCTCGTCCACGGCGTCGACGCGGATCGCGTCCCAGCTGTCCTGCGGCCGGACGGTGATGGTGGCGACCCGTTGGAACGGCGCCTCATCCTCGTTCCACTCGACCGTCGGGTCCTCGACCGGCTGACGCGCCAGGTCGCGGCACAGCTGCACACGGAACTCCCAGACGCCCTCGATGCCGGCCATCTCCGACCTGACCGTCTCGCGGATCGCGTCGGGGCGGCCGGAGGCGTCGATCTCGGTGCCCGTCAGGGTCGTCAGCGCTGGCGCTACGGGGGCCACGGAGAACTAGGCGATGTGGTCTCCGTACCGGAACGGCGTGACGCTGTAGTAGGTCTCACCGAGGGGGTCGACGTTCGGTGCGCCGCCCAGCGAGCCGAGCGTCGGGCTCTCGATGCCGATTGCGGTCAGCGCCTTGTTCACCCCGCGCAGCACGCTGGAGGCGGCGACCTTCACGCCCTCGATCCGGTCAGTGGTCTTGGCGAGCAGCTTGAGGCTGCCGAGGAACTTCTCGGCGTTCGGCGCCTGGAACACCTTGCCGTTGACCATGACGAAGTCCTGCGTCGTCCCCTCGGCGTCGGGCAGGCGCTCGCCGGCCACGTCCAGGACCTTGATCGCGAGGCCGCGCGGCAGGGAGACGGCGTCCGGCAGGATGTCGCCCGCGTTCGTCGACATCCGCATGTAGACCTTGTGCTCGCCAGGGGTCGAGAACAGCCCTTGCGCGAGTTCCGGCGGCAGGCCCGCGTCGATGCGAAGCGTGCCTTCCAGGATGCCGTGGGCCTTGGCGTGGACCGAGCGCACCGCGTGGCCGGAGTCCTTCGCGATTCTGTCCAGGATCTTGTCGAAGGTCTCGTTCAGACTCTCAATGGTCTTGCCTTCGTCGACGGCGATCTTCTCGACGTCGGGGGAATAGCGAACGGGCGCTGCCGGCATGCACGATCTCCAAAACTCACTTGTGCACAACCGATTAAGCCCGGACCCGTTCCGGTCATCTCCCCGATCAACCTCTCTTACTGGCCTCACGTGATCGAAAACTGATCGCGTCGCCCTGGAGGTGGACCGTCAGCGTTCCCGGTCCGGTTTGAAACTTTCTCCTCCATGCCTCCGTACAGGTTGGCGTACGCCCGGCCTGGGCGCGGCGCGAGGCCCTGCCTCGACGTCCGATTTGTTGCGCCAAACTCTGTCGGACGACAATTTTTATTCGATAAATCAGGAACTTGGTGGTCGCCCCTTCTCTTCTCTCCCTGTGCGAAAGGGGATTCCTTCCCCCTATAGGAGACGTCGAATGAAGATCACCACCCTTGCCCTCGCCGCTTCGGTCCTCGGCAGCCTCGCGCTCGGAGCCGGCGCCGCCTCCGCCGCGCCGATGGGCCCGAACGGTCTCCAGGCCGGCTCCTCCGCGGTCACCCAGGTTCGCATGGACCGCAGCGAGCGGATGATGATGAAGAAGCGGATGATGCGGAAGCAGATGATGAAGCGCCGCATGATGAAGAAGCGGATGATGATGAATCGCGGCATGTGATTTCGAGGCGCGGTGCGCTTCCGGAGGCCCCGATCCCGGGGCCTCCGCCCTGGCCGTCCTGAGTGCGGGAAAGACCGTTTGGCTCGAACCTACCTGACCCGATCCGCTCCCGAGACCGGCGAGGTCGAGCGTCGCCGCTGGATGTTTCGCCACCCTCTCGTCATCCGTGTCACCCACTGGGTGAACGCGGTCTGCCTGCTGGTCCTGCTGATGAGCGGCCTGCAGATCTTCAACGCCCACCCGGCGCTGTACTGGGGCAAGGTCTCGACCTTCGATGCGCCGCTGCTGGCGATGTCATCGACCGAGGACGATCCGCCCAAGGGCGTCACAACGGTCCTGGGGCGGGCTTTCGACACCACCGGTGTCCTGGGCTCCTCGGTCGGATCCAACGGCGAGGCGGCCGACCGCGGCTTCCCGGCCTGGGCGACCTTGCCGAGCGACCAGGACCTCACCGGCGGCCGCTCCTGGCACTTCTTCTTCGCCTGGGCCTTCGTCCTGAACGGACTCGCCTACCTGCTTTACAGCCTGGCCAGCGGGCAGCTTCGGTTCCGCGTGATCCCGTCCCGCGACCAGATCCGGCATTTCGGCGCGTCGATCCGGGAGCACCTGACGCTGCGCTTCCCGCAAGGCGACGAGGCCAAGCGCTACAACGTCATCCAGAAGCTCACCTACCTCGTCGTGCTATTCGTGCTCCTGCCGGTGCAGGTCCTGGCCGGCCTTGCGATGTCCCCGGCGATGGATGCGGCCTTCCCCTTCCTGCTGACGCTGTTCGACGGACGCCAGTCGGCCCGCACGGTCCACTTCGTCGTGGCGGTCCTGCTCGTCCTGTTCGTGGTCGTGCACGTCGCCCTGGTCCTGCTCTCGGGCTTCCGGAACAACATGCGCGGCATGCTCACCGGCTGGTTCGTGATCGAGCGCAAGGTCGAGCCGGCACCCGTCACCGGGGAGACCCGGGTATGAGCCGCCCTCCCAGCCGACGTGCCCTCCTGACAGGAGCGTCCGCCGCGGCCGCGGCGGCCATGCTCGGCGGCTGCGACCGCCTCGGCAACGCGGAGTGGTTCCGCCGCACGCTCAAGACCGGCGAGGACGCAAACCTGTTCGTCCAGCGCCTGCTGCTCACTGATCGGACGCTGGCCCCGGAATTTACCGAGGCCGACATCTCGCCGTGGTTCAAGCCGAATGGGACCGAGGACCCGCCCGACAGGGACTACAAGGCCCTGGCGAAAGGCAAGTTCGCCAAGTACCAGCTGGAGGTCGGCGGCCTCGTCGAGGCGCCCTTCAAGCTGTCCCTGGCCGACCTCCGCAAGCTTCCCGCCCGCACCCAGATCACCCGGCACGACTGCGTTGAGGGGTGGAGCGCCATCGGCAAGTGGACCGGGGTGCCGCTCGCCGAACTGCTCAACCGCGCCCAGCTCAAGCCTCAGGCACGCTACGTGGTGTTCCACTGCGCCGACACCATGGATCAGGGCAGTCCGCTCGAAGGCGGGGGAGACGACGAGGGGGCCGACAAAGTCCCCGCCGGCAACGCCAACCCGAGCATGACGAAGCAGTCGGGCGGCGGCGAGAGCAGGAAGGACTCCGGCGGCCAACAGGCGACGGAGGACGATGCGGCCAGCGGCGGAACGCCGGTTCGGTTCTACGAGAGCATCGACCTGGTCGACGCGTTCCACCCGCAGACCATCCTCGCCTACGACATGAACGGGCAGGCGCTTCCCGTGTCGAACGGCGCGCCATTGCGCCTGCGGGTCGAGCGCAACCTCGGCTACAAGCAGGCGAAATACGTGATGCGCATCGAGGTGGTCGAGAGCTTCGCCCACATCGGCGACGGCAAGGGTGGCTACTGGGAGGACCAGGGCTACGCTTGGTACGCCGGCATCTGAGTTAACGCGGACGTGACGTCTACGTCACTGCGGGCATTGCGAGCGTAGTCCGCTCGTGGCGAGTTAAGGACAATGCCGTCATGTCCCTGCATTTTGAACGCGTCGGCACGGGCCGGCCGCTGCTTATGGTCCATGGGCTCGGGTCCAATCTCCGCACCTGGGATCCGCTCGTGCCCGCATTACGCGGCTCGCATGAACTGATCCTGGTCGACCTGCCGGGACATGGCGGATCGGCCCCGCTCGCGGGTCGGCAGACGATGGAGGCCCATGCGGACGCCCTCGCCGGCTTCGTGCAGTCGCAAGGCCTGACGACGGCGGACCTCGTCGGTAGTTCGGTGGGAGGCCGGCTGGTGCTGGAGCTGGCGCGGCGGGGCATCGGTCGGCACTGCGTGGCGCTCGATCCCGGTGGCTTCTGGCGTGGGTGGGAAACGGGCTGGCTCCACTGGACGCTCGCGGCATCGATACGCTTGGTGCGGTTGCTGCGGCCCTTCCATCCCGGCCTGTCGCGCCACGCCGTCACCCGTACGCTGCTGCTCGCCCAACTGTCGGCCCGCCCCTGGGCGCTGCCACCGCAGCTCGTCGTAGGGGAGCTGCGGAGCCTGGCGGCCACACCGGTGTTCGATGCGATGCTGCGCGAGCTGGCACGCGGGCCGTTGCAGCAGGGTTCGGCAACGACTCCCGGACTCGTCACCATTGGCTGGGGCCGTCAGGACCACCTGCTGCTGCCGCGCCAGGCCGCACGCGCCCAGCTAGCATTCCCGTCGGCCCAGCTGCACTGGTTCGAGCGCTGCGGCCACTTCCCGCATTGGGATCAGCCTGCCGAGACGGCACGCGTGATCCTTGAAACGGTTGGGAAGGATGCGCTTTAAACTGGCTTGTCGCGCACCCGAGCCCGCGGCCCCTTCGATATTCGGAACGGCCTCCCGTTCCTGATTCGATACGTCGAATCCCGAGTCCGCTGCTCTCTCCTGCCGCGATCCGCTTCAGTTCCCCGGTCACCGTGAGGAAGATCATGACCTATCTTCGATACGCCCCCGACATCGAGAAGCCTGCTGCGGACGAGCAGGAGACGATTGACGGCATCATCGCCGGCATGACGCAGCAATCCGAGACGGTGAAGAAGCGTGAGCACCATGCCGTGCGTGCCAGCCACGCCAAGAGTTCGGCCTGCGTAACGGGCAAGCTGGCGGTCGCCGCCGGCCTGCCGCCGGAACTGGCGCAGGGGTTGTTCGCCATGCCCGGGACGCATCCCGTGGCGGTTCGGTTCGCCCAAGGGCCGGGCGAGACCCTGGGTGACCGGGTGTCGACCCATCGTGGCATGTCGATCAAGGTTTTCGACGTCCCTGGGGAGAAGCTGCCCGGCCACGCGGTCGACACCCAGGACTTCGTGCTCGCGACCGGCACGACCTTCCCGTCCGGCACGGCGGCGGGCTTCCTGCGCGACGGCACGGTGATCGGCAAGTCGACGGGCCTGCCGGAGGGCGTGAAGAGCGCGGTGTCCTCCACCATGCGCAACCTGAACAAGGCGCTTCATGCTTTCGGCACCGAGAGCGCGTTCGCCGACTTCTTCGGGCACCCCTACAGCCATCCGCTGGCCGACAGCTACTTCAGCCAGGCGCCGGTCCGCTTCGGCGACTACGTGGCCAAGCTCGGGGCCGTGCCGACGGGCGAGGCGCAGCGCGCGTTATCCGAATGGCGGCTGGACCCGAACCAGGACGAGGACGGCTTCCGGCACGCTACGGTCGCCTTCCTAAGGGACAACGAGGTGGTGTTCGAGCTGAAGGCGCAACTCTGGGCCGATTCCGCGCGGCAGCCCATCGAGGACGCCTCGGTGGACTGGCCGGTCTCGGTCAGCCCCTACCGCACGGTGGCGACGCTGCGCCTGCCGCGCCAGGACGCCTACTCGCTGGAGCGGGTGCGCTACTTCGACGAGGTGATGACCTTCCGCCCGGCGCACAGCCTTGCGGCGCACCGCCCGCTCGGTTCGGTGATGCGGGCGCGCCTCCAGGTCTACCGGGCGCTGAGCGACTTCCGCCACCGCGAGAACGGCGTGGCGGCCGAGGACACAGCCGGCATCGACCGCATCCCGACGTGAGGAACGGCGTGAACGGCGCCTCCGTTGAACGACGACATCCAGAAGGACGATGACATGAGCTTACAGGGCAAGAAGATCGCGATCCTGATCGCACCGCGCGGAACGGAGGAGCCGGAGTTCGCCAAGCCGCATGAGGCCGTGAAGCAGGCCGGGGCGACCGTGACGGTCATCGGTCTGGAGGCCGGCGAGGCCGAGACGGTCAACAACGACCTCGATCCCGCCGGCCGGTACAAGGTGGACAGGACCATCGATGGGGCGTTGGCCGCAGACTACGACGGGCTCGTCATTCCCGGTGGCTGCGTCGGCGCCGACAAGCTCCGGGCGAGCAAGGATGTCGTGGCGTTCGTCCGGGACTTCTTCGCCGCGGGCAAGCCGGTCGGGGTCATCTGCCACGGCCCGTGGACCCTGATCGAGGCGGACGTCGTGAAGGGCCGGACGCTGACCTCCTACCCCACGGTCCGGCGCGACATCGAGAACGCCGGCGGCACCTGGGTCGACGAGGAGTTCGTCTGCGACAAGGGGCTCGTCACCAGCCGCACGCCCAAGGACCTGCCGGCCTTCTGCGCCAAGATCGTCGAGGAGTTCGCGGAGGGCCGCCATCCCGACCAGGCCCGAAGCGCCTAAGGGGTCGGGAAGCCAACGACTGGCCTCACTGCGTCCGGGGGCGGTCCATGGGCCGCCCCGTGCCAAGCCTTGACGACGTTCCGTGGGGGGGACGCCCTCGCGGAAGTCTCCATCAGCCCTCGATGGCGCCGATCTGCTTCAGGATGCCGAGTTCGTCGGACAATCCCCACCGCTCGACCATCTTGCCGTCGACGAAGCGGCCGATCTGCATGCCGCGGACCTTGATGGCCTTCCCGGTTGGCTTGTGGCCGTTGAAGTCCCCTTGGTGCGTGCCGGTGAGCGTGTAGGCGAAGGCGACGCTGTCCCCGTCGGCCACGAGCTTCTTCACCTCGACCTGCATGTCGGGAAAGGCCGAGCGGAGCTGCGTGAAGAAGACTTGGTATCCCTCGGGACCCATGTGCTGGCCCGGCGCCGGATCGTGGTCTTGGCAGTCCGGGGCTACGACCTCGGGGAATGCATCGAATCGGCCGGTGTTGACGAGTTCGCCGAACTTCTCAGTCGCCTGTATGCTGGTCTCGCGGGACATGATGTTCCTTGAAGCTTGAAGGTGGCCGGACGGTGCCGCGCCTCTCGATGCACCGGAAACTCCCTCCACGGCCGGACGCTGCCGGGGACGTCGTCCAAGACGGCGGATGTGGTCGACCCGTACGCCGTTGTCGGCTTCGATCGATTGAAACTCACGGAGCGAGCGATCGCCCGGCGCGGAAGGCTGCCGGCTGGGATGGACCGCGGGGATGCGGACGAACGTATTCGCCTGCTGCATCATCAATTGGGTCGGCTTTCAGATGACCGACGATCCCCTCGACTCCCTGCCGCCGGATCCTGCCGACGGCGACGACCATCGACGGGTGAGGCGCGAAATGGTGCCCCGCTCTGGGGGCGATCTTGTTCGAGGTTGCGTATGGAAGAGACGATCAAGGCGTTCACGCTGTGGCTCGCCGTCGGCACGGAGGCGGCCGCCGCACTGATCATCGGTTTGGCCACCATCGAGGCCGTCCTCTCGGCCCTGCTACTGTTCGTGCCCGGGGCAGCCTCGCGCATCGTCGGGGAGGGGCCGCAGGCCGCCAAGGAGCAGGTGCGGCTGAAGCTCGGACGGTGGCTCGCGGTCGCGTTGGAGTTCGAGCTGGGCGCCGACATCCTGCGGACGGCCGTGGCGCCGACTTGGTCGGAGATCGGCCAGCTCGCGGCCATCGCGGCGATCCGCACGATCCTGAACTACTTCCTTCAGCAGGAGATCGACAAAGCCGAACGGCGATCCCCCGCCGGGCCCTCAACCCCGCCGACCGCCGATCCGGGCTGAGGTGCCGTGTCCATGCTGCAACTCGACGCCTGGATCCGCACGTTGGCGACGCTGATCGAGTTCGGCGGCGGTCTGCTCGTCGTGTTCGGCTGTGCGCGAGGCTTGGTGCGACTCGCCGTAGGGTTCGGCAGCCGCACCAGCATCGTGGCCGCCCGGCTCGCCGTCGCCGATGGCATCGTGGCCGCACTCGGCTTCAAGACGGCGGCGACCCTCCTGAAGACGATCGAGCTGCGGAGTTGGGAGGCGATCCTGATGTTCGTGGCCGTGTTCGCGCTTCGCACATTCGTCAAGCAGGCCCTCGTACGCGAGGAAGCCGGGCTGAGGATCGACCGGCAGCTTGGTTGAACGCCGCCTGCGCGGTGACGACGAGATCCACGCGGTCGTCGACCGGACGCTCTTCCGGTCCACCCAAGCGGCAACACGAGCGACGCCCGCGATCCTGTGAGGGCAGGATCCGGAGCGCGGGCGTCTTCTGCTTACCAACCACGATCCGCTCCCAGCGGAACGGCGTGCGCGAACGTCGGCCCCAAAGGCTAGCTGCACGCATGCGACTCTGACTCGCCTTGCCTGGTTCGAAGCTGCGAGGGCGTCTCCAAGTGATCGGACCGCTCCGCACCGCGCTGTTTCCGATGGACAGGTCGAAAGGCAAGCCGCAAAGGACCCCATGGGCCCTGATCGCATCCTCATTATCCGTCACGCCGAGCAGCATGGCGCTCCCGGAATTGACGGCGATGGCCACCCCGATGGGCACAGCCTCACCGTGCGCGGTTGGCAGCGTGCCGGTGCGCTGATCCCCTTCTTCTGTTCGGGACAGGCGACGGTCTTCGCCCCGAATGCGATCTTTACCTCGGCGGTTGCCCCGGGTAGCGAGAGCCGTAGACCTAGGCAGACCGTCGCTCCCCTGCACGCCGTCCTGCGCGAGCGTGGCGAAGTCGCGTACGACGAGCGCTTCACCAAACCCGAGACCGAGGCTCTGATGGCCGAGGTAATGACCCGTGGCGGTACCGTGCTGATCGCCTGGGAGCATTCCCGCATCCCAGCCTGCGTCGCAGCGTTGCCCGATGCTCCGTCCGTCCCGTCCGAGTGGCCGAACGACCGGTACGACCTCGTCTGGGCGCTGGAGCGGCGCGGCAGCGGATGGGCCTTCACGCAGATCGCGCAACGTCTGCTCGCCGGCGACGGACGCGTCTGAACGCACCTGGGACGAAACCGGGAGGTGCCGGTCGTTGGGCGCGCGACCAGCATCAAGACTTCATTTCATCGGGTCGAGGATCTGCGCGCGGATCCAGGCCCACTCGTTCGTGGTCTTGTTAAACAGATCGTTCCTGTCCTCTGCGTTGAGATCCGCTCCGAAAAGATCGGACTCATTCGCGCTCTTCACGACCTGATCGAGATTGGTCACGACCGTTCTGACCTCGTTCGCATGCTGGGTACCCAGGATGGCGAACAGGCGCACGGTGAGTTGCTCCAGAATGGTAACGCGGGCTCGCAGGCGGAGGGTGGTGTCGTCCATGGAGCAGTCCTCGATATCGGGGGTCTTGCGGAGCAAGCTCCTCCCGAGAATGATTTCGTGGGCGCCGAGTTCGTCGTCCGGACACCTTTCGCGTACCGCGGGCGCCTCGATCGTCCGACAGCGGTCCATCGACGACCGGGTCGCTGCATTCTCCAGAGCGGACGGACAGCCTTCGGCTCGATCCGGCCAAGGTCCACGCGATCTTCCAAGCGGGTCCGAGGCCATCGGCTAAAGTCCGAGCGCTCGTGGATTACCTGGGTACATCGCTTGAACGGGCCTGATTAGACAACCCCCGCCCCAACCAGGGAGGCGAGGAGCGTACCGCTGCCAGATCCACAGTGGGATGGAAGTCCGCTTTTGAAAGCCTCGAAGCCTCGCGTGTACGGCTGGGTTGGGTGGAAAGCGGCGCGACCGCTTTCAGTCACGAAAAGCTCCAAGCGGACATCAACGCTGTCCGTTCAGCAGGATCTCGGCGACCTCGGGCACGTCCCGAGTCGCCCGCTCGCACAGTCCGGCAAGATCCGCACCTGAAAAGGCGTGCATGTAGAGGGGGTGGAGGGCCATCTCGACGAACCGTGCTGCCATTGGAGTTGCATCCGTCACCGCCGCGTCGGAGCCGTCCGTGGCCAAGCACTGCGCGATGCAGCGGACGCATCCGCCAAAGCCGATACGGAACCCCTCGCAACCGAGCTCGGGAAACGCCTTCGCCTCGGCGATGGTGAGGCGCATCAGGGCGATGCTCTCCTCGGCCAGGGTCAGGTTGGCGAGCTCGATGCCAACCTGGACGAGGCGTTCCTTGCGCGTCCCGTTCGTCGGGACGATGGCCATTTGGGCCTGCAGTTCGTCGACGTAGCGCAGCACCACCGCCGAGAAGAGCGCCTCCTTGGTCGGGAAGCGGCCGTACAGCGTCGTCTTCCCGGTGTGGGCGAGATCGGCGATCTGATCGACCGTGGTGCGGCCGAACCCTTGCTCCAGGAACAGGGACGAGGCGACGGTGATGATGCGTTCCTCGATTTGTCCGGCCTGGTCGGCACGGGGGCGTCCACGGCGCGGGCGGTCCGGCGACGAAGGGACGGGGGTACGCTTGCCGGACTGGTCCAAGATCTGAACCGATTTCACTGGGGGACGCATGCATCGAAGGTGGTGCGTTCGAACGGCCGAGCCAAGTCGTCCCGGACGGCCGTCCACCTGTGATGGTGAGTGGCGACCGACCTGCGCGAGGGGGCGGAGCGCAGGTCGGTCGCCGTCATCACGAGGCCGGTCGCCCCGTGATCCCTGTCGCCAACGAGCTAAGCGGCCTGCTTGGCGACCGTGGCCTCGGCGACCTTGGCGTAGCGCGCGTCGAGCGCCTTGCTCTCCTGGCTAAGCCGCGCGAACGCCTCGGCCTGCTTGGGCAGGTCCAGCGCCTTGGCGTAGATGGCGTGGTTCGCGAAGGCGACCTCGACGTAGGTCAAGCCGGCCCGGGCGCCGAAGCTCATGGCGACATCGTGGGAGTCGTCGTCGGAGGCGGCCTTGACGGCCATCTCGGTGCCCTCGGCGATGCCGGCCTGGATACGGTCCTTGAAGTCGTTCGGCTGGGTGTCGAGCTCCTTGAGAAAATCGATCATCGCCTGATGCTGGCGGCCGCAAAGCGCCGCGCCCTCGCTGGCCAGCTTCTTGAACTCGGGATCCTTGAACTGCCCTTCGGCCTGGGAGGCTGCCGCCTTGCCCTGCTCGGAAGCCGAACGATAGGCCTGGAGGCCGGCGATGTACCAGGTCTTGATCGTATCGTGGGACATTCGGATTGCCTATCTGTTGGGGCGTACGATCCGCCACGCCCGAGGGAGATGCGGTCCGCGGGGCGATGCCCGGAGCATTAAAAGGACGATGTCGTCCTATTATGGGAAGTCGTGGTTCGGCCCATGGTTCCTGGCCGGTGCCGCTCTTTCGACTGGGGCCTTCAGCCGGCGATGGCGTCGTTGAGGTAGCCCACCAGGGGCTGGGCCGCCTCGAAGGTCTCGACGACCATGTCCAGGGCATCCTCGTCCTGGAGCTGCTTGTTCGTCAGCTTCCGGTTGGCGCAGAACCCCTTCATGCGCAGGTACTCGATGGCCGGGTGGTCGGGCTCGTATCCCTGGGGCGCCCGTTTCAGCTCGCCCGGGCTCGTCAGCCCGTCGGGGAACATTGCCTTCATCTCGCGGGACTCGACCACGCCGGTCCACTTCGGCACCGACGCCGCGATCCGCTTGCGGATGTGGTCGAGTGCCTTCGGCTCGGTCGTGAAGATGCCGCCGCCCGCGTAGCAGCCGCCCGGCTCGACATGGAGGTAGTACGAGGCCGACCCCTGGTAGTCGCCGACGCTGTTGAGCATCACGAACAGGTCCGTCTTGTACGGCGGCTTGCCCTTGGCGAAGCGCATGTCCCGGTTGATGCGGGTCACGCACTTCGTCGGCTCGGCGTTCGCTTTCTTCACCTTTGGGTCGAAGCGGGACGCCGCGTCGATCAGGAGGCTGGCCACGTCGACGAGGTTAGACTTCGCGCGCTCGTAGTCGTCCCGATGCTCCTCGAACCATTCCTTGTCGTTGTGGGCCGCGATGCCCTTCAGGAAGTCGAAGGTGTGCTTCTCGATCATCTGGGGGCATTCCTATCGCCGAAATCGAACGATGGGGTTTCGTGCACCGGACGCGCCCCGAGCACCGATGACTTCGCCCCCCAAGCCGCACGGGCTGCGCGAGCGGCGGTCAGGTGGTCGACCAGGGGCGGCGGTAGGGGCGATGCTGGATGCAGCCATGGCTCGTGGGCGAACCCGGCCGGAAGGCTGGCCAGTTCCGGCAGCCAGGCGCGGACGTAGCTCTCGTCGGGGTCGAGGTCGCGGCCTTGCTTGACCGGGTTCAGGATGCGCGACCCGCGATCCTGATTGACCCGACCGTCGTTGATCGCGACCTGAAGCCAGGTGATGCCGGGCTCGTAGTCGTCGAACATCTCCGCCAGAACCGTCCCGACCTCGAACGGAGGCAAGCCCAGGAGCTGCACCGCATAGGAGGCGGCAAGCTGGCGGAGACGGAAATTGATCCAGCCGGTCGCCTTCAGCTCGCGCATGGCCGCATCAGGCATGGGAATGCCGGTGCATCCGTCCCGCCAGGCTTCGACCCTGCGCCGCATCTCCGGCGTGATCGGGAGCGGATGCAGGTCGTCCTCATAGCGGGAGAAGGTCGTCAGGAAGCCGGGACGGTAGCGGACGCGCCCCTTGAAGGCGCCGAAGGATTTCCCCGCGACCGTACGGGCCTGACCCGGGTTCGCGCGATGCCAGGCGCGTTCCGCCGCCTCCGTTTCGACCCTCGCCCTGTCGCTGGACAAGGTCCCCGCCGCAAAGTGGGTAGATAGCAGGCTGGTGCTCAGCCGGTCTCGGCCCGGCACCCACATGCCGGCCAGGTAATCCCGCTCCGGCAGAACCCTTAGGAAGGCCCGCAGCAAGGCTATCGGGTGATCGTCCGGCAACGCTCCCGGTGCGACCTCGGCCGCATCGGTCAGGAACGGCGCGTCCGGCCTGGCCCCTCCCGCTCCCTTACGACGTATCATCTCGCCGTTGACGGTCAGCAGCGGGATACAGGCCGCCGCCAACTCGTCCGCCCATCGCTTGTGATGGGCAAATTCGGCGGCCATGACATCGGCGGCGTTGCGGATGACCACGGTACATCCATGCCGACGATAGGCCGCCGCGACGGACGTGTCCTCACCAGAGCCGCGCACCTCGAAAGATATGCCTTTGGCCGAGAAATGCGCCTCAAGTCGCGCCTCGGCTGCCTCCTCAAGAGCGCGCCGATGCGGAGTCCGCCCGGGTCGCCCCCGCGCCTCCGGGGCGATGCGCAGCACCGCCAAGCCCCCGTAGCCGGTAATGGCCCGCTGGAGGGCAAGATTGTCCTCCAGCCTCAGATCTTCGGCAAGCCAGAGAAGGACCCTGCAATCGGTTTGTGGGACGGTCGCTGCACGCATTGGAGAGAAATAGGACGATTGCGTACTATTTCAACATCAGGTTCGCGGGCGGGATGCGGATCGTCCGCTTCTCGTGCCGAGCCGACGTTGCGGGGCGGTCGACGAACGACCGCTTATAGGAAGCGCCGATAGCGATCTTTGCGGCTGGGTTGGGTCGATAGGAGGCTGTCCGCTTTTCCGGCATATCTGCTCCCAAGCAGCCGTTCCGCTTACGGTCAATCTCAGTCATCCAGAGCGGCCAAGCTCAACGTCCGCTTCTGAGCAGCTTGTCAGGAAACGAGAATGACTGGATCCTAATCGGCCATGCAAATGGAGCCGTTCAGGAGCCGCTTGGTCCTCTGAGTGCGTGCCATGGTCGACGCACCGCCGAACGAGGCGAACGTCTCGTCTACCCACCGCACCCCCCTGGGTTCAGCGTCGGTTACCCGAGATGTTGGTTGTCAGTCGGCCAAGCTCCACGATCCGACCAGCGGCTCGCGCCGCGCGTGCGTAGGCTGAGATGGGGAGCGTGGCCCGGAAGGAGAGATCGCGTTCCAGCCCGATCACGAGGCCAGCACTGACCTCCTTTAGCTCCTCCAAGCTCACGTAACCCAGCTCGGGCTCGCCGAAGCCGAGGTCGCACAGCCCGTACAGGGTGTCCCCATCGGGCTCCATCGCGCAGATCAGCCAGGTGGCCGGACCGGTGGGGTTGAACAGCTTGAGCACTGGGTGATGATCGCGTTCTCGATCTCGTCCATTGGTCAGAAGCAGCTCGCGCGTGGCAACGTCGATCAGGGGCAGCATGAGCATCCTCGAAATTAATACGAGGAGCGTGCAGCCGTAGGAGCTTGAGGGCGAGCTAGCCAGTCCTGACGAGACCGCAATCCAGAACATCATAAAATACTACTTTTATGATGTTCTGCCCTAAGTCGTTGAATTAGCTGCGATCCACAAAACAATCGCCCTCGCGCGTCTCTGGAAACATCATGCTTTGCTGCAAACAGCGCAAAATGTGAGGTTTCGATGAAGCAGGCGCGCGTACCCACTGAGGCTGAGTTCAAGCGGCTGCTGGCGGTGGTAGGGCAAGGGAGGCACGGCCCTCGAAATCGAGCTGCGCTGATGCTCAGCTACCTCGCTGGCCTACGCGTCGGCGAAATCGCGGCTTTACGATGGGGCGATCTTCAGGACGGCGAGGGAAGGGTGCGTGAGCAGCTCCGGCTGAGCGCGGACGTGACAAAGGGTGGGCATGCGCGTGTGGTTTTCATGAACGCGCGCCTGCGTCGCGAGATCGAGCAGTTCCGTGCCAGCCTGTCCGCCGCGCCGGATCCGAAGGGGCCCGTTCTGATCACCCAGAAGCGTACGGCTTTCAGCCCGAACACGCTGTGTCAGCTGATGCGGAACTGGTACGATGACGCTGGTCTCGACGGTGGCTCCAGTCACAGCGGCCGACGCTGGTTCATAACGCGCTTGGCCCATGCCGGGATTTCACCCAAAGCCATCATGATGCTCGCAGGACATCGTCACCTCTCGACTACGCAGCGCTACATCGATGTGAACGACGAGATGATGCGCATTGCGGTAGAGGTACTCTGAACTCACCGGACTGATGGACCTAAACCTCAACTCAGGCGCTAATGGTGTTGCCCCCCTGATCGGCGCGCAGGCGTCATAGCGGCGATCAGCTTACGGGATCCGTTTGTCGACGTACCGGGATCCCCTCCCGCTGCTTGAAAGACCGCGATAAGTCGGCCACTATGCCATCGGCTTGCGGGCAGATTTGTTGTCGCGAATCGCGGCATAAGACAACGATGTCAGGGGGTACTTGCTCCCAGGCAACGATCCTAGAAGAGCATACTCGATGACGCCTAAAGTAAATCCGCGGCGTTGCATAGGAGTGCCCGCAAGCTTCACCTATAAAAAGGTCTGACTATTGTTCAAGTTGCAGGCGCTTCGCGATGCGAAGAAACTGGAAGATGTTGCCAGATTAGTCGGTTTCACGCCCAAAGGGTTATCATTCGTACTTTACAAGCTTCCAGATTCAAAAAAATATAATTCTTTCGAGATTGCAAAACGTGGTGGCGGCAAGCGCCAAATAAAGGCACCAGAGCCCAGCTTGTCGCTCCTGCAGCGAAGGTTGGCGACGCTTCTTACGGAATGCCTTGAAGAGCTGAAAAAGGCAGCTCCACCTCGCCGGTCGCTGGCCCATGGTTTTGAAAAGGGTCGCTCCATTATTACCAACGCGCAGCTACACAAACGCCGCCGTTACGTTTTTAATGTCGACTTGGCGGATTTCTTCCCTTCGATCAATTTCGGTCGCGTCCGTGGATTTTTCATCAACGACAAGAATTTTAGTCTGCAACCTCCGGTCGCAACAGTGCTGGCGCAGATCGCGTGCTTTGAGAATCAACTGCCACAAGGTAGCCCATGCTCACCAGTCATATCGAATTTGATCGGTCACGTCTTAGATGGACGACTTGCACGTTTTGCTAAGACGCACAAATGCACCTATTCGCGTTACGTTGATGACATCACGTTCTCCACTAGTCGCAAACACTTCCCGCCAGAAATCGGGACACCAATTGCTGGCACCGCTGCATGGCAGGCTAGTAACGAACTTCGCTCGCGGATTGAGAATGCGGGCTTCAAGATCAATGATAAAAAGACGCGAATGCAGTACCACGCATCTCGACAGGTTGCCACCGGCCTCGTAGTGAACGAGAAGGTCAACGTTAGGCAAGAGTATTTTCGCGCCGCACGAAATATGTGCGACGCGTTATTCAAAACGGGCAGCTACTTCCGTATGGTGCCCGCTACCCTTACCGGCGGCGCCGTCGGTGACCCACCAGTCAAGAACGTGATCACCAGCCACAACCAACTGGGTGGAATGCTCGCGCACATTTACCAGGTCAAAAACAGCACCGATCTGCGCGCAGACGACGTAAAGAAAGCGAAGCCGACGGCGACGCGATCGCTTTATTTCCGATTTCTTTTCTACAAAAACTTTGTTGCAAACAAAACGCCAGTCATCGTCCCGGAGGGCAAAACGGATACGGTTTATCTCCGTGCAGCAATTCGCTATTCTTCAGCTTATCATCCTCGGCTTGGCGAACTAAAAAGTGGCAAGCTTGAAACTAAAATCAGATTTATGAACTTTTCGAAAATTGTGCATGATGTGATGCAGCTCGGTCATGGCACAAGTGAGCAGAAATTTCTAATTGCTGATTACGAGCGAAATCTTCGCGGTTACCGGCACGCTCCACTCGCGCACCCCGTCATCGTTCTTTTCGATAATGACGATGGAGCCAAAAGTCTTTTCGGATATGCCAAAAATAAGCGCCATTCGAAGATCGGCCTCGATTCGACAGATCCGTTCTATTATCTCGGCTATAACCTTTATCTGGTCAAAACTCCTGAGTTTGGCGGCGGTAAAAAGAGCTGCATCGAAGATCTCTTCCCATCGGGTCTTCTTAAAACGATCATAGATGGCAAAGTCTTTGATCCAAATAAGGAGCACGAGGAGGCCGGCAAATATGGCAAGGTCGTGTTTGCCAAGCAGGTTGTGACACCCAACGCATCCACAATCGACTTCAGTGGCTTTGCGCCGCTACTCGACCGGATCGTTGCCGTGCTCGATCACCACGCGACGCTTAAAAAGGCACCTCCGGCGCCGCTTGCAGCCGCGTTAGTGGCAACATCTTAGGTTGCCTGAGTTCACTTCAAAAGGGAGGCAGAATCATCAATTTGGAAAAGCACTCACATCCTTTATCAGCGCATTGCTCAAAGTCTTATTGCTTTGAAAGCCTATATGAAAAATCGGAACTGAAATGTTCCTTTTCCAATGGCGGGCATACGTTTTATTACCTGGGCCAGCGTTTTTGCGTAACTCATCGTTACTGGGAGAGGGTCGTAAAGGCCATCGTTGTTCCAGTTCATCTTGGATAGCGCCAGAGCCGCACGAGCAGTGTCGTCCCATGGTCCATGGCCAGCATGTCTGACGAGGCGGATAGGCCGGGGTGTGCTACGCCCTCCCTGAAAGTATGGGCGGCTACCGATTGAATCGACCGTGCCGTGCATCCAAAGCAGCGCGTCTTTGCCACTAAGGCCGAGCAGCGTGCCGCGCTTTACGGGATAACGATCAGCCTGGGAGCTCCCCAGTTGGTTTCCCGTCTTCTCCCATCGTACCGCCTGCCAACCTACGTCCTCAACAACTTGTACCAAGTCGACAGCTTCGCAGTGCTTTAGTGCTTCGAAGCTACCGTTAATTTCTGCGTCTTTAAATTCGGTCGATTTGTGAACCATTACTCGCGTTGGGGATCGGCCACCATGACGCCGTCGATACACGTCCAACGACCGAGTTAGAACACGAAACATTTCTGTCTGAGAAAGAAATGGATTCTCCCGCTGTACATCCACTTCCGTGGTGTCATAGGCGAGAAACTCTAAGCCAGCACCGTCAGCGTTGAAGATTTGACTACAGCAAGTTACGAAACGCGGTTGAGCAGATTGCATTGGACGCAGCGCGTATGAAATGCCGATGTACGCGGTATCGGGCATGACATCGGCAAGCCTCCATGGAACGCCGCCGGCTTTTGCATAAAGTGCAAGTCCGATGCGCCACATTACACTTGCACGGCAACGGTAGGCGAGCGCGCTTCCTTCGCGAACGATTTGGATGGGAATGCGTCGCCCTGCTGTGAACGCCTTCAATTGGTGATGCAGATCAAAATCGTTCGGGCCATAGAAAGCGTTCGCCCAGCGTTCTGGCAGATATATGAAAAGCACGTCGAACTCTGAGCGCTCAGCATCGAGCAGCTGGATCGAACGAACGATGCGCTCATTTAAAAGCAGCTCGGGTGCGGCACATTCTTCGAGTTTATGGTCGAGATCAATATCCAATTCGTTCAGGCAGGAACTCGTCGCTGGCGCGAGGTGTGTCTGAAATACGCTATTGAAACTTGTCCAGTCCGGCAGGTAATCCGTACGTTCGCGTGGCTTGGCGGGTCGATTAAGCTCTTTCAGGAAGTTGAAAAGTCGGCGAGACTCGCCAGCCGGAGTGAGTGTCGCCACCCGAATTGGCGATGGCGTGAACGTGCTTGAAAATGGCCCAAACCGCGCGAGGCCTCGAAGAGGGTGGATGTCCGCATCTCCTGGTCGATCGGGATGGAACAGCAGTCGAGCTTCCGGAAGCCGAACATGTGGCTGTAGTTCGCTTCTCACGGCTTAACCGATCTCGAGAACGCCGTGCGCTCGCCCACCGTGAATACAGCATCGAGCCCGTCACCGATACCAAGAGCGCGCAAGTTTTCACCTGCCATGCATTGCGACCAATAATCAACAAGTTTGTCAAATGTAGAGTTATAGCGACGAGCAGTCCTTTCACGAGCAAAGTCAGATGTTATTGCCTTTGTCGCTTCGCTTGCGCCTGTGAAGACAATGCGGGGTTCGAATAATAGCCACAGCTGATCGCTTGCCCAGTCGAGCCGCAGCCCTATGCCTTCACGCCACGAAATGGCGTGATCCTTTGGAACGCTGCCGCTAATTCTTTCTAATAAATTGCGCAAACCGTCCCAGCGCTCGTCCGATGGTTGCTTGGGAGCGAGTAGATCGTGATGACCCCGCGTCTGTACGTCCATCTGACATGCTTTTGAAATTGCAGCTACAAGTGCGCGTCGTAGCAGATTTCGTTCCTGTGAGTCATAACGTATCCGCCGAGCTTCGAAGGTCAAAATACCAAACTCTGCGATTCCAAACGGCTTGAACAACCGCCTGAACTCGTGATCGCTTCCAAAGCCAAGCACACCCGATTTCGAGCGTGTGACGATCAAGCTACTATCAGCAGCATCAACGAGTTCGCGCACCTTCTTTACTCCCCCAATTTGGCATACGACTTTTCGGCAATTGGTTGGGTATGTAACAGGGAGGGCGTTCATCCGGAGGAGAGGATATGACCTCATACCGGTGGGAGGCGGCGCGAAAGAAAACCGCCTGCGCTCTTGTGCCTCGGCACGCAGGTGGGTCGTGTCGACCTTTGGTAGGAGTCGGAGCAGGTCGAGCATCACCTCATCGAAGTTTTCGATCCGTATGAGGCCGCACTCGACCCCTAAAGCGCTCGCCCGCGAGAGTAGGCGGCTAACGCGCGAGAAAGGAGCATTATCTCCACGGTGGAACCAGAACAGGCCGCCAGGATAGGCACCAGGCTCAGCTAGGCCCGCTTCCAGAGCGTCCATTACGGAATCGTCTCGGCCGCTATACCCTGCCACGATCAACCCGAACCTACGACAAGCGTCGATGAGCTGCTGACGAAACTTAGCGTCCTGATGACGGAGTTCTTCACCGGTGTTCTTTAAGCGTCGTGAGCGGAAATCACCGTGTAGTTTGACCTCTATTGGCCACTGTTGTTCCGAGATAAATTCGCCGGCGAGCACACTTCCATCTAACGATGCTGTGCTTAGCGCAGCCGTGGTGCCGTATGTCCGCGCGCATGCGTCGGCAAGCAAGTGATCGAAGTTAGTCGTCCACACGAGGTTGGTATGCTTTGCTTTCATCAAGGCCGCCAGGGCTAGATGACCTTGTGTCGGCTTCATATTACGGACCATATCTTCTATATAAGTCCGCCTGTCCTGTTCCTGCGGGTACGTTGCCTCGAAAAGCGCCGAATATTCCTCTGGGGCACCAGGCATGGGTAGTGTTTCGGATTCTGCAATGAAGGCGTCCAATAACGCCTGGACGGCTACATGCGCGAGATCGTCGAGAGTTTGCCGCGATACTTTACGTTGTGTGACGTAAAGCTCGCGCTTGAATCTCCAGATCATATCCCAAGCGGTCGGTATGCCTGCGGCTGCCGATACGCCGGCGCCGAGCAACCACATCAATCTTCCTGGCCGCAGTGAGAAGCGTCTCGCGAAATCGTCTGAAGCTATCTCTGCAGAATCGTATGCATCGCTCATTGACGCGTGAGCGTAGCGGATCGATGGCTAGTTGCTAGGCCCACCTCCACCGTGGTTGCAGTTAGCTGTGGGCCCGATGGCAAGGTGGCCCCTTTGAGTTGCGTTACAAGAACCGTGTGCCGACTTGCTCTTTTGATGCCTTACGAGCAGCCGCAGACCTGAATCAGGCGCGCGTCCACTCCGGACGGAGTCGATCTACAACGCGCTCGAGCCGCACCTGACCATAATGCTTGTCGATCATAGCGAGGGAGGTTCGGCAGTTACGCGCCACGTCCAGAACCTCGGCTCCGTTCGCGAGCTGTTCGCTGATGTAGAAGTGGCGCAGCGAGTACGGCGTGCGCTTGATGCCCCTGTGATCCCGCTCAAGACCGGCAGCTTTTACCAATTCGGTAAAGCCGTTGGCGACCGAGGCGATGCGCTTGCCCTGCTCGTTGGCGAACACCGGATCCGAATCATCAGGCTCTCGGCTCATGCTGCGCTGGAACAGCATCCAGAGCGTATCGAACCATGGGATCGCGGCCTTCTGCGGGATGGCTTTGCCGCTCTTGCCCTTGCCCCGCACCTGCAGCCGGATGTCTCGGTCGTCCACGCTCTTACCGCGGCCAGCGCGGTAGCTCAGCACGTCGCCCCAGGTCAGATTGTACATCTCGGTAGGGCGCAGGCCTGAGAACGCGCCAATCATAACGTAGGCGTGCAGCACAGTGCGATCGCGCCGAGTGTGGTCGTCCAGCCGCTTGATGCGCCAGGTGCGTCGATCGCTGGCCCTCACTTCAGCGCCGGTGCCGTCCATGATTGGGTCCACCAGCCGGCTGAGGCTCACCGCCTCCAGCTTAGCGAACTCGTGCGGCTCAAAGCTTGGCCGCCGGTTGTCGGGCGAGCGTCGGGCCTTGATGCTGATCTCCGGCGGCGTCTTCAGATAGCCCTGCCGCGAGGCCCAGCGAAGCAGCCCACGCAGCACCACGCTCTCACCGCGCTGGCGGCTCAGGGACGGCGCAGATCGCCGCACGGGCCGCCGCAGACGGTGGCCATCCCGCTCGTACTCGATGTGTGTGATGAGCTTGCCGGGACCCTCGGTCCAGTAGGTGCGCCGCCATTCCGCGTAGCGCTCGAGATCCGTCTCGGTGACCGCGTCGATGGGCTTCTGGCCGAAATAGCCGATGAAGTAGCGGCGAATCACGGCGGGCTCGCTCTTGCCCTGGTCGGCTCGGCGCTCGCCTCGTTCCACCTCACGGAGGATCTGCGCGATATACGCCTCAGCCACGCCGTCGAAAGTGTGGGTTTTGGCCGTGAGCCCCTGCTTGGCTCTGTAGGTGGCCTCGTACCAGATGGCCTCGGCACGGCGCTCTGCCTCTCGCTCGTCATCGGTGTCGAGCGAGCGCTTGAACTGCCCCTGCCCCTTGATGCTGAAGCGCACCTGCCACCGGGTGCTGCCGGTGCGCCGGAACAGCTGGTAGCGCTCGGCTTGGACGTTGCCAGGGGTGCTCAAGATGCGGCCCTGTTTGGTTACTGCGGTGCAGAGGACTGCGCTAGAAGTGCGCTAGGCTGCTCCGAGAGCCCCCAGCAAACCGTTACGCCCGCACGACAATTTTTTCGGCTGCGCTAGCGCTGTTCTAGGATTTAAAGCCGAGATCTGCAGAGAGCAAGGCAAACAAAAAGCCCCGCTAAGTACTTGGCGGGGCTTCGGAATTGTTGGTAGCGAGGGAGGGATTTGAACCCCCGACACAAGGATTATGATTCCTCTGCTCTAACCAACTGAGCTACCCCGCCACGCGCCGAAACCGCGCTGCGCACGGTCGACGTGGGCGGTATAGGGAGGGCCGGCGCATGGTGTCAACGGTCTCACGCGGGCAAATCGCGCGAGCGCGCGGGGCGATGGTTCGCGCTGCGGACATGAGACCAAACGAAACCACCGTCCCGCCCCGCAAGCGGTCGGGCACTGTGCCGGCCGACGCGTCGCGCTAGGATGTAAATCGGGCTCGCTGAGACCCGACTCAACACCTGGAGCGTTCGATGACGCGTCACGCCTGCCGATATCTCGCTGTTGTGCTGGCCTTGGCGGCGCCTGCCGCCCAGGCGGCCGGGGCGGGAGCCACTTACCGGGCGACCCTGGACGCAGCCGGCGAGGTGCCGCCCACCCAGTCGAAGGGGACTGGCGAGCTCACCGCCACGTTCGATCCGGCCACCAAACGCCTGAGCTGGAACGGGAGCTACAGCAACCTCACCGGTCCTGTGACGGCAGCCCATTTCCACGGGCCAGCCAAGCCAGGGGAAAATGCCGGGGTCCAGGTGCCCGCGACGGCCGCGGCCAGCCCGTTCACCGGCGAGGCGACCCTGGACGATGCCAAGGCTGCGGATCTCGAAGCCGGCCGCGTCTATTTCAACATTCACACGGCGGCGAATCCGAAGGGTGAGATCCGCGGACAGGTTCTGCGCGCACGCTGATGGCACGGGCACGCTGACGGCCCGGAAGCGCCATCTCGACGCGTGGCGGCAGTGCCGGTAGGCCGATATCTCCCTGCCGGAGGTGTCGATGAAGCAGACCGAAGCCATCATCGCTTGGACGCCCGCCCGTTGGTCCGAGCTCAAGCCTGAGACGGCCGGGCAGGTTGTCGTCCTGCCCGCGCCCGACGAGGCCGGGGTGGCGAAGCGCTACGTCATGCGCGCGGGCGCCAGTTCGTCCGCGCTGGCCGGGCTCTCGGAAGAGGCGCGCATCGCCCGGCTGTTCATCGATTTCCAGACGCTCGTCGTACGCGACGGCATCGATCCGCAGGTCGCCCACCGCGCCTTCCTGGCGATCGACGAATACCGGTTCCGCATCGCGCCCGATACCGAGGGCGCCGAATTCGAGGACCCGCCCGAGGAGGATTAGTCGGGCGCATACCCAGCGCTGGCCGACCTCGGACATCCGATCGCGCAAGCGTGAGAATAAGGAATACAAAATCGCACGCAGTGCCCTATCTCGAAGGGGCGTCCCGACCTCTCCGGATATCGGCCATGCCCCTCTCCCGCCGCGCCGTCATCGCCGCCGCGGCCCTCGCGCCGCTCGCCCGCCGCGCGGCCTTCGCGGCCTTCGCGGCCGAGCCACTGATCCGCCGGCCCATCCCGTCGAGCGGCGAGATGCTGCCAGCGATCGGCATCGGCACCTCCCGCCGGTATGAGGTGGAGCCGACCGCCGACAGGATCGCGCCCCTCAAGGAGGCGGTCCAGACCTTCGTGTCCCTTGGCGGGACCGTGATCGACACCGCACCGAGCTATGGCACCGCTGAGGACGTGCTCGGCGCGATTCTGGCAGAGACCGGCCTGCGCCAGAAGGTCTTCCTCGCCAGCAAGGTCGACACGACCGGCCGAGACGAGACCCTCAAGGAGTTCGAGCGGTCGTTGAAGCGGTTGAAGGTCGAGACGCTGGACCTCGTCGCGGTCCACAATCTGATCGACGTGACCGAGAATCTTGCTGTGCTGCGCGACCTGAAGGCCGCGAAGCGGATCCGCTACGTCGGCATCACGGTCTGGCGCGACAACCAGCTCGACGCCCTCGAAGCCGTGATGAAACGCGAGGCGCTCGATTTCATCCAGGTGAACTACGCCATCGACAACCGCGCCGCCGCCGAGCGGGTGATCCCGCTGGCTGCCGAGCGCGGCATGGCGGTGATGACCAACGTGCCCTTCGGCCGCGACCGCCTGTTCAAGGCGGTCCAGGGCAGGGAGCTACCGCCCGTGGCGAAGGATCTCGGCTGCACGAGCTGGCCGCAGGTCTTCCTCAAATACGTGCTCGGCAACCCGGCCGTGACCTGCCCGATCCCCGGCATGGCGAAGGCCGCCTATGTCGAGGACAACCTCGCCGCCGCCCGCGGGAAACTCCCCGATGCGGCCCAGCGCAAGCAGATGGAGACCTTCATCGATGCGGTCTGATCGTTTCACCCGCCGTACGGCGCTTGCCCTGGCGGCCGGACTATCCCTGGCGGCCGCGGTTCCCGCCCTCGCGCAGGACGGGACCAAGAAAATCCGGATCGGCGTGATCGGGGCCGGCAACATTGGCGGCACGATCGGAAGCCTCTGGGTCAAGGATGGCCATGAGGTGATGTTCGCCTCACGCCATCCCGAAACGCTCGCTCCCCTGGTGTCAGAGCTGGGTCCGATGGCGAAGGCCGGCACCCCGGAGGAGGCGATCAAGTTCGGCGAGGCCGTGTTCATCGCCGTGCCGTACAAGGCCTATCCGGATCTCGCGAAGGAGATCGGTCCTGCGCTCAACGGCAAGATCGTGCTCGACGCCGGCAATGCCACGCAGAAGCGGGACGGCGCACTGTACGACGAGGTCCAGGCCGGCGGCATCGGTACGACGTCGGCCAAGTATTTTCCCGGCGCGAAGCTGGTGCGCGCGTTCAATGCGGCCAACTACAAGGTCTTCGCCAAGGAGGGCGCCGATGGCGGCAAGGGCCGCGCCGGCGGCCGCATGGCGATCCCGATCGCAGGGGACGATCAGCAAGCCCTGAAGGTCGCGGCAAGTCTCGTTCGCGATGCCGGCTTCGACCCGGTCGTGGTCGGCCCGCTCAAGGATGCCGACAAGTTCGCGATGGGATCGCCCGGCTTCGGTCACGACGTCACCGCACCGGAACTGCGTGAGAAGCTCGGGCTCACTCAGTGAACCGATGCGGGTACGCAGCCATCGTCCCGGCGGGGCGCGCTCATGCCTGATCCGGTTCTCCACCGCGGTCCGCTGGCGCGGTTGATCGACGTGAAGCCCGGCGAAGGCCGGGCGCTCGCCTGGGCGTGGGCCTATATCTTCTCGATCCTGGCCGCCTACTACGTGCTGCGCCCGATCCGCGACCAGATGGGCGTGGCGGGCGGCATCGAGAATCTACCTTGGCTGTTCACCGCGACCCTGGTGGGCATGCTCTGCCTGAACCTGCCCTTCGCCTATCTGGTGAAGCGGATGCCGCGGGCGCGGTTCGTGCCGATCACCTACCGGTTCTTCGCGGCCAATATCCTCGCCTTCGCGCTGGTCCTGTACCTCGCCCCGCCGGACTGGAATATCTGGATCGGCCGCGTCTTCTTCGTCTGGCTGTCGATCTTCAATCTCTTCGTCGTCTCGATCTTCTGGGCGACGATCGTCGACGTCTTCTCGAACGAGCAGGGCCGGCGCCTGTTCGGCTTCATCGCGGCCGGCGCGACACTCGGCGCCATCGCGGGCTCGGCCACCACGGCGATCCTCGCCAAGAACGTCCCGACCTGGGGCCTGATGCTCTGCGCCGTGGTGCTGCTCGAAGTCGCCGTGTTCTGCATGCGCGGCTTGGCGGCCCTGTCGAGCCAGCTCCACGAGGTGCCGGGCAGCAGCACGATTCAGAAGGGCGACCACGATCGAACGATCGGCGGCAGCGTGCTGGCGGGCGTGACCCGGACCTTCGCGTCCCCCTACCTTCTCAACATCTCGCTGTTCCTGCTGCTGTTCTCGGTGACCTCGACCTTCCTGTATTTCGAGCAGGCCGGCATCGCGAAGCGCAGCTTCCCGGATCGCGGCGCGCAGACGGCTTTCTTCGCGAGCGTCGATCTCGCGGTGAACGTCCTGACCCTCGGCGTGCAGCTCTTCCTCACCGGCCGGATCGTGAACCGGCTCGGCGTTGCGCTGACGCTCGCCATCCTGCCGGCCTTCAGTATCCTCGGCTTCGCAGCGCTGGCGATCTGGCCGACGATCGGCGTCATCGTCGCTTTTCAGGTGCTTCGGCGGGCGGGAAACTACGCCATCGCCCGGCCAATCCGGGAGGTGCTGTTCACGGTCGTTCCGCGAGAGGATCGCTACAAGGCCAAGAGCTTCATCGACACGGTGGTCTATCGCCTCGGCGATCAGATCGGCGCGTGGTCCTTCACGGGCATCCAGGGGCTGGGACTCGGCAGCACCGGGATCGCCGGGGCGGCGATCCCGCTCTCCGCCGCGTGGCTCCTGAACAGCCTCTGGCTTGGGCACGCGCAGGATCGGCGCCGGACCGCCCGTGAGACGGAGAGCGGCGAGACGGCTGAGCCTTCGGCGCCAATGGCGCGTGCGGCTCCGTCCGCATGAGCAGCTTCGCGAAAGCGGCCGCCGGTTTTGCGATCAAACCTTGCGATTAATCAAGGACTTAGCAGGGGATCCGCAACCTACCGGTGCTGCATCCAGTCCCAGGCCAGGTAGGCCGGGACGGGGAGCATGATGGCGAAGAAAATCCAGTCGAACATCTGAGGCATCGGGCAGTCCTTCGTTTGGTCCGCCCCTGGTTCTACCGGCGCCGGCGACCGAAGTTCCGGCTGCGGCAGACCCGTTGGGGCCATCTCGGAGCCGCGGCTTCGTTAAGCGCTGGTTTACCTTACGGGGCGACGTATCACGCTGGGTTCGGCCGGGAGGGACGCATGGCCAGTCTTGCTGCGCCGGCACCGACGCGGTCGTACGGGCTGGGTCGTCACATCCTGGTCGTGCTCGGACTGCTCATGCTGGCGCCGGCCCCCGCGATCGCGCAGGAGCCGCTCTTCCTCCGCATCCGTCCCATCGCGGACGCCGAGGCCGCACGCGCGGCCCGGGAGGCCTTGTGGCTGCGCCGGCAGGCGCATGCCCGAGCGGTGATCGAATCGGTTTGCACGGGATGCCTCGCCGCCTGGAAGCCCACGGGTGAGCCGGCCCCCGTCGCGCCGGCCGCGCCACCCGTGGGGGCGGTGGCGAACCTCACTGTCCGAATAGGGGTTGAAACCGACCCCGGCCCCGTTGCATCCGACGACCCCGATCCACCGATCCCCGAGAGGCAACCATGACGCAATCGCACCCGACAAGCGGCGCCGAGCCCGAAGTCGATTGTCCCGTGAGCCTCGAAGTCCTGGGCTCCGTGTACCGTGCCGACGATTTCGACCTGCCGCTGATCCTCGAGCAGATCGAGCCCCTGAAGCGCGCCCAGCTCGCCACCTACCTTTACGGCAAGAGCCACATGCACAAGCTCGGCTTGAAGGTGGCCCGCTCCTGCGACCGGGACGACCTGATTCGCGTCGCCGGCGAGATCGGCTCGGTCATTCACGGCCAGGCGCATCTGAAGCCGTCCAAGCCGGCACCGGTCGCTGCACCCGAGCTCCGCGCCAAGACCATGCCGGGCCAGAAGAAGGTCAGCCTTGCGGGCGCGCCGGCGAAGCCTGCAATCAGCCTGGGCGGCTCGGCCAAGGTCCGCAACTTCGACTGAAAGCGCGACAGGGCTGGCGCGTGCCTTGCGCGGCGATCCCCAGCCCGCATGGGGGGTGCGCGTTGCGCGCGCCCCGGGCTTCGGATAATCGCCCGCGATGAACACCGACCACGACAAGATCCTGATCGTCGATTTCGGCTCCCAGGTGACGCAGCTCATCGCCCGGCGGGTGCGGGAGGAGGGCGTGTATTGCGAGATCGTGCCCTTCACGAAGGCCGAGGCCGCGTTCCGCGAGCAGAAGCCGAAGGGCGTGATCCTCTCCGGCGGCCCCGAATCGGTGACCGTCGAGGCTTCGCCCCGGGCGCCGCAGTCGGTGTTCGATTCGGGCGTGCCGGTCTTCGGCATCTGCTACGGCCAGCAGACGATGGCGGCCCAGCTCGGTGGCGCGGTCGAAGGTGGGCATCACGCGGAGTTCGGCCGGGCCGAGGTCGAGATCCTGGCGGATTGCCCCCTGTTCAAGGGCGTCTGGCACAAGGGCGAGACCTACCCGGTCTGGATGAGCCACGGCGACCGGGTCACCAAGCTGCCGGACGGCTTCACCACCGTGGCGATTTCCAAGAACGCCCCGTTCGCGGCGGTGGCGGACGCGGCGCGCAACTACTACGCGGTGCAGTTCCACCCGGAGGTGGCGCACACGCCCCACGGCGCCCTGCTGATCCGCAACTTCGTGCGCGACATTGCGGGCTGCTCGGGCGACTGGACCATGGGCGCCTACCGCGAGGAGGCGATCGCCAAGATCCGCGAACAGGTCGGCACCGAAAAGGTGATCTGCGGCCTCTCGGGCGGCGTCGATTCCGCCGTCGCGGCGGTGCTGATTCACGAGGCGATCGGCGATCAGCTCACCTGCGTGTTCGTCGATCACGGACTGCTGCGCCTGGGCGAGGCCGAGCAGGTCGTGGCTTTGTTCCGCGACCACTACAACATCCCGTTGGTCCACGTTGAGGCGTCGGGGATGTTCCTCTCGGCGCTCGAAGGCGTCTCCGATCCGGAGGTGAAGCGGAAGACCATCGGTCGGCTGTTCATCGACGTGTTCGAGGCCGAATCGAAGAAGATCGGCGGCGCGAAGTTCCTGGCGCAGGGCACGCTCTATCCGGACGTGATCGAGAGCGTGTCGTTCACCGGCGGCCCCTCGGTGACGATCAAGAGCCACCACAATGTCGGCGGCCTGCCCGAGCGCATGGACATGAAGCTCGTCGAGCCGTTGCGCGAGCTGTTCAAGGACGAGGTCCGGGTGCTCGGCAAGGAACTCGGCCTGCCCGAAGCCTTCGTCGGTCGCCATCCGTTCCCCGGTCCGGGTCTGGCGATCCGCTGCCCCGGCACGATCACCGGCGAGAAGCTGCAGGCCCTGCGCAAGGCCGATGCGATCTACCTCGACGAGATCCGGCAGGCCGGGCTCTACGACACGATCTGGCAGGCCTTCGCGGTGATCCTGCCGGTGAAGACCGTGGGCGTAATGGGCGACGGCCGCACCTACGATCATGTCTGCGCGCTGCGGGCCGTCACGTCGGTGGACGGCATGACCGCCGATTTCTACCCCTTCGACATGGCGTTCCTCGGCCGGGTCGCGACCCGCATCATCAACGAGGTGAAGGGCATCAACCGGGTGACCTACGACATCACCTCGAAGCCCCCCGGCACCATCGAGTGGGAATAGGCGTTCACGGTCCGCACAGGACCGGTTCAAGCGCCTTCAGCGCGGGCCGGTAAGCGGCGAGGTGAAGACCGTCGCGCATGGCGCCGGGCTTGGCGAAGCCTGTCTCGCCATCGCGCAGATCCGCGAACGGATCTGCGAAGGCGCAGCCGATCCGCCCGCAGAGGACGTGCAGCCGCTGCGAGTAATCCGCGACCGCGGCGGCATCGACGAGCGTACCGAGTTCGCGTCCGAGCGGGGGGAGGGCGGTGACAACCACCCGCGGCGCGAGGCTCTGCAGGCGCCGTACGATGATCTCCGCAGCGGCCTCGAACCGCGCGGCCGGCTCGGCAGTGCGCGGCTTGTTCTTCGCGAGGATGTCGTTCGTCCCGATCGTCAGCACGGCGGTCGAAGGATGTCGGGCGAAGGTCAGCTGCTTCAGGTGATCCGCGTAAGCCGCTGCCGTTGATCCGCTCACGCCGCCATTGACCAGCGACAATCCGCAGACCTGCTGGCCACCCGGCTGCAGCTCGACCTGCGAATCGCCTCCATAGAAGACGAAGTCCGGCGGCGCCTCGTCGAGGCTCACCTGAATGGCGATGAGGCGCATCACCGCGTAGGCACGCGCATCGGCAGCCGGCCTGTGCAGACGCCAGCCCACAAGCCCGCCGAGAACGAGCAACCCGATACCCGCGACGATCAGGAGAGCGAGACGCCTCACCGCTCAGCACCGGCACGGCCGACCTGCGCATTCGGACGGGAATCCGTCGATGCGTAATAGGGCTTGATGTCGAGGAGCGGCGTACCGTCGATGCAGTCAAGCCCGCGCACCCGCAGCACGTCGCCCTCCCGGCCGAGCAGGTCCACCACCGACAAGGCAATCGGGTTCGGCCGCGCCGGTGAGCGCAGCGAGAAGGTGCCGCGCGGGCCATCAGCGTGGCGCGGCTGCTGGACCACGAGGCCGCGGGTCGCCCGGTCCATCCAGTAGAGCAGGATCAGGTGCGTGCAGCCTGTAATGGTGCGCAGACCCGGAACGTAGGGCGCATCGATCTCCACCGTGCAGAGCGCCTCGGTCTGCAGACCGTTCTTCGGGCACCCGGAACGCGTCCGCCAGGGAGTGCGCAACCGGCCGATGAAGTGAAGGCCTGCATCGAAATCCGCGGGCAGATTTGCCATCTCCTCGCCGGGACGGATCCCGAACTCGTCCGCGTTCATGCGACCTCGCTCTGCCTCAGCGGGCTTCTCGGCCAAGCACCCGGCGCCCGCAACCCCACATCTCGCAACCCCACGTCTGGCGGTGTAGAGCCGGCCCTACAGCGCCCCCCCCGCTGAAGTGGGCAGCGGTTCGGCGCAAGTGAGCGCATCAAAACAAGACCTTAGACCCGGAGGCGACATGATCGAGCGGGAATTGCGGCCGATGCAGGCCGTGGCGGATGCCGGAACTGCGATCGATCGCTTGGTCGAGCTCTACGACGGGGCCGTCGGCGCTTTGCGCCAGGCCCTGGAGCGCTACCTCGCCGGGGGCCCGCCCCCGGACGCCACCGAGCGCCTCGCCTTCCGCTACCCCGAATTGCGGATCAGCTACCGTCCGGACGGTCCACTGCCGCGGGTGCGGCGCGCCACCGCGAAGCTCCAGGCCGCCGGCACCTACGCGACCACGGTCACGCACCCCGCCTTCTTCCGCCACTACCTGACCCGCCAGCTGGAGCCGCTGATCGCCGATTACGGGATCACCCTCGAAGTGGGCCTGAGCGCACAGGAAATACCCTATCCCTACGTGCTGGAGGCCGGGCTCGACGCGCGCGGACGCGCCGTCGACGGCGCGGACCTTGCCACCTACTTCCCGGTGCCGCTGCTGTCGCTGGTGGGCGACGAGATTGCCGATGGCATCTTCGACCGCGCCGCGGGTGAGCCGCTACCGCTTGCCCTGTTCGATGCGGTGCGGGTCGATTACTCGCTGCGTCGCCTCGTCCACTACACGGGCTGCGACTGGCGCGAGGTCCAGCCCTGGATCCTGCTGACCAACTATCACCGCTACGTCGATCAGTTCGTCCGCCACGGGCTGGACCGGTTGGCCTCGGGTGCGGAAGGGTTCGAACGTCTGGTCCTGCCGGGCGGAATTTCTGTCTCGCGCGCCGAGGCCGCGCAAGCCGACCCGGCGGCGGTGATCGCGGCCTCACCCTGGCACCGGCACCAGATGCCGGCCTATCACCTCGTCACCCGGGGCGAAGACGGGACGCATCAGGGTACGACCCTGGTCAATATCGGCGTCGGTCCCTCGAACGCGAAGACGATCACCGATCACCTCGCGGTGCTGCGCCCGGATTGCTGGCTGATGGTCGGCCATTGCGGCGGCCTGCGGCAATCGCAGACCATCGGGGATTACGTGCTGGCGCACGCGTATCTCCGTCGCGACCGGATCCTCGACGAGCTTGTGCCCCCGGACGTGCCGATCCCCGCGCTCGCCGAGGTGCAGGTCGCGCTCCAGAACGCCGCCGCCGCCGTGACGGGCGAGCAGGCCGAAGCCCTCAAACGGCGCCTGCGCACCGGCACGGTCGTCACCTACGACGACCGCAATTGGGAATTGCGGTTCAGCCAGGAGCGGCGGCGGATCAACCAGTCCCGGGCGGTGGCGGTCGACATGGAGAGCGGCACCGTCGCCGCCCAGGGCTTCCGCCTGCGCGTGCCCTACGGAGCTTTGCTCTGCGTGTCGGACAAGCCGCTCCACGGCGAGATCAAGCTGCCGGGCGCCGCCAACGCGTTCTACGATCGGGCAGTCTCCGAGCATCTCAAGGTCGGGCTCGCCGCGCTCGACGCCCTGCGTGCCGATCGGCACGGGCTGCACTCGCGCAAGCTGCGGAGCTTCGACGAACCGCCCTTCCGGTGAACGACCGGCCCGATTCGCGCAGCCACGCTCTCGAGCGACCATGCTGTCGGCCCAGTGCAGCGAAGGAACGACACGCGCGCGTCGATACCGAAGCTTGGATACGCGCGGATTTAGCGCTGTTGGACAATCAACGATCACATGAAACGTTGGGTTGTTCGATGGAGTATCTGGCATTGGTATCGACCGCATTGCTTGCGGTCGCGGCTTTCAACCCGGCCGGCGCGGATGCACGCGGCTTTGGCGGCGGATTTCATCGCGGCGGCTTCGGCGGCGGATTTCATGGCGGTGGGTTCCATGGCGGCGGTGCAGGCTTCGGCGGCGCCCGCGCGGGCGGGCTCGGCGGCGGCTTCCGCGGCACAGGCCTGGGCGGGACCGGCGCAACCGCCGGGGGCGGTCTTCGGACCGGGGGATTCGGCAATTCCGGCCGCGTCGGCGCGCTCGGGACCCGCGGAGTCATCGGAAACCGGGGGGGGCATCGGAACCCCCGGGCTGGCTGGGCGGGGCTTTGCGGGCCGTCACTCTGGCCGCGGCTACGGACGTGGTCTCGGGTATGGCCTTGCGGGCGTAGGGCTCGGCCTCGGCGTTGGAAACGGACTCGGTGGCTTCGGCGACGACAGCTGCAACACCGAGTATGGCTACGGCGCCTACGATCCGGCCTCTTGCGGCACGTACGGCTACTGAACCCCTCGGAATGGCTCGTCCGGACTCGAATTCGGGAGGCCCGGCCGGTGTACGGCTGGGCCTCCGCGTGTCGAGATCCCTCGGCGCGCGTCGGATCGCCATCGGCACCATGTCGGTCTCGAAGCGCGGGCCTTCGCGGTTGAAGAAGGCTCCGTCCATCACTGCCGAATTGCGAACCTTTCCAAACCGGCCAGGATGTTCGCATTGTCGGGGGTGTGGAGAGGGGAGGATCGCGTGAGCGGGGTTGCAGCTGTGCCGGCGACCGCCGCTCTGCTCGTGCTGTGCATGAGCCTGTGGGCGACTGCGCTGTTGCCCGAGGTCGTGACGGCGCTCGCCTTCTTCGGACTGGCGATGCTCTTCCGCCTGGGCAGCGCCACCACGGTCTTTTCCGGCTTCTCGGCTTCGGCCTTCTGGCTCGTCCTGTCCGGCATGGTGGTTGGGCAGGCCATGACGCGTACCGGCTTGGGCAGCCGTGTGGCCCGCGCGCTGGCGCTTCGCCTCTCCGGCTCCTACCCGCAGTTGATCGCCGGACTGGTCGGTCTCAGCTTCCTGATCGCCTTCGTCATGCCGTCGAATCTCGGGCGGATCGCGCTGATGATTCCGGTGACACTGGCGCTCTGCGACGCATTCGGACTCGTCCAGGGTCGCCCAGGGCGGACCGGGGCGGTTCTGGCCGTGGGCGTCGCCACGCCGATTCTCTCCGCCGCGATCCTGCCCGCCAACGTACCGAACCTCGTGATGGCCGGATCGGCCGAACATCTGCTCGGTGTCCACTTCTCCTACCTGTCGTATTTCCTGCTGCACGCGCCCGTCCTGGCCGGGGTCAAGGGCGTCATCCTGGTGCTGTTGGTCGTGCGGCTGTTCCCGGATCGGCTGGCGCACGGTGCCCCGGCCTTGCCGGCCCTGCCGCCGATCTCCGCCGGCGAGCGGCGCCTCGCCGCGATCCTCGCCTGCACGCTCGCGCTGTGGATGACCGACAGCCTGCATGGGCTCGCCCCGGCCTGGGTCGGCCTCGCCGCCGCCGTCGTCTGCCTGCTGCCGCGGGTCGGCGTTCTTCCATCCGAGAGCTTCCAGCAGATCAATCTGCGGATCTGCTTCTACATCGCGGCCCTGCTGGGGCTCGTCGCCCTCGTCAACGAAACCGGGCTCGGCGAACGCCTCGGGCACCTCGTGTTGTCGGTGGCGCCGCTCGAGCCCGGCGCCCCAGTCCAGAACTTCGCCGTGCTGACGGGCCTCGGCACGGGCCTGACGCTGCTTCTAACCGCCAACGGCGCACCGGCGCTCTACACCGCGCTGGCGCGCGACATGACGGCCGCTAGCGGAATGTCACCCTACGCGGTCGTCTCGCTACAGGTCATCGGCTACTCGACGGTCTTCTTCCCGTACCAAGCGCCGCCGATCGTGTTCGCCAGCGAACTCGGCGGCGTCCGGCTCCGGGATGCGACGCGACTCACCCTGAGCTTCGGCGTGGTTGGGCTCATCGTGGCTGCCCCCCTCGATTATGCATGGTGGCTGCTGCTCGGCATGCTGAAGTGACAGAAACCGATTTGTGTTGCCCGCGTGGGCACATTGCGTCGCACCATGATGGATTGCGGCTTGCCCGCGCAGGCACTAGCGCTACCAGATTAGAGACGGTCCAGTTCGCAGCTGCGAGGCTTCATCCCGATGGCACCCACCGCACGCCCGACAGTGGCACAGCCGCTTTCGCCGCATCTCCAGATCTATCGCTGGACCTGGACCATGGCGATGTCGGTGTTTCACCGCATCACCGGAACGGCGCTCTACGGAGGGACTGCACTCGTTGCCATCTGGCTGCTGGCGCTGGCTTCCGGACCGATCGCCTATTCTTATGTCGCCGGGTTTTTCGGCTCCGTGATCGGGCGCCTGATCCTGTTCGTCTACACATGGATCCTGATGCACCACATGCTCGGCGGCCTGCGCCATTTCGCCTGGGACTTCGGGATCGGCTTCGATCGGGAGAAGCGGCTGGCGATGTCCCGTCTGACCCTGATCGGGTCGGTGGCGCTCACGCTCGTCATCTGGGCGGTCGCCCTTCTGGTCCGCTGAGGAGGTCGTCATGGCCAAGGAAAAGATCCGCCAGGACACGAGCGTCTCGATCCGCACCCCGCGGGCCCGCGTCCGGGGCCTGGGCGTCGCCCATCACGGTGTCAGCCATTGGTGGTTGCAGCGCGTCACCGCGCTGACCAACACGGTGCTGATGCTGGCGTTCGTGGTCATCATCGCGAACATGGCCGGCCGCGATTACGCGGGCGCAGTCCATATCGTCGCAAACCCCTTCGTCGCGATCATCCTCATCCTGGCACTCCTGTCGGTGACGCTCCACATGCGCATTGGCATGCAGGTGGTCATCGAGGATTACGTTCACGCGCAGGCGACCAAGATCGCCGCGGTGCTCGCCAACAACGTCTACGCGGTCCTCGTGGCCGTCGCCTGCCTCTACGCGGTCCTGCGCATCGGCTTCGGACAGCCGGCCTGAACCCCGCCATCACGACATTCGAGGAGCCGAACATGGCCGCCAATGGCACCAACGGCAGCGGGCCTGCCTACACCATCCACGATCACGCCTTCGACGTGGTGATCGTCGGCGCGGGCGGCGCGGGCCTGCGGGCGACCGTCGGCTGCTCGGAGGCCGGCCTGCGCACCGCCTGCATCACCAAGGTGTTCCCGACCCGCTCGCACACCGTGGCGGCGCAGGGCGGCATCTCGGCCTCGCTCGGCAATATGGGCCCGGATGACTGGCGCTGGCACATGTACGACACCGTGAAGGGGTCGGACTGGCTCGGCGATCAGGACGCCATCGAATACTTGGTTCGGAACGCACCTGCGGCCGTTTACGAGCTTGAGCACTGGGGCGTGCCGTTCTCCCGAACGGAAGAAGGAAAAATCTACCAGCGCCCGTTCGGCGGCATGACCACCGATTACGGCAAGGGCACCGCCCAGCGCACCTGCGCGGCGGCCGATCGGACCGGTCACGCCATGCTGCACACCCTCTACGGGCAGGCGGTGAAGAACCAGACCGACTTCTTCATCGAGTATTTCGCCCTCGACCTGATCATGGACGACGAGGGCCGCTGCCGCGGCGTCATCGCCCTCGACCAGGCCACCGGCGAGATCCACCGCTTCCGCGCCCAGACGACCATCCTGGCGACCGGCGGCTACGGCCGCGCCTATTTCTCGGCGACCTCCGCGCATACCTGCACGGGCGACGGCAATGCCATGGTTCTGCGTGCCGGCCTGCCGCTGCAGGACATGGAGTTCGTGCAGTTCCACCCGACCGGCATCTACGGCGCGGGCTGCCTGATCACCGAGGGCTCGCGCGGCGAGGGCGGCTACCTGACCAATTCCGAGGGCGAGCGCTTCATGGAGCGCTATGCACCGTCGGCCAAGGATCTCGCGTCGCGCGACGTGGTCTCGCGCTCGATGACCATGGAGATCCGAGACGGCCGCGGCGTCGGCAAGAACAAGGACCACATCTACCTGCACCTCGATCACCTGGATCCGAAGATCCTGCACGAGCGCCTGCCGGGTATCTCGGAATCGGCAAAGATCTTCGCCGGTGTCGATGTCACCAAGGAGCCGATCCCGGTCATCCCCACCGTGCACTACAACATGGGCGGCATTCCCACGAACTATCACGGTGAGGTGCTGACGCTGCGCGACGGCAACCCCGACACGGTGGTTCCCGGTTTGATGGCGATCGGCGAGGCGGCCTGCGTGTCGGTGCACGGCGCCAACCGCCTCGGCTCGAACTCGCTGATCGACCTCGTGGTGTTCGGCCGGGCAGCCGGCAAGCGCTGCGCCGAGATCGTCGAGCCGAACGGGCGGGCGATGGAATTGCCGAAGGGCGCCACCGACAAGGCGCTCGAGCGCCTCGACCGTTTCCGCCACGCCAATGGCTCGACGCCGACCGCGGATCTGCGCGCCGAGATGCAGAAGACCATGCAGAACAACTGCGCTGTGTTCCGCACCGGTGAGGTTCTGGAGGAGGGCAAGGGCCTGATCCACAAGGTCTGGAACGCCGCCGCCGACGTGAGGATCACCGACCGGTCGCTGGTCTGGAACACCGACCTCTTGGAGACCCTGGAGTTCGACAACCTGATCGGCCAGGCGGTGGTGACGATGGAATCGGCTGCCAACCGAACCGAGTCCCGCGGTGCCCACGCCCGCGAGGACTTCCCGGATCGCGACGATAAGGACTGGATGAAGCACACCCTGTCCTGGCTCGACGAGAGCCGGCATCAGGTGAACATCGATTATCGCCCGGTTCACACCTACACGATGTCTAACGAGATTCAGTATATCGAGCCGAAGGCCCGCGTGTATTAAATTGACTGCCCGTGCCGTGGGTGCCGAAAACCGGCATTCACGCCGTTTTCGGACCGTTCACCGGTCGAATCGAGGTGTGAGGAGTGTTGTTGTGCCGCATACCTACCAGGGATTTCCCCGGATCTCGGTTGATACCGCGGTGATGGGTGGCAAGCCGTGCATCCGCGGCATGCGAGTGACGGTCGGGATGATCCTGGGTGAACTCGGTGGCGGAACGACGATCGACGAACTCCTGGCTGGCTATCCCTACTTGGAGCGAGAGGACATTCTCGAAGCCCTTCGCTTCGGCGCGTCACTCGCAGGCTTCCGGGAAGTTGGCCTGGTCGCCGCATGAAACTCGTCGTCGATATGAATCTGTCGATCGCCTGGGTCGGAGGGCTGGAAAGCCAAGGATTCTCTGTCGCCCACTGGAGCACGATTGGGCTTCGGGATGCGACCGACGAGGCGATCATGGATTGGGCACGCGCCAATAGCGCGATCGTGCTCACGCGAGACCTCGATTTTGGCGTCGCCCTGACGCGACAGGGGTTGATCGCCCCGAGCGTGATTCAGCTTCGGTGCGGACGCATCGAGCATGAGCGCCACCTCACTGTCGTAGCACGCGTCCTGACGGATCACCGCGGCTCCCTAGAAGCCGGCGCGATCGTCACGATCGAAGATGAGCGCGTTCGCGTGCGAATCCTCGATCCCGACTTTCCTACCTGACCGATACTGCCGGACATCGACCCAATGGCCCAGTTCAACCTTCCGAAGAACTCCCAGATCACGCAGGGCAAGTCCTGGCCGGCCCCTCCGGGCGCCCGGAGCCTGCAGACGTTCAAGATCTACCGCTGGAACCCGGATGACGGGGCCAATCCGCGCATCGACACCTATCAGGTCGATCGCGAGGATTGCGGCCCGATGGTCCTCGACGCGCTCCTGTGGATCAAGAACAAGGTCGATTCGACCCTGGTCTTCCGCCGGTCCTGCCGCGAGGGCATCTGCGGCTCCTGCGCGATGAACATCGAGGGCCAGAACGCGCTCGCCTGCACGATGGGCATCGACGAGTGCAAGAGCCCCGACAATGCCCTGCCGGTCATGACCCGCAAGGACAAGGATGGGGCGATCCGCATCTATCCGCTGCCCCACATGCCGGTGCTGAAGGACCTCGTGCCGGACCTCACCAATTTCTACGCCCAGCACGCGGCGATCGAGCCGTGGCTACAGACTGAAACCCCGGCTCCCGAGAAGGAGTGGCGCCAGACCCCCGAGGACCGCTCGCGCCTCGACGGCCTCTACGAGTGCATCCTGTGCGCGTGCTGCAGCACGTCCTGCCCGAGCTACTGGTGGAACGGCGACAAGTTCCTCGGCCCAGCGGCTCTGCTCCAGGCCTATCGCTGGCTGATCGACTCACGCGACGAGAATACCGGTGACCGGCTCGACAACCTGCACGACCCGTTCCGGCTCTATCGCTGCCACACGATCATGAACTGCGCCAATACTTGCCCGAAGAGTCTGAATCCCGCGAAGGCGATTGCCGAGATCAAGAAAATGATGATCGAGCGCGCTCTCTGATTAGACGGCGCGATATTCGCCGAAGTGAATTCCGTCTCGGCGCCAAAGAGCGCGTCAACGCAGGAACTCAGAGCCGGTCGCGATCGGGACCGGCCCTGAATTTGCGGCCTGAACGCCACACTCCCTTGAAAAGGCGCGCCTCCCGCGACGGACTCACCGGGCATCGCCAGGGCCGCCTTGCCGTCAGCGCATTTGCCGCCGAGTCAGGAGGGACGCGCGGAAGCGTGCCTGTTCAAGCCTGACCCAAGTGGATCGATGCTGCGCCCGAGCCTGTCGACGTTCGCCGTTCTCTGCCTGGCCGCCAGCCTTGGTGCCTGCGCGTCCAGCCGGCTCGACGCGCCGCGCACCCGGGCGCCCCAGGCCGGCCTCGAAGCCGTCCAGGCCGTTCCGTCGGGGACGGTGACGGCAGCGCCGCTTGCCCCGCCGCCGGGCGTGGCGGCAAGCCCCGACGCGTCGCCCCCTCCCGGCCCGCAAGCGGCCCTCTCGCCCGCGGCGCCAACGGTGATCGCCGAGCCGGTCACCCCGCCGGCACCGCCGCCGCCCGTGGTCGCCACCGGGCGCGCCGCCGTGGTCGGGAGTTGGGACGCCCGGGACGCGACTGGGGCGAACTGCAAGGTCACGCTCTCCAGCGCCCCCGCGCTCGACCTCTACAAGGCGTCGGCCTCGGCCTGCCCGAACAAGGATCTCGCCAAGGTCTCGGCGTGGGATTTCCGAGACGGCGAGGTCTATCTCTATCAGCCCGGCGGTACCGTGGCGGCACGCCTGCGCCAGGGCGGGGGCGGAGGCGGCCTGGAAGGCGCGCTGACCAAGTCGGGGGCCGCCCTCGCGCTGAACCGCTAAGGCGGTTGGCGCGACCTCCGCGCGCGGTTGGCGCGGCGCGCCCCGCGCTTACATGAGGGGCTCCCGTAGCGTCACGCCCCAGGCAGCATGTTCCTCGATTGGCTCGAGCGCCGCGTGGATCCGTTCGCGCCCTTCGACGAATCCCAGATGCCACCGCGTACGGTGCTCGGGTTCGCGTGGTTCTACCTGCGCCCGATCCGCGCTGCGCTGGCGGCCCTGTTCGTCATCGCGGTGCTCGCCGGCACGGTCGAGGCCTCGCTCTACCTCGTCATGCGGTGGTTCATCGATTTGCTCGGCACGGCTGATCGCGCCACCGTTCTGTCGGATCACGCCACCGGCCTCGGCTTGGCGGTGCTGCTGATCGCGGTGATCAGGCCGGTCTCGATCTGGGCGCACGAGGTGCTGTCCAACCAGCTGATCGTGCCGCAATCGACCAGCCAGATCCGTTGGCGGGCGCATCTCTACACCCTCGGTCACGCGCTGTCGTATTTCCAGGGCGACTTCTCAGGGCGCCTCGCGAACCGCGTCGTGCAGGTCGGGCCGGCGGTACGCGAACTCGCGGTCGTGTTCATCGACACGCTGCTCTACGTGGCGATCTATGCCGTGACGGCAGTCGGCCTGTTCGGCTCGATCTCGGCCTGGCTCGCCCTACCGGTCCTGGTCTGGATCGGCGTCTACGCGTGGCTGACCGCATGGTTCGTGCCCCGAGCTCGGGCTCGCTCGCACAAGACCGCAGATACGCGCTCGACGCTGATCGGCCGCATCGTCGACAGCTACACCAACATCCTGACCGTGAAGCTCTTCGCCCGGGACCGGGAGGAGCGGGCCGCCGTGCGCGACGCCGTGGACGTCCATACCGAGGCGTACCTGCACCAGTTCCGGCTGGTGACGCTCACCACCAGTCTGCTGGGTATCCTCAACAGCGCACTGCTGATCGCCACGGGCGCTGCCTGCATCGTCCTGTGGCGCGGCGGCGGCATGACGACCGGCGAGGCGTCGGCGGGGCTCGCTCTGGTGCTCCGGCTCATCGCGATGTCGGGCTGGGTGATGCAGACCGTGCGCGGCGTGTTCGAGAATGTCGGCGTGGTCCAGGAGAGCATGCAGACCATGGCGCGGCCCCACGCGCTGGTCGATGCGCCGGACGCGCGGGAACTCGTCGTCACCGGCGGCGAGGTCCGGTTCGAGACGGTCGGCTTTCACTATGGCCGCGGCGACGCAACCGTGATCGAGGACTTCTCGCTCACGATTCGCCCCGGCGAAAAGGTCGGCCTCGTCGGCGTCAGCGGCGCGGGAAAATCGACACTCGCGAGCCTGCTGCTGCGCCTCTACGACGTCGAGAGCGGTCGCATCCGCGTCGATGGGCAGGACATCGCCACGGTGACGCAGCAATCCCTGCGCGAGGCGATCGCGATGGTCAGCCAGGACACGTCGCTGCTGCACCGCTCGATCCGCGACAACATCGCCTACGGCCGGCCGGACGCCTCCGATGAGGAAATCGCGCGGGCCGCGCAGCTGGCCCATGCCGATGGTTTCATCGCCGATCTCGTCGACCACAAAGGGCGGCGTGGCTACGACGCCCAGGTCGGCGAACGCGGCGTGAAAGTCTCGGGCGGTCAGCGTCAGCGGATCGCCATCGCGCGGGTGATCCTCAAGGACGCGCCGATCCTGATCCTGGACGAGGCGACCTCGGCTCTCGACAGCCAGGTCGAGGCAGCAATTCAGGAATCCCTCGACACGCTGATGGCCGGCAAGACCGTGCTGGCGATCGCTCATCGGCTCTCGACCATCGCGGCTCTCGACCGGCTTATCGTGATCGAGCGCGGGCGAATCGTCGAGGAGGGGACGCATGCGGAACTCGTCGCCCGCGGCGGCGTCTATGCCGGCCTGTGGTCGCGGCAATCGGGCGGCTTCCTGGCCGACCAGTCGACGCTGGGGGCACCCGATGCCGAGCATCCGCCGGACCGACGCGCGCGACAGGTTTCCGACGCGTTACGCGGATAGAATCTCACCCTGAAGGTCGTTGGCTGCCACGCGAAGACAGCCGATCCGTCCAAATCCCGCACACACCGAGAGTTTTTCATGTCGGCACTCGACCTCGCGGATCTTCCCGCGCGGGAAGGGGCCCCGTCACACCGCCCTTGGCTCCGTGAACTGCGCGCGACACTCGCGCTGTCCGGGCCGCTCGTGCTCACCAATCTCGCCCAGCACGGCCTGATCATGGCCGATGTGGTCATGCTCGGCCGCCTCGGCTCCGAGGCGCTGGCGGCGGCGACCCTGGCGCACGGACTCTACTTCATCCTGTTCATCGGCGGCCTCGGTCTGACCGGGACGGTTGCGCCGCTGATCGCGGCGGCGCTCGGGCACGACTCAGGGGCGACCGACGCCGCGCGCCGGACCCTGCGGGCGGGCTTCTGGGCTGCCACCCTGGTGGCGGTGCCCCTCATGGCGATCCTCTGGCACACCGGCGCGCTCCTCGCCGCGATCGGCGAACCGCTGCCCCTGGCCGAGGCCGCCGGTGCCTACATGCGCGTCCTGCAATGGGCGATGTGGCCAGCCCTTCTGTTCATGGCCCTGCGGGGAGCGCTCGCTGCCTTGGAACGGCCGGGCTGGGCGCTCGCCGCGAGCCTCGCGGCGCTCCCGGTGAACGTCGCCCTCGGACTCTGGCTCGCCTTTCCGACGGGCTTCGCCCTCGGCATGACGGGCATCGGCGCCGCCACGCTGTGCTCGGCCGTGTTCAGCCTCACCCTTCTGGTCGTCGTGGTGCTGTGTGATCCGCGTCTCCGGCGCTACCGGCTGCTCCAGGGGTTCTGGCGCTTCGACGGCGCGCGGCTCGCTGCCGTGTTCCGCCTCGGCCTGCCGATGGCGGCCACCGGCCTCGCCGAGGCGGGATTGTTCGAGGCTGCCGCCCTCGGCATGGGCCTGTTCGGGGCCAGCCAGCTCGCAGCCCACGCCGTGGCGATCCAGATCGCGGCCGTCTGCTTCATGGTGCCGAACGGTGTCGCGCAAGCCGCGACCGTCCGCGTCGGTCTGGCCTTCGGGCGACGGGACGGAAGCGGCGTGCGCCGGTCCGGCGCGGTTGCCCTCGGGCTCGCCTTCGCCTTCATGGCCCTCTGCGCGCTCACGCAGCTCGCCGCCCCGGACCGACTCACCGGCCTGTTCCTCGACCTCGCTGACCCAGCCAACGCCGGGGTCCTACCGATCGCCGTGGCCTTCATCGGCTTCGCGGCCCTCTTCGCGGTTGCGGACGGCATCCAGTCGGTGGCGCTTGGGATGCTGCGCGGCCTGCAGGACGCCACCGTTCCGATGTGGATCGCGATCGGCGGCTATTGGGGACTCGGTGTACCGCTGGGCGCCGCCCTAGCCTGGGGCGCGGGTCTTCAAGGCTACGGCATCTGGCTCGGATTCTGCGCGGGCCTGTTCGCGGTGGCGAGCCTGCTGGTCCTGCGGTGGCGACGCCTCACCGCCGCCTGCTGATTCGGGAATCGATCCAAGCGTCGTCTTGAGTGACCGGTCATATCCCCGTCGGTCGCGACGCGATGCAAACCGAGGTTGAGCATCCCCGTCAGATATCGCCTGGCTTGAGACAGTTCGCGTCGCCCGGGATGGCGGAGGGAACGCCACAACCGGCGCATGCGCGTGAAAACCCAATCCGGCGGACTTCGGACGCCGGATGTGATCAGTGCTGCGGCGCCTGGATCGACCGCGGAGTGCCGCCGACGCGAGCCGAGGGAGGCCCCTCCGGGCAATCGGCACGATATCTGGACAGAGACGTCCGATCCGTATCGCTGCGCCGCAAACCGTCGCTTGACTCGGGAGCGGCAGACGGTCTCATTGCCCCGATTAGAACGATAATGCTTTGATCCTGGCTACAGCCGGGAGACCAGGGCAGGGCGCCTGCGGCCCTCACGCCGACGCACGGAGTTCATGAACTTGGCGAACACATCAGCCGCCGCGCCCGTGGCCCACGGGCAGGATACGCACGGGCAGGGCACTCATGGGCAAGGCACTCATGGGCCGGAGGGTAGCCGGCGCGACTTCCTGTTCCTGGCAACGGGCGCTGCGCTTGCCGTCGGAGCCGGGTCCGTGGTCTGGCCGCTGATCTCGTCCATGGCGCCCGACGCCGACACGATCGCGGCCGGCGCACCGATCGAGGTCGACCTGACGCCGATCCAGGACGGACAGATCGTCAACGTCTTCTGGCGCGGCAAGCTGATCTTCGTGCGCAAGCTGACCGCGAAGGAATTGACCGACATGAAGGCGGTCCCCCTCACGGCAATGATCGATCCGGCCGCCTTCACGACCCGTGTCAAGAATGGGCACGACCAGTGGTTGGTGGTGTACGGCAATTGCACGCATCTCGGCTGCGTGCCGATCGGCCACCAGGGTAATTTTGAGGGCTGGGCTTGCCCCTGCCACGGTTCGCAGTTCGACGCGGTGGGTCGCGTGCGCCATGGACCGGCGCCGATCAACCTGCCCATCCCGCCCTACGCCTTCCAGACGGATGCCAAGATCCGGATCGGCGAAGGCGGCAAGGAAGCGGCCTGAGGAGGACGGAAGCATGAGCGGTACGGCCAGCACCTACGTCCCCAAGAGCCGCGTAGCCAAATGGTTCGAGGCGCGCCTGCCCATCGCCGGGCTGGTGCACTCGTCCTTCATCGCCTACCCGGTTCCGCGGAACCTCAATTACTTCTGGACCTTCGGCGCGATTCTCGCCGCCTTCCTCGGCATCCAGATCATCACCGGCGTCTGGCTGGCGATGCACTACGAGCCTTCCGCGACTGGCGCTTTCAACTCCGTCGAGAAGATCATGCGCGACGTGAACTACGGCTGGCTGCTGCGCTACGCGCACGCCAACGGCGCGTCGATGTTCTTCGTGGCGGTCTACGTCCACATGTTCCGGGCGCTCTATTACGGGTCGTACAAGGCCCCCCGCGAGGTGCTCTACATCCTCGGCGTCGTCATCTACCTGCTGATGATGGCCACGGCCTTCCTCGGCTACACGCTGCCATGGGGCCAGATGAGCTTCTGGGGCGCCACCGTCATCACCAACATCCTGGCGGCGATCCCGGTGGTCGGCGACACGATCCAGACCCTGCTCTGGGGCGGCTACTCGGTCGGAAACCCGACGGTGAACCGCTTCTTCTCGCTGCATTATCTCCTGCCCTGGATGATCGCGGGCGTCGTCGTGCTCCACGTCTGGGCGCTGCACGTCACGGGTCAGAACAACCCGGCCGGGATCCCGATCAAGTCGGGCAAGGACACGGTGCCGTTCACCCCCTACGCGACGGTCAAGGATGTGTTCGCGACCTGCGTGTTCATGATCCTGTTCGCGTGGTTCCTGTTCTTCCAGCCGAACTTCCTCGGCCACGCGGACAACTACATCCCGGCGAACCCCGCCGTGACGCCCGCGCACATCGTGCCGGAATGGTACTTCCTGCCGTTCTACGCGATCCTGCGCGCGGTCCCGAGCAAGCTCGGCGGCGTCATCCTGATGTTCTCGGCGGTGCTCATTCTGGCCTTCGCGCCGTGGCTCGACACGTCGCGGATCCGGTCGTGCAACTACCGGCCGATCTACCGCCAGTTCTTCTGGGTGTTCATCGGAACGACCCTTCTGCTCGGCTGGCTCGGCTCGCAGCCTCCCGAGGGTGGCTACGTGATCGCGTCGCAGGTCTGCACGGCCTACTACTTCGCCCACTTCCTGATCGTCATGCCGCTCTGCGGCCTGTTCGAGACACCGAAGAAACTACCCGGCTCGATCCTCGAGAGCGTGACCGGACCGGGCAAGCAGGTCAGCGGATCCGGCATGCCAGCGGGCGCCGCCGCCGCTCCGACCACCAAGGGCTGACGGGCTGACGACAGGACCATGAACATGACCCGCGTCCTCCCGATGACCGCCGCGGCCGCCCTTGCGGCCTTCCTGATCGGCACCGTGCCGTCCTCCGCCGAGGAAGGCCATGGTGGCCCGATCCCGGCCCGCGTAAAATGGAGCTTCGCCGGCACGTTCGGCCGCTTCGACGCCGCGCAGCTGCAGCGCGGCTTCCAGGTCTACAAGGAAGTCTGCTCGGCCTGCCATTCGATGAAGCTGGTCTCCTTCCGCAACCTCGCGCAGGAGGGCGGACCCGACTTCACCGCCGGCCAGGTCAAGGCACTCGCCGCGACCTATCAGGTCAAGGACGGGCCGAACGATGCGGGCGACATGTTCGAACGCCCCGGTCGCCCGGCCGACACGTTCCCGCCACCCTTCCCGAACGATCAGGCCGCGGCGGCGGCGAACGGCGGCAAGGCGCCTCCGGACTTTTCGGTGATCGCCAAGGCGCGGACCTTCTCCCGCGGCTCGCTCTACTTCCTTACCGACTGGCTGCCCCTGATCGGCTACTCGGAGCAGGGCCCCGACTACATCCATGCGCTGCTCAACGGCTACGAAGAGGCGCCGAAGGACTTCACGGTTCCGGATGGCGGCCACTACAACAAGTACTATCCCGGCCACATCATCGCGATGCCGCCGCCGATCTCCGACGGGCAGGTCACCTACCCGAAGGACGACAAGGGCCAGCCGGTGGCGCCCGAGACCGTCGATCAATACGGCAAGGACGTCGCGGCCTTCCTGATGTGGTCGGCCGAGCCTCACATGATGGACCGCAAGGCCCTGGGCTTCCGGGTGATCCTGTTCCTGATCATCCTGTCGGGGCTGCTCTACTACGTGAAGAAGAAGATCTGGGCCGATGTCGGCGGCGAGGTCCACGGCCTCCAGCCGGAGCTGCACAAGGCCTATTGAGCCGATGCACCAGATCGATGATGCCGGTGGGCCTCCCTCGTGGGGGCCCATCTTTTTTTTGGCTGGCTGTCCATGCTACCGCTCGGCTGTCGCGGCGTACGCCAGCTTTCGAGACCGCCTGTCTTGTCCGTTACCTCATCCTGAGGTGACCGCGTCAGCGGGCCTTGAAGGCGGGCTGCAGGGATCGCTGCGGCTTTCGGAGATCTCCTTCGAGGCCTCCGCTTCGCTCCGGCACCTCAGGATGAGGTGTTGGATGGGACAGGGGGGCCATCTGCGCCGCCCGATGACAGGATTCCCGGCATGACGGCAGCGGTACTCGGGGTTATGGGCGGCTCCGGCGTCTACGACCTGCCTGGGCTCGAAGATGTCCGCGAGGAACGTGTAGCCTCCCCCTGGGGCGAGCCTTCGGATGCGCTGCGCATCGGGCGGATCGGCGACACCAAGATCGTGTTCCTGGCCCGGCACGGCCGCGGCCATCGCTTCTCGCCCGCCGGCATCAACTACCGCGCCAACATCGACGCGATGAAGCGCGCCGGGGTCACCGATCTCGTGTCGCTCTCCGCCTGCGGCTCGTTCCGCGAGGAGCTGCCGCCGGGCCTGTTCGTGCTGGTCGATCAATTCGTCGATCGCACTCATGGCCGGGCCAACTCGTTCTTCGGCGACGGCTGCGTCGCCCACGTCTCGCTGGCCCATCCGGTGGGGCCCGGCCTCCAGGGACGCATCGCGAATGCCGCCAAGGCCGAAGAGATCGCGGTCCATCGCGGCGGGACCTACGTCTGCATGGACGGGCCGCAATTCTCCTCGCTCGCCGAATCCCGGGCCTACAAGGCGCAGGGCTTCGACGTGATCGGCATGACCAACATGCCCGAGGCCAAGCTCGCCCGCGAGGCCGAGATCACCTACGCGACCATCGCCATGGTGACCGATTTCGATTGCTGGCACCCCGGCCACGACGCGGTGGACGTGGCCGCCGTGGTGGCGGTGGCGCGCGCCAACGCCGACAAGGCAGCGCGGCTCGTCGCGCGGCTGGCGCGCGATTTCCCGACCGAACGCGAGCCCTGTCCGGCAGGTTCGCACCGGGCGCTCGACGGGGCGATCATGACGGCGCCGGCCGTCCGCGACCCCGCGCTGCTCGCCAAACTCGACGCCGTCGCGGGGCGGGTGCTGAACGGATAGGCAGCGGCCCTTTCCCTTTCGGCGGGACTCCCTCTAGAAGGCGCGGGCGGCAACGGCCGCCCTCGACGCGAAATCCGAAGACAAATGCGTAGCGCCACCATCACCCGTAAGACCGCGGAGACCGACATCGCGGTCACCGTCGCCCTCGACGGGACCGGCCGATCGACGATCGCCACCGGGATCGGCTTCCTCGACCACATGCTCGATCTGCTGGCGCGGCACGCCCTGTTCGACCTCGACGTGAAGGTGGACGGCGACCTGCACATCGACCAGCACCATTCCGCCGAGGATTGCGGCATCGCGCTCGGTCAGGCCTTTGCGAAGGCGCTCGGGGACAAGCGTGGGGTGACGCGCTATGCCGACATCCACCTGCCCATGGACGAGGCGCTGACCCGCGTCTGCGTCGATATTTCCGGGCGCCCGTTCCTGGTGTTCCGCACGACATTCCGCGTCGAGAAAATCGGGCAGTTCGACACCGAGCTGGTGCGCGAGTGGTTCCAGGCCTTCGCGATGAATGCCGGCCTGACCCTTCACGTCGAGACGCTGTACGGCGACAACGCCCACCACATCGCGGAGAGCTGCTTCAAGGGGCTGGCTCGAGCCTTGCGGAAGGCCGTGGCGATCGATCCGCGGGAGGAGGGGCGCGTTCCCTCCACGAAGGGCTCCCTGTAGAGCATCTTGTCGTCGCGCTCCTCGACCGCCTCGATGGCGGTTTGAGAGCGCCGTTGTCGGAGTCCCGCGATGCGGATGCGCAGCTACACGCTCCACCTGCCCCCCGATGCGCGCCCTGGCGAGGCGATCGGCCTCGATCGGGCCGTGCTGGTGCCGGACGGCTTTTCGTGGTCGGCCTTTGCGTTCACGGTGCTGTGGTTCCTCTACCACCGGCTGTGGATCGTGGCGCTGATCGTGCTGATCGGCCTGATCGCGCTCGCCGGCGGGGGGATCCTGCTCGGGCTGCCGTCCGGCGCCGGCCTGATCGTCACGCTGCTTTTCGGATGGCTGGTCGGGCTGGAAGCGTCGAGCCTGCGTCGCTGGACCCTCACCCGTCGGGGTTGGCCGGCGCGCGATGCCGTGATCGCCGGTACGTCCGAAGAGGCCGAAGCGCGCGCGCTCAATCGCTGGCTGGGCGCGAACCCGGCGGCGGCACGCGCCCCCTTCCCGAGCGGGCCGAGCCGCCGGGGCGAACCGGTGATCGGCCTGTTCCCTGCTCAGGAGGGCGCCCGGTGATGGGGCGGACGACACGCGCATGAGTACCGAGACGGTCGCGATCATCGATTACGGATCGGGCAACCTCCACTCCGCCGCCAAGGCCTTCGAGCGTGCCGCCCGCGAGTCCGGGCACGCTGCGCGGATCTGCCTGACGGCGGACCCGGAGGTTGTGGCCGCCGCCGATCGCATCGTCCTGCCCGGCGTGGGCGCCTACGCGGATTGCCGCCGCGGGCTCGACGCCGTGCCCGGCATGGTCGAGGCGATGACCCAGGTGGCTCACCGGGACGCGCGGCCGTTCCTCGGCATCTGCGTCGGGATGCAGCTCCTGGCGACCCGCGGGCTGGAATATACCACGACGCCGGGTCTCGGCTGGATCCCCGGCGATGTCGGCCCGATCAAGCCGTCGGATCCGACATTGAAAGTCCCCCACATGGGCTGGAACACCCTGCGGCCGGCCCGCGATCACGCGCTGCTTGCCGGCATTCCCATCGGCGAGGACGGCCTGCACGCCTATTTCGTGCACAGCTACGCGCTGTCACCCGAAAGTCCCGACGACGTGGTCGCCCGCGCTGATTACGGCGGACCCATCACCGCCCTGGTCGCCCGGGGCAACGTCGCCGGCACGCAATTCCACCCGGAGAAGAGCCAGCGGCTGGGCCTCGCGCTCATCGCGAATTTCTTGAACTGGCGGCCCTGACGGCGGCTCCGCCCCGGCAACAAGGACAGATATTCCCGTGATCCTCTACCCAGCGATCGACCTCAAGGAGGGACGCTGCGTCCGCCTCATCCAGGGCGACATGGCCCAGGCCAAGGTGTTCGGCGACGATCCGGCCGCGCAGGCCGCAATCTTCGAGGGGCAGGGCTTTCCCTGGCTGCACGTGGTCGATCTCGACGGGGCCTTCGCGGGCGCCCCTCGCAACGCCGCGGCGGTCGACGCGATCCTGCAGCGCGTGACGATCCCGGTACAGCTCGGCGGCGGCATCCGCGAGATGAAGACCCTGGAAGGCTGGCTCGCCAAGGGCGTGTCGCGGGTGATCATCGGCACTGCGGCGGTGCGCGATCCCGAATTCGTCCGCGAGGCTGCCCGCCAGCACCCGGGGAAAATCGCGGTCGGTATCGATGCCAAGGACGGGCGCGTCGCCGTCGAGGGCTGGGCGCAGACCTCCAGCATGACCGCCGAAGACCTCGGCCGACGCTTCGAGGACGCGGGCGTCGCGGCACTCATCTATACCGACATCGCCCGGGACGGGATCCTGAAGGGCCTCAACGTCGAGATGACCCTGGCGCTGGCGCAGGCCGTGCGCATCCCGGTGATCGCCTCGGGCGGCCTTGCGTCGATCGACGACGTGCATCGCCTGCTCCAGCCGGATTGCGCGCTGATCGCCGGTGCCATCACGGGGCGGGCGCTCTACGACGGGCGGATCGATCCGCAGGCGGCTCTGGCGGCGATCGCTGGAGCGCGCGGCCCGGCTTCGTGATAGAGGAAGCGCAGCGAGGGCGCCGAGACCGGAGGCTTCGATGACTGCATTGAAGACTCGGCCCGCGCCGGCCGGAACGGCCTACGCGGACGATTTCTACACCTGGACCCAGGAGCAGGGTGCGCGTTTGCGGGCCGGAGACGTCTCAGGGCTCGACCGCGAAAATCTTGCCGAGGAGATCGAGAGCTTGGGCAGGAGCCAGTATGACAGTCTGGTCAGCCTCTGGCGCGTCGTCTTGCTGCACATGCTCAAGTTCGATTACCAGCCGGAACGCCGAAGCCGCAGCTGGACGGTCTCGATTCGGATGCATCGAAACAGAGCGGCCGATGTGCTTGAGGACAATCCCGGGCTCAAGAGCCGTCTGGTCCAGGCCTTCGAGCGCGCTTACCGAGATGCGCGGGAAGAGGCGGCCGCCGAGACGGGCTTGCCTTTGAGGCTGTTCCCAAAAGAATGTCCTTACTCGCGAGAAGAGTTGCTGACGCGACCCTTCTCAGCCGATCCAGAAGACACTTCGGACTGAAGAGCCGCCCTTGCTCAAGACTCGCATCATCCCCTGCCTCGACGTGAAGGACGGGCGCGTCGTGAAGGGCGTGCGCTTCGAGGGCCTGCGCGATGCCGGCGACCCCGTCGAGGCCGCCAAGGTCTACGACGCGGCCGGCGCCGACGAGCTGTGCTTCCTCGACATCACCGCGAGCCGCGAAGCCCGCGGCACGCTGCTCGACATCGTCAGCCGGACCGCCGAGGCTTGCTTCATGCCGCTCACCGTCGGCGGCGGCGTCCGCACGGTCGAGGATGTCCGGGCCCTGCTGCTCGCCGGGGCCGACAAGGTCGCGATCAACACCGCGGCCGTGAAGGATCCGGACCTCGTCGCCCGAGCGGCGGAAAAATTCGGCGCCCAGTGCATCGTGGTGGCGATCGACGCCAAGCGCGTCTCGCCGCCCGGGGCGCCCGCTTCCTGGGACATCTTCACCCATGGCGGCCGCGACCCGACGGGGATCGATGCCGTCGCCTTCGCCCGATTGGTCGCCGGCAAGGGCGCGGGTGAATTGCTGGTCACCTCCATGGACAAGGACGGGACACGCTCCGGCTACGATCTCGCCCTCACGCGGGCGATCAGCGACTCGGTCTCTGTGCCGGTCATCGCCTCCGGTGGCGTCGGCGGCCTCGACGATCTCGTGGCCGGCGTGGCCGAGGGCGGGGCGAGCGCAGTGCTGGCGGCCTCCATCTTCCATTTCGGACAGGCGAGCGTCGCCGAGGCCAAGGCCCATATGGCGGCGGCCGGCCTTGCCATGCGCCTCGATGGTCCGGCCTCATCCGCGAGGACGCCCCTGTGAGCAGCTACCTTCTGGCGAACGCCAAACTCCTCGACCCGGCGACGGGACGGGAGACCCCGGGTGCGGTCTTGGTGCGGGACGGCCGGATCGCCGACATCGTCAGCGGCGCAGCCCCGGGCACGCCGGAGGGTACGAGAAGAATCGATTGCGTCGGCCGGGTCCTGACCCCCGGCCTGATCGACATGCGCGCCTTCGTGGGCGAACCCGGGGCTGAGCATCGTGAGACCCTGGCCTCGGCGAGCGCCGCCGCCGCCGCGGGGGGCGTGACCACCCTGGTCTGCATGCCGGACACCAACCCGGTGATCGACGGGCCGGCCATCGTCGATTTCGTGCTGCGGCGGGCCCGCGACACGGCGAGCGTCAACGTCCTGCCGGCCGCCGCGATCACCAAGGGGCTCGCCGGCCGGGAGATGACCGAGTTCGGCCTGCTCAAGGAGGCCGGCGCGGTGGCGTTCACGGACGGGCTGCGCGCTGTCGCCAACGCCCAGGTGATGCGGCGCGCCCTGACCTACGCCCGGGACTTCGACGCTCTGGTGATGCAGCATGTCGAGGATGCGGATCTCGTCGCCGAAGGCGTGATGAACGAGGGCGAACTCGCCTCCCGCCTCGGCCTGATGGGCATCCCCCGCGAGGCCGAGACCGTGATGCTGGAGCGCGACATCCGCCTCGTGCGGCTGACCGGCGCCCGCTACCACGCCGCCATGATCTCATGTGCAGATTCGGTGGAGATCGTCCGTCGGGCCAAGCAGGACGGTCTGCCGGTGACCTGCGGAGTGTCGGTCAACAACCTCGTGCTGAACGAGAACGACATCGGCCATTACCGAACCTTCTGCCGGCTCTCGCCGCCGCTGCGCGACGAGGCCGACCGGCACGCGATCGTCCAGGCTTTGGGTGAGGGCGTGATCGACGTGGTCGTGTCCGATCACAACCCGCAGGATGTGGAGACCAAGCGCCTGCCTTTCGCGGAGGCAGCGGACGGCGCCCTCGGGATCGAAACCCTGCTGGGTGCGGCCCTAAGGCTCGTCCACACCGGTGACCTCGATCTGGCCAAGCTCGTCGCCGCGCTGACGGTGAATCCGGCCCGGATCCTCGGGCGCGAAGCCGGCCGCCTCGCGATCGGTGCGCCGGCCGATCTCGTGCTGATCGACCCCGATCTGCCCTATGTTCTCGACAAACGGCGGTTGAAGTCACGTTCGAAGAACTCGCCGTTCGACGAAGCGCGCCTCCAGGGCGCTGCGGTGCTGACGCTGGTTGGCGGCGCGATCGTCCACGCAGCCGATGACCTGGCAGCAGCGGCCTGATGTTTCCCGACCCGACAGACCCCCTCGTCCTCTTCGGTCTCATCCTGGGATACGCCCTGGGCTCGATTCCGTTCGGCCTCATCTTCACGCGGCTGGCCGGGCTCGGCGACGTGCGGGCGATCGGCTCCGGCAATATCGGCGCCACCAACGTGCTGAGGACGGGCCGCAAAGGCCTCGCCGCCGCGACCCTGCTGGGCGACGCCCTCAAGGGGACGGTATCGGTCCTAGTCGCCCTGCATTTCGGCTTGGGACCGGCCCTGGCGGCTGGTCTCGGGGCGTTCCTGGGACATCTCTTTCCCGTCTGGCTCGGCTTCAAGGGCGGCAAGGGCGTCGCCGTCTTCATCGGCGTGCTCCTCGCCTTCTCCCCGCCAGCCCTCGGAATCTTCGCGTTGATCTGGCTCGGTCTCGCCTTCGCGCTGAAGTATTCGTCGCTTGCGGCGCTCGTCGCCTCGGCCGCGACGCCCCTGGCATTGTGGGCGCTCGGCGCGCCGGCGCAAGCTGTGCTGTTCCTGCTGCTGGGCGTGCTGCTATGGTGGAAGCACGCGCCCAACATCCGCCGGCTGGCCTCCGGCACCGAGGGGCGCATCGGCCAGAAGGGCTGAGCGCACGCACGGGATGCGCGGTCCTTGGGGGATCGCATGCAGCTCACCGATGCCCAGCGTCTCGATTGGCTGCGCCTGATCCGCACCGAGGGCGTCGGGCCGCGCACCTTCCGCACCCTGATCAACCGCTTCGGCGGAGCGGCCGCCGCCCTCGAGGCGATGCCCGATCTCGGCCGGCGGCAGGGCAAGCGGCTGGAGCCGCCGACCCGGGCGCAGGCCGAGGATGAGATCGCGGCTTTGGCGCGCCTCGGCGGCAGGCTGATCGCCACCGGCGAGGCGGATTTTCCGCGCCTTCTTCAGCAGGCCGATGCGGCGCCGCCACTCCTCGCGCTCCGCGGCGCCGCGATCCTGAACCGTCCGGCGGTGGCCCTGGTCGGCTCGCGCAATGCCTCGACGGCCGGGCTCGCCTTCACGGAGCGGCTGGCCCGGGGCCTCGGCGAGGCCGGCCTGACGGTGGTCTCGGGCCTCGCCCGGGGTATCGACGCGCGGGCCCACAAGGCGAGCCTCTCGACCGGCACCGTCGCGGTGATGGCCGGCGGGCAGGACAAGATCTACCCGGCCAACCACGCCGCCCTGGTCGACGCGATCCTGGAGGAGGGTGGGGCGGTGCTCGCCGAGATGCCGATGGGCTGGGTGCCGCGCGGGCGCGACTTCCCGCGGCGCAACCGCATCATCTCGGGCCTGTCGTACGGCACCGTGGTGGTCGAGGCGGCCCGCCGCTCCGGCTCGCTGATCACCGCGCGCTACGCGCTGGAGCAGAACCGCGAGGTCTTCGCGGTTCCCGGCTCGCCGCTGGATCCGCGGGCAGAGGGCACCAACGATCTGATCCGCCAGGGAGCAGCGCTCGTCTCCGAGGTGTCGCATGTCCTCGACGTGCTCGGCCCGATCATCGAGCACGGCCCGGATGCGGACGCCGCCCCAGCGCGCGACCGGCCGGATCTCCGTGAGCAGCCGGACTTCTGGGACGAAATCGACCTCGACGGGTCGATCCCGCAGGATTTTTTCGCTGCGGACCTAGGCAAACCGCCGGAGAGAGCCGAGTCGGACGACATGGACGAGGAGCCCGGGCCGGCCGACGAGCGCGCCCGCATCGTCGCGTTGCTCGGACCGAGCCCCGTCGGCACCGACGAGTTGGCGCGCAGCGCCGGCATCGAGATTCGGGTGGTGCAGACCGTCCTGCTGGAGCTGGAACTCGACGGGCGGATCGAGCGCCACGGCAGCGGCGCGGTCTCGCTGCTCAGCCGCTGAACGGGTCCGCGTCGGCCGCCGCATCGGCGTCGACGTCGGCGAGATGGCGCATCACGTCGAGGCAGCCCTGGAGGATGTAGGCGGCGGCGAGCTTATCCACGAGTTCGCCGCGCCGGGCCCGGGACGCGTCCGCCTCGATCAGCGCCCGGGTCACAACCGCGGTCGAGAGGCGCTCGTCGAAGAACACGTGGGGCAGGGGCAGGATCGGCGCGAGGTTGCGCACGAACGCCCGGGTCGATTGCACCCGCGGGCCTTCGCTGCCGTCCATGTTGAGCGGCAGGCCGACCACGAGACCGCCGACCGCGTGCTGGCGGCACAGGGCCGCGAGGCGCTGCGCGTCCGGCGTGAACTTCACCCGGCGGATCGTCTCCAGCGGCGTCGCGATCTGGCGGCCGAGATCGGACAGCGCGAGGCCGATCGTCTTGGTACCGAGATCGATGCCGATCAGCCGCGTCCCGCCGCGTGAGGCCGTTGCGAAAGCGCGGATCGCGTCGTGATTCATGGGTCCGCCTGTGTGCTGCGTGCCAGCGTGGCCTCCGCAAAGCCCTCGAATCGCGCGGGCAACGGCTCGAAGCCTGGCCCGAGCACCAGGGCGGCGGCGGGCGCGGTGACCCGCGTGAAGAAGTCGTCCAGGCTCTCGCCGCCGAACCGGATCGTCTCGAGATCGGGGGCGAGCAGCCAGATATCGTATTCCGGGCCGCTTCCGGACACGTCCCAGAACAGAAGCCCGCCATCCTCGCCGCGGCCGAAGAAGCAGGCCCGTTCGACGATGGCCGGATCGCCGCCCTCGACATCGAACCGGTGCGTTTCGGCCCCGTCCTCCAGCATCCCGATCGTGGTTCCGACGCTGTGGGCGATGATGCCGGCCTGCGTGATCAGATCGCTGGCCTCGTAGGGGCCCGGAACCGCGATCCTGAACTGGTCCCCCGCGAGGCCGACGCCGCATGTCCGGCAGAAGCTGCGGTAGGAGGCCGGCAGGGCGAAGCCGAGTTCCGCCGCTGCACGGTCGAGCTCCGTCTCACCCGGCGTGAAGCCCGGGGACAGGCTGGTGAAGATCCGCTCCCACATCGATCCCGGTCTCTCATCCACAGGCTTGCCGCTCTCCGTAGATCGCCCCGGATGCACGCGAGGCGGTTCACGGTTAGGTAGGTAAACACATCGTTAAACCATCATGCGGGTTCCTGCCGTGTCGACACTTGGCCAGCCCACCCGTTTTGCGCCTCTCCGCTCGCCGCTGGCGATGCCGCGTCGGCATCGCCTGATGCTGCTGCTGGCTTTCGAGATCCTGGTCTTGGGCTTTGCCCAGGCCATGGTCCAGCCGGTTCGGCAGACCGGAATCACCATCGAGATGTCGGTTACGCCGCATCACGTGGTGACCTGACCCGGGGCATGCCCACCCGATCTCGAAGGCGGTCGGACGCCTAGCTTTCCACACCGCGCGTTGCGGCGCGTCGAACGCCGATGCTATAGCCCGGCCGATCGCGGGAGGCTGCTCCCGGACTGGGACGAACGGGACGGCATGTCGGTCGACGAGAAGACGGTTCGGCGGATCGCGCATCTGGCGCGCATCGCGGTCACCGACGACGAGGTCGGGCCGCTGCAGGGTGAGCTGAACGCGATCCTGGCCTTCGTGGAGCAACTCGGAACCGTCGACGTGTCCGGCGTCGAGCCCATGACCTCCGTGACGCCGATGGCGATGAAGAAGCGCGCGGACGTGGTCACCGAGGGTGGCCGCGCCGCCGACGTGGTCGCCAACGCGCCCGAGACCGAGGACAATTACTTCCTGGTCCCGAAGGTGGTCGAGTAGGCTGATCTCGGCGCGAACCGAGCGGACCGGATTTCTGAGGGGCGTGCCGCGGCGCGCGGGGACGGGAACAGCGTGAATCCGAACGAACTCACCCTGGCCGAGGCGCGCGACGCCCTCAAGGCGAAGCGGCTCTCGGCCCGCGAGCTGACGCAGGCGCATCTCGACGCCATGGGCAAGGCCCGCGCGCTGAACGCCTATCTCCTGGAGACGCCGGACCGCGCCCTGGCGATGGCCGATGCGTCGGACCAGAAGCTCGCCACCGGCGAGGCCCGGCCGCTGGAGGGCATCCCGCTCGGCATCAAGGACCTGTTCTGCACCGACGGCGTGACCACGACGGCGGGCTCCAAGATCCTGCAGACCTTCGAGCCGCATTACGAATCGGCGGTCTCGGCCAATCTCTGGCGCGACGGCGCCGTGATGCTCGGCAAGCTGAACCTCGACGAATTCGCCATGGGCTCGTCCAACGAGACCAGCGCCTACGGCAACGTCGTCTCGCCCTGGCGGCGCACGGGCTCGGACGCGCAGATCGTGCCCGGCGGCTCCTCGGGCGGCTCGGCCGCCGCGGTCGCGGCGCGGCTCTGCCTCGGCGCCACCGCCACCGACACCGGCGGTTCGATCCGCCAGCCCGCGGCCTTCACCGGCACGGTCGGGATCAAGCCGACCTATGGGCGATGCTCGCGCTGGGGCACGGTGGCGTTCGCCTCCTCGCTGGATCAGGCCGGCCCGATCGCCCGGACGGTGCGCGACTGCGCGATCCTGCTCGGCTCGATGGCCGGCGCGGATGCCCGGGACACGACCTGTGCAGACCTCGCGGTGCCCGACTTCGAGGCGGCGGTCACCCGCGGCGTGAAGGGCCTGACCATCGGCATCCCCAAGGAGTACCGGGTCGACGGCATGCCGGCCGAGATCCAGAAGCTCTGGGACGAGGGCGCGGCGTGGCTGAAGGCCGCCGGCGCGACCATCAAGGAAATCTCGCTGCCGCACACGTCCTATGCGCTGCCGGCCTACTACATCGTGGCGCCGGCCGAGGCCTCCTCGAACCTCGCCCGCTACGACGGTGTCCGCTACGGCCTGCGGATCCCCGGCAAGGACATCGCCGGGATGTACGAGAACACCCGCGCCGCCGGCTTCGGCCGCGAGGTGAAGCGCCGGATCATGATCGGCACCTACGTGCTCTCGGCCGGCTACTACGACGCCTATTACGTCCGCGCCCAGAAGATCCGCACGCTGATCAAGCGGGACTTCGAGCAGGCTTACGCCTACGGCGTCGATGCCATCCTCACGCCGGCGACGCCATCGGCCGCTTTCGGTATCGGCGAAAAGGCCTCGGCGGACCCTGTGGAGATGTACCTCAACGACGTGTTCACCGTGACGGTGAACATGGCCGGGCTCCCGGGCATCGCGGTGCCGGCGGGTCTCGACGGGCAGGGGCTGCCGCTGGGTCTCCAGTTGATTGGGCGGCCCTTCGATGAGGAGACGCTATTCGCCGTCGCCCAGGTGATCGAGGATTCCGCCGGCCGCACCGCTCTGCCGGAGCCCTGGTGGGCATGACCGTCCCGTATTACCCCTGGACGGTCTGGATCTGGGCCGGCTTCGATCCGGCGCTGATCGTGGTCGCGGTCTATCTCGGATGGACCGCCAGCCAGTTCGGCAAGGTGTTCATCGCGGCGATCGCGGCGCTCGGATTCTCGGTCCTGTTCTCCTACGCGGTGAGCGCGGCCGGGATCCCATGGCCAGCGCCGGTGACCCATGACGGGCCGACCTTCTTCCCGGTCCGGGCAGGGGCGGCTTTGCTCTGGGCGATCCTCGGCTACGGGGCTCGCCGGGCTGTCGGACGGCGCGCTTGATCTTTTCGCGCCGCGGCCCGTAAGTGACCGCACGACATCGGACCCCCTTCGCGACCTCATCCTGAGGTGCCGGAGCGCAGCGGAGGCCTCGAAGGAGCCCTTCAGCCAGCCGCGCGATCCCTGGAGCCCTCCTTCGAGGCTGCTGTGCAGCACCTCAGGATGAGGTCGCAGGTGGGAGGAACCCGCCACGCACCTCTCTCGGCCCGGACGACCATGAACGCATCCGTCGACCCCAAGAAGCTGATCAAGGGCGGCCTCCACGATTGGGAGGTGATCGTCGGCATGGAGGTCCATGCCCAGGTCTCCAGCCGGGCGAAGCTGTTCTCCGGCGCCTCAACCGAGTTCGGGGCCGAGCCGAATGACCACGTCTCGCTGGTCGATGCCGCGATGCCCGGCATGCTGCCGGTGATCAATGCCGAATGCATCGCCCAGGCGGTGCGCACCGGCCTCGGCCTCAAGGCCCAGATCAACCTGCGCTCGGTGTTCGACAGGAAGAACTACTTCTACCCGGATCTGCCGCAGGGCTACCAGATCTCGCAGTACAAGGACCCGATTGTCGGCGAGGGCGAGGTGCTGGTCGACATGGCCGACGGTTCGTCGATCACGGTCGGCATCGAGCGCCTGCACCTGGAGCAGGACGCCGGCAAGTCGCTGCACGATCAGGACCCGACCCGCAGCTTCGTCGATCTCAACCGCTCGGGCGTGGCGCTGATGGAGATCGTCTCCCGGCCGGACCTGCGCTCGTCCGAGGAGGCGAAGGCCTACGTCACCAAGCTACGCACGATCTTGCGCTATCTCGGCACCTGCGACGGCGACATGGAAAAGGGCTCGCTCCGCGCCGACGTGAACGTCTCGGTGCGCCTTCCCGGCGAGCCTTTGGGCACCCGCTGCGAGATCAAGAACGTCAACTCGATCCGCTTCATCGGGCAGGCGATCGAGACCGAGGCGCGCCGCCAGATCGCGATCCTGGAAGATGGCGGCAAGATCGATCAGGAAACCCGCCTGTTCGATCCCGGCAAGGGCGAGACGCGCTCGATGCGCTCCAAGGAGGAGGCGCACGATTACCGCTACTTCCCCGATCCGGACCTGCTGCCGCTCGAGTTCGATCAGGCCTTCGTCGACGGCCTGGCGGAAGGATTGCCCGAGCTGCCGGACGCCAAGAAGGCGCGGTTCGTCGCGGATTACGGCCTCTCGCCCTACGATGCCGGCGTGCTGGTCGCCGAGCGGGCGTCGGCCGACTACTACGAGGCGGTCGCCAAGGGCCGAGACGGCAAGGCCGCAGCCAATTGGGTCATCAACGAGCTGTTCGGCCGCCTCAACAAGGAGGGCCTGTCGATCGAGGCGAGCCCGGTCTCGGCCGCGCAGCTCGGGGCGATCGTCGACCTGATCGGCGAGGACGTGATCTCGGGCAAGATCGCCAAGGATCTGTTCGAGATCGTCTGGACCGAGGGCGGCGATCCGCGCGCTTTGGTCGAGAGCCGCGGCATGAAGCAGGTGACCGATACCGGCGCCATCGAGGCGGCGATCGACCAGATCATCGCGGCCAATCCCGACAAGGTCGCCCAGGCCAAGGAAAAACCGACGCTGCTCGGCTGGTTCGTCGGACAAACCATGAAGGCCACCGGCGGCAAGGCGAACCCGGCCGCGGTGAACGCGCTGCTGAAGGCCAAGCTCGGGATCGCGTGAGCGGGTCGCAGCGAGCGACCATCTCATCCATAACCTCATCCCGGGCCAGGTGCACGCGCGGCTCAGGAGAAGGGGGCGGGTGGGCTTGTGGAGCACGTGGATTGGCCAGCGTATCCGCCGGCAACGCTGCACGCGCGTAAGACCGCCTTCGATGAACGAAGCGCGGGTCCCCTCTCCCGAGCGGGAGAGGGACAGGGTGAGGGATGAGAACTGCCCGAAAGAGGCACATCCCGTCGGCGCATTAATGACGCGCCCTATCCTGAAAATTCTCGACCCTCACCCCAGCCCTCTCCCTCACGGGAGAGGGAGCGGGTCGCACCTGTGGAGCGCGTCGGCCTCCGTAAATTGAGCGGCCGGCAATGGTCCGGGCGGGAGCCCTTCTCGTCCTCCGCCACGACAAATTCCCGCCGCGGCGCTGCCGGGCAGGTAAGGGTATTCCGATTTTCTGGAGAAACCACGGCGGTGCGGCTCAAGTTGGGGCTTTTCGCGCATTCGAAGGCGTGCCGTATCGGCCGCTTCTGCGCCCCTGGAGCCGCTTCCGTCCGGTTGTTCGTCTGGTGCCGCTGGGCCCGGGCCGAACCTGTCCCGAAACCGTCTATGCGGCGTTCCGCTGCGGTGGAGTCATCCCTGTCTCCTCCAGTTTCAGCCAATCGCAACCGTTGCGAAACCTGATCTCCTCAAGGTTTCCGGCCGATCCGTGCCTGCATTCGCGAAGCACACAGGGAGACTGCGCCCGTCACAGCGGTCGGTCAACTGCAAATTTGCCGCTTGAAAGCTTTTTCCCGACAGCCGACACCATGCGGCGATGCATCATGAGGCCGCGCAACCACTTAGATCGATCCTACGGCAGCGCAGAAACTTCAATGGCGCCCCAACCAATCGGCGGCTTCTGAGTTGGACTCAGCAAGCAAGGCGGCGCCCCGGTCGCTCGACGCTATAGGCCTTCCGGCGGCTTGCCGGTCAGCGACGCCACTCAGACGGTCAGGTCGACGCCCCGCATTCTTGCTTCTGCGGGGACGCGCAGCGAACGGAAATCAAGTCACATCCAACGTGTCGTCAGCGCCGGTCGGCCTCGACGGTGGGCGTCTGCGTCAGGGCAGAGACGCGCTCCCGCAGATCCATGAACCACGTTGGCGCCGGTGCGCGGCCGCCATTGACCACGACGGTCGCGGTCATGCCGGCGATCAGCGGGATCTCCGATGGAACGTGATCGATGCGGATGCGGACGGGGACGCGCTGCGCCAGACGCACCCAGGTGTAGACCGGGTTCACGTCCGGCAGGCCCTGCGTGCTGGAAGCGGCATTCGCCGTCGAGATGCCGAGGGTGATGCTGGCCACCGTGCCGCTGAGGCGCGGGTCGAAGCCCATCAGCTTGACGTCGGCCCGGTCGCCGACATGGATGTTGGGCATCTTCGTTTCTTCAAAGTAGCCGTCGATCCAGTACGAATCGGTATCGACCACGTTGATGTTCGACGTTCCGGTCCGGGCGTAGTCGCCGACACGCATCAGCAGGTTGGTGACGCGACCGTTGACGGTGGATTTCACCTGCGTGCGTTCGAGGTTGATCTTGGCCTGACGCAGCTGCGCCTGCGCGCTCTCCAGGGCGGCCTCAGCGATCTTGGCCTGACCGGCAAATTGCTGCTTCTCCTCGACCGAGGTCGAGACCGTGGTGAGCGCCTGCCGCCGGGCCGACTGGGCGTTCTTGACCTGAAGATCGGCCTCGCGGTTCTTCACCTCGGCATCGGCCGAGGTCACGTTGACCTCGAAATCGACCGGATCGATCACGTAGAGCACGTCGCCCTTGTGTACGTTCTGGTTGTCATGGACGCGCACATCCACGATCTGCCCGGCGACCTGCGGGGCGATGTTGGCGACCTGCACCCGCACCGTCCCGTCGCGCGTCCAGGGTGCCGCGACGTAGAATTCCCAGACATAGGCGGCCGCCACGAAGGCGACGAGCAGGATCACGCCGGTGGCGGCCAAGCGGAACACCTTGGCAGCCCGGCCCCGGCGCGGGACAATCGGCAAAAGATCGTTGTGATCCGTCGCACCCGCGCGGGCTGCGGGCTTGGGATCGTCCTCGTCGGCGGTCGTTTCAGGCATCAGATCAACGCGATGAGCAGGGCGAGGACACAGACGTAGATGCCGGCCTCGGCGAGCGGGGCGTTGGCAACATAGCGACTGAAGCGAATGCGGGCGAAAACCCAGCGCAGCAGCAGGAGAATGACGAAGGCCGCCAGGGCGTAGGCGACGAACGAGGAGATCAGCACCCCACCGATGTGAATGTCTTCATACATGTGCGAGCGCGATCAATCTGGCCGCTTGAGGAGCGACACGGCTCCGACGCCGAGGCGCCGAAGGAACTTGCGGTGTCGGGCGATGGTTCGCGCGGCGGTGAGAAGATCGCTGGCGGCCCGCGCCGTCGTGAGACGCACGCGCCGATCCTGCCGCGAGGCCGCGCGGATCAGATCGCCAGCGGAGGCTTCCAACGCGCGGTCGTCCGCGGTGGCCAGCCCGTCCCGGGCGCGCAGGATCGCGTCGCGCATAGGCGTTGTCGGCCAGAGCCGGCGCAGCTCGGCATGGCCACGGGCGGCCGCCGCCTCCAGCCGGGCCAGGGCGAAGGCGTGTGAAAGGCTCGCCTGCCGCACGGCGCCGCTCCCCGAGCTGTAGCCGGCGAACTGGAACAGGCGGTCGGCGTTCAGGCTGGTCCGCGTCGTGGCATCGCCGCCCTCACCGAGGAGGGCGTTCGCCAGCGCGCGGTGGGCGGAGTCGAGCGCGAAGACGCGCTTCTGCGCCGGCGTCACCGGAATGAGGAGGCGAACGACGATCGACAGGATGGTTGCGGCGACCACGACCAGGAACGCGTTCAACAGGAAGGTCTCCGCGTCATAGGTCTGCGGGTTTGCGGGTCCGAGCAGGACCGGGAAGAACACGATCACGATAAAGCCGATGCCGAAGGTCTTCGGGTTCAGCGACAGGAAGCAGCCGAGGAAGATCACCGGCGCCATCACCATGGCGAGCATCGGGAAACCCTGGACGCCGTTGAGGAAGACGAAGCGCGCGATGCCCGCGAAGGTCGCCGCGAGAACCATCCCGATCACGACGCCGGTGGCGAACTTTTTCGGGTCCGGCGTCACAGAGGACAGGGACGCGGTCGCCGCCACTTGCACGAGCGCGAAAGAGGCCTGCGGCAGGCCGAGCGCCACGAAGGTTGCGGCGGTGGCCGCGAAGCCCAAGGCGACCCGGAAGGCGCCGCGCAGGGCGACGGGAAAATCCCGGTGCGTCGGCAGGCTGGCATCGCGCAGAGGCTCATGGCCATCCGCCACGGCCCCTAGGCCGTCCTGCGCGAAGGTCGCCGCGCAGACGAAATCCAGGGCGCGCTGAAGCACCACCACCTCGTCGAGGGGTCTTTGACCGTCCCGGACGGCCTCATCCACGAGGTCGCGCAGGCGCTCGTCATCCCGGTCGAGGCTGGCGGGATCGGGCGCATCGGCGACCCGGCGGCAGATATCCAGCGCCTCGGCCACCGCCGGGCTCGGGTTCCGCAGATTCGCGGCGGCCGCCGCCACGGTTCGAATCGAGGCCGCCATCACGTACAGCGCGGCGATGCAGCTGCGCGCGCCGGCGGCGCGGAAGGGGCCGTCGTCGAGTTCCCCCGCGATGGCGCTGGCATCGGCGCGCATCGGCGCGATCGTACGGATCAGCGCGGCGGTGCGCGCGGCACCGAGATCGCCATCGGCCAGGGATTCCCGGGCGTAGGCGCGCGTCCCGTCCCAGGCCTTGCGGAGCTGCGGCAGCAGGGCCCGCCATGTGCTCGGGGAGGCGAGGGCGTCGTTGATGAAGGTGATCGCAACGATACCGAGGACGATCACGGCGACGCGCGAGACTGCGGCATCGAAAGTCCCCTGAGGATCGTCGATCTGTCCCAGCGCAATGATCGCGACCGTGTAGCCCGACAGCATCGCCCCATAGGCGCGGGTGTCCTGGAGGTACTGCGCCACGAACACGCACAGGCCGAGCCAGACCGTGACGCTGGTAAACAGCAGGACCCGGTCCTGCCCGAACAGCGCGACGACGACGATCGACACCACGGCACCGATCAGCGTGCCTAGAAGGCGGTAAACGGCCTTGGAGATGGCCTGCCCGCGCTTCGGCTGGGCGAGGATCGCCACGCAGGTGGCGGCCGAGGAGGCGCTGTCGAGCTGGAGCCAGAAGGCCGCCGCCAGCGCCAGCATCATGGCGATCCAGATGCGCAACGCGAAGGCCCAGGCCGCGGGCTTGGGCACCCAGGCGTCGAGAAACGCGATCACCCGATCACTCAGCGAGGCCGGACCCGCACCGGTGGCCGACGATTCAGCCATGCCGGGCGCAGCCCGGCACAGCCCCACGGTTTCGATTCGACAGAGCCGCGCGCACCGATCCGGCCTCCGCTTCGCCGGAAACAGTGCGTGGCATCCGCCGGGGCAGGCCTTCGTGCGTCACGATTGGTACCCCGGTGGTCCGCAGCTCCGGCGTTAGGAACGAATGAGACGCGTCGCGGTTCGCGCGCCTCAGGCCTTGTCGCCGCCCTTCAGGCGCTTGTTGCACTTGCTCCAGTACTGCGGCCACTTCGGACCCTGCGCGGCCTTCTGCGCGTCGGTGAGCGCGCGCCACTCTGAGCCACAGGTCTTCTGGCGGGTGCGCGCGGCGGTCTGGCCGGGCGTCAGCTCCTTTGCGGCCGGGGCGCCCGGCGCGGTGGCCGGCGCCTCGGCGGCGGCCGGAGGTTTTGCGGATGAATCCTTCGCCAGCACCGGCTGCCCGGCGAGCAGCGGCACGGCGAGCCCCACGATCGTTACGAATCGCCTGATCATCGACTGGTCCCCCACGGCGCCATCGCGACGCCCCGGTTGCCTATCTCGCTGCGCCCACGCTGGGTCGGCAAGGGTCAACCGGACGCTGCCAACAGGCAGTGCATCACAGCGCGCGATCTTGAACCGCCAGCGGCTCCTGCCGTTGAGACCTTGAGCGCGGCGGGGAAATCGTCTTCATTGCCGGGATTGTCCGAACCCGGCAGGGGGGCGCCGCGCCGCGGCGATACGGTCGAGGAGCAGGCAGAGCATGGCAGCGGTTTCCGGGCGGCCGATCGACGTCCATACCTGGAGCACGCCGAACGGTTGGAAGATTCCGATCATGCTGGAGGAGTGCGGGCTCCCCTACAGGATCGTCCCGGTCGACATCGCCAAGAACGAACAGTTCGCCCCGGACTTCCTGGCGCTCTCGCCCAACAACAAGATCCCGGCGATCGTCGATCCTGACGGACCGGGCGGCACACCGATCTCGGTGTTCGAATCGGGCGCCATTCTGCAGTATCTCGGGCGCAAGACCGGTCAGCTCTATCCCACGGACGAGCGCGCCCGCGTGCTCGTGGACGAATGGCTGTTCTGGCAGGTCGCAGGCTTCGGGCCGATGCTCGGCCAGACCCATCACTTCAAGATCTACGCGCCCGAGAAGGTGCCATACGCGATCGAACGCTTCACCGCCGAGGCGAAGCGCCTGTACGGCGTGCTGGAGCGCCGCCTCGAGGGTCGGGCCTATCTGGCCGACGATTACTCGATCGCCGACATCGCGACGTTCACCTGGGCCAAGCTCAATTTCAAGCAGGGTGTCGCGATCGAAACCCTGCCGAACGTAGCGCGCTGGCTGGAGAGCGTGCTGGCGAGGCCGGCGGTCCAGCGCGGCCTCGCGGCAATTTGACGAACCGGTCGAGCCGTCAGTTCTTGTTGGCGGCCTGCTGGTTGACGTCCGGCACCCGCGTCCAGGTCTGGGAGCCGCACAGGATCTTGAGCATGCAGCCCGAGACGCTGAGCTCGGCCTCGCTCTCCCGCTCGAGGCTGACCGTGTAGATCTTGCCCTCCTCGATATTGTAGATCTCGCCGGAGAATTTCTCCTCGTCTGGCTTCAACCCGTCGATCAGTTGCAGGCCCATGACCGGGCGGCTGCGCTTCTTCGGATCGGGGTTCTTGAGGTCGGTGCGCGGCGTACCGGACTCGGTGGTCGGCAGCTTGAGCCACACGACCTTGCCGCAGACCAGCTTCTGGCCCGGGCCGCACCGGTCGATCCGGATCTTGGCGCGGCCATCGCCGGTCAGCCACGTGCCGGAGGGATCCTTGCCTGTGTCTGCGGTGGCGGCCGAGAGGCCGGTGAGGAGCAGGGCGGCGCTGAGAGGGATGCGCATGGTTCGTCTCCGTGAAGGGGGCGTCGCGGGCGCCCGGGGGAAGGACGAAGTCGATGGAGCGGGAGTGAGCCGTCGCAATCAGGCGAATTTTCGGCGGTGTTGCGGCGGAGCCACGGCCACGCTGGCGTTACCGGATCGCCCGGCGCCGCTTGAGACCCCGTACTGCCACCGCTATAAGCCCGGCGCCGAAGCGAAATTTTCGCTCCCGCGGCGCGGCCGGCATCCCGACGCGCCGTACGCCTTTTCCACAGACGGACCGGACGCATCATGGCCACCGAGCGCACCTTCTCGATCCTCAAGCCCGACGCCACGCGGCGGAACCTCACGGGCGCCGTCAACGCGGTGATCGAGGAGTCCGGCCTGCGCATCGTCGGCCAGCGCCGCATCCGCATGACCCAGGCCCAGGCCGAGAAGTTCTACGAGGTGCACAAGGAGCGCCCGTTCTTCGGGGAGCTCGTCAGCTTCATGACCTCCGGCCCGGTGGTGGTCCAGGTTCTGGAAGGCGAGAACGCCGTGGCGAAGTACCGTGAGGTCATGGGCGCGACGAACCCGGCCCAGGCCGCCGATGGCACGATCCGCAAGAAGTTCGCGGAGTCGGTCGGCGAGAACACCGTCCACGGTTCGGACAGCGCCGAGAACGCCAAGCTCGAGATCGCGCAGTTCTTCCAGGATTCCGACATCGTCGGCTGACCCTCAAGGCGGTGGCGGGCCGGGCACACCGGGCCGCCATCGTTCCCCCGCGCGCTTCGGGGTGTGGTGAATGCCGCCCTGTGTGTCCGGCCCGCCATTGACGGACGGGAGCGTGGAGGCGTCCAACGGCCGAGCTTCATCACCCTCAGCCCTGGACTTTGACCACCATGACGATGCGCCGCCTGCCCCTGCTGATCGCGACCGGTCTCATCGCCCTCGGCGCGACCGCCGCCCTCGCGGGCGGATCCTCGGCCCCGTTCCAGCAATACGAGCCGGATCCCGCGCTCAAGACCGCCACCAAGGCGAACCTCGAAGGGCGCGTGCGCCACGCCTGCACGATCGTCCAGGCTCGCCTGACCAGTGCTCCCGAGGCATCGTTGGAGCGTCCCTGCGGCTGCTACGCCCGGCAGACCCTGCGCAGCCTCGACGCGTCCGAGATCGAAGCCTACCGGGCGACCGGCTATTTCAACGACACTGCGCGCGCCAAGGCGCTCTCGGCGCTGGACAGCTGCAAGCTGCAGCGCCCGGTCTGACGATCACCGGGGCGCTGCCCCGGACTTCGCCGAAGGGACTTGTCCCTTCGGGATCCCCCGTTAGACGCTGAACAGGACGCCCTCCGGGGCCTCCTCGGCGATGATCACGCGATCCTCCTCCAAGTGGGCCCGCCCGCCCGCCACCAGGGCGAGCACCGCCGGATAAAGCCGCCGCTCCTGCACGATCACGCGGCCGGCGAGGCTGTCGGGATCGTCGTCCTGTCGGACCGGGATCGCGGCCTGGGCCAGGATCGGACCGGCATCGAGTTCCGGCACCACGAAATGGACGGTGCAGCCGTGCAGGCGCACGCCCGCATCGAGCGCCTGACGGTGTGTGTGCGTGCCCTTGAACAGGGGCAGCAGCGACGGATGGATGTTGATCATCCGCCCCGCCCAGCTGGCCACGAAGCCCGGCGTCAGGATCCGCATGAAGCCCGCGAGGCAGACCAGCTCGACGGACGCGGCCCGGAGTTCGGCGTCGAGCACGGCATCGAAGCTGGCGCGATCCGGAAAGGCCGTGTGGTCGATGATCCGCGTCGGGATGCCGGCCTCGGCGGCCCGGGCGAGGCCCGCCGCATCGGGCCGGTTCGACAGGACCAGGACGATCTCGGCCGGATAGGCCGGGTCCCGCGCCGCTTCGAGCAGCGCCACCATGTTCGAGCCGCGCCCCGAGATCAGGACCGCGACCCGCATCTTCCCCGTGGCCGCCATCAGAGGGCGAGGCGCCCGCTGAAGGTCACGGCCTCGGGTCCCCGCGGCGTGATGCGGCCGAGGCGCACCGGAGTCTCGCCGGCCCGGGTCAGGGCCTCGTCGACATCATCCACTGCGTCGGCAGCGGCGATCACCACCATGCCGATCCCGCAATTGAACGTGCGCAGCATCTCGGCTTCGGCGACGCCGCCCTCCCGGGCGAGCCAGCCGAACACCGGCGGCGGGGTCACGGCGTCGAGGTCGACGCTGATGCCGACATCGTCCGGCAGGACCCGGGGCAGGTTGTCGGGGAAGCCGCCGCCGGTGATGTGCGCGAGCGCCCGGATGCCGTCGGTGGCGCCGAGCGCCGCCAGCAGGGGCTTCACGTAGATCCGGGTCGGCGTCAGCAGCGCCTCCCCGAGGCTCTGGTCCGGCGCGAAGGGCGCCGGCGCGTCCCAGCGGAGACCGGTCTTGGCGACGATCCGGCGGACCAGCGAGAAGCCATTGGAATGCACCCCGGAGGAGGGCAGGCCGAGCACCACGTCGCCGGGGCGGATGCCCGGACGCGGAAGCAGGCTGCCCCGCTCGGCGGCGCCGACCGAGAACCCCGCGAGGTCGTAATCCGAACCGTCATAGAGGCCCGGCATCTCCGCGGTCTCGCCGCCGATCAACGCGCACCCGGCCTGACGGCACCCCTCGGCGATACCGCGCACGATGTCGGCGCCGACGCCCGGCACCAGTTTACCGGTGGCGTAATAGTCGAGGAAGAACAGCGGCTCCGCGCCCTGGACGATGATGTCGTTGACACACATCGCCACGAGGTCGATGCCGATCGTGGCGTGCCGCCCGGTCTCGATCGCGATCTTGACCTTGGTGCCGACGCCATCGTTGGCCGCCACCAGGATCGGATCGCGGAAACCCGCGGCCTTCAGATCGAACAGGCCGCCGAAGCCGCCGATCTCGGCATCGGCCCCTGGGCGCCGGGTCGAGCGCACCATCGGCTTGATCGTCTCGACCATGGCGTTGCCGGCGTCGATATCGACGCCCGCCGCCGCATAGGTCAGCCCCGTCGTCGGCTCTTTGCCGTCCCTGGCCGTCATGCCCGCGCCACCTCGGTGATTGATCGGCCCGCTCTAGCGGCTAACCGCGCGTTGCGCGAGTCGGCGCCTGGCCGCCCGACCATCGCTCCGCTTGGACGAACGGCCCTTGACCTGCGCGGGTGCGGGGTGATCCTGAGTGGGCATGCCTGAGAACGTACCACCGCGGCAGCTCGCCTTCGACCTGCCGCTCGATCCGCGCTACGGCCGCGAGGATTTCCTCGTGGGTCCGGCCAACGAGGCCGCCTACGCACTGATCGAGGCCTGGCCCGACTGGCCCGACAGCGTGCTGGTGCTGACCGGCCCATCCGGCAGCGGTAAGAGCCACCTGGCGGCAATCTGGGCCGAGCGCGCCCACGCCTGGACCGTTCAGGCCGCCGACATCAATGCGGATGCGGTCCAGCACCTCGTGTCCAACGGGGCGCTCGTGATCGAGGATGTCGACCGGGCGCCGGACCGGGACGAGGCGGCGCTGTTCCACCTCCTGAACCGCGCCCGTGAACGCGGATGCCCGCTGCTGCTGACCAGCGGCACCGGGATCGATGCGCTCAATCTCGCTACGCCCGACCTGCGCTCGCGCCTGCGCCTCGCGCCGGGGATCGCGATTCGGGAGCCGGACGACGCCCTGCTGCGGGCCGTGCTGGTGAAACTGTTCGTCGATCGCCAACTCGTGGTCGATCTGAGCGTTATCGATTCGCTGGCCCTGAGGATCGACCGGTCCCTCGGGCGTGCCCGTGATGTCGTCGCCGAACTCGACCGGGATGCCTTGGGCCGCCAGCGGCGGATCAGCCGCCCGCTCGCCCTCGCCGTTCTGCGGCGGATGGGCTTCGACGATGAGTCCGATCCGGACGGCTGATCTTGGAATCCCGGGTTCGTCACGAAACTGTCGTGAAGGCTCGGGGTGGACGTTGTAGAACGCGCGCCGCCGCGCAAAGCCGTGATGAGGGACAGGGAACAGGAATGGATTCGACGCAGAAGCCCACGGAACGCGAAGCCGCCGACGAGGCCGCGGAACCCCGTCGGCATTCCGCGTCCCATCCGACCACCCGTCGCGCCCCGGCCGTCCGGCGAACGCCGGCAGGCGCCACCGCCGCGCCGGCTGTCGCCTCTGCACCGGCCGCGCAGCCCGAACCGACCGCGCAAGCCAAGCCCGTCGCGCAGCCTAAAACCGCCGCGCAACCGAAGCCGGCCACGACACGGCCCCGGACAACGACTGCAACCCAAGCCGCAACCGCCGCGCCGCGGCCGGCAGCCGGGCCGCAGAACACTTCGCCGGCGGTCAATGCTCCGACGGCCTCGGCCGCCGCGATCGCGGATACGACCGACGAATGGCCGGCCGTCGTCGCTCAGCCCGAGGAGCCCCAGGCGGACGCGGCGCGCGAGTCGGTGCTCGAAGCCGGGCGCGGGCTGCGGCATTCGCCGGAGCGGTTCGTGAACCGTGAATTGTCCTGGCTGCAATTCAATCGTCGCGTGCTGGAAGAGGCCTCGAACCCCAATCATCCGTTGCTGGAGCGCCTGCGCTTCCTGTCGATCTCGGCGAACAACCTCGACGAGTTCTTCATGGTCCGCGTGGCGGGCCTGATCGATCAGGTACGCGCCGGCCTCACGGTCCCGTCCCAGGACGGCCTGTCGCCCTCCGAGCAGCTGGTGCGGATCGGCACGGAAACCGCGCGGCTGGGCGCGGACCAGCAGGCGCGCTGGCGCGAGCTGCGCGAAGAGCTCCACGCCTCGGACATCGACATCGTGGAGCCTGCCGCGCTGACCGCCGAGCAGACGAAGTGGCTTGAAGATTATTTCCTGACCCACGTCTTCCCGGTGCTGACGCCGCTGGCGATCGACCCGGCTCACCCGTTCCCGTTCATCCCGAATCTCGGCACCACGATCGCGCTGACGCTGGTGCGGCCGAAGGACGGGCGGACCCTGCGCGCCCTGATCCGCCTGCCGGGCGTCATCGACCGATTCGTGCGTCTGCCGGTGAGCGACAGCGAGACCACGGCACGCCTGATCCCGATCGAGCAGGTGATCGGGATGTTCACCGGCCGCCTGTTCCCCGGCTACCTCGTGAAGAGCTGCGGCGCCTTCCGGGTGGTGCGCGATTCCGATCTCGAGATCGAGGAGGAGGCGGAGGATCTCGTTCTCCACTTCGAGACCGCGTTGAAACAGCGCCGCCGCGGCGTGGTCATCCGCCTCGAAGTCGAGGCCGGGATGGCGGAGGATCTGCGCGGCTTCGTGGTGGACGAACTCGAGATCGCCCCCTATGCGGTGTTCCTCGTCGAGGGCATGCTGGCCCTCAACGAACTCAGCCAAGTAGTCGGGATCGACCGGCCGGACCTGAAGTTCAAGCCCTACAACCCGCGCTTCCCGGAGCGCATCCGCGAGAGCGGCGGCGACGTGTTCGCGGCGATCCGACAGAAGGATTTCATCGTCCACCACCCCTACGAGTCCTTCGATTCGGTGGTGCAGTTCCTGGCCCAGGCGGCCCGCGACCCGAACGTGGTGGCGATCAAGCAGACGCTGTACCGCACCTCGTCGAACTCGCCGATCGTGGCGGCGCTGGCCGAGGCGGCCGAGCTCGGCAAGTCGGTGACCGCGCTGGTCGAGCTGAAGGCCCGCTTCGACGAGGAGGCGAATATCCGCTGGGCGCGCAATCTTGAAAAGGCAGGCGCGCAGGTGGTGTTCGGCTTCGTCGAGCTGAAGACCCACGCCAAGCTGTCGCTGGTGGTCCGGCGCGAGGGCGACAAGCTCGTCACCTACTGCCATGTCGGCACCGGCAACTATCACCCGATCACGGCGCGCATCTACACGGACCTGTCGTTCTTCACGGCGGATCCGGCGATCGCCCGGGACGTGTCGCGGATCTTCAACTTCATCACCGGCTACGCGGAGCCCGCCGAGCTGGAGCGCATGGCGGTCTCGCCGCTAACGGCGAAGAACAAGCTTCTGGAGCACATCGAGGCCGAGGTCGCCCACGCGAAGGCCGGCCGCCCGGCGGCGATCTGGATCAAGTGCAACTCCCTGGTCGATGCCCAGATCATCGACGCGCTCTACGACGCCTCGGAGGCGGGCGTGCAGATCGACTGCGTGGTGCGCGGCATCTGCTGCCTGCGGCCCGGCATCCCGGGCCTGTCGGAGACGATCCGGGTGAAGTCGATCGTCGGGCGCTTCCTGGAGCACGGGCGCATCTACGCCTTCGGCAACGGCGTCGGGCTGCCGCATCCGAAGGCGACGGTCTACATCTCGTCGGCCGACCTGATGAGCCGGAACCTCGACCGGCGCGTCGAGGCGCTGCTGCCGATCATGAATCCGACGGTGCATCAGCAGGTCCTTGACCAGATCATGCTGGCGAACCTCTTGGACAACCGTCAGAGCTGGCGGCTGCTCGCCTCCGGCGGGTGCGAGCGGATCCAGCCGGCGGATGGCGAGGAACCCTTCAACGCCCATAAGTACTTCATGACGAATCCGAGTCTCTCGGGACGCGGCAAGGCGTCGAAGAAGTCGAGCCCCCGTGCGTTGAGCCGGCGGGCGCAGCGCGCCTAGACGTCCGCCGCATGCGCCGGAAGCTCGACAGGTTTCGCACGGACGCCCTGCGCTTCTGCGTGAGGAACTTGCGGACGATCGAAGATTTGCGCAAAGGACGTACCCGCCCGTCGACGCAAGGCCATGTGGTTTCCCCGCCGCCGACATGGTTTCCCGACCGGCCACCGGGCCGTGACATCATGGGTCCGGAGCCGACATCGGTCGCAGCGCGACCGGCCACGGCCCCGGATCGCACCGGCGGTGCGTCCAGCGAGCCCGCCGCGCTCACTCAAGGACATGGACGTTTGGGCAGCTCTCGCGCCAATCTCATCCTCGCGCATACGACGGAGCGGTCCGTGGTCGACGCGCATGCCCCGGTGGCCATCATCGACATTGGGTCGAACTCGGTCCGGCTCGTTGCCTATGACGGCCTGACCCGGGCGCCGACTCCGCTCTACAACGAGAAGGTCCTGTGCGGCCTCGGGCGCAACGTCCTGACCACGGGCCGGCTGAATGACGAAGCGGTCGCCCGGGCGCTCGCCGCGCTGGCCCGGTTCCGGGTGCTGTGCGAGACCATGCGGGTGTCGCGGGTCTTCGTGCTGGCGACCGCGGCGGCCCGCGACGCGGAGAACGGCCCGGATTTCCTGCGCGCCGCTGAGACGGCCTGCGGCCAGGAGATCCAGCTCCTGTCCGGCCGGCGCGAGGCGGAACTCTCTGCGATGGGCGTCATCTCCGGCTTCCACGCCCCCGACGGGGTGGTGGGCGATATGGGCGGCGGCTCGCTCGAACTCGTGGATGTCCGCGGCACCGTGGTCGGGCAGGGGGTGACCATGCCGCTCGGCGGCCTCGCCCTCCAGGATCTCTCCGGCGGCTCGGTGAAGAAGGCCGCCAAGATCGCGCGCGAGCACATGCGGAAGGCGGTGCCGCAGCTCGAAACCCTGCGCGGTCGGACCTTCTACGCGGTCGGCGGCACGTGGCGGGCGCTGGCACGGCTGCACATGGCCGCCCGCGGCTACCCGGTCCACGTGATGCACGGCTACACCGTGGAGCCGACCGACGAATTGACCTTCCTGCAGCTCGTCGAGCAGACCGACGTCGCCCTGCTGCAGGATGTCGACGCGATCTCCGAGGCGCGGCGCCCGCTCCTCGCCTACGGCGCGGTGGTGCTGGAGGAGATCATCCGGGTCGGCCGCCCACGGGAGGTCGCGATCTCGGCTTCCGGCGTCCGCGAGGGCCTGCTGTTCGAACAGCTCGACCGCGACGCCCGGCTGATCGATCCGCTCCTGGCCTCGGCGGCGGAGTTCAACACCCTGCGCTCCCGCGCGCCCCAGCACGGCGAGGAGCTGATCGCCTGGACCGACCGGTTCGTGGCGACCCTCGGCGGCCCCGAGACCGCGGACGAGCGCCGCCTGAGGCACGCAGCCTGCCTGCTCTCGGATGTCGGCTGGCGCGCCCATCCCGATTACCGCGACCAGCAGAGCATCGCGGCGATCCAGAACGCCGCCTTTGTGGGCGTCGACCACCCGGGCCGGGCCTATCTCGCGCTGGCGGTCTCGCTCCGGCACACCGGGCTCGCGCCGGAGAAGGCCAATCCGATCCTGCGCGCCGTGGCCGGGCCACGCCTGTTCGAGCGGGCCCGCCTGCTCGGGGCGTTGTTGCGGGTCGCGTTCCCGATCTCCGCCGGAATGGACGGAGCCCTCGGCCAGGCGCCGCTGACCGTCGAGGACGGGCGGGCCATCCTGCGCCTGCCGCGGGACTGGGCAGCCCTGAACGGCGACCGCCTGCTGAACCGTGTCCGCGGCCTCGGGCGCGTCACCGGCCTCGAAGGACGGGTCGAGATCGGGTAGCGGCGCCGTTTGAACGGAGCGTCACCGCACCCTCCCGCTCGGCGCGAGGGCCGAGGGATGCTGGGGTCCCGGCCCGCGCATGCCGTGCGATGACACCGTCAGGCCGCCCAGCTCGTGGACGGTCAAGCAGGTTTCGCAAAGCTGCTCTGCCGGCTTCGCAACGAATTCTGCGGCCGACCTGGCGCCTACGCGGACGAAACGTCGGCCTGGGCCCGCGCTACACGACGCAAGACCGAGAAGCTCTGCTATTCCCCGATCCTGAAGTGCCGGAGGGTAGCGGAGACCTCGAAGGCGCCTTCCTTCGAGGCCCGCTGACACGATCACTTCATGACGCGGGTGATGTGGGTGGGATCGCCCGACGACCGCAATTGCAGCTCTCTGTCTTGGACCAAGTGGCCAACCTCTGGAAATCTGCCCGGAGCTGCGGTCGATGCTATGTCTCGATCGGTCGGTAGGACTCGATCCCGAACACCGCCGGTCTGCTTTCGGATCTGACGCCCCCGAGAATGATCGCGGACCATGGCGGCGCACCGCGACCGATCACGCTCATTTCGCAATGCTGTGATCAAATTAGAACAACCCCGAATAATTAGGACCTATTGTGTCCTCACATCGCTCGACGAACATAATTTTGCATTGCCGCCAAGTCGCGTCGATTCCTCTACCCTAAAATATATATTACAAGATCATTATACAAACACATACCGATCTTTCGTAGTGAGGATTTTTGGTCTTACAGTGCCACAGAGACTTGCACTGTTTGACGGAAAAAATGATGCGCTGGTTGGGTCGTTTCTCGATAGGCGTGATGCTGGGCCTGCTTCTGGGCACTACGGCCCTCATGCTGCTGAGCTACACCGCGAGCAGCCTGATCGATGCGCGCGGTCAGATGTTCAGGGCGGAGAGGGCCGTCACCCTGGCGCATGCGAGCCGCCGCCTGCTCCAGACGCTGCAAACCGTCCGCCTCGGACGCGGCTTGGCGGTCGCACTGAATGCCGAGGAACCGGCGGGCGGCGACACCCTGTCGTTCGTTGCGGCCAATCGCCGGGCCGTGATCGAGGACGTGCGGCGCCTGCACGACCTGCAAGGTCACGCAGACATGGCCGGGTTCGCCGCGCTGCTCAGCCGGATCGAAACGCAGCATCAGGCCGTCGCCGCGCTCTGGCCGCGGGTGGATGCGTCCCTCAAGCTGCCCAAGGGGCAGCGCGACATGGCGCTGCGATCCGACATCAAGACGGCAGTCGCGGCGCTGCTGGACGCGCTGACGGAGGCGACGAACGCCGTCGATGCGGAATTCGTGCGCACCGATCCGACCCTGCAGCAGGACCTCGCGCTCAAGGGTGCCGCCTGGGCGATGCGCTTGGCCAGCGGCGATCTCGCGTTCCGGATGCAAACTTCGGTGGCGGCCGGGACACCCTGGTCCCTGACCGACACCGTGGCCGCCGCGGAGGAACGTGCCCGGGTGCAGGTCGCCTGGGCAAAGACCCGCGAAGCGGCGTCCGGCGCGGCCGAGACCGTCCGGGCCGCATTCGAGCGGGTCCGAACGGCCTACGGGGATGGCGAGCCGGCCGCGTCCCGGTCCCTGTTCGAGGCCCTCAGTCAGCAACGGATGCCGGGCATCACCTTGCAGGACCTACGGCAGCGCAACACCGTCGAAGTGACGGCGATCGCCGACCTCGCCCGCGCGGCCCTCGACGATCTGGTCACGCGCGCCGAGACCCTGGCTGGCGAAGCGAGGGCCAGCCTCATCCGCAACGCCGCCGCTATGCTGAGCGCGATCCTGCTGGCCGGCTTTGGTTTCGTGGTGCTCATCGGCGGCGTCCTGCGCCCCCTCCTGCGGATCTCGGCGACGATGCAGGCGCTCGCCGAGGGGGATATCGCGGTCCTGATTCCGGTCGATGGGTATCGGAACGAGTTCGGTCCGGTCGTGCGGGCCGTGCAGGTGTTCAAGGAGAACCTGATCCGCACCCGGCAGATCGAATCCGAGGCGGACGAGGCGCGCCGCGTCGCCGAGGAGCAGCGCCGCACCGGAATGCGCCAGATGGCCGATGGGTTCGAATCCGCAGTCGGCGGCATCGTCCAGCAGGTCTCGGTGGCCGCCGCCGGGCTGCGCGACATCGCGGGCCGCATGACCGAGACGGCCGAGGAGACGGCGGCGCAATCCACACGCGTGGCGGCTGCCGCCGAGGAGGCGTCCACGAACGTCAACACGGTGGCAGCCGCAGCCGAAGAGCTGGGCTCGTCGGTGCGGGAGATTGGGCGGCAAGTCCAGGGCTCGGCCGAAATCGCCAAGGCGGCCGCGGCCGAGGCGGATAAGACCGGGGCACTGGTCCGAACGCTGAGCGCTGCCGTGGCCAAGATCGGCGACGTAGTCGGTCTAATCTCGTCGATCGCGGGCCAGACCAACCTGCTGGCGCTTAACGCCACGATCGAGGCGGCGCGCGCCGGCGAGGCGGGCCGCGGCTTCGCGGTCGTCGCCGCGGAAGTGAAGGCGCTCGCCGAGCAGACCGCCAAGGCCACGGAGGAGATCGCGAGCCAGATCGCCCAGGTGCAGGACGTGACGAATCAAGCGGTCGGTGCGGTCCGGACGATCACGGCGCGCATTCGGGAGGTCGACGGCGTGGCGGCCTCGATCGCAGCCGCGGTGGAGGAGCAGGGCGCAGCGACCCAGGAGATCGTGCGCAACGTGGGTCAGGCGGCCCAGGGCACCAGTGAGGTGACCGGCAACATCCTCGGCGTCGCCGGCGCCGCCGAGAAGACCGGGACGGCAGCGGTCGAGGTGTTCAAGGCCACAGCAGAACTGTCGGGACAGGCCGAACGGCTCGCCGGCGAGATCGGCCGCTTCCTGACCAACGTGCGCGGCAGCTACGCGCTGTCGGCCCGGCAGGTGATGCTGGTGCAAGACAGCTTCGCCGAGGTCCGGCCGATCGCCGACACGGCAGCCGACCTGTTCTACGGCCGCCTGTTCGAGACCGCCCCGCAGGTGCGCACGCTCTTCCCGAGCGATATGGCCGAGCAGAAGAAGAAGCTGATGGCGATGCTCGCCCTGGCGGTGGCCAACCTCGACAAGCCGGAGGCGCTCGCCGCGGCCGTCGGCGAGCTCGGCGCACGGCACGCGGGCTACGGCGCGAAGGCCGACCATTACGGACCGGTCGGCGCTGCCCTGCTCTGGACGCTGGAGCAGGGGCTCGGCGCGGACTTCACCGCAGAGGTCCGGGACGCCTGGGGCGCGGCCTACGCGGTCGTCGCCGGCCTCATGCGCCCGGCCGCGACGGAGCGCGCCGCCTGAGGGGTGGAGCTCAGGCGAGCCGATCGGGGAAGATCGCCTTCTTGACCACCGCGTGGACGCCCCAATTGCCGTCCACGACCTGCGTGATCCCGAAATCGACTGCCACCGACATCAGCGAGATCGCCTCGTCCTCGGTCAGCCCCTTCGCGTGCATTAGGAACTGGCGCATCTTGCGGAACGCGTCGCGCATGGCGAGGTCGATCGACGACTTCTCGAAAATCGCCGCCTGGGCATCCGGACCGAGGTCGCGCAGATAGTTCGGGTAGCTGAATCCGGACAGGACCCAGTCGTCCTTCGTCTCGATCATCGGGAAGTCGAGGGCTTCCAGCGGCGAGCCCGGCAGGTCCGCCTTCTTGTGCAGGATGAACTGGAAGGTGCCGGTGAGCGAGCACTCGATCGCGGTCCCGCACAATTCGGAATCGCCCTGGCTGGCATGGGGATCGCCCACCGAGAACAGCGCCCCCGGCACGGCGACGGGGAAGTAGAGGGTTGCGCCCTTGCCGATCCGCCAATTGTCGATGTTGCCGCCGGTATAGCTCGGCGGGATCGTGTTGACCCGGTCGGCCTCGGCAGGCGCCACGCCCAGCGTGCCGAAATGCGGGCGGATCGGCACGCGGATCCCCTTCAGCACGTCGAAGGTCTTCTGCGTCTTGGCATGGTCGACCGGCAAGCCGGGATAGTCGATGGTCGGGTGCGCGACCCCGAACGGGTCGGTGACGCCGGGCCAGCGGAAGCTGTAGACCGCCCGCGCCCAGTCGCGCGCCCCGGTGGCATCCACCTCGTAGATGGTTACCACTTCCCGGGGTTTGTCGCCGGTGATCAGATCCTTGTAGTGGAAGCCCCACCACGCGGCCGCGTTGCTGCCGAAGGCGAGCCCCTTGTATTTCGGGTTGGCGCTGGGGCGAGGCGCCACATCGAGGATGCGGACCTCCAGCACATCGCCGGGCTCCGCGCCACGGATCGCCACCGGGCCGGTGCAGATATGCACGCCGAGACCGCCGCCGGGGCCGATCTTGGCGTCCATCGCGCCCGCGCCGCGGGGCGAAACCGCCATCTTGTCCTTGGTCCAGAGGTAGACGCTCTCGGCGCCCGGATCACCCTGGATCATCCGTTCGGCATCGTCGCTCGCCTGATGGGTGAGCGTCTCGATCGTGACGAAGTCACCTGAGCCGATCTCGACCTGCGGCTTGAGGCTGCGGCTGAAGAAGCCCCAATGCACCGTCTCGGCGTTGGCGGGCAGATGGTAATGGCCAGTCGCGGCGAACTTGGCGCCCGAGGCCTGCGCCAGAGCCGGGCTCACCAGCGAGGGGCCTCCGGCCGCGAAGGCCGCAGCCGCAGCGCCCGTCGCCGCAAAGCCGCTCTTCAGGAAGGCGCGCCGCTCCGGCTCCAGGTCGCGTTTGAACCGACGCCGATGTTCCTCGAAGGCGTGGCAGTTCGGGTCGTCGCCCAGGCACATGATGTCCGCTTCCGGTGGTGTCGTTTCCCCGGAAGCGGTCAAGCAATTCGACGGCCACGCTCGCGGCCGTCGCGAGGGGTGCTTACTCGGAGATCATCCCGACCCCGGCCTCCTCGGGCTTGGGCGGCGCCTCGTCCGATTGCGCCTCGACCACCGCGGCGGCCGTGACGTTGACGATGCCGCGGGCGGTCACCGAGGGCGTGAGGATGTGGGCGGGCTTGGCCGGTCCGATCAGCAGGGGGCCGACCGGCAGGGCGTCCGCCATCACTTTCGCGAACTGGAACGCGATGTTGGCCGCATCGAGGTTCGGGAAGATCAGGACATTCGCCGCACCCTTCAGGCGCGAGCCCGGCAGCACCCGGTCCCGGACCATCTCGGAGAGCGCCGAATCCGCCTGCATCTCACCATCGACGATCAGGTCCGGATCGCGCGTCTGCAAGAGCGCGAGGGCGTCACGCATCTTCATGGCGGAGGCCGAGTCCGACTGGCCGAAATCCGAGTGGCTGAGCAGCGCGATCTTCGGCGTCAGCCCGAACCGGCTCACGTGGTTGGCGCAGGCCTGCGCCACGTCGGCGATCTCCTCGGCGGTCGGGTCTGCGCGGACATGGGTATCGGCCAGGAAGTAGGCGCCCGTATGGGTGACCACCAAGCTCATGGCGGCGCATTGCTTCACGCCGGGCGCGAGCCCGATCACGTCGCGGATGATGCGCAACCGCGTCTCGAACCGGCCCTCCAGACCGCAGATCAACGCGTCCGCCTCACCGCGGCGGACCGCAATGGCGCCGATCACCGTGTTGTTGGTGCGCACCAGGGTGCGGGCGGCGTCCGGGGTGATACCGCGCCGGCCGGCGACATCGAGGTAAGTCTGCACGTAGGCGCGGTAGCGGGGATCGTCCTCGGGGTCGATCAGCTCGAAGTCGCGGCCGTGCTCGATCGACAGGCCGAACCGCTTCAGGCGGGTCTCCACCACCCGCGGCCGGCCGACCAGGATCGGGAACGCGACCTTGTCCTCGACGATCGCCTGAACGGCGCGGAGCACGCGCTCGTCCTCGCCCTCGGCGTAGATCACCCGCTTGGGCTCGGCCTTCGCCTTGGAGAACAGCGGCTTCATGATCAGGCCGGACCGGTGGACGAACCGATCGAGGCTGTCGGTATAGGCGTCGAGATCCGCGAGCGGCCGGCCGGCCACACCCGAATCCATCGCCGCCTTGGCGACCGCGGGGGCGATGCGCAGGATCAAACGCGGGTCGAACGGGCTCGGGATCAGGGATTTCGGCCCGAACGGCCGCGCCTCGCCGCCATAGGCCCGGGCGACCACGTCGGAAGTTGTCTCGTGCGCGAGGCCGGCGATCGCCTTCACGGCCGCCTTCTTCATCTCCTCGTTGATCTTGTGGGCGCCGACATCCAGCGCGCCGCGGAAGATGTAGGGGAAGCACAGGACGTTGTTGACCTGGTTCGGGAAATCCGACCGGCCGGTGCAGATCATCGCGTCCGGCCGCTCCTTCTCGGCGAGCTCCGGCATGATCTCGGGATAAGGGTTGGCCAGCGCCATGATGAGCGGCTTCTCGGCCATCTCCCGGAGATATTCCGGCTTCAGGACGCCGCCGGCCGATAGGCCGATGAACACATCCGCCCCCGGGATTACCTCGGCCAGGGTCCGCTTCTCGGTCTCCTGCGCGAAGACGTCCTTCCAGCGGTCCATCAACTCCGGGCGGCCCTTGTAGACCACGCCCTTGATGTCGGTAATCGTGATGTTCTCACGGGTCGCGCCGAGCGACACGAGCAGGTTGAGGCAGGCGAGCGCCGCGGCGCCCGCCCCCGACGTGACGATCCGGACGTCGGACAGCGTCTTGCCGGCGAGTTCCAGCCCGTTGAGGACGGCCGCTGCCACGATGATCGCGGTGCCGTGCTGGTCGTCGTGGAAGACCGGGATGTTCATCCGGGCCCGGCACTGCTCCTCGACCTCGAAGCATTCCGGCGCCTTGATGTCCTCCAGGTTGATGCCGCCGAAGGTCGGCTCGAGCGCGCAGACCACGTCGACGAGCTTGGACACGTCCTTCTGGTCGACCTCGATGTCGAACACGTCGATGCCGGCGAATTTCTTGAACAGGACCGCCTTGCCCTCCATCACGGGCTTGGAGGCCAGCGGTCCGATGTCGCCGAGACCCAACACGGCCGTGCCGTTGGTGAGCACCGCCACGAGGTTCTGGCGGATCGTGAGGTCGGCGGCCTGCTGCGGGTCGTCGTGGATCGCCATGCAGGCGGCCGCGACGCCGGGCGAGTAGGCCAGCGCGAGGTCGCGCTGGTTGCCCAGTGGCTTCGTCGCCTGGATCTCAAGCTTCCCGGGCTTGGGCAGGCGGTGGTAGACGAGCGCCCCGGCCTTGAGGTCCTCGGACATGTTATCGGCCATCGCCCACGCTCCCGCTCACCTTTTTCACCCGGGACGACGCGGTCGCGCATCGCGCGGGCTCGCGTCTTGACCGGTCTGTTGCACCGGCTCCGCAGGGGGCGCAACCCGCACAACGAGACCCGGCTCCACCTCGCCAAGCTGGCGAGGACCTACGGCTTCTCCATAGGCGCCTACTCGTATGGGCGTCCAAAGGTCCGCTTTCCGGAAAGTGGTCGGCGGCTGACGATCGGCCGCTATTGTTCCATTGCCGACAAGGTTGAGATCCTGCTCGGCGGCGACCATCGGCTCGACTGGGCGTCCACGTATCCGTTCGCCGCGATGCGCGGGCTGTTCCCGGATGCGCGGGCGCCGGAGGATTTTCACGCCTCCCGGGGCGACGTGGTGATCGGCCACGATGTCTGGCTGGGCTCGGGCTGCATGATCCTGTCAGGCGTCACCATCGGGCCCGGCGCCGTGGTGGCGGCCCGCACCGTGGTGACCCGTGATGTGCCTGCCTACGCGGTGGTGGCGGGCAATCCGGCGCGGGTGGTGCGGCATCGGTTCGACGCGGCGACCGTGGAGGCCCTGCTGGCGGCGGCGTGGTGGGACCTGCCGCACGCGGCGGTGACGCGGCTGGTGCCGCTGCTGCAGAGCGGCGACGTGGCCGCACTCCTGGCAACCCTCGGGGCGGAAGCCGGCAGCGTTGCGGCGGGGCGGGGGATTGCGTAATCCGCGATCCTCTTCGCCGCTCACGCCGAACCTGGAGTCCGCTCATGTCCGATCCCGCGCTGCCCGACCGTCTCTCGGTCAACCCGGACAGTCCGTATTACGACGCGGCCCTGCTGGAGCGTGGCATCGGCATCCGGTTCAAGGGCGTCGAGAAGACCAATGTCGAGGAGTACTGCGTCAGCGAAGGCTGGGTGCGCCTCTCGGCCGGCAAGACCCTCGACCGCGCCGGCAACCCGATGACGGTGAAGCTGAAGGGCCCGGTGGAGCCCTATCTGCGTGATGCGGCGGACACAGAATGAAACTCCGCCGGGCTCATCGCTCCAGAGGGAATGGGGTGGGCTCCCAGTAGGGCTCCAGCACCGTCCCGCGGACGTTGGCGGTCTCCCAATCGTGCAGGATCTTGGCCAGCGCCGGGCGGTCGCCGGCCATGAGGGGCTCCGCCACGGCGGCGAGCTGGGTCTGCCAGCGATGGGCACGCGAACTGGGCGGGAACGACTTGCCTGCGTGCCACGACTGTCGTTCGTGCCAGATCGCTCGCGCGGCTTCGAGGTTGCCGGCCGCGATATGGACGATCATGCGGTCCTCGTGCGGCTCGTCGTGGACCCAATGCGGCCGCGGCGGCAGTGTCGCGTAGCTTTCTGGCGTCCCATAGAGCGCCAGCTTCGGAAGCGCCACTGAGTCCAAGGCCGCGATGGCCTCCGGTACCATCGCGGGGTCGGACCAGAGCCAGAACTTCTCCGCTGATGTTGGGGATCTACTCAAATATTCAAAGTATGTACCAATAGGAATAGCCCCGGGCAAACCCGTAAAGTATAGCGCCGTCATAAAAAATCTCGGCGAGCAACAATTTGGATCAGAAGTCCGCTCGATAAATATGCCAAGCGCAATATGATGAATAGGATCTCTAACTGCGAAACGACTCCCGATCTGAACTAGATACGGATGCTTGGTTTTCAAAGCCTTGAAGATCGGTCGAACTTGACGAGCGCCGGTCATATCATGGGCTCGATCTGGATTGGAATATAACGCAGGGCGCCTGGATATCGTCTTTGCACAACGGTGGCAATATCGACTGACCGTGGTCCTCTAAGGTACGCATTCCCGGTCTTGTGATCATAGACACAGACAGTTGATGGCTGCGAGCGCTCAAGCACGTCAAGCCGGATCGATCCTCGCGCGCCATATTTCGCATCCGTGCCGGTCGTAGCATCGAAAGATGTCTCAGCAACGAAATTCTGGTCTTTCCGGGCATTTATGACGCCCGCAATGCCAGCATGCACTTTGTTGCCGAAATCCTGCCCACCGAAGTAATTACCAGACGCTTTGACACCAGCAGCGACTGCGTCCGCTATAGCCTGCACCTCCCTGTTACGAGGGCACAACTGGTCCAACTCAGTCTGCCCTACTGCCCCAACCCACATGGCTCGATCGTTATAAGCATCCCCGGGGATATACTCGCTTGCGGGGGCAGCGAAGATAGCCCTTCGATCGGTGGTGTTCCGCCCAGACAGAGCCGAGAAGAGCGATCCGGCTGCCTCGAGTGTCCTCGCAAATCGCCGTGCCAGTTCGTCTGACGGGCGCGGCCGACCCCGGGCCAGTTGGAGGAAGGCTTCCGGTTCCGCTCCATCCGAAGTGAGGATACTTCGAGCCAGGATCTCGTTGCTGTGACCATCACGGATCGTCTGCGTGAGACCTGAGGTCTCGAAGACCGCTCGTGTCCCATCCTGTCCGGTGACCGTGTGCTGCTCGTCCCAGTCCGTATGCGGTTTGGCCCGAATCCGGATCGAAAGAACCCGCGATCCATCTTCGAGGACAGCGTCTTCAGTTTGCGATTGAGCCTGAGTCCGCCGCCGGTGCCCTCCGGAAGCCAGCGACCGCCATCGGACTGGCCGGCCGGCGCGCGCGGTTGGTCAGGTCGGTACTTGCGGCTCAAAACGTGCTCAAGCCGTATTAGCTTGACGCCGATGGCGAGGCCAGCGAGCGCGGTGCGAAGGGCCGCGACTTCCTGAGCGTGACGATCATTGGTCAGTCGCGACATCCGCCCCACCCCCGCTTGGACAAAAAACCTATCTCGCGAGGCGGTTTTGTCGGGATTTTCCTATTCAGCGGGCGGGAGCTCCCCCGCCGCAGCTTCAGTTGTGCGAGCCGCATAATCCCGCAGCGCCGCTGCGATCATCACGTCGAGTTGGCCCAACCGCTTCGGCGTGGCGACTACGAGGCTCGTGACGACCTCGGGATGGCTTCGCCGCTGCCGCGGCCGACGTGCATGGTTGGATAGGCGGAGGGTCGCGTTATGGCCCGGACGCGCGAGGTAAAGGGTGTCGCCGCGCTCGTTCCGGGCGACGATCGTGAAGCCCTGGGCCTCCAGCAGCCTTGCCGCTACCGCCAAGGCTGCCGGAGGCGGGAGCAGCCTGTCGAAATCCTTCACGGCCCCGCCGGCTCGATCGTGCCGAGGCGTCGCCGCCCGAGCGCCCGCGCCTTGAGCGCCAGGGCCGGCCGCTCCACCCCGTACCAGGACAGCGCCGCCACCGGCAGCGTCGCCGCGAGGGCGGGGGCCAGCAGCGCGGGTCCCGAGATCTCCGGCCAGAGCGCGTACAGGGTCTGCTGGATCGGCCAGCCGTAGAGATAGACCCCGTAGGACAGGTCCGCCGGTGGATCGAACACGCCCCGCGCCAGGGGACCGAGGGCCAGCCAGACCACGCCGTAGGCTTCCGCCAGGAACAGCAAGGCCGGATGGGCCGGCGTCCGCGCGAGGACGCAGGCCCCGAAGGCGAGGCAGGCGAGGGCGGCGCCGGAGATCCGCAGGCGCTCGCGCCAGAGATAGAGGCACGCGCCAGCCGCGAAGATCAGGGGCAGGCGCAGGGCGGTCTCGATGCCCTTGGGCAAGTCGGAGCCCCGCAGGCCGCCCACGATGGCCAGCGCCAGTGCGAGCCCCGCGACGATCACCAGGGCCGACCAACGCCGCCGGAGCAGACCGCACAGGGCGGCGGCGAGAACGCCGAGATAGCACAGAACCTCGTATTTCAGCGTCCAGACCGTGCCGAGCGGCGCCGGGTACGGGTTGTGCTCGAACACGCCGGGGAGGGCGGCATTGCTCTTGAAGGTCGTCAGCGTCCCGCGGATGAACGCCCACAGGCTCGGCTCGCGAAGATACTCGGAGACGGGCAGGCGGGTCATCGCCGCGCCGAGGCCCAGAGACACGATCAGAGTCGCGGCGACCAGTCCGGGCAGGATCCGTAAGCTTCGGGCCAGCGCATAGTCCCGGATCCCGCGCCGGTCGCAGCTCATGGTCACGAGGAAGCCCGATACGGCGAAGAAGCCGTTCACCGCGTGCTCGCCCAACGTGTAGCCGGTGAGACGGGTCAGGGGCTCGTCCCCGGGGGCGCCGGTCGCGACGCTGAAGGCGTGGGACACGACCACGGCGACCGCCAGCGCCAGCCGCAGGCCGGTGAAGCCATTGCGCCCGGCATCGAGCGCTTCGGCGATGGTCCGCGCGCTCATCCGGACAGGCCTTCGCGTGCCAGGGCGGTGCGGCCGCGCAGGAAGGCGAGGGCGCCCGCCGCCGAGCCGCCATACCGCTCCAGCCCGCTCCGGCGCAGAATCAGGGCGGAGAGCAGCGCCTTCGGCAGGTTGGTCAGCAGGATCCCGAGGCTCGGATCGGGCAAGCCGTATTTGCAGCTGACATAGGCCCGCGACCAAGCCTGATGCCAGCGTGTGCGGAACACGCGGCCCCGCTCGGGCGCCGAGGAACGGCCGCGGCCGTGCAGCGCCTCGGCAGCGTGGACGTGGATGAGGGCGCGACCGGCCTCGGCGACGCGCCGGCACAGGTCGTCGTCCTCGTAGAACAGGAAGATGCGCTCGTCGAAGCCGCCGAGGTCCAGGAAGAGGCGGCGCGGCATCAGCAGACAGGCCCCGGACAGGAACGGCGCGCAGGCATCGCCCTGCGGCAGCGCGCGCCGGCCGCCCGGATTGGTCAGATAGGGCGCGAGCAGCGAGCGCGCCTGGAAGAAGAAGCGCCCGTCGGGCTCGACCAGCCGCGGTGCCAGCAGGCCGGCATCCGGCCAGGCCCGGGCGGCCGCCAACAGGGCATCGACGGCGCCGGGACGCAGGATCACGTCCGGGTTGACGAACAGGATGTGCTCCGCCGTCACGGCGGCCCGGACGCCCCGGTTGTTGGCGCGGCCGTAGCCCTCGTTGCGGGCGTTGCGAATCACCTGCGCGCCGGCTTCCTCCGCGACGGCAGCGGAGGCATCCCGGCTGGCATTGTCGACCACGATCGCCGGCACATGCTGCCCGGCGAGCGCGGCAAGGCAGGCGGGCAGCACCTCGGCGCTGTCGTGCGCAACCACGATGGCGACGAGGCGCGGCACCGCGCGGCCGGACTAGGCCTTCTTCTCAGGCAGGTTGAGCCGGATATGCAGCTCACGGAGTTGCTTGGGCGTTGCCTCGGCGGGCGCGCCCATCATCAGATCCTCGGCGCGCTGGTTCATCGGGAACAGCACCACCTCGCGGATGTTCGGCTCATCGCACAGGAGCATGACGATGCGGTCGACACCCGGCGCGATGCCACCGTGCGGCGGGGCGCCCATGCGGAGCGCGTTCAGCATGCCGCCGAACTTCTCCTCAAGCACCTCGCGGCCGTAGCCCGCGATGGCAAACGCCTTCTCCATCACGTCGGGACGGTGGTTCCGGATCGCGCCGGACGACAGCTCGGTCCCGTTGCAGACGATGTCGTACTGGAACGCCTTGATGCCGAGGATTTTCTTGGTGTTGGCGCCGGTCTCGTCCTCCGACGCCAGTGCTTCGAGATCGAGTGCGAGGAACTCTTCGCGATCGATGTTCGGCATGGAGAACGGATTGTGCGAGAAGTCGATCCGCTTCTCCTCCTCGCTCCACTCGTACATCGGGAAGTCGGTGATCCAGCAGAAGGCGTACTGGTCCTTGTCACACAGGCCCAGCTCGTCGCCGATGCGGATGCGCGCCTTGCCGGCGAGCCCGGCCGCCTTGCCCTCGACGCCGGCGGAGAAGAACACCGCATCGCCCGCCTTGGCCCCGGCCCGCTCGGCGATCAGCGCCTGCACCTCGGCCGGGATGAACTTTGCGATCGGCCCCTTGCCGGTGAGCTGCCCGTTCTCCTCCTCAAACACGACGTAGCCGAGCCCCGGCGCCCCCTCGGAGCGCGCCCAGTCGTTCAGCCTGTCGAAGAACGAGCGCGACTGCGCGGCCGCTCCTGTCGCCGGGATCGCCCGGACCACACCGCCGCCGGCGATCACACCCTTGAACGCCTTGAAGGCCACGTCCTCGCGGGCAAACAGGTCCGTCACGTCGGCGATGATCAGCGGATTGCGCAGATCCGGCTTATCGACACCGTATTTCAGCATCGAATCCGCGTAGGTGATCCGCGGGAATTCCTGCGTGACGCGCTTGCCCTGGGCGAATTCGTCGAATACCCCGCGCAGAACCGGCTCCACCGCCTGGAACACGTCCTCCTGGGTGACGAAGCTCATCTCGATATCGAGCTGGTAGAACTCGCCCGGCGAGCGGTCGGCCCGGGCATCCTCGTCGCGGAAGCAGGGCGCGATCTGGAAGTAGCGGTCGAAGCCCGCGATCATCGTCAGCTGCTTGAACTGCTGCGGCGCCTGCGGCAGCGCGTAGAACTTGCCGGGATGGACCCGCGACGGCACGAGATAGTCGCGGGCGCCCTCCGGGCTCGACGCCGTGAGAATGGGTGTCTGAAACTCGAAGAAGCCGCCGTCGCGCATCCGGCGGCGGAGCGAGTCGATGATCGCGCCGCGCTTCATGATGTTCGCGTGGAGCTTCTCCCGGCGCAGGTCGAGGAAGCGGTAGCGCAGCCGCGTCTCTTCCGGGTATTCCAGATCGCCGAAGACCGGCAGCGGCAGCTCGCCCGCCGGGCCTAGCACCTCCAGGTCGTCGATATAGACTTCCACGACGCCGGTCGGCAGCTCGGGGTTTTCTGTGCCGGCCGGGCGGGTCCGCACGCGGCCATCGATCCGCACGACCCATTCCGAGCGCACGGCATCAGCCGCTTTGAAGGCCGGGGAATCCGAATCGATCACGCACTGCGTCAGCCCGTAATGATCGCGCAGATCGATGAAGAGCACACCGCCATGGTCGCGAATGCGGTGGCACCAGCCTGAAAGCCGGACGGCCTGCCCGACATCGGACGGGCGGAGCGCCCCGCAGGTGTGGGAACGGTAACGATGCATGACGGGCTTCTTCTGTGGGAAGGCCGGCACCATTCACGCGAGCCCCCCCAAGTCAAGCGCGGTCCGCACCGGAGGCCTCGGGAAACGGCTTCGGCGATCCCCGCCGGACTACCGGACGGGCCCAGCAATCCCCATATCATGTCCATGATCGAAAACGCTTTTCTTCCATCCGGGGGCGGCCGAGCTACCCCTGTCGATGCGCGTCCGAGCGCGTGGCGGACGCTGCCGCTCGATGGGCATTTCGACCTCGTCTACGAGGACGCGTCCGGTGCCTGGAGCAACCGCTCCCTCGCCGCGCGCGAACTCAAGCTCGGACCCGGCCGGACCCTCCTCGGCGGCATAGACGCCCGTCGGGGCGGCTATCGCGGTTTCCGGGTCGACCGGATCCGTCGCCTCGTGGATGGCGCCACCGGCGAACGCATCGAGACCGGTATCCTCGACCGGCTGCTCGGGCGCGCCGAGGCGCAGCGCCGGGCCGATACCCTTCGGATCAAGCGACAGGGACAAGCGCGCCGGAGGGCCGCCTCGCAACCCCTGAAGGTTTCCTCAACATGGGGTTCATGACGGGAATACGGGAAAAACAGGGACGCGGTGCGGGTTTCCCTCCCCACCGCCGCGTCGGTTGCGTATAGCCGGTTCATGGATCTGATTTCTTCGACCGGCACCCTGCGGGACATCTGTACGCGTCTGGCCGCGCAACCCTTCGTGACGGTCGACACGGAGTTCATGCGCGAGACGACCTACTACCCCAAGCTCTGCCTGATCCAGATGGCGGCCCCGGACGGCACTGCCGTCCTGGTCGATCCCCTGGCGCCGGGAATCGATCTGCAGCCGTTCATTGACTTGATGGCGGATACGCGGACCGTGAAGGTCTTCCATTCCGCCCGCCAGGACCTCGAGATCGTCTGGATGATGGGCGGGATCCTACCGCATCCGTTCTTCGACACGCAGGTCGCCGCCATGGTGTGCGGCTACGGCGATTCCGTCTCGTACGAGCAGCTGGTCAACGATGTCGCCAAGGCCAAAATCGACAAGTCGTCCCGCTTCACCGACTGGTCCCGGCGGCCCCTGTCCGAGGCGCAGCTGACCTACGCCCTGTCGGACGTCACCCACCTCGTCACGGTCTACGAAGTCCTGGTCGCCGAGCTGCTGCGCACCGACCGCGGCGCATGGCTCGACGAGGAGATGGCGGTCCTGACCTCGCCCGACACGTACCGGGCTGATCCCTCCCAGGCGTGGCGGCGGCTCTCCGGCCGCATGCGCAAGCCACGCGAAATCGCCGTGCTCATGGAAGTCGCGGCGTGGCGCGAGAGCGAGGCGCAGACACGCAACGTCCCACGCGGGCGGGTGCTCAAGGATGAGGCGGTGATCGACATCGCTTCCGCGGCGCCCCGAAGCGTCGAAGCCTTGGGCCGCCTGCGCACGATCCCGGCCGGCTTCGAGCGGTCGCGCACGGGCACCGACATCCTTGCGGCGGTGGAGCGTGGGCTGTCGCGAGACACGGCCGACATCCGTATGCCGGAGCGGCTGCGCCGGGGCGGTGGCAACGGCGCCATCGTCGAACTCTTGAAGGTGCTGCTGAAGGCCGTCTGCGAAGCCGAAGGCGTCGCGCCGAAGATCATCGGCACCGTCGATGATCTCGAAGCGATCGCCGACGACGATCGCGCGAACGTGCCCGCCCTCGAAGGCTGGCGGCGCACGCTGTTCGGCGAGAAGGCGCTCGCGCTGAAGCAGGGCCGGCTGGCGCTCTCCGTCGAGGCCGGACGGATCGTGGTGCGGGATCTCGAACCGGCATCGCCCGCCGTGGACTGAGTGCCCGCTGACGGGCGTGGAATAACCGAACCATGAAGGCGTGACTTGGCCGGTGGGTGGGATTAAATGGCAACCCGGTTGCCGTTCCTTCCCGCCCGTGCGTCCCGCGTATGTTCGAGCCGAACGAAGTCCTCAAGACGCTGACCGGCCGCGGTCTCGTTACGGCGGAGGGATGCGGTTCGGTGCGGGTCCGCTACCGCGTGATCGTCGAGCGACGGGAGGTCGGCGTCGTTGCCCACGGCACGCTTCACGGCAGCCACACCAATCTAAAGCCAATCTGGCTCGAACCGGACGCGCAGCTTCGGCTTGCGAACGGGCGGCGTCTCGACATCTCGATGACCGACCTCGTTGGTGACACCGCCGAGTTCGAGAGCACCGGCCAAATCGGAACGCTCTGACCGGCCACATCGCCTCGACTCGCTGATGTCCCTGAGGCCGGATACCCGACGCCGTTCGAGCGTAGCTGGCCGGGACGATTCGGCAATTTGTCGCGCCCAACACTTCTTATGTGAAATGGGTCCCGCTCTTTAAAGCATGCGGCGACGGGGCGCACGGGTGTTCAGACCCCTCAATAGCCGGCTTAGACGAGAGAGATCCAATACCGCATCGCCGTCTTTGACGAACGCGGTGCCGTGAAGACGGCTGGCTATCCGACCACTATCAGCGCAACCGGTGCATGAGTACGCACAGCAACGCTTTCCCGGATGCAAGTCCTGCATAGGGTGCTGTCACAACGCCGTGAGATCGCCAGCGCCGAACAATAAATTGATTGTGCAGCGCACCATTTCCTAAGCCGGATCGATGACGATCAACGGCCTTCTGTAACCTCTGAATAAGCCTTCATCCTGTGTCCACATCGGTGGAACTGCGAGTTGACGGCGCTCAAAAATCTCTTAAGGTCCGGGCAAGCCTCGGTTTCGAGGGGACCGCCTCAGGGATGGTGGTTCCTGGCTAAGGGATCTGAAGATCTCTTAAAGTCGATGAAGCCCGCTACCGAGGCGTCCATCCCTGTCGCAAATAGTCAGGTCGGAGTCCACGCGACACCGCACTCTTGGTGTGTCGCGAGTATTCTCAAAGACTTGTCGGAGGAACCCATGAGAGCAGTGCATCTCCTTGCGCTCGGCGCGGGCGTTGCGGCGGTTGCCGCGCCGGCGCTGGCCAACGAAAGCGTTCTGAAGAGCATCGCCAACCCGGCGGAGCAGGCACTTCAGACGGTCGATTACGCCAACACCCGTTATTCGAAGCTCGACCAGATCAACGCGTCGAACGTGAAGAACCTCCAGGTTGCCTGGACCTTCTCGACCGGCGTTCTGCGTGGCCACGAGGGCTCGCCGCTCGTCGTCGGCAACATGATGTACGTGCACACGCCGTTCCCGAACATCGTGTACGCGCTCGATCTCGACCACGAAGCGAAGATCGTGTGGAAGTACGAGCCCAAGCAGGATCCGTCCGTGATCCCGGTCATGTGCTGTGACACGGTCAACCGTGGCCTGGCCTACGCCGACGGCACGATCCTTCTGCACCAGGCCGACACCACCCTCGTGTCGCTCGACGCCAAGACCGGCAAGGTCAATTGGTCGGTCGTGAACGGCGATCCCAAGAAGGGCGAGACCAACACCGCGACGGTTCTGCCGGTCAAGGACAAGGTCATCGTCGGCATCTCGGGCGGCGAGTTCGGCGTGCAGTGCCACGTCACCGCCTACGACCTGAAGACCGGCAAGAAGGTGTGGCGCGGCTACTCCGAGGGCCCGGACGATCAGATGCTGATCGACCCGGAGAAGACCACCTCGCTCGGCAAGCCGGTCGGCAAGGATTCCTCGCTGAAGACCTGGGAAGGCGATCAGTGGAAGACCGGCGGCGGCTGCACCTGGGGCTGGTTCTCCTACGATCCCAAGCTCGACCTGATGTACTACGGCTCGGGCAACCCCTCGACCTGGAACCCCAAGCAGCGTCCGGGCGACAACAAGTGGTCGATGACCATCTGGGCGCGTAACCCGGATACCGGCGTCGCCAAGTGGGTCTACCAGATGACTCCCCACGACGAGTGGGATTACGACGGCATCAACGAGATGATCCTCACGGATCAGAAGGTTGACGGTAAGGAGCAGCCGCTCCTGACGCACTTCGACCGTAACGGCTTCGGCTACACGCTGAACCGCGCGGACGGCAGCCTCCTGGTCGCCGAGAAGTTCGATCCGGCCGTAAACTGGGCGACCAAGGTCGACATGGACAAGGGGTCCAAGAACTACGGCCGTCCGCTGGTCGTGTCGAAGTACTCGACCGAGCAGAACGGTGAGGACACCAACTCCAAGGGCATCTGCCCGGCGGCGCTTGGTACCAAGGATCAGCAGCCTGCGGCCTACTCGCCGAAGACCCAGCTGTTCTACGTGCCCACCAACCACGTCTGCATGGACTACGAGCCGTTCCGGGTCACCTACACCCCGGGCCAGCCCTACGTCGGTGCGACCCTCTCGATGTACCCGGCCCCGAACTCGCACGGCGGCATGGGCAACTTCATCGCTTGGGACGGCGTCAACGGCAAGATCAAGTGGTCCGACGCCGAGCAGTTCTCGGTGTGGTCCGGTGCTCTGGCCACCGCTGGCGACGTGGTGTTCTACGGAACGCTTGAGGGTTACCTGAAGGCGGTCGACGACAAGACCGGCAAGGAGCTGTTCAAGTTCAAGACCCCGTCGGGCATCATCGGCAACGTGATGACCTATCAGCACAAGGGCAAGCAGTACGTCGGCGTCCTGTCGGGCGTCGGTGGCTGGGCCGGCATCGGCCTCGCGGCCGGCCTGACCGACCCGAACGCCGGCCTCGGCGCGGTGGGTGGTTACGCGGCTCTGTCGCAGTACACCAACCTGGGCGGCCAGCTGACCGTCTTCGCCCTGCCGAACTAATCGGCCGCAGGGTACAAGGTAAGATCGGTGCCGGCGCGGGCTTCCGCGCCGGCACTCTTTTGATTAGATTTGCGTGTAAGAGGCGGTCGCTCGTTCGAAGACGAAAAGCCTCGGAACTGGGAGACAGATGCGTTGCTCAACCTCAGCAAGATCGTAACGCGGCCGGTTATCGCCGCCCTCGCCCTAGCGACCGTTTCCGCGGTTGCCGTACATGCTGAGGATGCCAAGCCCGCTGCCGACCCCAAGCTCGCCAATTCGCTGAACGCGAACGACAAGAGCGCCGAGCAGGACCCCAAGCTGCTTGCGGCGGATGCCGCCGTGAAGGTCGATGACGGCAAGTACACCGATGCCGACGGTCACCCGACCTTCCACGTCACCCAGGACGGCAAGAAGCTCGACTGGTACACCTACTCGGGCTACCGCCGCTACCACGCCGAGTGCCACGTCTGCCACGGCCCGGACGGCATGGGTTCCACCTACGCGCCGGCCCTGAAGGACTCGCTGAAGCACCTCTCGTACGAGGAGTTCATCGGCATCCTGGTAGGTGGCAAGCAGGATGTGAGCGCGTCCGAGCAGAAGGTCATGCCGGCGTTCGGCGACAACAAGAACGTCATGTGCTACTCGGACGATCTCTACGTCTACTTGAAGGCGCGCGCTGCCGGAGCGGTCGGCCGTATTCGCCCCTCCGAACACGAAGACAAGCCCGAGACCGCCAGGACGGCCGAGAAGGAGTGCATGGGCGGTTGATGTCGCCTTTTGCCCGGATCGCTCTCTGCGCCCTGTCGTTGACGACGGCGCAGGGAGCACTCGCCCAGCATCTGCCGGATACGGTGACCACGGACGTTCTGCGCGTCTGCGGTGATCCGGGCAACATGCCGTTCTCCGAACGCAAGGATGACGGCTTCGAGAACAAAATCGCGGCGATCATCGCCGACGAACTGAAGGTCAAGATCCGCTATTACTGGCTGACGCAGGGCCCCGGTTTCGTGCGCAACACGCTCGGGACTGGCCTTTGCGATCTCATCATGGGTACGGCCTTCGGCGGCGACCTCGTCCAGACGACCAATCCCTATTACCGTTCTGCCTACACGTTGGTGACACGGGCCGGCGAGTTCGACGGCGTCACCGGCCTCGACGATGTGCGCCTGAAGGGGAAGAGCATCGGCGTGATCGCCGGCACGCCGCCGGTCAATCGGATGGGCGATCTCGGGCTGGTCTCGAATATGAAGGCCTACGCCCCCTATCAGCTCGACCCGGCGCGGAAGCACCAGACTGTGGCGGCCGAGATCGTCGCGGCACTCGCTGCCAAGGAGATCGACGCCGCAGTGCTGTGGGGCCCGGCAGCGGGTTGGCTCGCTAAGCGATCCGGCACCGCGATGAACGTCGCGCCCTTGCTCAAAGAGCCGGAACGGCCGCCGATGGCCTATCGGATCGCCATGGGCGTGCGGATCGGCGAGAACGATTGGAAGCGCACGCTGAACGGCGTACTGCGCAAGCGTAAGGCCGATATCGACGCCGTTCTTCGCGACTACAACGTTCCGCTGCTCGACGAGGAAGAGAACAAGCTGGCGCAGCCCGCCGAGCGTTGAGCGGGTTCAGAGCCGCGCGATCCCACTCCGGTCGAGCTTTTCAAGCGCATCCTCCACCCGCTCGCCGCCGATGATGAGATCCGGTGCGATCTCGGCCAGCGGGACCAGAACGAAGGCACGTTCGCGCACGTAGCGATGCGGCAGGACGAGACGGGCGTCATCCACGGCAGCGCCTTCGTAAGCCAGGACGTCGATGTCGATGACCCGCGGCCCCCAACGCTCCTCGCGCACGCGCCCGAGATCGTGCTCGATCGACAGGCAGGCATCCAGCAGGCCGTGCGGATCCAGATCGGTATCAACCGCCACCGCGCCGTTGAGAAACCAGGGCTGATCGGTATTGCCCCACGGCGGCGTTCGGTAATCGGCTGAGCGCGCCACGACACGGATGCCAGGCGTCGCCGCGAGGCCCGCCACGGCCCTGTCGAGCATCGCGGCCATGTCGCCGATGTTGCTGCCGATGCCGAGATACGCCTTCATGCGTGGGCTCCACGGCGCCGCAGTATCTCGATGCTGACGCCCTCCAGAATCGCTGGGACCGGTGCGCTCGGCTTGTCGATCCGCACCGCGATCGTCGCTACGCGTTCAAATCGATTGAGAATCGTCGCCGCGATCGTCTCGGCCAGCGCCTCGATCAGATTGAAGCGGCGCTCCGTGGCGATCTCAACGGCGATCTGCGTGAGGTCGGCATAGCTCACCGTCCCGGCCACATCGTCGGTGCGTCCTGCCTCGGCAAGATCCAGCTGCGCCTCGAGCGAGATATAGAAGCGCTGGCCGAGCACCGCCTCCTCGGGCAGCAGCCCGTGCCGGCCGAACACGGCGATCCGCGTCACCCGGATAAGATCGCCCGTCATCGTCACTGGATCTCCGGCCGCATCACGGCATCGACCACCCGCATGGCGTCGACATGGGCCGCCACGTCATGCACCCGCACGATGTCGGCGCCGAGCGTTGCCGCGACGGAATGGGCGGCAAGCGACCCAGTGAGGCGATCGGCCGGACGGCTCTCGCGGTCGTGCAGCCGGCCGAGCAGCGATTTGCGCGAGACCCCGACGAGAACCGGGAAGCCCAGGGCCCGGATCTCCGGCAGACGGCGCAGCGCTTCGAGATGCTGCATCCAGGTCTTGCCGAACCCGACCCCGGGGTCGAGCACGATGTTGGCATCGTCGATGCCGGCGCGATGCGCGATGCCGAGCGAGCGCTCGAAGAAGGCCAGCATGTCGGCGACGATGTCGATATCCGGCTCGATCGTCGCGCGATTGTGCATGATGATGACCGGCGCTCCATGGGCGGCCGCAACCGTGGCGATATCGGGTTCGCGCTGCAGGCCCCAGACGTCGTTGACGATCCGCGCGCCGGCTTCCAGGGCGACGCGGGCCGTCGACGCCTTGTAGGTGTCGATCGAAATCGGAACGGCCAGCCGCGGCACCAAGGCGCGGATCACCGGCAGGACGCGGGCCTGCTCCTCCTCGGCCGGCACCGGGACATGGCCGGGACGGGTCGATTCACCGCCGATGTCGAGGATCGCGGCCCCCTCCGCCACCAGCCGCTCCGCCTGGGCCACTGCCGCATCCTCTCCGGTGAACAAGCCGCCATCGGAGAAGGAGTCGGGCGTGACATTGAGGATGCCCATCACCAGCGTGCGCCCGCCGAGATTGGGGAGCAGGTCGGACAGGCCGGGGGAGGGGGTCACGGTGCGGGTCCCGTTCACGTGCGCGCTTCGGGGCCCGGTGTGCGTCAATCGCGAGGCCGGCGCAACGCCGGCCTCACCTGCCTACCCGTGGTAGCAGCGGATCTCGGCCTCGGCCTGGGCACGCCGGAGTTCTGCAACCTTGTCGTCGAAGATCTTGGTCGACTTGAACTCGTTGGCGCGGTTGCCGATGCCTTGCCGCATCGACAGGACGGTACTTGCCTGCACGTACTTGTCGTAGGGCAGGATCGCGGCGAGCTGGTCGAGCGAGCAGGAGCATTTCTGCAGGCTGTCCCGGGTCTGGCCGTTGGCCGCCATACAGCCGAACACATAATCGACCCGCGCATCGGTCGGGTAATCATTCTCTTCCGCCGCCCAGCCGGCCAGCCCCGACAGGGTCAGGGCGAGGACGGCCAGCGCGCCGCGTTCAGCCAGCCTTCTGATCATAGTTCAGCTTCTCCTCCAGCAACTCGCCGCCGTCCTGGTTCTTCGAGGACGCCTCGATCGAGACGATCTCGCCGGGGACCGACGGGGCCGTGACGAAGGTATAGGTCATGTCGTCCATGCCGCGCATGCGCTGCGCCAACGCGTCGCCCGCGAAGGGCTTGGTCACGACCTGCCAGGCATCGATGTCCTTGCCACCGAAATTGACCTTCGTGGGCGTGACGACGGCCTTCTCGCGCAAACCCTTGCGGATCGCGAGCTTCAGGTAGCGCGGGTTGGCCTCAAGCACCTTGGCCAGACCCTTCAGGTGGTTCTCCAGGAAGAGCGACACGACCGGGTTGCCCGCCATATCCTCGAACGGGCCGGCCGGCACGCGGTTCAAGCCGGAGAACATCGTGACGCTAATGTCCCGGGCGTCCGGGCTCTTCCCGGGCTCGATCGTCAGGACCAGCGTGTCCTGCAACGGCGCGCCGAACGGCCCACCCGCAATGCCGGAGCGGCGCAGGTAATCGTAGGTGATCTTGGAGCCCGGCACCGCATTCTTCATCTGCGGCTGATCGAACAGCAGATCGGACGCTGAAGGCGGGGCCGCGGCGTTGGTCTGGGTCACGGCGGCAGGCTTCGGTGCGTCTTCGGCCACGGCAGGCAGCGCGGCCAGCACCAGCACGAGGGCGGTCGTGGCAACAACTCTCACGAGTGAACTTCCTCCTTGAACGGCGATCGGACGTTGCTGCCGATCGTCCGATAGACATAATCAGGCGGGTTCTCGGCCGCTTCCTCGACGGCGAGCGCCCGCACCTTGGCGTGAAGCGGGGAGAGCGAGCAGGCCGGGTCGGTGGCGGCGGCGTCTCCGGCCAAAGCAAGAGCCTGACAGCGGCAACCGCCCCAATCCTTCTCGCGCCGGTCGCAGGAGCGGCAGGGCTCCTTCATCCAGTCGGTGCCGCGATAGGCCGTGAAGGCCGGCGAGTCGCGCCAGATCTCCCCCAGCGAATGATCGCCGACGTGCCAGAACTCCAGACCGGGAATCGTCTCGGCGGCGTGGCAGGGAAGGACCTTGCCCTGCGGCGTGACGTTCATGAGCTTGCGGCCCCAGCCACCCGCACAGGCCTTCGGGTATTTGGCGTAATAATCCGGCACCACGAGATCGATGACGAGCTGGCCCTTCAGCCGCTCTCGGGCGGCCTCGACGATCCGGATCGACTCGTCCACCTGCGCCTTGTTGGGCATCAGCGCGGCGCGGTTGACGTAGGCCCAGCCGTAATACTGCGTGTGGGCCACTTCGAGCCGCTTGGCGCCCATCGTCACGGCCAGATCGATGAAGCCCGGCACCTCGTGGATGTTGCCGCGGTGGATCACCGAATTCAGCGTCAACGGCAGCCCGAGTTCCACCACCTTGGCGGCGAACTCGAACTTCTGGGGCTGCGCATTCTTCAGGCCGCCGATCCGCTCGGCGTTCTGTGCGTCGACGCCCTGGACCGAGAGCTGCACGTGGTCGAGTCCGACATCGTAGAGCGCCTGGAGCTTGCCCAGCGCCCCACCGACGCCCGACGTGATCAGGTTCGAGTAGAGGCCGAGATCCGCGCAGGTCTTGGTGATCTCGACGATATCGTTGCGCGCCGTCGGCTCGCCGCCGGAGAGATGGACATGGAGCACGCCGAGGCCCGCAGCCTCCGTGAGGACACGCTGCCACGTCGCCGTGTCGAGCTCTCCGGAGCGGCGGTCGAGCTCGAGCGGGTTGGAGCAGTACGGGCAACGCAGCGGGCAGCGATGGGTCAGCTCGGCGAGCAGACCCACCGGGGCCGGTGCCTCGGGGCGATTCGGCGTGACGGCGTTCATCGCTCCAAGACCCGTTTCTCGGCCAGCCCGTCGAGCATCACTAGGATGTCGGCCTCGATGGCGCGCGGGTCGGCCGCATAGGTCTGGCCCAATTCGTCCGCGATCCCCGCCACGCTGCGGTTGCCGTCGACGAGCTTCAGAACCGCCACGGCATTGTCGTCGAGATCGAAGGTGCGCTCGGGGGCCAGCAGGACCCATTTGCCCCGGGTCTCGTCGTTGCGCAGCCGGACACCGCGGGGAAGCCGCGGACGATCTTCGGCCGCCATCTTGCGGCCCGCACCGGCGGCCTGAACCTGCGGCTGCTCGGCGACGAGGCCTTCGCCCGGGCGCCACGCATCCGGCGGGATCATGCCGGGGGCGACGTAGGCGAAGTACAGGGCGTCGAGCTGGGTCCAGAGGACGTTGCACTTGAAGGTGAGCGCGGCCATGGCCTGACGCTGCAACTCCGGCGTGGTCGCGTGCCGCGTTACGTAATCCAGAGCGAAATCGGCATCCCGCGGCGCCTGGGTGAGGCGCTTGTCGAAATAGGCCAGCGTGTCCTTGGTGATGAAGTCGTAGTTCTTCAGCATCCCGGCGACACGCTCGGAGATGATGGTCGGCGAGAACATTTCGGTCAGCGACGAGGCAATCGCCTCCAGCAAACTCTTTTCCGAGACGAAATGGACGTACGCCTCGACCGAGAATTTTGTCGCCGAGAGGATCCCGCGGGTCGAGAGCACGTAATCCCGGTCGAAGCCGACACCCTCGGCGAGCTTGAGCCAGCGCTCGATCCCGCCGTCACCCTCGTGATCACCATCGTGATCGACGATACGCTGGCGCCAGATCCGCCGGAGCGACGCGTCGGTCATCCGGGCCAGGACGGCGGCGTCCTTCACCGGGATCATGGCTTGGTAGTAGTAGCGATTCAGCGCCCAAGCCCGGACCTGATCCTTCGACAGCTTTCCGTCATGGAGCAGGCGGTGGAACGGGTGCAGGATGTGGTAGCGGCGCGCACCGATGTCGCGGAGCGCGGCCTCCAATTCCTCGGGGCTGAGGAGACGCTGGCTCTCGGCGGTATCGGGGGTCGGAAAAATTGCGTTCATGGCGTGTCCGGCGTCCGTTCTCGGGTCGCGATTCCTGTGTCGTCCCGCCCTCGGCACACCGGGCGTGTTCCTGAACTCAAGGACGATATAGTGCCGACAATCGGTCGGCCCAACCGTCAACGTCTGCCGAGATATTCTGTCGCGTCGTTTGACCTCCGGCCCACGTTTCCCGATCCACACCCGCATCCTGAGATGCCGGAGCGAAGCGCAGATTTCGAGCGAGACCTTCAGCCCGCCGCGCGATCCCTGGCGTTATCCTTCGACGCGGCTTCGCCGCACGTCAGGATGACGGCGTACGTTGGACGCGTCTGGCTACAGCGACAGGCTCAGCCCGTCATGCGCCACCGTCCACCCGGCCGCCTCGACATCCCCGCGCTCCGGGGATCCCTCGACCAGAACCGGATTGGTGTTGTTGATGTGCACAAAGATGCGCTGCCCGATCTCGGTCGCTGCAAGCGCATCGATCGAACCGTTCGCGCCGCGCATCGGCACGTGCCCCATGCGCCAGCCGGTCTTCGTCCCGACGCCGGCCCGGATCATGTCGTCGTCGTGCAGGACGGTGCCGTCGAACAGCAGCGCATCCACACCGGCGATGCGCGCCCGCAACCCGTCCGTCACCCGCGCGCAGCCGGGAATGTAGGCAAGGCGCCGGCCGCCGGCCTCTATCAAGGCGCCGACCGTCGTCTCGGTCTCGGCGCCGATCTCCATGGTCTCGTCTTCCAGCCAGAGCGGCACCTTGCCGGGGACGGCGAAGAGCGTGACCGACAGGCCGGGCAGGGGCTCGAACCGCGTGTCCATGCCGACGGCCTCACGGGCTACGACGCCGTCCGCCATCACGTCGAAGACGCGATTGGCGTTCACCGAGTCGAGAATCCCGCCTGTTGCATAGAGCGTGTAGGGCTGGCCTTCGCGCAGCGTCAGCAGGCCCGCGACATGATCGACGTCACCGTTGGTCAGAAGCACGGCGCGGATCGGCGAGTGACGCAGGCCCTCGCGCGGATGCATCGCTCGATTGTCGAAGAGTTGTTGCCGGATATCCGGCGAGGCGTTGATCAGCAGCCAATCCGACCCGTCCGCGGACACCGCAATGCTCGACTGGGTCCGGGGCCGCACCCGGTCCGGTTCGGACCGCGCCAGCGTGCAGATGGGGCAGCGGCAATTCCACTGGGGAAGGCCGCCGCCGGCCGCGGAACCGAGGATCACGACGCGCATGGTGCGGCTCCCGAGATCCCCGGCCCGTAAAACTCAGTTGAAGGTGTCGATCTCGGCCGACTCGTAGCTCGTCACTTCCATGCCGACGCAGATCTCGGACACGATCGGGGCAGCCCACTTCATGGTGTTTCTCCTTGGCGGTATCCTCACCGAGCGTCACACGGATCCTAAGAAGACCCTAAGACACTGATGGCGCTCTCGTTTTTTAGGCGCGGGACCGGTATCAACGATTCAGGGGCACGCTTCAAGCACTAACTTGCCGGATCCTCCCAAATTTTTCGTGAGACACTTCCTAAAGTTCCGGAAACCCACGGGAAACGTCGGCCGGTAGGACTTAAGTACAGTTGGTCATTGTCGAAAGTCCGGTCCGCGCAGCTCCAGCATAAAACCCTTGCCGCGCACGGTCGTCAGGGCCGGGCCGCCGAAGCGGACGAAATCGGCCATCTTCGAGCGCAGGTACCCGATGTAGACATCGACCACGTTGAGCGAGAGGCCGCCCTGGCTGGCCCAGAGCCGGTCGAAGATGTCCGCGCGGGAGACGGGCTTGCCGATGCTCTCCATCAGCATGGCGAGCAGATCGGCTTCGCGCGGGGTCAGGCGGGCAGTCGCCTCGCCGCAGCTCGCCTGGCGGGTATCGAGGTCGAGACTCAGCCGACCCGCCGTGATCCTTGAGCGGGGCGCCTCGGCCTGCTCGCGCCGCATCAGGTGCGTGCGCAGGCGCGCGACCAGCTCGTCGAACTCGAACGGCTTGACGATGTAGTCGTCGGCTCCGAGCGCCAGACCCTCGGCCCGGTCGCGGATCTCGTCGCGGGCGGACAGGAACAGGATGGCACCGGCGAACCCGCCTTCCCGCAGGGACCGGCAGACATCGTGGCCGGACCCATCCGGCAGGCCGATATCGAGGAGGACGGCCCCGGGCGCGGGATCGTGCGCCGCCTTGAGCGCCTCGTCGACGCAGGCCGCCGTGCCGACCTCGAAACCCTCGGCCTCCAAGCCCCGGGCCAGGAGGCCGCGGATGTCGATATCGTCCTCGACGATCAGGATCCGCGTCATGCGGCCGGCTCCCTCACCTGTGCGGCGCCGGCCGCGTCCCCGGCCGTGCCCAACCCCCATGCCGGATCGAGCGCCGGGATGTCCAGGCTGACGCGGGCGCCGCGCCCGTCCGGACCGGCGCCCACCCGGATGGTCCCGCCATGCTGCTCGACGATCCAGCGCGCGAGGGCGAGACCGATGCCGAAGCCGGTCTCGTCAGGCCCCGCGCCCGCGCCGCGCTTGAAGCGCTCGAACAGGTCGGTCTCGGAGGTGCAAAATCCCGGGCCGTCATCCGTCACGGTGATCCGCCCGATCGGGCCCGGACCGGCGGCCAGCGCGACCTCGACCCGGGTGAGCCCGGCGGCGTGGCGCAGGGCGTTATCGACGAGGCTCTCCACCGTCTGCCGGATCCACTCGCGATCTGCGAGGCTCTCGACGTCCCGGGTCCCCAAATCGAGGGACAGCGCGACCCGCCGCCGAGCGGCCTCGGAGGTCATGTTATCCACCGCCTCCGACAGGACCATGGCGAGCCCGAGGGGCCGCTTGTCGAACGCGATCTCGCCGGTCTCCGATCGGGCAACGCGCAGCAGATCCTCGACCCGCAGCTTCAGGCGCTGCGCGCGCTTCTTGATCGTCGCGAAGACCGGCCCGGGATCGGCGCCGCGGGTGGCCCCCCGCAGGGCGAGATCGCACTCGCCCAGGATCACGGTGAGCGGGGTGCGCAGTTCGTGGCTGACATCGGCGAAGAAGCGCCGCCGGGACTGGTCGACGGATTCAAGACGGACATTGGCCGCGCGCAGATCCGCGGTCCGGGCCGCGACCGTGTCCTCCAGCGCCGCCCGATCGGCCACGACACGCGATTCCCGCCTGGCGAGGCGGGCGGCCATGCGGTTGACGTTGGACATCAGGAGCCCGAGCTCGTCGCGGGTCGCGACGGAAAGGCGGGTGTCCAGGGCACCGTGGCCGATGGCGCTCGCGGCCCGGCGAACCTCCTCGATCCGCGCCAGGGTCGGCCGGGTGACGCCGCGGTAGAGGATCGCCAGCAGCACGAGGGCCGCCGTCACCGCCGCCGCGGCGGCGAGGCGCAGCCGCTCCGAGAGCGCCCGGGCCTGCTCGGAGCCGAGCGCCATGCTGCGCCGCTCCGCCTCGATCAGGAAAGAGAGCGGCTGGCCCGTCATCGCGCCGAACCCATTGAGCGCACCCTTGATCGCGTCCTGCCGCCGCTCGGGCTCGGTCTGGCGAGCGATCAGAGCCACCTGCCGGTCGAGGACGGCGCGGGCAGCACGCAGCGCAGCCATCGGGCGGGTCCGCGCGGCGTATTGCATCCGGTCGGCCGGGTCGTCGCTCGGTGGAAAACTCTTGGCCAGGGCCTCGTCGACCGTCCGCAGGGCGCGGTCGGCGTTGTCGCGGGCGATCGCCATCGCCTCGGGCTGGCCGTCGGGATTACCCACGGTCTCGACGGCGGCGAGGCCGAACTGCGTGAGGCGGCCGGACAGTTCGGCCAACAATTCCAGGCGCCGCTGCGCTTCGAGAGTCCGGTCGACGGTCCGCTCGGCCGCGCCGATCGCTGCCAGCAGCGCCGCAGCAGCCAGGATCACCACGATGGCCGTGCCGCCCAGGAGCAGCGCGAAGCGGGTCTTCAGCGAGCGCATGGGGCCGCCCTCAGAACAGGGCTCAGCATCGCACCGCCCCGCCGAAGAACCAAGGCGTGCTCACAGATCCTTCGGCACGCTGCCCTTAGCGGCGCAGCGCCAGCGCTCGACGTGCCATTCGGGATGCGAGGCCTGCCACGTCGCCAGCGCGCTCTGGGAGTTGCGCAGGCACACGAACGGGCTCGACTTCTCGAACGACATCTCGATCCGGTCCTCGCGGCAGGTCGAGGGCTGGGCGGCGAGGCAGATCGACAGCAGCAGCAGCATGGGCGTTGTCCCGGGCTGCCGGCCTCGGGCGGGCCGGCTTGGACGGGAGGATAGGACGCCTTCACGCCCCTTGCCCAGGCGGCGTCAGGCCGCGACCCAGATCTCGCCCTTCGCGATGGTAGCGAGATCACCCGAATAGCGGCGGAGCGGCTTGTCGAGCAGGGCAGCATGCTCCGGGCTGAGGCCGCGCAGGGCCGTCGCCAGCAGGCGCAGGAACACGAGATCGTGCGCGCCGGTCTCCACGAAGGTCTCGGCCATCCGCCCGTGCGCGCCGAGGACGAGGGTTCCGCGGCGCATGCCGAGCCCCGGCTGGTCGCCGACCGCGAGGGCCGCCAGGGTGCCGGCGATCATGCGGGAGCCCGCGAAGGCACCAGCAGCCCCAGCCACGATCGTCCCCCGCCGCATCCGGTCGCCGAGATGCGCGCCGGCGGTCCCGCGGATGATCAGCGTCGCCCCGTCAAGCCCCGTCTTGGCGGCATAGACCGCGCCGCCCGCGTAGTCGCCGGCATCGCCCTCGATGGTGATCGTGCCGCCGGTCGCACCGGAAGCCGCGTAGGGACCGGCGTTTCCGGTGACCGTCAGGCTGCCGCCCGCCATGCCGGCACCGAGGCGCTGGCCGACATCGCCGGTCACCCGGATCGTGCCGGCGGACAGGGACGCCCCAACCCGATCCAGGCGCTCGTGACCGCCCTCGATGGTCAGGGTGTCGGCCCCGTCGAGGGACACGGAGAAGCACTCGCCGAGCCGTACACCCGTCCGGGTCGTACCGACCTCCAGGCGCTCGGCCTCGCCTTGGGACAGACCCGACAGCGCCAACGGGTTGATGTTCAGGAAGTCCAGCCGCTCGGGCGGGGCCGCGCGCAGGATGAGGGTGCTCACGGCTCAGCCCTCCGACTTGGCGTCGTCGCGCGCGAGCAGGTCGCGCAGATGATAGTGGTGGCGGCCGAGATTGCCGCCGTAATTGCCGGCCGTCACAGCGATCAGCCCGTGTTTTCCGCCGATCTCGGTCGCCGCGTGCAAGCCGGCGCGCATCGAGTCGGACACGCCCTGAGAGGTGAGGGCGTCGATCACGATCTCCAGCACCACGCCGCAATCCGCCGGGAGCGCCGAGCCAGCCCGGCCCTTGAGCGTCGGGCAGTAGGCGTCGTTGGTGGAGGCCATCATGCCCTTGGTCCGTCCGCCGACCTTCGAACCGGAGCGGACGATGCCGCCCGGGAACGGCAGGATCGCACCCGGCACAGCCTTGGCAGCCTCCACAGCCACCTCGGCGACCTTCAGTGTCTCCGAATGGGTCCGCCCGAGGAACAGCAGGTTGCCACCGCCGACCGCACCGTCGACGGCCCGAACTGTATCCTCGCACAGAAACTCGCCGTCCATCACCGGGATGCGCCAGTAGCGCCGTGCTTTGCCGGAGGCGTCGGCCAGGCGCTTTGCGATCGCGAAGCCGTCACCGAAATAGCGGATCGCGCCGCCGAGCTTGATCTTGGTCGGCCCATCGACACCCGCGTAGCAGGCCGTGCCCGGGCAGGTGAGGATGCACTGGCCGACCCGCTTGATCAGCTGCTCCTTGAGACCGTTCGGCTCGAAGCCGAACAACAGGATGCGGACGCCCGGTCGCCCGTCCGGAGTTTCCTCCGGCGACAGCTCGGCGTCGATGCCGGCCTCGGCGCCGCAGCCGATCACCGAAGTGGCGAAGCCCGTCATCGTGGTCGCGGCGATCATCGCCCACTTGGCGGTGTCGTTCGTGACGACGATGGCGGTCCCGGCCACGTCGAACGCCTCCGCGAAGGTGTCGATCACCGGGATGCCGTTGAGGGAGAGGTCAGACATCGTAGTTCCCGCGGCTCGCCCCGCTCATCACGCCCGACATGGCACCGCCTCGAAATTCTCCGTGCCCTCACCGAATGCGGCATCGGGCACCGCGAAGCTGTCGAGGCCCTCGCCGAACCGCTCCGTGAGGTAAGTGTCGGCGCGCTTCGCCATGGCCTTGTCGGACTCGACGGTAAGCGACAGCGTGCGCCCGGCGCGCCACTCCACCACCTCACCGTCCTCGACGATCGGCACGCCGTCCTTGAGGACAAGCTTGGCGGCGGTGAACATCGCGGTGCGGTTCGAATCGTCCCGATAGATTGCGACGTCCGCCCGAGCACCAGCCCGCAGGTGACCGCGATCCGCGAGGCCGAGCAGCTTGGCCGGTCCGGACCGCGTCAGCTGCGCAATTTCCGAGAGCGTGTATTCGCGCTCCAGCCCTGAAAGCCCCGAGCGCTCGCCAACGATCTTGGGCAGCGTCGCGATCTCGCGGTCGCGCTCGGACTTGTCCATCAGCAGGTGGATGATGCGCGGGTACTGGGTGAACGGGCCGCCGTTCGGGTGATCCGTGGTCAGGATCGTCCGCTCGGGATCGGTCGAGAGCAGCATGATCTCCAGGCCGATCGCCCACTGCAGCGAGCTGGTCGGGCCGCGGGGCCGGTACAGGAACGGCACCACGCCGCCGCCCTCGGCATCGCCCGCGTTCAACACCCACTTCTTCGGATTGGCGCCCTTCCGCCCCGCGAACTGGCGCAGGATGTCGAGGGAGACCGTAACGGTCTGGCCGAACACCACCTGCCCGATGTCGAGGGTCGCGTTCGGATTGTCGGAGATCGCCTGCGCGATCCGCTCGGCGGCCGAGCGGAAGCCGCCGGTGCCGGGATTGGCCGGATCGACCGCTCCGTAGGCGTAGAACTGGGCGTGGGCGAAGTGGATGCGCCGCCCCTCCGCGGCGTCGAGCGTCGCCATGAAGCTGTCGTCGGCGCCCGGCAGGCCGAGGTTGTTGCAGTGAACGTGCAGCGGGTGCGGGACGCCGATCTCCTCGACCGCGTCGAGGAGCGAGCCCATGATCTGCCGGGTCGAGAGTCCGTAGCAGGGGATCTCGTCGTCGAGCGACAGGCGGAGCGCACCGTCCTTGAAGGCAGAGGCGCCGCCCGCGTTGATGCATTTCACGCCGAGGCCGCGCGACTGCGCCACCGACAAGGTCACGAGGTCGCGCACCGCGTTGCCGCCCTGGCGTTCGCGCAGCAGCTGCAGAAGCTGGTCGTCGTTGCCCATCACGGTCAGGGCCCCGCGGTCGAGCAGCGGGATGTCGGCGAGTTCGAGCTGCGTGGCCAGCGCGTGGGTCGGCGGCATCGCGGGCTCGACCGCGGTGGTGTAGCCCATCCGCGCATAGGTGGAGCCGATCCAGGCCGCAGCGCCACCGGCATGCGCGAAAGGATGACCCTCGGGCGCCGCCTCGCTCACGTAGAGGTCGGGCAGGAGAAGCCGGGAGGTGATCACGTTGCCGCCGGCGATGTGCGAATGCACCTCGACGCCGCCGGCCATCACCACGCAGCCCGCCGCGTCGATGACGTGGTCGGCCTCGCGGCCCGGCGGGTCGATGACCTGGCCGTCTTCGATCCACACATCCCCGACGGAATCGCGGGACGCGGTCGGATCGACGACGCGCCCGCCCCGAATCACGCTCAGCATGCGGGTTCACTCCTCGACGCGGGCTGGCCGGTTGTCAGGCGCTCCGTGAGGGCGCCGAGGATCGATGCGGCCGACGGCAGATCCGTGGGCGCCGAGGCCGGCCAGTAGGTCAGCGCGGCGCGCGGATCGTTCCAGAGGACGCCGCCATGGTCGCGGCCGGGCTGACCGACCGCGATGACGATTTCGGCGGTTTTCGAAGCGCCGTCTGCGACGAGGGCTACGGACGGGACCGTCGACAGCCAATCGGGGCACGCCACCGGCACGGAGGCGAGCCAGAGTACCGCGTCGACCTCGCCGGCGGCGACCTGCCGGGCGGCGTCGAAGCGCCAGGGGTCGTGCTCGGGCACGCGGCGCCCGAAGCCGCTGCGCGGCGCCTGACCGGTCAGCCAGGCCGCGACCGGCACCACGGCGCGGTCCTGCCCGATACCGCCGGTGGCGAGGGTGAAGCAGCGTGTCGTCTCGCTCAGCTCCATGGCGAGGCCCTGGAGCATCTCGATGCCGGCCTCGCCGAGCTCGGCGGGATCGTAGAGGAGGACGCCATATTGAGCGGATGCGAGCCGGGCAGCGATCTGCCCCGGGAGGGCATCACCGGCGAGGTGGCCGCGGGCAAAGGCACGCAGCACGCCGACGGCCTCGGTCAGGCCGCCCGCGGCGGGCCAAGCCAGCGACGCGGTGGCGTTCGCGCCCACGGCCAGGAGCGCGCGATCCGATCCCGCAGCGCGACCGCGGGTCGGCTTCGTGTCGATCAGGCGCTTCATCAGCGGCGTTTGCCAGGGCGCGGCACCCACCACCAGCACCATATCGGCGCGCCCGACGGCTTCGGCCGGCGTCGATGTCAGGGCCCCGACCCGGCTCAGCGCGCCGAGTTCGGCATAGGTCCCGATCGACCCGGCGGTGTCGACGGAGGCACCAATGCGCCCCGCAAGATCATAGGCCGCACGGATCGCGGCGACGTCGGCGCTCAGGCCGGCGATCACCGGCGCGCGCGCCTTGGCGAGGAGGGACGCGGCCGCCTCGATGGCGGTGCCCGCGTCCGTCGCGCCACCCTTCACCCAGGCTGCCATGCTCCCTCTCGCAACGTTCTTGCTTGGCTTCGGAGCGGGCGACGGCCGTAAGACCGGACGAAGCGGGCACACCCCAAAGCAGGGGGCCCACAGAGTCGGAATGGCGCGCCTGCCCGGCAAGTTCCGGGCAGACGGCAAACTCGGCACGCCGTCGCGAGGCCTAGGTTTGCATTCATCCGCCCACCGCGGCAAGGGGGTATGGCGGGGTTACGGACTGGGATCTGGGCTGAAACGGTCGGTTTTCGCCCCTCCGCGTCATGGCCGGGGACAGGTTTCCGGGTGCGTTCCAGGACGGCGCCGGCACGCCGAAGCGAATGGTTCGGCCGATCCTGGGCCTTCTCATCCTGGATCTTCCGCCACCAGCAGCATCCGCCGCCCAGGCTCTCGCCGCAAACCGTAAGCGACGATCCGAACACTGATCGGCCGGCACCGTTGCCCTACCCCAGGCCGCGTGTGAAAAGCGCGCCGCACCGGCGGCATGCGAGGGACTGGCAGTGGGCGACGCCCCCGAGGGGAACGAAAACATCGCAGATGGCGCTGTGCGGGTCGAAGCACCCGCGCGGCTGCATTTCGGATTCCTCGACCTGCATGGCGGGCTCGGCCGGCGATTCGGCAGCATCGGCCTCGCCATCGACGAGCCCTCGCTGGCGCTGACCGCACGGCGCTCGCTGCACCCCTCGGTCACGGGACCGGAAGCGGATCGCGTGCGCGGCTACGTCCGGTCCGCCGCGGCGCATCTCGGGGGCGGCGAGGATGTCGCCATCGCGGTGGAACGCGCGATCCCGGCCCATGCCGGTTTCGGGTCCGGCACACAGCTCGGTTTGGCAGTGGCCGCCGCAATGGCGCGCCTGAGCGGGGCGCCGTTCGCCGCCGAGTCCTTCGCCGCCACGCTCGATCGCGGCAACCGATCCGGTGTCGGCCTCTGCGCCTTCACGGAGGGCGGCCTGATCGTCGATGGCGGGCGCGGATCGGACGGGGGACCCCCGCCGATCATCGCGCGCCTGCCGTATCCCGAAGCTTGGCGGGTCGTCCTGATCATCGATCCTGAGATGGCCGGCGTTCACGGCGTGCGCGAAGTCGAAGCGTTTCGCGATCTGCCGCGCTTCCCAGAGGCGCAAGCCGCGGAGATCTGCCGGATCACGCTGATGCAGGTTCTGCCCGCCGTCGCCCTCTCGGAGCCCGAGGGTTTCAGTGCCGGGATCACCCGGATCCAGGACCTGATCGGCGATCATTTCGCGCCCCATCAGGGCGGCCGATACGCCAGCGCGTCGGTGGCGCAGGTGCTGGCGAACGTCGCCGCGCAGGGCATACCGGGCTACGGCCAGTCCTCCTGGGGACCGACCGGATTCGTGCTCATGCCCTCATACGCCGATGCCTGCGCCCTCGTGGCCGATCTCGACCGCGGAGGCCCCCTCCGGTTCGTGATCGCCCACGGCCGAAACAGTGGCGCTTCGGTAACCGGTCCGGCCTGAGCCGACGCTCACGGGCTTGACCCGGAACGCCGCTCCGGGTTTGGACGATGGCAAAACGCATCGGTCGCACACCGCACGGGGAATCCATGGCCCGCTCGATCCTTCATATGCTGACGCCACTCCGGCACATGAGCCCGTTCGACGTGAACATGGCCGTGGATGCCGGCTACGAGACGGTGGTGACCTACACCGAGGTCAGCCTCGCCGACGTGGTCTCGCTGACCCAGGATTCGATTTTCTCGCGGTCTCCGGCCGACGGGACGCGGACGGGCATCTTCATCGGCGGCAAGAACGCCGAGGACGCCCTCGACATGGTCGACCGGGCCAAGAAGGCGTTCGTGCCGCCCTTCGTGAATCACGTCTTCGCCGATCCGGCAGGCTCGTTCACGACAGGCGCCGCGATGGTGGCGCAGGTCTCCCGGGCGCTCCGGCAGAAGTTCAACACGGACCTCCAGGGCAAGCGCATCGTGATCTTCGGCGGGGCCGGCGTGGTGGCCTACGTGGCGGCGGTGATCGGCGCGCTCCAGGGCGCCACCACTGTGCTGGTCGGCCATGACGGCGAGGAGCGCGTCTCGAAGATCGCCTTCACCATGAAGTGGCGCTTCGGCATCGACGTTGGCGCCGTCGACGGGACGACGCCGGAGGATCGCCGCGTCGCCATCCGGGACGCCGACGTGATCCTGTCGGCCGGGCCCGCCGGCATCCCGATTCTGACGGCGCAGGATCTCGAATCGGCGCCGAAGCTCCTGGTGGCCTCGGACGTCAACGCCGTGCCGCCCGCCGGCATCGCGGGGATCGACGTGAATGCCGTGGACGTGCCCCTGCCCACCGGCAAGGGCGTCGGCATCGGTGCGCTGGCGGTCGGGAACGTGAAGTATCAGACGCAGCGCCGCCTGTTCGACCGGATGCTGGCGTCCGACACCCCACTCTGCCTCGACTTCCGCGACGCCTACACCCTCGCGGTCGAGATCGCCGGCTGACGCCATTCAAGCCCGATCTGCCGAGCCCGATCGGGATGGCGGACGCGATCCTGATCGCCGCCCAGGCCGGGCGAGCCCTCGCGGAAGCGGCGCGGCGCGCCGGCCTCCGGCCCTACGTGGCCGACCTGTTCGGCGATTGCGATACGCTGGCCGCCGCCGAGGCCTATCGTCCGCTCCCGGGCCGCTTCGGCACGACGCCCTCTGCGGCCGAGACGCTGGTGGCACTCGACGACCTCGCGGCGGCGGCCGGAGGCTCGATTGGTCTGGTCCTCGGCAGTGGCTTCGAGGACGCACCCGGTCTGGTGGCCGAACTCGCGCACCGGCACCGGCTGCTGGGAGCCTCCGCCGACACCATCGCGCGCCTCAAGGATCCGTCGACCTTCGCCGCCCTCTGTGCGCGCCTCGACGTGCCACACCCCGCAGTCTCGATGGATCCGCCGGACGATCCGTCCCGATGGCTGCTCAAGCGGATCGGCGGCAGCGGCGGCTCCCATATCCGGGCCGCGACGCGGTCGGGGGCACCGCCGGGCCATTATTATCAAATGCGCGTCCCGGGCCGGGCACATGCGCTCAACGTCCTCGCCGACGGCCGCACGATCCGGATCCTGGCAGTGACAGAGCAATGGTGCGCTCCGACCCCGATCCGGCCCTATCGCTATGCCGGAGCATTGGTTCGCGGCGCCACCGAGCCGCCGGTACTGCCCGCGGGACTCGTCGCCGCGATTGCGGACGCCACCGCACGGATCGTTGCCGCGACCGGGCTACGGGGCCTCGCCAGCGCCGACATCCTGGTCGACGGATCCGACTGGTGGGTGATGGAGATCAACCCGCGCCCCGGCGCGACGCTGGATATCCTCGACCGGCGCGCGGTGCCGCTGCTCGAAGCCCACATCGCCGCCTGCCTGGGCGCGATGCCGGAACTCGGTGCGCCTCCGGTGGGTGCGGCGGCCGCGCAGATCTGTTACGCCGACCGGGAGCTTGCGCCTGTGCCGGACCACGATTGGCCGGACTGCGTGCGTGACCGCCCGCGCCCCGGCACGGTGGTCCGCCGCGACGCGCCGCTCTGCACGGTGCTGGCCGAAGGCGCGGACCGGGCGGAGGCGCTCGACCTGTTGGAATCGCGAACGGCCCGCCTGCGGGCGGCCCTCGCAGCGCAGAAAACATAAGTTCGAGGAAGCCCCGTGATGAGTGCCAGCCAATCCTATCCCAGCATCAACGCGCTCTCAGATCCGCTGGTCGAGCGGCTCGTGGCTGAGGCCGCGACCCTGCGGCTCTCCGTGTCGCAGGCCGCGGGCGGCGCCCGGATGATCGATGCCGGGGCGCAGGCGCGGGGCTCGATCGAGGCCGGGCGGCGCATCGCGGAGATCTGCCTGGGCGGCCTCGGCACCGTCACCATCGCGCCGAGCGGTCCGATCGCGTCCTGGCCCTACTCGGTGACGGTTCACGCCGCCGATCCGGTGCTCGCCTGCCTGGGCAGCCAGTATGCGGGCTGGAGCCTCGCGGACGAGACCGGCGATTCCGGCTTCTTCGCCCTCGGTTCGGGTCCGGGCCGCGCGGTCGCGGTCGTCGAGGATCTGTACCAGGAGCTGGGCTACCGCGACTCGGCGACCAGCACCGCCCTGGTGCTCGAAGCCGCCGGCGGCCCGCCCGACAGCGTCGTGGCCAAGGTGGCCGAGGCCACCGGCCTGCGACCCGAGAACCTGACCTTCATCTTCGCGCCGACCCAGAGCCTCGCCGGCTCGACCCAGGTGGTGGCCCGCGTGCTGGAGGTCGCCCTGCACAAGGCCCACACGGTGGGTTTCGACCTGCACGCCATCGTGGACGGGATCGGCTCGGCCCCGCTCTCGCCGCCCCATCCCGACTTCATCAAGGCGATGGGCCGGACCAACGACGCGATCATCTATGGCGGCCGGGTCCAGCTCTTCGTGGACGCCGACGATGCCGACGCCAAGCAACTTGCCGAGCAATTGCCGTCCACCACGTCGAGCGATCACGGTGCGCCCTTCGCCGAGATCTTTTCCCGGGTGAACGGCGACTTCTACAAGATCGACGGGGCGCTGTTCTCTCCGGCGGAAGCGATCGTGACGTCGGTGCGCTCGGGTGCCACCTACCGCGGCGGTCGCCTGGAGCCGACGCTTGTGGAGGCGTCCTTCGCCTGAGGGCCTCTCTGGGGGGTTGAACCCCTCAGGACGAAAGCACTTCTCCCTCCCCCTTGGGGGAGGCGAGAAGGCCGCCGCCGTCGGTGTGTGAGGACGCGAGTCCGGGACGCGCAGGGTTCCGCTCCACGCCGGCGAACAACCTCTTCCCAGGGTCGCCATAAGAGGCGAGCCCTGCCAATCGTCAGGCCCCCCATGCGTATCGGGCTCGCCGCCGATAATGGCAATTGGCACAAGAACCGCCTGCTGACGGCCATGCGGATGCAGGGCGTCGAGCCGGTGCTGTTCTCCCTGGCCGACGTGGCCGTGGTCACCGGCGGCGGCGAGCCCCTGCGTGTCCCGGGCTTCCTCGATGCCCTGCCGGACGGGGTCCTGATGCGCACCATCGCGGGCGGCACGTTCGAGGCCACCACGATGCGCCTCGGGGTGCTGCACGCCCTGGTGGCGACGGGCGTCACCGTGTGGAACAGCCCGACCGCCACCGAGCGGTCGGTCGACAAGGCCGCCACCTCGCTGCTCATCGCCCGGGCCGGCCTGGCGACGCCGGCAACCTGGGTTTTCTCCAAGCGAGAGGCCGCCGCCGCCCTGGTGGCGGTCGAGGCCCGGCCCGGCGCACCTCTCGTGCTCAAGCCGCTGTTCGGCTCGCAGGGGGAGGGGCTCGTCCTGATCGAGCGGCCGGAGGATCTGCCCGACGAGGAGGCCGTGGCCCGAGTCTACTACCTGCAGCGCTACGTCCCGCGGCGCGACGGGCTCTGGCGCGACTACCGGGTGTTCGTCTGCGACGGGCGGGCGATCGCCGGCATGATCCGCGAGGGCGACGGCTGGATCACCAACGTCCATAGGGGCGGCCGTCCGCTGCCATGGGCGATGCCGCGCGCCGCCGCGGACCTCGCCGAGGCGGCCGCCGCCGCGGTCGGCGTCGATTATTCCGGCGTCGATCTGGTCGAGGACGGGGAGGGCGGCTTCTCCATCCTGGAGGTCAATTCCATGCCGGCCTGGTCGGGACTCCAGACGGTGTGCGAGACCGATATCGCCGCAGCGGTTGTCCGCGGCTTCCTCGCCGCCGTCCGGGGCGCGAGCCGGCCGCGGCTCGTGGTGGCATGAGCGGCACGCTCGATCCGGCGCTGATCGGCACGCTGTACAAGGCGGCCTGCCTGGCGGAGCTCGACGCCCTAAAGCCCGGCAACGTCCATGCCTTCGCCGCCGGTCACCGCATGGTGGTGGCGGATTTCGTCACCAGCGCCGAAGTCTCGGCGCCGCCCCTGTCGCGGCCCGGCGCCGGGATCGGTGAACGGGTCCACGGCGGGGTCGCCGCCACGATGGCGGCGGTGGGCCAGAACACCAATCTCGGTATCCTGCTCCTCTGCGCGCCGCTCGCCGCCGCGGCCGAGCGCGGGACGAGCATCGCCGACCTGCTCGACACCCTCGACCGTTCGGACGCGGAGGCGGTCTTCGCGGCGATCCGCCTCGCCAATCCCGGCGGCCTCGGCCGGGCGGAACGGCACGATGTCGCCGCGGACGCGCCCGCCTCCCTCCACGACGCGATGGCGGAGGCCGCTGACCGCGACCGCATCGCCCGTGCCTACGGAACCGGGTTCGCCGACGTGACGGCGATCGGCCTCCCGGCCCTGGCCGAGGCCCGAGGGCTGGGGCTCGATCCGTCCTGGTGCACAACCGCCGTGCATCTCGCCTATCTCCGGTCGGTCCCCGACAGCCACGTCGCCCGAAAGCGCGGCCGCGCCGCCGCCGAGGATCTTCGCCGGGAGGTTGAGACAATCGTGGCCGGCCTCGATCTCGCCGCGCAGCCGGTCGAGCCGCTGCTGGCCCTCGACGCGTCGCTGAAGGCACGCGGCCTCAACCCGGGCACGAGCGCGGATTTCACGGTCGCGACCGTGTTCTGGGACGCGCTGGCGAGAGCGGGCGCCATGCTAGCCTGAGCCGTGCAAGTTCCCGTGTTTCCGAGGGCGAAGGCTAAAAAAATTCCTTCGCGGCAGGGCCTTGCTCGGGTTGTGAGCCGCAGGTGCCCGCTGTAGGGTCCGCCGCGCTGTCCGGCCCAACCGGCTCGACCCTTCCGGCTCGGCCGGTGGTCGGGCGCCGATAACAAGGATGGCTTCCCGGCCGCGGCACCGCCCCCGGCGCGCGGCTCTATTTCGGAATCCAGGGAGAGACACCGAATGGCGAAGATCACCAAGGTTCAGGTCGGCGAAGCGCTCGTCGGCGACGGCAACGAGGTCGCCCACATCGATCTCATCATCGGACCGCGCGGCTCGCCGGCCGAGACGGCTTTCTGCAACGGCCTCGTGAACAACAAGCACGGCTTCACCAGCCTGCTCGCGGTCATTGCGCCGAACCTGCCCTGCAAGCCGAACACCCTGATGTTCAACAAGGTCACCATCAACGACGCCCGTCAGGCCGTCCAGATGTTCGGCCCGGCCCAGCACGGCGTTGCCAAGGCCGTGCAGGACGCGGTGGCCGAGGGCATCATCCCGGCGGACGAGGCCGACGACCTGTTCATCCTGGTCGGCGTGTTCATCCACTGGGAGGCGGCCGACGACGCCAAGATCCAGAAGTACAACTACGAGGCGACCAAGCTGTCGATCCAGCGCGCCGTCAACGGCGAGCCGAAGGCTTCGACGGTCACCGAGCAGCGCAACTCGGCGCAGCACCCCTTCGCCGCCAACGCTTAGATCGGAGACGGTCCTGGGCAGAGTGAGCCTCCGCCCGCACCGCGGGGCCTGCTCCAGCGACTGGCTTCGATCTTCCTCGGCCGATAAGTAGGCCCCTGACGGGACGGCGAAAGCCGTCCCGTTTTTCGTTTGTCGTCCTCGGCGTGGCCGTCCGCTCCGTTCTCCAACCGGCCCCGCAGTGGACGATGCCATTGAGCCGCGGAGCTCCCCCGGATCGCGCGGCGCGTTCCAGTGCTTCCCTGCGAGGCCCGCTTCGCGAGCGCCTTTGACTGATAGGCTCGGGGGAAACACGCGAAGACTCCGCGCCTCATGGGGGGTGTCGCGACTGGCGGTGAGGGCTCACTCCGAACGCGGCGCATGCGAGCCCGGCAGGGCACACGTCATCGTCCCCACCCGCCACTGGCGCCGGGGGCATGGCCCAAGAAGCAACACGCGGGACGCGGGACGCCGCGGGGACCCAGGTGTCGGCCAAGTAACGCGCGGGATCCGGTCCCCGCGGCGCCCGCGGCATCGATCGGGCATGGTCCCCGGCCGGTGCCGTCTTTCTCGTCGCGGTGTCTCCGACGTCCCGATCCTGCGACTCCCCGTTAGCGGTCTCGGGCGGGGTGCACGCACCCCCGGAACCCGCATCGGCGCCGTGGCCTTCCAGCCGTCCCCCGCCTCGTCGTGGGCGGGT
>NZ_JAKSYD010000244.1 GCF_022829605.1 Methylobacterium sp. E-065 | reverse complement strand
GATCGGGACGTCGGAGACACCGCGACGAGAAAGACGGCACCGGCCGGGGACCATGCCCGGTCGATGCCGCGGGCGCCGCGGGGACCGGATCCCGCGCGTTACTTGGCCGACACCTGGGTTCCCGCGGCGTCCCGCGTCCCTCGTGTTGCTTATTGGGCCATGCCCCCGGCGCGACACGCGCGCGGGGACGATGACGCGCGTGTCGAGGGGGCCGCCATCTCAGATTGTCAGCGCGAACGCAGCGCAGCAACTCAGGTCGACGTAACCTCCGCGAGCGAGGCGTGGCTCTGGCCGAGTTCGCACCCTGCGCCCAGTTTCAGGAGCCGACTTCATCGACCGCAGGCGGCCTCACTCCGCCGGCACGCCGCCCTCCAGCATCTGCGCCCGCGCCACGGAGGCGCTCTTCTCGCTCTCGCTGACGGCCATCGACATGCCGGCACACATGAAGAACAACAGGCCGAGGTCGACGAACGGGGATCCGATCGAACCCAGGACCACCTGACAGATGCAGGCCAAGCGGATGCTTTTCTGGAAGCTCCGCGTCCGGTCATCTTTGGAGGGACGGGCGAAGAAGAACAGGAGCACGAACGCGAAGTACGTGACCGTGCCGATGATCCCCAGGCTCGCCAGCACCGCGAGCGGCCAGCTGGATGTCCGGGTGCTGCCGACACCGACACCCAACCCGTTCGTCTCGTAGAGGTTCTGCAGCCCCTGGTAGTTCCAGGAGCTTCGCTCGATGCCGGAATCGGAGGTCAGTTTTTCCGAGAACGCCGCCTGATAGATATTCTGGACCGCATTCCAGACCGATTCCTGCAGCGCGCCGAGCATCACGAGGAAGACGACGACGAACGGGCCGAGGAACAGGAACAGCGTCGCGTTGCGGGTCGATCTCCGGTGGATGACCAGCATGTACAGGCAGGTCAGGTACTCGAAGGCCACGACGATGGCCAAGCCGGCATAGGCGGTCGTCGAGGTCGACGCGATGACCGCGATGAGCGACGCGGCGGCGGCCAGTCCCGCGCGCCGGGTGAACACCTCTTCGAGCCACATCTTGCCGGTGAAGGTGAACAGGAACAGCGAGGCCGACCCATACGTGGAGGCTTCGGAGAAGGAGCCGACCACCCGCTTGAAGCCGGCCATCTCGACCTCGACCAGCATGGTGTAGCCGGCATTTCTGAGGAACGACAAAAGTTCTCCGGTCCCCGTGAGATAGGTCGCAACGTCGATCAGCCCGAAGGCCAGATTGGCGAAGGCACAGACCACGGCGGCAGAACAGAGGACCGGCAGGCTGCGCGAACCCAATTCCCGGGAGCAGGCGTAGAACGCGACGTAGGCCAGAAGATCGGATGCGAAGTACAGGCTCTGCGTCAGGTTACCGGTCGTCGGAACCAGCGGCACGAGGGCGATCCGGACGCCATCGCCCAGGCGGGCGATCGAGTAGACGTTCGTGCTGCCCGCAAACAGTCGCGTGATCAGCACCGAGCCGGCCAGCGCGTACAGCACCGTGATCAGGAGCCAGAATCCCGGACGCGGGAAGCTCAACGCGGACAGGCCGTCGGCGAGGCGATAGGGATTCGTCCCGACCTTCAGCAACACGAAGGCCAGCATGAGATGGGCCGGCTGCAGGCTGGCCCCACCCAAAGCCGTCAGGATGGCGGCCGCGGACGCCCCCAGCAGCGTGCTGAGGAAGACCATGTAGACCGAGAAAGTGGGACTGCGCCCCAAGCTGATGAGCCCGATCAGGAAGGCGACGACTCCGATCAGCTCGATCTGCATGCTGCCTCAACGCGAAAGCCGATCCGTCTCAGCCCGAAGCGCGGCCCCGAAAGGCCGTCGCGAGCCGCCCACGGAGACAATCCGGGCGGCGCCCTCCGATTGGAATTCACGTGTCTCGGACTTGACGTCGATATCACGGGCCGAGATTGTCTGTGAAGCGATCAGTCCCGCGCGCCGTCCTTAACCGGAGGCCGACGACTACCGACCCGAGCCTGCGCAAAGCCGAGGTCGCGTTCGAACGGGCAGATCGCGGCACAGCGATTCGTACAGTCCACGGGGAACCGCGCATGTCGGACCAGAGTCCGACGCGAGTCCCGCGGGTCGCCCCGTCTGCCTCTCCAGGCGGTTGGGCGATGTGTCACCTTAATGCCCCAACCGCCGTACATTCCGACTCGTCCGGCCCCTCGGCGCAAGCCAAAGCAACCTATTTGCGCTAAGCGTGACCGTGGGGCGGGCTTGATCGGATACCAACGGACTGCCTTACCTTGGCTGTTTTCGTCGCACATATTCGGATCGGAAAAGGCCGGAAGGGCTTGTTCATCGTGACACGACGTCCGCCAGCGACTCGCTCCACGTTCCGCGCGATCGGAATGATGGCGTCCGGGCTCGCGATCTCTGCAGCGGCCCCGGCCACCGCCGAGACGTTGGAGAGCGCACTCGCGAAAGCCTATCAGGGCAACCCATCACTTAATGCCAGCCGCGCCGGAGTGCGCGCGACCGATGAGAACGTGGCCATCGCCCAATCCGGGTATCGGCCGCAGGTGAATGTCGGCGCGTCGATCGGCGTCCAGTACCTCCAGACCCGCAGTTCCAGCACGGCGGCGGCAGCTGCCGGCGCGGCTGCGACCGGCGCGACGACGGCGACCGCCGGGACCTCGGGTGTAACATCGGGCGTCGGAACCACCGGCCTCGGGACATCGACGGGAACGACGGGCGTCGGCACATCGACCGGCATCGGAACCACCAGCGCCGGAACAAGCGGGACCTCCGCGACCGGAGCCGGCGGGGTGGGCGGCGCCGAGGCTTCGACAGCGACCACCGCGCAGTCGATCACGTCGAGCCGGACGGTTCGGACGACCTATCTCCCGACCACGGCGAGCCTGACCGTCTCACAGACGATCTTCAACGGCTTCCAGACCGACAACCAGACCCGTCGCGCCGAATCGAACGTCTACAGCCAGCGCGAGACCCTGCGCTTCACCGAGCTGACCGTGCTCTACAATGCCGTTCAGGCCTACATGAACGTGCTGAGCAACACGGCGACGCTCGAACTCAACCGGAACAACGTCGAGGTTCTTGAGGAGCAGCTGCGGCAGACCCGGGACCGGTTCAACGTCGGCGAGGTGACCCGCACGGACGTGGCGCAGGCCGAGGCCCGCCTCGCCGGGGCCCGCTCACAGGTCAGCACGGCCGAATCGACCCTGCGCACCAGCATCGGCATCTATCGGCAGAACATCGGCGTCGAGCCGCGGCAGCTCGCGCCCGGCCGGCCGCTGGACCGGTTCGTTCCGGGCTCGCTGGATGCGGCCATCGCCATCGGCCTGCGCGAGCATCCGCAGATCGTGTCGGCCATTCACGCCGTCGATGCGGCCGAGGCGCAGGTCAAGGTTCTCGAGGGCCAGCTCGCGCCGAACCTGAGCCTTCAGGGCTCGCTGAGCCAGATCTACGATCAGACCGGCCCGAACCAGTCCTACTTCGTCGGCTTCGTCGGCGGGCGGCTCAACATCCCGATCTACGAGGGCGGCCAGACCTACGCGCAGATCCGGCAGGCGAAGGAGACGGTCGGCCAGACGCGTATCCTGGTCGATCAGGTCCGCGACCAGGTTCGGGCGCAGATCGTCAGCTTCTGGGGCCTGCTCGAAGCCGCAAAGGCGCAGGTCATCGCCGCCCAGGCGCAGGTCCAGGCCAACGAAGTGGCGCTGAACGGCGTGCGCGAGGAAGCCCGGGTCGGCCAGCGCACCACCCTCGACGTGCTGAACGCGCAGCAGGAGCTCTTGAACTCGCGCGTGAACCTGATCCTCGCCCAGCGCGACCGCGTGATCTACTCCTACGGGGTGGTTCAGGCGATCGGACAGCTGACGGCCCGGTTCACCGCCCTGCCGGTCGAGTACTACAGCGCCAAGGTCCACTACGATCAGGTCAAGGACCTGTGGTTCGGTCTGCGCACTCCGGACGGCCGCTGACGCCTTTTCACGGGAGTGTGGTGAAACCACGCTTGCCGCGACGAAACGGCATGGAATACTGATTGAACATCGACCCGATCGGGTCGCGTTCCAGTCTCCCATGCCGAGTGCGCCTGCCGATGAGTGCAGCTAGCCCCAAGATCCCGGACACGAAATTCCAGGACAAGGCTGCCGATAAAGGGCAGGAGCCGTCGATGGAGGAGATCCTCGCCTCGATCCGGCGGATCATCGCCGACGATCAGGCGACCAAGCCCGCCGAAGCCTTGCCCGAGCCGGAGCCCGACGACGTGCTCGACCTCGCCGAGGTCGCCCAGCCGGTGGCGCGCCCCCGTGCCGTCGTGCCGGAGCCCGAGCCGGAGCCGCTCGATTTCGACGCGATCGACTTCGACGCGCCGGCCTTCGAGCCAGAGCCCAAACCGGAACCCAAGTCGGAACCCAAGCCAGTCGCGGCTGCGACCGTGCCGCCGCCGGCCGCACCGCCGCAGCCGGCCGTTCAGGCCACGGCACAGCCGCGCGAGCCGGAGCCGGTGTTCGAGCCTGAGGCGCTGGTCTCGCCGTCGACGGATGCCAGCGTGAGCGGCGCCTTCAACCTGCTGGCCCACACCGTCCTGACCCAGAACGCCCGGACCCTGGAGGATCTCGTCAAGGACATGCTTCGGCCGATGCTGAAATCCTGGCTCGACGACAACCTGCCGGCCGTGGTCGAGCGGCTGGTGCGTGCGGAGATCGAGCGGGTGTCGCGCGGCCGCTGAGCGTCACGCCGGACTACGTGTTGACGGGAGCGGCGTGACGGTCGAAAGCGGGTCCGACCCCGTTTGGACAAGCGCCCGCCCGTACCCGCGATGATGGACAAGACCTTCGAGCCCGCCTCCGTCGAGGCGCGGATCTCCGCCGCTTGGGAAGAGGCGGGCGCCTTCCGCGCCGGCCGGGCCGAGCGCGCCGGTGCGCCTCCCTACTGCATCGTGATCCCGCCGCCGAACGTGACGGGCTCGCTGCATATGGGCCACGCGCTCAACAACACCCTGCAGGACGTGCTCTGCCGCTTCGAGCGCATGCGCGGCAAGGACGTGCTCTGGCAGCCCGGGACCGACCATGCCGGCATCGCCACCCAGATGGTGGTCGAGCGGCGGATGGCCGAGGCTCAGGAGCCCGGCCGCCGGGACATCGGCCGCGCCGCCTTCGTCGAGAAGGTCTGGGCCTGGAAGGCGGAATCCGGCGGGGCGATCGTCAACCAGCTCAAGCGGCTGGGCGCCTCGTGCGACTGGTCGCGCGAGCGCTTCACCATGGACGAGGGCCTGAGCCGCGCCGTGCTCAGGACCTTCGTGGAGTTGCACCGGCAGGGCCTGATCTACCGCGACAAGCGGCTGGTGAACTGGGATCCGAAGTTCCAGACCGCGATCTCGGACCTGGAGGTTCAGCAGGTCGACGTGAAGGGCCATCTCTGGCACTTCGACTACCCGGTGGTGGACGAGGCCGGCCACGAGACCGGCGCCATCATCACGGTGGCGACAACCCGCCCCGAGACGATGCTGGGCGATACAGGCGTCGCGGTCCATCCCGACGACGCGCGTTACACGGCGCTGGTCGGCAAGCGCGTGCGCCTGCCGCTGGTCGGCCGGTTGATCCCGATCGTCGCCGACGACTATTCCGACCCCGAGAAGGGCACCGGCGCGGTCAAGATCACCCCAGCCCACGACTTCAACGATTTCGAGGTCGGCCGGCGGCACGATCTCGGCCTCATCAATGTCCTCGACCCCGAGGGCAGGATGCTGCTCGACGGCAACGCGGCCTTCCTCGACGGTGCATCGCCCGAGCCGGAAGCCCTCGCGCTGCACGGCCTCGACCGGGCACAGGCCCGTAAGGCGGTGGTCGCCCTGATGGAGGCGCGCGAGCGCCTGCGCACGATCGAGCCGAACACCCACGCGGTGCCCCACGGCGACCGTTCGGGCGTCGTCATCGAGCCGTATCTCACCGACCAGTGGTATGTGAACGTCAAGCCGCTGGCCGAGCGCGCGCTGCAGGCGGTGCGCGACGGGCAGACCAAGTTCCTGCCGGAGAACCACGAAAAGATCTTCTTCCAGTGGCTGACCAACATCGAGCCCTGGTGCATCTCGCGCCAGCTCTGGTGGGGCCATCAGATCCCGGTCTGGTACGACGAGGAAGGCGGCGTCTTCGTCGCCGAGAGCGAGGACGAGGCGCTGGCGCAGGCCGCGGCGAAGCATGGCCGGCCGGTTGCGCTCACCCGCGACGAGGATGTCCTCGACACGTGGTTCTCCTCGGCGCTCTGGCCGTTCTCGACGCTGGGCTGGCCGGACAAAACTCCGGAACTCGCCCGCTACTACCCGACCAACACCCTGGTGACCGGCAAGGACATCCTGTTCTTCTGGGTTGCCCGGATGATGATGATGGGCCTGCACCTGACCGACCGGGCCCCGTTCGACACGGTCTACCTGCACACCCTGGTGCGGGATGCGTCCGGCGCGAAGATGTCGAAGTCGAAGGGCAACGTCGTCGATCCGCTCGAACTCATCGAGAAGATGGGGGCGGACGCCCTGCGCTTCACGCTGTGCGCGCTGGCCGTCCAGGGCCGCGACATCAAGCTGTCGGAGGACAGGGTCAAGGACTACCGCAACTTCACGACCAAGCTCTGGAACGCAGCCCGCTTCGCCGAGCTGAATGGCTGCCGCCTGGATCCGGCCTTCGACCCGCGCGCCGCCACGGGCGCCATCAATCGCTGGGCGCTCACCGAGGCCGCCCGCGCGGTCGACGAGGTGACGGCGGCCCTCGAGGCCTACCGGTTCAACGACGCGGCGGGCGCCGCCTACCGCTTCGTCTGGAACATCTTCTGTGACTGGTATCTCGAACTCGCGAAGCCGGTGCTTCAGGGCGAGGGCGTCGATCCGGCGATCCGGGCGGAGACGCAGGCGAGCGTGGCGTTCCTGATCGATCAGGTCGCCAAGCTTCTGCACCCGTTCATGCCGTTCCTCACCGAGGAGCTGTGGTCGATCAAGGGGGCGGGCCTGCCGGAGCGCGGCCTCCTGACCCTGGCCTCCTGGCCGGATCTCGGCGGCCTCGCCGATGCGGCGGCCGAGGCCGAGGTCGGCTTCGTGGTGGATCTCGTCACCCAGGTCCGCTCGGCCCGCTCGGAGACGAACGTGCCGACCGCCGCGCAGATCCCCCTGGTGATGGTCGGCGCGACGGAGGAGGTCCGGACGCGGGTCGCGGCGTGGCGGGACACGCTGCTGCGTCTCGCGCGGCTGTCGGACATCGCCTTCGCGGATGCCCCCCCCAAGAACTCGGTTCAGTTGCTGGTGCGTGGCAGCGTCGCCGCGCTGCCGCTGGAAGGCGTGGTCGATCTCGCCGCCGAGGTCGCGCGCCTCAAGAAGGAGCAGGCGAAGGCCCAGGCCGAGATCAAGAAGGTCGACGCCAAGCTCGGCAATGCCGATTTCGTCGCCCGGGCCCCCGAGGAGATCATCGAGGAGAACCGCGAGCGGCGGGAGAGCGAGACGGCGCGACTCGCCAAGATCGAGGAAGCGCTCGCGCGGTTGAGCGGGGATTGAGCACCGGTCCCGGTCGGAAGCCTACGCGACCGCGAGACCGTGCTCGCTCTTCATGGGCGCATGCGGCTGGCACAGCTTGCTGAGCCGGAAGAGGTCATGCGCCTGATCGCAGACCACGCGTTGCACGGTCTCGGTATCGGCTACGTCGATGCACATCTCCTGGCATCCGCGAAACTGATGCCCGGCTCCCGACCCTCGACGCGCGGCCGCCGCTTGGCCGCCGTGAGCGACCGGCTCGGACTGGGTTACCCAACGACTCACTGAGATCACCGGTGACATCGGTTTTAGCGGCTGGTGCCGAGAGAGCCGTCGACCTGTCCAAACCGTAATGTGACCGCCACGCCCGGGTCAGGGGCCACCCTCTAGACCGATTGCATGGACCGCCGCCTGAACCGGCGTCGTCCCGATCATTCCCGAGAGGTTGAGACTCCCCATGACCGAGACCCGTCCTTCCGGCCGCACCTCGCGCCGCGCCCTCGCCTCGGTGGCTGCCGCCGCGCTGATTGCCGGCGGCGCGCTGGGCAGCGGATACCTGCCGACAGCCACACCGGCCTACGCCCAGGCGCTTCCCAAGTCGCCGATCGAGGCCCCTGAGCATCCGCCGGGCTCGTTTGCCGGCATCGTCAACAAGGTGAAGCCGGGCGTGGTCTCGGTGAAGGTCAAGCTCGACGATTCGGCGAGCAGCAGCAGCGATGACGAGGACGGGCCGAACCAGGGCCGCAATCTCCAGAACGTGCCGCCGCAGCTGCGCGAGTTCTTCAAGCGCTTCGGCCAGAACGGCCCTGGCGGCGGCGGTGGCATGCAGCCCCAGCACCAGGGTCCGCGTGGCGCGGTCGGCTCCGGCTTCATCATCTCGGCCGATGGCTACGTGGTGACCAACAACCACGTGGTCGACCATGCCAAGACCGTGCAGGTGACACTGGATGACGGCCGCACCCTCGACGCGAAGGTGATCGGCAAGGACGCCAAGACCGACGTCGCGCTGCTGAAGATCACGGAGGGCTCCAGCTTCCCGTACGTTCAGTTCGGCAAGGCCGCACCGCAGGTGGGTGACTGGGTGGTGGCGATCGGTAACCCGTTCGGCCTCGGCGGCACCGTGACCGCCGGCATCGTCTCGGCCCGCGGCCGCGACATCGGCGCCGGCCCCTACGACGATTTCCTGCAGATCGACGCCCCGATCAACAAGGGCAATTCGGGCGGCCCGACCTTCAACGTCAACGGTGAGGTGGTCGGCATGAACACCGCCATCGCGTCCCCCTCGGGCGGCAGCGTCGGCCTCGCCTTCGCGATCCCGGCCGAGACCGTGCAGGCGGTGGTCGATCAGCTCCGCACGGACGGCAAGGTCGCCCGCGGCTATCTCGGCGTGCAGATCCAGCCGGTGACGCAGGACATCGCCGAGGGTCTCGGCCTCGACAAGGCCAAGGGCGCGCTGGTCGACCATGCCGAAAACGGCACCCCGGCGGCCAAGGCCGGCCTGAAAGCTGGCGACGTGATCGAGAAGGTCAACGGCGACACCGTGGACAGCGCCCGTGAGCTGTCGCGCAGGATCGCCGGCATGAAGCCCGGCGCCAAGGTCGAACTGAGCTACCTGCGCGGCGGCAAGTCCGACACCGCCACCGTGACCCTCGGCACCATGCCGACCGACGGCACCAAGGTGGCGAGCCGCGGCGACGACGACGCGACGAACGGCCAGCCGCGGCTCGGTCTCCAGCTCGCCCCGGCCGGCGATGTCGGTCTGTCCGATCAGGGTGTCGCCGTGGTCCAGGTCGATCCCGACGGGCCGGCCGCCGCCAAGGGCATCGAGGCCGGCGACGTGATCCTCGATGTCGGCGGCCAGAGCGTGTCTCGACCCGCGGACGTCGCCGCTCAGATCCGCGCTGCCGAGTCGAGCGGACGCAAGGCCGTGCTGATGCGGGTAAAAAGCGGCAAGGGCCAGACCCGCTTCGTCGCGGTCTCGCTCAGCAAGAACGCCGGCTGAGGCCGGTTCCCCCGGGCGCGGGGCTGGTCCGCCTCGCGCCGTCTCGTGGTGACCTCCGACTGGCGCGGGCCGCATGGTCCCGCGCCTTTTTCTTGGGCCGACCGACTTGCCCGGGTGACGCGCGCCGAAGCCGTCAGCCGGACCGGGCCTCACCGTTGAGGGGAATACCAAGCCCAGGTCCGAGCCGTGTCCGGCACCGGCCGAGCGCTGCGAAGGCCGCATTCGAATCCTTGGCGAGGCGCATCAGATCGCCCAGCCGCGCTCTTCCCCTGGCGAAGGCAAAGAACACGGCGGCGATGTCGGGCTCGCCGTCGGCCGTAAGGGCCTCGGCGGCGAAAGCCGGCAATGCCTGGCCAGCTGGATCGCAGATCACCCGCACCGCAGCGAAGGGCAGACCGTGCCGCCCGGCGAAGGCCGCCGCCACATGGGATTCCATGTCGACGGCTGCTGCACCCGTCCTGGCCCGCAGATCGGTCTTGCCATGGACGGCGAGGATGGCCGTATCGACGCCGGCCAGATCGGCCGGGATGACCCGCGGTCCGACTCCGGACAGGAGGTTGAGAAGCGCAGCCGAAAGGTCGAGATCGGCCGGACGCCGCCCCTCCTCGCCGACGACGCCGGTGCCGACCACGATGTCGCCCGGCTTGAGCGAGGGATCGAGGCCGCCCGCAATGCCGAAGCTCACCACCGCCCGGCAGCCCGGCGGCACGCGCGCGTCGAGGAGTTGACGAAGCCGGTGCGGATTCCCGCCGGCGCCCACGGCCTCGACCCCCGCCCCGGCCGCCATGCGGCGCTCGCGGGCGAGGCCTGTGACGGCCAGGACGGGTGCAGTCGGGTCGATCATGGTCCGCTGGTGGACCAGTCCGGCGAGGTCCGCAAGCAGGCGTGACCGCCGCGGCACGACGGCAGGTTGGTCCTGCTGTGAACCGGGCTCGCTCGACCCCGCGCGGTCGCTGTCTGAAGAGGCCACGTGTCGGATACCGGGGCTCGCAGGTCGGTTACCGGGACGGCCGAACGCGCTGCGATCCGGTGGAGAGTGGGGCCAGCCCGTCCGGACCGGCCCCGTCGCATCACATGCCGAACTGGACGCGCCGGCTGTTGGTGCGCTTGAGGTTGCGGTAACGCGCCATCGCCCAAAGCGGGAAGAACTTCGGGTAGCCATGATACCGCAGGTAGAACACCCGCGGGAAGCCGGTGGCGGTGTAGCGCTCTTCCTTCCAGAACCCGTCCGCGCCCTGCGTACGGGTCAGGAAGTTGATGCCCCGGGTCACGGCCGGATCGTCGACCGCGCCGGCCGCCATCAGGGCGAGCAGCGCCCAAGCCGTCTGCGAGGCCGTGGACGAGCCCGGCTCGAAGGCCGGATCGATCTTGTACGAGGAGGCGTCCTCGCCCCAGCCGCCATCCGGGTTCTGGATGCGGATCAGCCAGGAGACCGCCCGCTGGATCCTGGGGTCGGCCGAGTCCACCCTGGCCGCGTTCAGCGCGCACAGCACTGACCACGTGCCGTAGATGAAGTTCATGCCCCAGCGGCCGTACCAGGATCCGTCCTCCTCCTGATCGTTCAGGAGGTAGTTCACCCCGCGGTCCAGAGCCCGGGAGGTCGCGCGGGTCTCGCCGAGTTGGGCCAGCATGCCGACCACGCGGGCGGTCACGTCCGCGGTCGGTGGATCGAGCAATGCGCCGTGATCCGAGAACGGGATGTGATTGAGGTACATGTGGTTGTTGTCGGCGTCGAACGCCGCCCAACCGCCATCCTCGGACTGCAGCCCCTCGACCCATTCCCGGGCACGGGCGATCGCGACCTTATAATCGGGCATGCCGACGACCAGCCCGTGCTGGTGCATTGCCCGGTCCATCGCCATCACGACCACGGCGGTGTCGTCGAGATCGGGATAATGGGGGTTGGCGTACTGGAACGCCCAGCCGCCGGGCCGGACCTTCGGCTTGCGCGCCGCCCAGTCGCCGACGATGTCGAGTACCTGACGGGGCTTCAGCCAATCGAGCCCGGCGCGGGCCTGGGCCTCCGCCTCGGGGCCGCCGGCTTCGAGCAGGGCGTGGCTCGCCAGAGCCGTGTCCCAGACCGGCGAGACGCAGGGCTGGACATAGGCCTCGTCGGCCTTCTCGACCACGAGTTTCTCGATGGCGTCGCAGGCGACGCGGACCTGCGGGTGATCGGGCCGGTAGCCCATCACCTCGTACATCAGCACCGAATTGACCATGGCGGGGAAGATGGCGCCCAGCCCGTCCTCGCCGTTCAGGCGCTCGCTGACCCAGGCGCGGGCCATCTCCATGGCGCGCTGCCGGCTCTTGCGCGGTAGGTGGTTCTCGACCGATTGCAGGATCCGGTCGATGAAGCCGAAGATCGGCGTCCACGGCCACGTGGCATGGGGCGAGCCCGGCCAGGTGCGGACGCTCTCCGGCGGCGTGACGAACAGCTCCTGCACGCTGATGCTGCGCGGGTTGCGGGCCCGGGGCTTGGTGGCCTGGAGCACGAACAGCGGCACCACGGTGGTGCGGGCCCAGTAGCTGATCTTGTCGAGGTGGAACGGGAACCACTTCGGCAGGAACATCACCTCGACGGGCATCACGGGCACGGCGCGCCACGGCACCTCCCCGTAGAGGGCCAGCATGAACCGGGTGAACACGTTTGCGTTGGCCGCGCCGCCGCGGGACAGGATGCCCTCGCGCGCCCGGCGCATGTGCGGCGCCTCGATGTCGTCGCCGATCATCTTGAGCGCGAAATACGCCTTGACGGTGCAACTCATGTCGAACGGCCCCTCGTGAACGAGGGCCCAGCCGCCGTGACGGCCCTGGGTGCGGCGCAGGTAATGGCCGATCTTGGCCTCGAGGCCGTCGCGGATCTGCGTGCCGCGGAACTGGTGGAACAGGATATATTCGGACGGAATCGTGGCATCGGCCTCGAGTTCGAAGCAGATATGCCCGTCGTCATGGGCCAATTCCGCGAGGGCACGCGTCGCCTGCGCGATGCCGCGCTCGACATCGTCCAGCGAGATCCCTTGCGTCTTCGAGCGCTGCAGCGGCTCGACTTTGCTTACGGCCTCTCTCATCATCCTCGACCTTGAGCGCCCACCTCCCGGCGGACGCAATGCCTCAAGCTGCGCCGCGCGCCGGGGTTCCGGAGCGCGCGACCGATCCAACGCGCAGGGCGCGCGCGGCCGTCTTGCCCGAGCGGACCGCTCCCTCAATCGTCGACGGCAGACCGGTGGCGGTCCAGTCGCCTGCCAGGACGAGATTGTCGTAGGCGGTTTCAGCCCCCGGGCGCCGCGCGGCTTCCGCCGGCGTCGCCGCGAAGGTGGCACGCTTCTCCTTTACGATCTGCCAGCTAGGCAGTTCCGGTGCAAGATCACACAGCTGTGCGATCTCGGACCAGATCTGGCGGGCGAGATCCTCCCGGGGCACGTCGAGGAGCCTGTCGGCACCGCTGATTGTCACCGAATACCGGTCCGGATAGGCGAACAGCCATTCCGTGAGGCTGTTGACCACGCCCAGAACCAGCGGGCTGCCGGGCTTCGGCACCAGCTTAAAATGCGCGTTGACGATGGAGCGGAATTCCACCGGGGCGAGGAGACCGGGCAACACCTCGCGGGCCACCCAGGGCGGCAAGGCCAGCACGATCCCGTCTTCGGGGCCGAGCGTCTCGGCACCGTCCGAGAACTGAAGCTGGGCGACGCGGCCCTCCGCCAGATCGAGCCCGCGCAGGCGCCGGCCGAGCCGGATTTCGCAGCCGCGGGCCGTGAGGTAGCGCAGGGCCGGGTCGACGAAGGCGTAGGACAGGCCCTCCACCGCCACCAGCGGCCGGCAGGCCTTGCCGCCCGCCCCCAGGGTCTCACGCAGGATCCGGGCAGCGAGCCCGACATCGCTGTCGCGCGGCTCGGTGTTGAGGGCGGCGAGCAGCACCGGGTGCCAGAGCCGCCGGTAGAGGTCGCCTTCGCACTCCATATGGGCACCGATGGTGCCGCCCGCCCCCTCCGCCTTGCCGGAGGCCGCCCGCAGGATCCCGAGCGGGGCGAGGTAGTCGCGCGCCTTCGTGCCGGGAACACGGCGCGACGGGCTCATCACCCACCAGGGCAGCCGGCCGTCATTGGGGCGCAGGCGCCAGCGCTCACCGGTCGCAAGATCGGCGAAATCGAACTCCGCCGCGTCGGGCCCGACGAGGGCGTCGGCGGGTGCACCGACCGTCTTGAGGAAGCCCAGGGCATCGGCATTGCCGGAGAGCAGCAGATGGTTGCCGTTGTCGAGGGTCAGGCCGAGGGCCGGATCGTAGTAGGAGCGGCAGCGCCCGCCCGCCTGCTTGGCGGCCTCGTGCAGCACCACCCGCGCGCCGGTTTCCGCCAGCGCGACAGCCGCGGACAAGCCGGCGAGACCGGCCCCGACGACGTGAATCGTGCCCATCAGATCACGCCGTGGCGGAGGACGACGCCGAGCAGCGCGAGCTTGCCGGGCTTCACCCTGGCCCGGGGCATGGCCCAGCCGCGTTCGAGCACGGCCTTCAGGTAAAGGTGATAGGCCGACGCCATCAGCCGGGCCGCCTTGGTGGCCTTGCGGGGGCTGCGCCGGATGATCTCCCAGGTCGCCTGATAGTGCTCCTCGGCCTCGCGGGCGAGGGACATGCAGACCTCGCCGATGCGGGGATGGCTGATCGCCTGGAAAGGTGTCGGATCGGTGAGCCCGATCGCCTCAAGCTTCTCGCGGGGCAGGTAGAGACGGCCGCGTTCGGCATCCTCGTCGATGTCGCGCAGGATATTGGTGAGCTGAAGAGCCCGCCCCTCGTGCCACGCGAGCCCGATGCCGTCCGCCTCCGGCATGCCGAAGATCCGCACCGACAGGCGCCCCACCGCGCTCGCGACCCGGTCGCAGTAGAGATCGAGGGTCTCGGCATCGGGAGCGACGATGTCCTCCATCGCGTCCATCGCCATGCCGTCGATGACCGCCTGGAAATCCTCGCGCTTCAGGCCGAAGCGGCGCACCGGCTCGACGAGGTCGCGCACCCGCGGCACCGGGCGTCCGGCATAGAGCGCGTCGATATCGGCCCGCCAGCGGTCGAGCTCGGCCTGCCGGACCGGCCGGGTGCCGCCGTCATCGGCGACGTCGTCCACGGCCCGGCAGAAGGCGTAGACCGCGTACATGGCCTCACGCCGCTCCTTCGGGAGCAGGCGCATGGCCGTGTAGAAGGAGGAACCGGCGGCCGGGAGCGCCGGGGCCGTCTCCGTTCCGGCCGGGGCAGGCGTCGCGGTGGCGCTCACGGGCGGCTTCCCTGGGCCGAACGACTGGCCGGATTCGAACGATCGGCCTGCGCGCGCATGCTCCGGGCGGCGGCCCGCACGGTCCGAAACCGGAGGGGGCGGCGCACCAGCGTGGCGGCGACCCCGCCGAGCGCCGTGAGCGCGAAGGCGCGCTTGCTGTGGTGGACCTTCTCGGAGAGCGGATCGCGCTCCAGCAACCCTCGGGCGAGGACGACCGCGAGGCGGTGGATCGCGGCGATCTCCATCGAGAGGCGCAGATCGTCGATCAGATCCGGCAGGATCGCGCCCTCGTCGAGCAGGGCGAGGCAGTTCTGCGCCAGCTCGCGGATCACCGCGAGGAGTTGCGGCGGCGCCTTGGCCTCGCCCAGCATCGCCACCGTGGCGCCATGCCGGTCGAGGATGTCCTGCGGCAGGTAGACCCGGTCGAGGGCGGCAAAATCCTTGCCGCAATCCTGGAGGTGGTTGATCACCTGCAACGCGGCACAGACCGAGTCGGACGGACCCCAAACCCGGGCCGGATCCTCGCCGTGGACGTCGAGGACGAAGCGCCCCACCGGCATCGCCGAATAGCGGCAATAGTGGATCAGCTCGTCCCAGGTCGCGTAGCGGTTCTTCCGGGCGTCCATCCGGAACGCCTCGAGCAGTTCCAGGGCGTGGCGGGGCGGAAGGACCCGGGCCGCCAGCTCGCGCTTCAGCGGCGCGGCCTCCGGATCGGCCGGGCCGGCCCCGGTCAGCGCATCCGCCAGCCGGTCGAGCAATTCGATCTTGCGCTCCGGCGACAGCTCCGCATGGTCGGCTACGTCATCGCCGGCGCGGACGAAGTTGTAGAAGGCCAGGATCGCGCCGCGGTGTTGCGGATGGATCAGGTGCGAGGCGACCGGAAAGTTCTCGTCGCGGTGCCCTTTGCCGGAGCGCGCCGCGGTGGCAGTGTCGAGGGTGCTCATGCGAGATACCCGGCCTCCCGGAACCATGCGATCGCGTCCGATAGACCCTCGCGATAGGGCCGGGCCGTGTAGCCGAGCTCCGCGCGGGCCTTGCGATCGGAAAAGAACATGCGGTAGCGCGACATGCGGATACCGTCGATCGTCGCGAAGGGCTGCTTGCCCGTGACCCGGGCGGCGAGCTGGGCGAAGAACGCGACCGGATAGACCGCCGCCCGCGGCAGGTTCACGGTCGGCGGCTTGCGCCCGACCATGCCGGCGATGTCGGCCAGCATCTGCGACAGGAACACGTCCTCGCCACCCAGGATGTAGCGCTCGCCGATACGCCCCTTCTGGAGCGCCAGCAGGTGCCCGTACGCCACGTCGTCCACGTGGGCGAGGTTGAGACCGGTATCGACGAAGGCCGGCATCTTGCCGAGCGCCGCCTCCTGGATGATCCGGCCCGTCGGCGTCGGCTTCACGTCGCGGGGGCCGATCGGCGTCGAGGGATTGACGATCACGGCCTTCAGCCCGTCCCGGGCCACCATCTCTTCGACCACGCGCTCGGCCACGACCTTGCTGCGCTTGTAGGCGCCGATCGCGGTCTCGGGCGTCAGCGGCATGGTCTCGTCGGAGGGCGTCACCCCGTCGGCCGGCGGCTTGATGGTCGCGACGCTCGACGTGTAGACGACCCGCTCCACGCCGGCTTCCAGCGCGGCGCGCATCATCAGGCGCGTGCCGTCGCGATTGGTGCGGACGATCTCTTCCATATCGGGCGCCCAGAGCCGGTAATCGGCCGCGGCGTGGATCAGGTAGCGCTGACCGCGCATCGCCGCCGCCACAGCGGCCGCATCGCGCATGTCGCCCTCGGCGATCTCGACATCGGTCCAGGTCAGGTTCCGGCGCGGACTCGACGCGCGCACGAGGATGCGCACCGGGAAGCCGGCGCGACGGAACACGTCGACCAGGGCCGAGCCCAGGAAGCCGCTCGCACCGGTGATCAGCACGGGGCCGACCTCGGGAAAGCCGGGGGTTGTGGCCTCTGCCATCACGGTTCTGGAGGGTTACCGTCTCTCAGCGCGGCCGGGGATGGCCGGCCGCGCTTGTGTCATCGAACCGGCGAAGCGGCAAGCCGCGGTGCCGACGGGTGAGAATGCGGAGCCCCTGCGCGAAGCGTCCCGCGCAGGGTCCTCTTCGATCAGGCGAGCCGCAGCCGCGACCGACCCTCCTTGCGCTCCGGCAGGGTATCGAGGGCGGTCTTGACGATGGTCTGCGCGTCGAGCCCGGCCTCGGCGTACATCTTCTCCGGGCTGTCGTGGTCCTGGTAGGTGTCCGGAAGCGTCAGTGTCCGAACCCGCACCCGCCCCGCATCCAGCGCGCCTGTCTCGGCCAGAAGATGCAGCACCATCGCGCCGAACCCGCCGCGCGAGCCCTCCTCGATCGTCAGCAGGACCTCGTGGTCGCGTGCCAGATCCAGGATCAGCGCCTCGTCCAGCGGCTTGGCGAAGCGGGCATCCGCGACCGTCACCGCGACGCCCCGCTCGGCCAGCGTGTCGGCCGCCTTCAGCGCCTCCGCCAGACGCGTGCCGAGCGACAGGAGCGCGACCCGCGCCTCCGCGTCCCGCCGCACCACCCGGCCCTTGCCGACGGCCAAAACCTCGCCCCGCTCCGGCAACTCGACGCCGACACCCTCGCCGCGCGGGTAGCGCAGCGCGATCGGGCCGCTGTCGTGGGCATGCGCGGTCGCCACCATGTGGACCAGCTCGGCCTCGTCGGAGGCCGCCATCACGGTCATGTTGGGCAGGCAGCACAGGTACGCCAGATCGAACGCGCCGGCATGGGTCGCCCCGTCGGCGCCGACCAGACCCGCCCGGTCCAGGCAGAACCGTACGGGCAGGTTCTGCAGCGCCACGTCGTGCACGACCTGATCGTAGGCCCGCTGCAGGAAGGTCGAGTAGATCGCCACGAACGGCCGGTAGCCCTCCGTCGCCAGACCGCCCGCAAACGTCACCGCGTGCTGCTCGGCGATGCCCACGTCGAAGGTCTTGTCCGGGTGCGCCTTGCCGAACAGGTCGATGCCGGTGCCGCCCGGCATGGCGGCGGTGATCGCCACGACCTTGTCGTCGGCGTCCGCCGCCTTGATCAGGCTCTCGCCGAACACCCGCGTGTAGGCCGGCGCGTTCGGCTTGGCCTTGGCCTGCACGCCCGAGACCACGTCGAACTTGACCACGCCATGGTAGCGGTCGGCACTCGCCTCGGCCGGCGCGTAGCCCTTGCCCTTGCGGGTGACCACGTGGAGCAGGATCGGGCCGTGCTCGGCGTCGCGCACGTTCTTCAACACCGGCAGCAGGTGGTCGAGGTTGTGCCCGTCGACCGGGCCGACATAGTGGAAGCCCATCTCCTCGAACATCGTGCCGCCGCCGACCACGAGCGAGCGGGCGTATTCCTCGGCCGCCGCGGCGCGCTGGTAGATCGCCTTCGGCAGGAGCTTGCCGAGCTGCTTGGCGGTCTCGCGCAGGGTCTGGTAGGCGCCGCCCGAGGCGAGCCGGGCGAGGTAGGCCGACATGGCGCCCACCGGCGGGGCGATCGACATGTCGTTGTCGTTGAGGATCACGATCAGGCGCGAATGCAGGGCGCCGGCGTTGTTGAGCGCCTCGTACGCCATGCCGGCCGACATCGAGCCGTCGCCGATCACCGCGATGGCGTTGCGGCGCTTGGCGGCGCCGCCCGTGTGCTTGGCGGTGGCGTTGTCGAGATCGCGGGCGACCGCCATGCCGAGCGCGGCCGAGATCGAGGTGGACGAATGGGCCGCGCCGAACGGATCGTAGACGCTCTCGGAGCGCTTGGTGAAGCCCGAGAGGCCGCCGCCCTGGCGCAGCGTGCGGATGCGGTCGCGGCGCTCGGTGAGGATCTTGTGCGGGTAGCACTGGTGGCCGACGTCCCAGACGATGCGGTCGTCGGGGGTGTCGAACACGTGGTG
>NZ_JAKSYD010000240.1 GCF_022829605.1 Methylobacterium sp. E-065 | reverse complement strand
AGCGCTTGGCCGCCGCTCTCACACTCTCTTTACGGAGCTGTATTGCGCGACGGACCGCCTCCGTCGTGCGGGCGCTGCCGTGAAGAATTTGGCCCATAGCGCATCTCTTGCCGCATGGTGGTCAACCGTACCACCACACCGTGGGATCAAACACCTAGCAGTAGAAATGTAATGTGAAATCGAAAATCACTAGACGGTGTCGCGTGCTTCGAGCGCATTGCTGCATCAGGTCGGCTATCCGATCGTTTTTCAGGCATATAAGCCTGTCGGATTTGTATGTCGGTTAAACAAAGTGCGGGTGGTCAATAAGCTTGCTAATCAGCCTCCACAGAGGGGCCGGTTACGAAACGACGCGACATGCCCCGATCACCCGTGCCCGTACACGCAACCTGAGAAGCTCCGCTTCCGAGGAGGACAAGGCAGAGACCTACGACTGAGTTGGGTGATTTCTGCCGGAAGGCTTCTGACCTCAGAATGTGGATGAGATAGCGAATCGCTTGAATATCATTAGCAGTTAACTATCACAGCTCATGTTACGGATCAGCTACAGCAAGGACTCAGGTCGGACCCTGAGCAGGATGCTGTCCAACACCGCCACGCTGATCCGCAGCAAAGTCGAGCAGGACGCCGCCGACCCAGCCTTGCTCGGCAACAACGTCAACGCGTTGAAGGGCAGCACAACACCCACCGGCGAGCGGCTCGTCGTGCTGGCCGAGGCCGATTACCTCGCCTTGGTCGAGGCCCATGAGGACGCGGCGGACATCCGGGCTGTGGAGACGTTCCGCACGCGCTTGGGCGCTGGCGAGGAGGAGTTGATACCGTCCGAGGTGGTCGACCGGTTGCTGTCGGGCGAGAGCCGCGTGCGAGTTTGGCGCGAACACCGCGGCCTGCGGATGGGCGAGCTGGCCGAACGCGCCGGGATCGCCTCGGCGTACCTTTCGCAGATTGAGACTGGCAAGCGCGAGGGGACAGTGAAGATCTATCGCAAACTCGCGGCCGCCCTCGATCTGGGGATCGAAGATCTGGTCAATTGACGAGCGGGACGGCGCGTACCGGATGCGTGGGCTTTGCCGAGAATCCTTCGCTGGGTTGGCGGCGAAGGTCGCCGAGCAGTGTGAGGCAGGCATCCGCACGCTGCCGGACTGCGAAGCAGTCGTAAGCCCTGTCGTGGAGGGTCCGATAGACGCTCGTACGCGTGATGCCGAACGCGTGGACGATGGCAGCTGGCAAGTGTGGGTCGTAGACGGAACGTCGGCTTCTGACTGCAGCGCCGCAGTCGGATTGCGATTCCCAGTAAGGATCGTTCGCATAAGGGCAGGTTACGGAGCGACACGGCGTTCCGCGATCGTGCGTGACCCAGAGTGCCCTGGGTAGGTCTGCTTCAAGGTCGTCCAGGCAGGCGGCTATGACTGGGATGGGTGGTTTTCTGCCCGTCCGCTTCCAGGCGCCGGATGTCTTGAACCGGACATAGCAGCGGGGAGAGCTCACAACCCAATCTAGCTTTCGAGCCTGCACGTCAGGTTGGCCGGGGTGGATAAAAGGCGGTCGAGCCCTCCTGTGGCCAAGTACGCCTGTGCGACACCGTCGTAAGGTGCTAGGCGAGCGGATGGTCACCCGGAAGCCCCTCAGCGTCTCGCTCACCCCGGAGCTCCATGCGTTCGTCGCCGACATGGTGAAGGCCGGTAGCTACACCAGCTTCAGCGAGGTCGTCCGCGAGGGACTGCGCTTGCTGCAGGAACGGAAGCGCGCTGTCCCGCCGTCGGGTGGCGTCGCCCGGACCCGGTCCGGCGAGCGCTGACATGACCCTTTCGCGATCCTGTCTCGCCGGAGGCGGCGAGGCCGGCGAACGGCTTCGCGCCGTCGACTGGTCAAACAACCCGCTCGGGCCGGTCGAGGGCTGGCCCATCTCTCTACAATCGACGGTGCGGATCATCCTCGGATCTGAGTTTCCGATGATGCTGCATTGGGGGCCGGACCTGGTAACGGTCTACAACGACGCCTACGCCCCGAGCCTCGGCAACAAGCATCCCGGCAACCTCGGACGCCCGGCCCGGGAATGGTGGTCGGAGATGTGGGACCAACTCAGCCCGATCTTCGACCGAGTGCTTTCCGGAAAGCCGTTCTTCGTCGAGGACGCGCGTTACACGCCAGAGCGCGATGGGGAGCAGCGGGAAGCCTTCTTCACCCATTGTCACAGCCCTGTCTGGGACGACCAGGGACGGGTCGCGGGTATCTTCCTCGTGGTCACCGAGACGACGCGTCGGGTCGTCGCCGAACGCGGCCTCGTCCAAGCCAACACCGTCCTGACTGGCAACGAGAAGCGCTTGGCCGAGAGCGAGGCGTACTGGCGTGGCCTGTTCGAGCGCCTCAACGAAGGCTTCATGGTCGTCGAGGTGGTTCGCGACGCCGCGGGCGTGGCCCGGACCTGGCGCTTCGCCGAGATCAACGAGGCCTGGGAGCGGATCTCCGGCCTGCCCCGCGCGGAAGCGACCGGCCGACCCGTGGACGAGGTGATCCCGGGCGTCGAGCGGGAGTGGATCGACCGGTACATCCGCATCGCGGAGACCGGGGAACCGGAAAACTTCCGGATGCCGCTTGAGGCCCTGGGACAGTTCTACGAGGTCCGGGCGTTCAGGGTGGCGCCCGACCGCGTGGGCGTGCTGTTCCAGGAGATCTCCGCCCGGCAACGCGAGGAGGTGCGCCGCGCGGCCCTGCTCGAACTCTCGGAGTGCCTGCGCGACCTGAGCGAAACCGAGGACATGGCGTTCGCGACGGCACAGATACTGGGTCGCGCCCTTCAAGTCTCGCGCGCAGGCTACGCCACGATGACCGATGGCGGTGAGGGCCTCTGGATCGAACGCGACTGGACCGCCCCGGGCTTCGTGAGCGGGGCCGGCTCCCACCGCACGGCGAGCTTCGGCGGGGCCGTGGCGGACCTCGACGGCGGCCAGCCCGTCATCATCTCGGACACCGCCCTCGACGAACGGACCGCGACCGAAGGGCGCGCCGGGTTCGACGCCTATGCGGTTCGAGCCCTGGTGAACTGGCCGCTTGTCGAGGATGGACGCCTGGTCGCCTTCCTATACGTCAACGACGGGAATGCGCGAGAATGGCTGCCCGAGGAAATCGCGTTCCTGCGCACCGTCGCCGAGCAGACCCGCTCGGCGACCGAGCGGCGACGAGCTGAGCACGCGCTGCGGACGCTGAACGCATCGCTCGAACGGCAGGTCAGGGAGCGGACCGCCGAGCTCCGGCTCTACCGGGACATCGTCCAGTCCGACAGGAGCCCAATCCTCGCCTTCGACACCGCATACCGGTTGACCGGTTTCAACCAAGCCCACCATCGGGACTTCCTACGGGTGATGGGCCACGACCAGCAGGTCGGGGATTGCCTGCCGGACTTGTTTCCGCCCGACCAGGCCGCGATGCTTCGCGGGCTGATGGACCGGGCGCTGGGCGGCGAGACGTTCTCGGTCACCGAGGCGTTCGGCGACAAGGAGCGCGCCAAGCCCACCTGGGAGATCACCTACACACCGCTGCGCGACGAGGAGGGCAACATCCTCGGGGCGTTCCACCACGCGCGGGACGTCTCGGCCCGCCTGCGCGCCGAGCGCGACCTGAACGCGGTGCAGGAACAGTTGCGTCAGGCGCAGAAGATGGAGGCTGTTGGGCAGCTCACCGGCGGCGTCGCGCATGACTTCAACAACCTGCTCACGGTCATCAAGTCGTCTACCGACCTGCTCAAGCGACCCGCCCTCGCGGAGGAGCGTCGTCTCCGTTACGTGGCAGCCATCTCCGACACGGTGGACCGCGCCGCCAAGCTCACGGGCCAACTCCTTGCCTTCGCGCGGCGTCAGGCGCTCAAGCCCGAGGTGTTCGCAGCTTGCGACGGCGTGCGGGCCCTCTCAGAGATGATGGCAACGCTCACCGGGTCCCGC
>NZ_JAKSYD010000229.1 GCF_022829605.1 Methylobacterium sp. E-065 | reverse complement strand
TGCCGGTGCCAGTGCCGCCGACCAGCACGACGTTGCGCTGGTGGGCCAGGAACTCGCCACCAGCGAGGTCGCGCACCAGCCCCTCGTTGATCGGCGTATCGGTGAAGGCGAACTCGGCGATGTCCTTGGCCAGGGGCAGCTTGGCGATGGTCATCTGGTAGCGGATCGAGCGCGCCTGCTTCTCGCTGATCTCGGCCTGGAGCGGGTCACCGACGACCTGGTGAGGCTGCTGAGTGCGTTTGAGCGCAACCTGGATGATCTCGTACTAGGCCGCCGTCATCCCGAACAGCTTCAGTTCGCCCATGGTGGCGATGGTGTCGTGATGGTCCATCGTGGGGCTCTCCCACGGCGGTCGTAGCGGGCACAGGGGGCGCCGTGCTAATGACCACGTCGCAGGCTCC
>NZ_JAKSYD010000258.1 GCF_022829605.1 Methylobacterium sp. E-065 | reverse complement strand
CGGTGTGGTGGTACGGTTGACCACCATGCGGCAAGAGATGCGCTATGGGCCAAATTCTTCACGGCAGCGCCCGCACGACGGAGGCGGTCCGTCGCGCAATACAGCTCCGTAAAGAGAGTGTGAGAGCGGCGGCCAAGCGCTACGGCGTCAGCCCGACGACGATCCAGAAATGGCGCGGACGCCAGTCGACGGTCGATGCCGCCATGGGGCCGAAAGAACCTCGGTCGACGGTCCTGACACCTGAGGACGAGGCGATTATCGTCGCCTTCCGCCGGCATACGCTGCTGCCGCTGGACGACCGCCTCTACGGCCTACAGCCGACGATCCCGCACCTGACCCGCTCGTCGCTTCACCGCTGCCTGGAGCAGCACGGCATCAGCCGACTGTCGGACATGGAAGGTGACAAGCCGAAAAAGAAGCGCTTTGCCGATTACCCCATCGGCTACGTCCACGTCGACATCGCTGAGGTCAGAACAGAACAGGGCAAGCTCTACCTGTTTGTGGCCATCGCCAGAACCTCGAAGTTGGCCTTCGCCAAGCTGGAAGCGGAAGCCAACCGCTACACAGCATCGGACTTCCTCCGGGCGCTGGTCGCGTTCGTGCCGTACAAGATCCACACGGTGTTGACCGACAACGGGGCGCAATTCTGCCATGCCCCGCGCAACCGCTCAGGCCCGACAGCCCTCTACAGCCGGCACATGTTCGATCGCGTTTGCCACGAGCACGGCATCGAGCATCGCGTGACCAAACCCAACCATCCGTGGACCAACGGTCAGGTCGAGCGGATGAACCGCACCATCGAGGACGCCACGGTCAAGCGCTACCACTACGAGACCCACGAACAGCTCCGGGCGCATCTGCAGCTGTTCGTCGACGCCTACAACTATGCCCGTCGGCTGAAGACCCTGCGCGGCCTCACGCCCTATGAGCATGTCCTTCAGGTCTGGACCAAAGAGCCAGAACGCTTCAGGATCGATCCGTCACACCTCATCCCGGGACCATACACCGGCGGTCGGGACCAACCCAACGGGCGGCTTTTTTCGCCCGTTGGCCCCCTGTCGGGTTGGCCCATGACCGAGTGTCGGTCACCCGGCGTGGACCAGTCCACATCGCCTCCGTTGGTGCTGCCGAAGGCAAATTCCAGGACCAGGGCCCCACCAGGGAAGCTGGTGCCACGGTCTTTCCGCCGAGGCCGAGGGGTCAGTAGCGACCGTAACCGTCGTAGCCCCGGTAGCCGCCGTAGCGACGCCCTTCGTAGATGCGAGCGTCCCTGCGACCGTAGCCGCTGAACTCGCGGTGGCGGCGATATCCATGCGCCGGAGCCCAGGGCGGCGGGCCACCGTGACGGAAACCACGCTCGCCGCGGACCCAAGGCGGATCCGCCATGGCAGCGGACGAGGTTGCGATGGCGCCACCCGCCAGGGTCAAAACGCCGAGCAAGACCAGCATGGGGGTTTGCGGACCATCGAATGCCTCCCTCAGGTCGGAATATTGCCGACCACGGACCAGAGATGGCGGGCCGCGCCAAACCGTTCCGCGGGCCCTTCGCGTCATCCCTGACCCGGCGCAGTGCCGGTCGGTCCCTGACCTGGATGAACGCGAATTTAGTATCCAGTTTCGCCGTCGTTCAGTTTTGAGGGACTCTTAGAAGCCACTCGAACGCGACGGAGGCGAGGCGCATGAACGGAAAGCTACCGACCGCGGGGGCGGCGCCTGACGCTACGGTCGATGTCGCCGCTCATGTCAGGCACCAGCTCGGGGTGGAGCTGCGCGACTACTACACCCTGCCTGCCGCGACGGGGTTGCCGCCTCGGCTCGCCTATCTCGTCGCCCGGTTCGACGAGGTCGTTTCCCCGGAGCGCTCCGAGCCCGACGACGCGTTTCGCGAGGACCTGATCCGCGCGCTTCCCGCCCTGCGGGGTTTCGCCTTCTCCCTCGCGGGGGACACGGCCCGGGCCGATGACCTCGTGCAGGAGTCCCTGGTGAGGGCGTGGGCGAACCGCCATCGCTTCACGTTGGGGACCAGCATGAACGCGTGGCTGTTCACGATCCTACGGAACCAGTTCTACAGCGACATGCGCAAGGCCAAGCGCGAAGTCGAGGACGCCGACGGCGTCCACGCGGCGACGATGACCGCGCTGCCGGCACAGGAAGGCGTCGTGGAGTTGCAACGGCTGCGGGAGCGCCTCGACCGTATTCCCGAGGCCCAGCGCATGGCGCTGCTGATGGTTGGGGCTGAAGGCTACACCTACGAGGAAGCAGCCGAGTTGCTCCGCTGCAGGGTCGGCACGGTGAAGAGCCGGGTCAGCCGGGCGCGTGCTTGCCTGTCGGAGGCGTTGGGCCTGGGCGAGATGCCTACGGTGGATGCCGTCGCCTGAACGTCCGGCCATCGGCTCGGGACACGACCACGGGTCGAAGGAAGTTCGCCTTGTCGGATACGCCCATTCCCCTGGTCCAGCTCCAGGTCCTGGTGGTCGCAGGCTTGCGGTCGGTCGAGGTCATCGACGGCGGTGACACCGTCGCCGCCAGCCTCCAATCGGCAGGCGGCGACGGTGTGAGCCTCCTCCTCTCGCTGTCCGTGGTCAGCGATCTCCTCTCGCACCTCGCGTGCGCGCTGGACCATCGATTCGACGATCTCGACCTGTTGCCCCCGGGTCGAAACCGCCGTGTGTCGGCAACCCCATTGCGATGGATCCGGTGGGGTAGAACTGGGAAGACGCTTGCGAGCCAACGCGGGCTGGCCCGTCAAGCGACGACCGCAAGGGCAGGCCGAGGAGAGGGGACGGCCGGATCGTGATTCGAGCCGTCCGCTTCCCTCAGACATGCCTCGACGGCGTCCCGGAGCGAGGAGACGTAGGCGTCCGCACCGACCTCGCGGCCGAGCGCAGCGTCGGTGAGCACACGCTCGCCCACCGGCCAGAGGCCGACCAGCACCGGCACCCCAGGCGCCCGGCGCCTCATCCGTTCGAGCAGGTAGCGCAGGTGCGCCGGGTTCCCGGTGATGTCGAGATAGGAGATGCAGACCATCGCGACGCCGGCGAAGTCGAGGTCGCGGATGCCCTCGCGGGAGACGGCCTGATAGGGGGTCACGCGCGCGCCGAGCCCGTGCTTGCGCAGCAGTTGGGCCAGCATCGCCGAGGATGCCTCGTCGAGGGGGCCGCGGCCGGCGACGCACAGGACGGGCGCCTCTCCGCGCCAGGCCTCCGGAAGGGCATCGCGGGGTGACGCCTGCCCCGGTACGGCCTCGGTCCTGGTATGGGTCCGCTCGGCCAGCGTCGGCGTCTCGCTCGGGTTGACCGCCTTGTCGTCGCGTTCCGGCTCCGCGTCCGGATGGTCCTCGAAGTCCTCCACGAGCGAGCGGGCCGAGGCGCGGATGTTGTCCAGTTGCGCCGGCGTGACGACGCCCCGCGCGAAATCGTTGGCGGCGAGTTGCAGGCCCTTGAGCGCCACCTCGTCGTAGTACGAGGATAGCGAGCGTTCCTTCAGCATCGCCTCCGCGACGTCGCGGACCTCGTCCGGGTCACCGGCCAGCATGCGCTGGTAGAAGTTCTCCACCGGCGTGAGGGGCGGCCGGTCTCCCAGCAGAACGTCGAAGAACTCCAGGCTGTCGACATGGCGGCCGAGCACGACGAGGCAGACGGTGAACGGGGTCGCCAGGATCAGGCCGATGGGCCCCCACAGGACGCCCCAGAAAAGGGTCGAGACGATCACCGCCAAGGGTGAGAGCGCGGGGCAGTGGCCGTAGAGCAGCGGCTCGATCACCTGTCCAAAGAGCGGTTCAGCGATCAGGAACCACGCCGCGGTCGCGATGACCATTGACCAGCCGGGCTCGACCGATGCCGCCAAGGCCACGGGCAGGTGGCAGGACGCGCCGGCGCCGATGAAGGGGACGAAGCTCC
>NZ_JAKSYD010000228.1 GCF_022829605.1 Methylobacterium sp. E-065 | reverse complement strand
ACCAGAGGTGTTCATGCCAGCCTTCACCGCTTGGCCGGCTGCGCTCGCCCGACCAGCTCCGCCGGCCAAGCTAACCGTGGTGGAGCGGCCTACTGCGCACTAACTTTAACCTTGGACCACCCTGTGGGGGCCGATCAGTCGGCTGGCGCAGGGAGCGATCCGACTGGCCGAGGGCGACGGCCTGCTGACCATCCAGGAGCGCCGCCACCAAGGCCGGAAGTCCAACCCGAACATGGTGCGCATCATCAGTCGGGAGTGGCTGCAGTGGCTCCGGCGGGGAGGGCGATCGGCGGCCCCGGCGCTGCTCGGCGGTATAGGGTGCAAACCTATTCACCCCACGGATAAGGGAGATCCACAGAGGCAAGTTGTGGACGCTGAACCAAAGAAGGGCTGTTGAGGGGCAGCGGTCGACCTCAGCCGAAGCGATCCCGTGAGAATTCGCGCGGCCGGTAGAACGGGCCGAGCTATGCGGTGAGGGTCTGCGGTCGGGCGAAATAACGAACGCGAGCGCCAATGGCGAAAGTCGTTGGCTAGCGAGCGACGTCTCAGATCGAAATGATTGGGCATTCTGCATCAGCAGCGCGCATCGGCGCTTCGATATGTTCGCCCCGCCACGACTCTAAATATCTCGACCTTGAACTGTTTCTTACCCAGATTAGTTCTGAGTGGATGTTACAGCGTGGTCCGATTTTTGTGGGCGACCTGAAGCCCGTCGGCACGGCGCGACCACTCGCAGTCGTCGGGCCTGACCGCGGCCTGCCGTCTTGGATCACGATATCAATTTCGTGCCTCTCCACCCTTACGCTGTTCACAGCAGCCGGGGCTTGGCTTGTCCCTCACGGCGACTGGTCTTCTACAACGTTGTCCCAGCGGCTGGCACCGGCGGCATCGGTTCAGCCACAGCCTCCATCTACTTTCCCGACCTGGGTCGAGGTTCCGCACCTGACGGGACCTCTTTCCCACGCAAACGATCCGGATACCTTCAATGTCGCCGACGCACCCCGCACCTTCCTGGACCCGAACCCAGCGGACGCGGTCGAGCAGCCAGCCTTTCTGCCGCCACGCGCTAACCCACGCCTTCCACTCCTCGGCCTAGCGCCTCTCGATGCGGGACGTCTGACGCATGAGCAGCCGCCCGCCTGGAACGAACGCCCGGATCGCCAGGACATTGCGATGGAGCGCCCGTCATTGGTGGTGGCGACGCTCAAACCGGACTTGCTTGATCTATCGCAAGATCCAGCTGAGCCGAGGCCGACACAACCTCTGTCGGCCGATCCAGCATCGACGCCGATCCTGCCACCTCGATCGGCTCGGGCGCGAGCTCCTACCGAAGTCATCGTCCGCCCCGCACCGACGATCCCCATTGTACTCCCGCTCGGACACGTGGCGACGCTAAGCCCTGATCATGCGCAGCAGGTAGTGGATCGAACGAGCCCGATCGTACCGCCTTCTGAAACAGGGATTGTGGTCGCGCCGATCCAGAACCCCGGACCGGTGAAGCAGGCGCGGTCTCTCAGTAGACCAAGAACGGCGACAGCGGCCTCTCGGGCACGAGCGCCCTACCGCGCTGCCGAGCAGACGGCGAGCATCATCAGCCGGCCGATCTGGGTTCGAGGGCGGATCGATGCCAGCGCGATCGCGCAGGCCTCCTTGCACCGGACGCGAGCCAATCGCCCCGCCTCCTCGCCTACTACAGCACCGTCCTCGCCTTGGACGCTGCCATCCGCCCTCGCGCCGACGGACTAGCTCGATGCCGCGGCTCCTCGTTCACCCCCGCGAAGAAGGAAAGCCGTGATGCTTCTACGTTCCATCTGCTGTGCCACCCTCATCTCCGTCCTGGCTGGCCCAGCGCTGGCGCAGGACACCCCCGCCGCACCGGACACGTCGGCAGCCACTTGGCAGATGCCGTGGCAGATCGCACCGATCGGGGCTGCCTCCTCTGCCGCCGGCGAACAGACCATCCTGTCGATGGTGCCAGGCACCGGCCTGGTGAAAGGTACCTCGACGGCTCTGCAGACCATCGGGCAACCCTTGCCGGAGGTGCCGGGTCGGAACCGCACGGTCGACACCTGCCGCGCCACCGTGATGAGCGAGGCTGGAAAGGCCGGGATGAAGCAGGTGGAGGCGGTATCGGCGGGGGCCGAAAGGACCGACAAGAAGGGCGACTACTTCGCGCCGGTCCTGTTCCGCATCACCTACGACCGCCGGATGATGTACGAGGTGCGCCAAGCGGTGATGATCTGCGTCGTGAGCCGCAAGGGCGCTATCGTTGACGCGTACCTGCCGGCTGACGAGGCGGTCATCACGCAATGGCCGTCCCTCAGCCGCCAGTGAGCTGACGGCGCCAGCCTCTCCCACACCTGCTGCCGGCGGCCGCGCACATTCGGATCAGGTCGTCCTGCCACTTCTTGGCCGTCGCCGACTGCAGCTTCTGCGTGGTGCGCAGCACGAGGATGTCGCCGTGCCGAACCTCAAGGCGGTCGAGCTGGCGCTCCATGTCGTCCGC
>NZ_JAKSYD010000227.1 GCF_022829605.1 Methylobacterium sp. E-065 | reverse complement strand
AGGCCGTACTTCTCACGGATGCCGTCCACCGCCTGCCTGCGTCGCTCGGGGGCTACAAGTTTCCCGAGGCGACGTCCGCCAGCACCTGACCCACCAAAGAAAGGTCGGCGACGAGCCGGCGCAGACGAGCGTTCTCGCGCTCCAGATCCTTCATCTTCCTGGCTTGATCGACCTGAAGGCCGCCGTACGCCTTGCGCCAGCGGTAGCAACTTTGCTCGGAGATCTCCGCCCCCCTGCATGCAAGGGCCAAACTCTTGCCCTGGGCAGTCTGCACCTCAATCTGGCGCAGCTTGAGCACGACCTGCTCCGCGTTCGTCTTCTGGCCTCGCCGCATGTCCAACTCCTTTGGTCCTGGCTGATCCTCTCAATCAGCCCGGTCCAAAGCCAGACGGTCAGGCCAAGGTCGACTGCCGTGGGCAATGGGCTTAACGTCCCTGAATAGTAATCCCGACGTGTCCGGTCCGCGTCTGCAGCGGTGGAACAGGTCAAGCAGGCCCATCCGCACGAGCATGGGGTGGACTGGGATCATGCGCCGGGCCGCCTCGGTCTTCACCCGCCGCAAATCCTCGGGGGGCATGCGCGTCACCTCTTCGTCCGGCTCCTCGTCCTCGTCGTCCTTGAGGCATAGCACGCTCAGGTGGGGGCGACCGTTGAAGGTCTCGTCCAGGTTGCCGACCTTCAGCTGTGCGATTTCGCCAGGGCGGGCGCCGCTAAACAGCATGATCGCCGGGACCCAATAGGTCGCGGAAATCACGGGCTCCTTCGCGGTACGTTCGAGAAGGGCGGTGATGTGCGCCGGCTTTAGGGGGAGGCGTTTGGCCTTCGAACTCGACGTTTCCTTCTGCGTGGGCCGTATATCGTCGACGGGATTCGAGCCAAGCAGCTTCTCGCGCACGAGGAATTCGAACATGCGCCGAACAGGGCCGATGTATTTCAGGTCGACGGTAACCTTTTCGATGGTTCGGAAAGGGCGCGCGAGGCGCCGGTTCGCCGCGATGGCCTCCGCGATGTCATGCGTCCCGAAACGCAGCGTGAAGCGGTCCGACGCCTGGTCAAGAAGGTCCCTGTAGGCCCGAAGATCGTCCCGGGTGATCTCGCGGGTAGGTTTGTCGCCGATAGCGCGGAGAAAGGAGGCCAACCGTCGGGGTGCGTCCTCCTGATGCTTGGCGCCTCCGCGATTGCGGACCTCGTCGACCTCGAACTTGGCGATGGCCTGCGACAGGGGCATGCTGGACCAACGCTCGGTAGCCGCGCGGGTGACGCCGGCGCGGACCTCGGACGCGATCATCTCCCGTATGGCCTGGGCGTCGAAAGCGAGCGCGCGCAGCTTCGCTAGTTTGGAAGCGAGGAGGGCCCGGAGTTGCTCGAAGGGGAATGCCGTGGAGGGTGCCGTCGCGCAATCCGTTGACGTGGAGAGAGCGGAGAGCGCCGCATCGAGATCCCGAGCACCGGTGGCCGTATCCTCAAGGTGACCGCCGCTCATCCTGGCGACCGCCCGCAGGACAGCGACGGCAATTCGGTTCTCATCACCCGCCGGGCGCTCGCCCTGAAGGATGCGCAACGCATCGAGGGTTTTGACGACGTGCCCAGCCACGCGGCCGTCGGCACCGACATCTCTCAAATCGGGAGGATCATCCCTTTCGCCGCCTGATAGGTCCCCGTCGCCCATCCCGCGCAGGACGCTGGCAACCTCGCGAAAAAAACGTCCTTTTCTGTCGATTGCCCACGGGCTGCCTGAGGTGGCGTCGAGCGCCTGCTGCAGCATGGCGAGGGCGGCGTCACGGGCTGGGCGCAGCGGGCGCTCTGTCCGGAGGGCAGCGTAGACGTCCTTGACCCTGACCAGCACCTCCAGCGCCCTCCGCCGTGCCTCGCGGGCGTTGCTGGTACGCAACGACTGACGAATCTCGGCGATGCCGAGCACGTCGACGAGGTCAACAGGGACGGCCTTGCGAAACCACCAACGGTCGCCACGCCTAACGACGAACATGCTCGAACCCGATCCTGGCCGGGACCGGGGCCCCGGCTGTGACGGGGCGCGGTGCCGTCCAGCGTCGGCCTTAATTAAAAAGATCAGAGTTACAATAATTTAGCTTGGCGGCGACGGAGGAATTCGAATCCTCATTCCCTGCTTGGAAAACGCATCTAAAATAGAGCCGACGCCGCTCCCTTGCTGCTGCAAGCTCACAGGTGGCCGACGTGCTCACCGCAATCGGCGCGGTTGCCGGTCATTAATGGCTTGAGCTGAAGGAACGAAAGCGCCATCGCATAGCAATGGACCTGAAGTGGCCCGGCCACACAGCCGTCATCTTTACCAATCCGGGCAGAATTTACCGGCCGGATCGTCGGTAGCGCCGAAAAGCCCGATAGAAATAGTGGTAATGAGGGAGAAATTTGAACCCCCAGAACAAGAACTATAATTCTCAGCGAAGGAACTAGGAGAATAAGGATGCCGCCTGGCGGGTTTGCTTACGTCACTGCGGACGAATAGCGAGCAGCCGTTGTACGAGCGTTGTACGCCGGGAACAGACCCGCATTAGAATCGGCTGTAACGAGCGCTGCAAGCCTTTGCGACTACGGCAGAAATTCATGGAGCGGGCGATCGGGATCGAACCGACGACATTCAGCTTGGGAAGCTGACGTTCTACCACTGAACTACGCCCGCCCACATAAACGGCGTCCGGGGCGGCAAAAGCGGAGCAACCGCTCAGCCCGAACCCGAAGCGTTCATGCTTGGGCATGATCTAGCAGCCGGACCGCGACGGCGTCAAACGGATCATCCGCCGCGTGCGGTCCCGGGAATCAGGCGACCCGCGATACGCTACCGGCTGATTGTTTTTGCGTCTCGCGGGCGGAATCGTAGGCGCGGTTCCGCAATGCGGTCTCGCTGGGCAGCTGATCGATCACGGTGCCGGACGTGGTGTCCACCACCTGGAAGACGATGGCGCTGGTATCGAGATCCTTGATGTATCGCGCCTTGCCGTTCGTCGTGGTGATGTCGAGTTTCACCGCAGGCTCCAACGTCTTGGCGCTCACAGGCGGCTTGGACGGCTGCTGCGTCTCCGCAGGGGCGGCCGTGGCGCCGAGGGCATCGAGGCCCTGCGGTCCCGGCGGGGCCGCGAGCGGGCGGATCTCCATGGCTGATCTCCTGCTGTCCTGTGATCGGAGGATTCAGCTGCCACGCAGCCTAAGCGTTCCTTAACGCTGGCTGGTCATCCACGGGCCGCCAAGCGGTGATCCGGCATGCACTGAACATTCCGTTACCGCACCGACACAAATTCGTGGTGATTTCGGTTGATGCAGGGGCCGCAGCGTCCCACCCGCAAGTGCCCGCGGAAGGAAATCTGGATGCGCTGGGTCTGCGCCGTTCTGATGATCACGGTGACGTCGCCACTCGCCGCGGCGGACTTGGGCAGTACGGCGGCGTCCCGGGCCCGTTTCATTGCGCGGCATCGGTGCGCGATCGCGGAGCGCCTCGAGATCATGCATCAGCGTGGCCTGGTCGAAGAGTCGCGGGACCGCTTCATCATCGTCGCGTTGCGCGGCGCGCCCCAGCGCTACGTGCAGTGCATCTACCACGATCGCGACACACGGATGTTCTGCGAGGCCTCGTCCGGCGCCTACGGTCCAACCGGCGAAGGGCGGCTGCGGCTCGACCCGGCCGAGCGCGCGGCTCTGAACGCGCTCGGCTATGTCCAGGCGAGCCCGCGCAAGAACTTCGCCCGCGAGGTCGAAATCGGGGACCCGCCGGATGTCACCATCGCGGCGGATCTGATGCTCGCGGCTTTGCACGACGGCTACGGTGCCGGCCCGGGATCCGTCATCGAGATCCAGGCTCCCTCCGGCGACGATCCGATCGCTGCCTGTGGCACGCCCGCATCCTGAACGGACCGGGCGTGCCGTCGCCTCACTCGGCGGCGTCGACGTAGAGCTTCCCGCCTTCGGCCAGGAATTCCTGCGACTTCGCCTTCATGCCGGCTTCGGCCTCGGCCTTGGTCATCACGGGCGCCGCACCCACGACCTCGCCGGCCTCCTCCATCGCCAGCACCTCGGCGCGCAGGTCCTGCGTGATCTTCATCGAGCAGAATTTCGGCCCGCACATCGAGCAAAAATGCGCGACCTTGTGGGCGTCCTTGGGCAGGGTCTCGTCGTGGTAGCGGCGGGCCGTATCCGGATCGAGGCCCAGGTTGAACTGGTCCTCCCAGCGGAAGTCGAACCGGGCGCGGCTCAGCGCATCGTCGCGCAGCTGCGCGGCCGGGTGGCCCTTGGCGAGGTCGGCGGCGTGGGCAGCGATCTTGTAGGTGATCACGCCGGTCTTCACGTCGTCCCGGTCGGGCAGGCCGAGATGCTCCTTCGGGGTGACGTAGCAGAGCATCGCGGTGCCGAACCAGCCGATCATCGCGGCGCCGATGCCGGAGGTGATGTGGTCGTAACCGGGGGCGATGTCGGTGGTCAGCGGGCCGAGGGTATAGAACGGCGCCTCGCCGCACTCCCTCAGCTGCTTCTCCATGTTGACCTTGATCTTGTGCATCGGCACGTGGCCGGGGCCCTCGATCATCACTTGGCAGCCCTTGTCCCAGGCGACCTTGGTCAGTTCGCCCAGGGTCTCGAGCTCGCCGAACTGCGCGGCATCGTTGGCGTCGGCGATCGAGCCGGGGCGCAATCCATCGCCCAGCGAAAACGACACGTCGTAGGCCCGCATGATGTCGCAGATCTCGTCGAACCGCTCGTAGAGGAACGATTCGCGGTGCCCGGCGAGGCACCAGCGGGCCATGATCGAGCCACCGCGCGAGACGATGCCGGTGACGCGTCGGGCGGTCAGCGGCACGTGGGCGAGGCGCACGCCGGCATGGATGGTGAAGTAGTCGATGCCCTGCTCGGCCTGCTCGATCAGGGTGTCCTTGAACACCTCCCAGTCGAGCTTGAGCGGATCGCCGCCGACCTTCTCCAGTGCCTGGTAGATCGGCACCGTGCCGATCGGAACCGGGCTGTTCCGGATGATCCACGAGCGGATGTTGTGGATGTTGCGCCCGGTCGACAGGTCCATGACCGTGTCGGCGCCCCAGCGGATCGACCAGACCAGCTTCTCGACCTCTTCGGCGGCCGACGAGGTCACAGCCGAGTTGCCGATATTGGCGTTGATCTTGACCAGGAAATTCCGGCCGATCGCCATCGGCTCCAATTCGGTGTGGTTGATGTTGGCCGGGATGATCGCGCGGCCCCGGGCGATCTCGTCGCGGACGAATTCGGGGGTGATGAAGGGCGGCACCGAAGCGCCGAAGCTCTGGCCGTCGGCGAGCGTGGCCTCAGCGCCCTCCAGCATCTGCTCGCGGCAGGCGTTCTCGCGGTGGGCGACGTAGATCATCTCCTCGGTGATGATTCCGGCGCGGGCGAACTCGTACTGCGTCACCTTTTGGCCGGGCGCCGCCTTGCGGATGGTCCGCTCGGCGGGGCAGGGGGCCACGAGCTTGTCGCCGGCAAAACCGTTATCCTCCGGCTTGACCGCCCGGGGCTCGACCGCCGCGTAGCCGCGGGCCGCGATCCAGGGCTCGCGCACGCCGGTCAGGCCGGCGCTGAGGTCAATGCGTACGTCGGTTTCTGTGTAGGGGCCCGACGGGTCGTAGACCCGCACCGGTGCTTCCTTCGGGTCGGAGAGGGCGATCTCACGATAGGGCACGCGGATGTCCGAGCGGCCGGCCGGGCTCGCATAGACCTTGCGCGATCCGGTGACCGGACCGGTGGTCACGGCCTCGGGGTTGCCTGTCACGTCCTTGGGGCGAACGGGTGCGTTCATCGTGGGCCTCTCCTCGCTTCGGAGCGGTCCGGTCCACGCGATGGGTGAGATGAGAGAGCCGGCCGCGAGGCGCGCAGCCGCAGGTTCCCGTCCCTCCGCCGGTATGAGCCGGATCAGGTTCAAGGGTCAGGGCCGGATGCCCAATCTCAGCCCCCTGCGGGGCTCCCCTCGGAACGATTCAAGACTCACGGTTGCCGGTGCCTTTGTCAATGCTGCGTAAAACGTCCGAACGACATCCGCTCCGGATGGTCTGGCAGCGTTCCAAGCGGCCCCGATTGCAAGGGCGACCCGGGCGGGCCTAGGGGAGGGCACTCACGCCAAACGCTGCTCACCGCCGTTTCGAATGCGCCTTCTCGCCGGTCTCGTGCTTACCGTACTGCTGCTCTCCGGCTTGGCGCTTGCCGCGCTCGCCCTTGGGCAACGCCGCTTTCTCTATCCGGGCGCCTATCATCCACCGTCCCTCGCGCCGGTGCCGCCGGAGGTCGCGCCGATCACGATCGCCACCAGCGACAGGGAAACCCTGCACGCCCTTTGGCGCGCGCCGCGGCCAGGTTGCGGCATCGTGGTCAGCTTTCACGGCAACGGTGGTCGCCCGGAACCGCATGCAGCGCGCTTCTCTGCAGACCCCTGGCGGGCGGGCGGCTGGGGCCTGCTGACCCCGGCCTATCGCGGTTATCCGGGTTCGACCGGGCATCCCAGCGAAGACGGCCTGATCCGCGACGGTCTGGCCGCCGTGGCGGAGGCGGCGGCGCGGGCGCCGGGTGCGCCGATCCTGCTGCACGGCCATTCCCTCGGGGCAGCCATCGCGGTCGCGGTCGCCGAGCATTATTCCGCGATCGGGCTCTACCTTGAGGCGCCGTTCGACTCGATGACCCACACGGTGCGGCTGCATGCCCCGCTGGCACCATCCTGGCTCCTGCGCGAAACCTACCGCTCGGATCTGCGCATCCGTTCCGGGACGGCGCCGGTCCTGATCGTCCAGGGCCGCGACGATCCGGTGGTGCCGGCCAAGCTTGCTTTGGCGCTCGCTGCCGCGGCCGGACCCCGGGCGCGGATCGAGCTGGTACCGGGCGATCACGTCTCCATCCTGGGCCTCCGGGATCGCGAGGCAGAAGCTACGTTCGGCGCGCGTGTCGGCGGGGGCTGCGCGGCGGCCGAGACGGCGGGGTAGTGGGCGGATGAAGGAGGGCGTGCGTGGTCGGACGGCGGTCCCGGCGCTGGAATGCCGATGATCCCGCGCAGCCGGGCGACGCCGCGCGGGTCGATCCGGTCTGCCCGCTCTGCGAGAGGCCGATCCCACCGCGCGCCCGCTCCAGCCTCCACCATCTGACGCCCAAGCTGAAGGGTGGAACCCATCGTGGCACCGTCCGGCTGCACCAGATCTGCCACTCGGCGATCCACGCCCGCTACAGCGAAGCAGAGATCGCCAACCGGCTCGCCGAGGTCGATGCGCTGCGTACCGATCCGGAGATCGCCCGGTTTCTCGCCTGGGTCCGCGGCAAGCCCGACGATTTTCATGCCGCCACGCGCATGACCCGCGACCGGCGGACCTTGCGCCGCAAGATCTGAGCGGCGAATATTTACGAAGTCTTGGCTACGTCGGCAGATCGATTGCGCCTCGAATCTTGCCGTCAACCACATGGGGTCCAGGATCATCCTTGTATCGGGGATGCGATGATGGCCGGAGTAGCAGACGCACGGGATCGACTGGCCTGGGTCGATATCGCCAAGGGGATCTGCATCCTCCTGGTCGTGATGATGCATGCCGTGACGGGCACCGGCGACGCCATGGGCGGGGAGGGATTCCTCCACCCGGTGGTCGCCTTCGCGAAACCGTTCCGGATCCCGGACTTCTTCCTGCTGTCGGGCCTGTTCATGGGGCGGGTGATCGACCGCGACTGGCGCCTGTTCTCCGACCGGCGCGTGGTCCACTTCGCCTATTTCTACCTGCTGTGGCTGGTGATCCAGTCGGCGGCCCGGTACGGAAAGATCGTCGGCGATGGCGGCCCCGCGGACTTCGCGGCCTATCTCGCGCACGCCCTGATCGAACCCTATTCCAGCCTGTGGTTCATCTACCTGCTGGCTGTGTTCTCGGTGGTCACCAAGGTGCTGCGCCGCCTGCCGGGCGGCGTGTTGCTGGCTGCGGCCGCGCTGTTGCAGATCGCCGATATCCGCAGCGACTCGACGTTGATCGAGGAGTTCTGCGCACGTTACGTCTACTTCGTCGCCGCATACCTGTTCGCCGACCGGATCTTCACCCTGGCCGATACGGCACGGCGCCATGTCGGGCCGGCGCTCGGCGGACTTGCCATCTGGGCCGCCCTGGAGGCCTGGTTGGCCATGACACCCGCGAGCGATCCCGCCCATCCGACGCTGGCGAGCCTGCCCCTGGTAAGCCTCGCCCTCGGCGCCGCCGGAGCCTTGGCGATCGTGGTGGCGGCCGCCCTGATCGGCTGGGCGGGCGGCCCCGTGGCGGAAGCGATCCGCGCCTGCGGCCGGCGCTCGATCGTCATCTACCTCGCATTCTCGCTGCCGATGGCCGCGACCCGGGAGATCCTCGTGCGCACCGGGATCATCGCGGATATCGGTGCCGTGAGCCTGATCGTGATGGTGGCCGCGGTTCTGCTGCCGCTCGCTCTGGAACGGCTCGTGCGCGGCACGCCCCTGAAGATCCTGTTCGTCCGGCCCGCATGGTTCCACTTGGCGCCGGCCCGCAGGTCGGCGCGTCCGGCCCTGCAGGCGACCTGACGAGCCGCTTCAGCCCTCGAAGGCGATGCCGATCCGCCGGCTTCGCCGCCACGCGACCGTAACCGGACGCGGATCGCCATCAGCGGTCAGGCGCAGCGGGAAACGATCCGGTACCGGCTGATCGTTCTCCACCTCAATCTGAGCGCCCGTTTCGGTCGCGTCCCAGACCAGGCAACTGACCTCGCCGTGTGCGAGGAGCAAGGAGCCGAACGTGAAGGCGTTCCTGCGGAACGTGCCGCGCCGGTCCTCCGTCATAAGACACTCCCTCGGCCGCACCCGCCCGCCGAACCGGGCCTGAATGCCCGGAACCATGGCGGATCGCAGTTAACAGGCTGAATACGGCGGGAAGACGCGGCTATCGGGACAAGATCAATCATCGTCCCGGTACTGCCGCGGTGCAGGCCGGTCGTAATCCTCGTCGTAAGGGCGCCGCACCGGCGGGCGGTCAGCGTCGCGGTCGTAGCCGCGATCGTCGCGATAATCGTCGCGGCGCCGGTCATAGCCCTCGTCCCGGGGGCGGTCGTTCGATCCGCCCGCATTGATGCGCGGCGCGTACCAGCAGCTCTTCGGCTGGCCCGGAGCAGGATCCCCGAAGGTCTGGGCGTTGCAGGCGATCACACCGCCCTGCGGGAACGGCCGACCGTTGGTGCGGCCGGGGACGCCGAAATAGACGTTGGTTGGATAGGGCATCTGGCAAACACCCCCCTCCTGCGCGCAGGCGATCAGGTTCACCGTGTCGAGCTGGTAGGCTTGGGCCGCCGTGAGCGCGAGCAGGCCCATCCCCAGCGAGCCGGCCGCGATGGCCGAGGCAATCCGAATCTTCACGTCCACGATTCCCCCGTGATGCGTCATGCCGGGGCCGATTAATCCGGATGGCGGCTTCCGGCCAGCGGCCGTGCTCGCTATGGCGTCGGCTCACGATATCGATTGCGTGAGGACGGGTCGCATAGGTCGGCGCCGGATCGCGACGCATCGGGAGGACTGAGTGAAAGATTCGCCCGCGCACGAGCTTCTGCTGCTCAGCGCCTTGCAGGAGTGCCGGATCGCGCTGGCGGCCGCGCGCCAGGACGAGGCGGCCCGAATGGTCGTCCGCGGCGAACTCGAGGCCGCGCTTCGGCGCGAGGAGGCCCTGAAGACCGAGATCGTCCTCGAGCGCGAGCGTACCGAAGCCGTCCGCCTGGTGCTTCAGGCGCTGCTTGTGAGTCTCCGGCGCTTCGGCCTGCGCCGACGCCTGTTCCTGGCGCGCGTCGCTCGGCTCGGCCGGGAGACGCCGGATTTCGGTCCGCAATCGGCCCGCCACCCGGTGCTGCTCGCCGAGGCGCGGCGGGTGATGGGTGTGGGGCAACCTCCCGACCCGGCGCCGGGTGCGTAGAGGTTGACGCGGTCTTAACGGATTGGCGAGCCTTCTCGTCCAGCGTCACCGCGATGCGGTCACAAACGGATTCGACAAGGCGGGCGCGCGGCTGCCGCGTCCTGTCCTGTATCGGGGCGGACGCCGCAGCCTGAGACGCGCGGCAACCGTGCGGCGTCACCGTAGATGGGCGCGCCGGTCCGGATCAATCGAAGACGGGATGCATGGCCAAGGGGCAAGGCAACGGTCCAGGCAAGGGGCGCGGCAGGGTTGAGCCGAACTTCGATGTGCCGGAGGGGCGCACGCGGGATCGCGGCGACCTCGACCTGCGCCTGTCCCGTGACGATCGTTCTGGATCAGGAGAGGGCGTGGCGAATCGAGCGAGTGGGCCGGCACGCAAGCCGGCCAAGGCGTCGGCACGTTCGGCGAGCGCGGGCCGGAAGCGGCGTCGGCGTTCGTGGCTCGGCCGGATTGTCTACGGCACGGTGGTGCTCGGCCTTTGGGCCGTCATCGGGCTTGCCGGGCTCATCGCCTACCATGCCTCCCAGCTTCCGCCGATCGACCAGCTCGCGGTCCCGAAGCGCCCGCCCAATATCGCGATCCTGGCGAGCGACGGCACGCTGCTCGCCAACCGCGGCGAGACCGGCGGCCGGGTGGTCTCGATCAAGGAATTGCCGCCCTATCTGCCCCGGGCGTTCGTGGCGATCGAGGACCGGCGCTTCTACCAGCATTTCGGCGTCGATCCGGTCGGCATCCTGCGGGCGGTCGGCCAGAACGTGACGCGGCGCGGCGTCGCGCAGGGCGGCTCGACGCTCACCCAGCAGCTCGCCAAGAACCTCTTCCTGACGCCCGAGCGCTCCGCCTCGCGCAAGATCCAGGAGGCGATCCTCGCGCTCTGGCTGGAGCACAAGTACACGAAGGACGAGATCCTCGAACTCTACCTGAACCGCGTCTATTTCGGCGCCGGCGCCTACGGCGTCGAGGCGGCGGCGCAGCGCTATTTCGGCAAGCCCGCCAAGGAGGTATCGCTCGCCCAGGCCGCCATGCTCGGCGGCCTCGTCCAGGCGCCGTCGCGGCTCGCCCCGAACCGCAACCTGCCGGCCGCGCAGGCCCGCGCCGCGCAGGTGCTTGCCGCCATGCAGGATCTCGGCTTCGCGACCGCGCAGGACGTGAAGGTGGCGCTCGCCCAGCCGGCCAAGCCCGCCAACGCCCGCGGCGGCGGCTCCGCCAACTACGTCGCCGACCTCGTGATGGACGTGCTCGACGATTACGTGGGTAAGTTCGAAACCGACATCACGGTCCAGACGACGGTCGATACCACCCTCCAGGCCACCGCCGAGCGGACCCTGACCGAGGAGCTGAACGCCAAGGGCGCGCGCTTCAACGTCGGCCAGGGCGCACTCGTCTCGATGCGCCCCGATGGGGCGATCCGCGCGCTGATCGGCGGGCGTGATTACGCGCAAAGCCAGTTCAACCGCGCCACCACGGCCAAGCGCCAGCCCGGCTCCTCGTTCAAGCCATTCGTGTACCTGACCGCCGTCGAGCACGGCGCCACCCCCGACACGGTGCGCGACGATGCGCCGATCCGCATCGGCACCTGGGCGCCGGAGAACTATTCGCACCGTTACGAAGGACCGGTCACCCTGCGCACGGCGCTCGCCCACTCTCTCAACACCGTGGCGGTGCGTCTCGGCCAAGAGGTCGGCCCGAAGGCGGTGGTGCAGACCGCCCAGCGCCTCGGCATCACCTCACCGCTCCAGGCCAACGGTTCGATCGCGCTCGGCACCTCCGAGGTGACGCTGCTGGAGATGGTCGGTGCCTACGGGGCCTTCGCCAATGGCGGCACCGGCGTGATCCCCTACGTGGTTACGGCCGTGAAGGGGCTGGACGGCAAGGTGCTCTACAAGCGCGCCGAGAGCGGGCTCGGCCGGGTGATCAGCGCCGATGCCGACGGCATGATGAACGCCATGATGCACGAGACCTTCGTCAGCGGCACCGCCAAGAAGGCTGATATCCCGGGCTGGGACCTCGCGGGCAAGACCGGCACCACCCAGGATTACCGGGATGCGTGGTTCATCGGCTACTCGGGCAGCCTCGTGACCGGAATCTGGCTCGGCAACGACGACGGCGAATTGACCAAGAAGGTGACGGGCGGCAACCTGCCGGCGGAAGTCTGGAAGAGCTACATGACCCAGGCGCTGAAGGGTCAGAACCCGGTCCCGCTGCCGAATATCAACCGCTGGCGCAGGGCGCCGGAGACGACAGCCTCCGTAGCCAGCGCCGGCCAGGAGGCGCCGGGCGGGATCCTCGGCCAGATCTTCGGCGATCCGCAAGCACCTGCACCGCGGCCGGCCGCCGCAGCCCGGCGGGCCCCGAAGGACGATCGCAACTTCATCGAGAAGTTGTTCGGCTTCGGCGACTGAGCGCGCAAGTGTCGGCGGGACACGCCGGACCGTCGGTGCTCAGAGCATCGGCAGCATCCGGGGACGCGGGCCGCGCGGGAAATGCGCGTCGATCATGGCGATCTCGGCGGAGCCGAGATGCAGCTCAGCCGCGCCGGCATTCTCCACCGCGCGGCTCGGGCGCCCGGTCTTCGGGATCGTGAAGGTCAGGGGCATCCGGGTCAGGAAGGCGAGGGCGACCGCGTGCGGGGTCGTACCATGCGCCTCGGCGATCCCTGCCAGGGCCCGGCCGCCGGCGCTGGCCGGATCCGGGAACTCGCCGCTGCCGAAGGGCGAGTAACCGACCATCGCGACCCCGTGCTTCTCGCACCAGGGCAGAACGGCGTGTTCGATCGCCCGCTCATTGAGATGGTAGAGGACTTGGTTGCAGGCGATGCGGTCCGGCCCCGCAATTGCCAGGGCGCGATCGAGATCCTCGATGTCGAAGTTGCTGACGCCCCACGACAGGATTTTCCCGGCCCGGCGCAGGTCCTCGAACCCAGCGATGGTTTCCTCCAAAGGGTGCTGGCCGGGCCAGTGCAGCAGGTAGCTGTCGAGCCGGTCGGTCCGCAGTTTCCGCAGCGATTCCTCGCAGGCGCGCACGACACCGCGGCGGGTCGCGTTTCCAGGCACAACCTTCGAGACGAGGAAGACCTCTTCACGGCAATCGGTGATTGCCTCCGCGACGATCGCCTCCGCGTCGCCGTACATCTCGGCCGTGTCGATATGGGTCATGCCGGCATCGATCCCGGCTCGCAGCGCGGCGAGCGCATCGCCGCGGTCCGACCGGTCGATGTGCCACGTTCCCTGGCCGATCACCGAGACCGGGACGCGGGCTGCACCGAAGCTCCTGGCCTGCATGGCGTCGTTCCCTTCCCTGTCTCGGCGCTTTTCCGACAGCGACCCCAACGATGGGCACCGGCGTCGCGACCCTGCCGTTCCACGCCTTACTCGCGCCATCATGGATTGTTGAGCAAGGCAGGGCGCATAAAGGCGGCGGTGCACTTCAGGCCATGGCCTGCTGTCATGCTGCGCGGTCTCGCCGTGCCCGCGCTATACGGTCGAACCCGTGAAACCCGGTCCGGTGCGCGGTCGCTCGGTTGGCCATGCTGGAGTTGCGCCGATGCTGCCCGCTCACCGCATGTTCTGGGTGCTGATCCTGCTGGCGGCTGCGGGCGCCGGGCTTTTGTACAACATCATTTTCGCGGCGGGCGCGTCCCCGCTCGCGGGATTCACCTACGGCCTGTGCATGGGCGCGACGGTGCTGGCCTTCGACCGCGGCCTGATCCTGGCAGGCCTGCAGGCGCGGATCCGCCGGTTTCCGGCTTGGCTCTACGTGGTTGCGGCCGAACTCGCCTACGTGCTGATGATCATGGCCGGCAACGCGCTCGGCGGCCTGCTGGTCTGGGCGTTTGCGCTGACGACCGACGACCTCACCTCGGCCACGCGCATGACCGCCCGGGTGCTCGCCTATGCCCTGGCCGTGTCCGGCCTCCTCGTCTTCGTGATCCGGATGCGCGACCTGATCGGCGGCGAAGTGTTCGTGAACTTCATGATCGGCCGCTATCACAAGCCGGTGGCGGAGGAGCGGGTGTTCCTGTTCCTCGACGTAGTCGGCTCGACGGCCTTCGCGGAGGCGCATGGCGATCTCCGGGCCCAGGAATATCTCGGCGCCGTCTTCGCGACGCTGGCCGAGCCTGTGCGCCGCAACGGCGGCTCCGTCGATGATTATGTCGGGGATCTGGCCATCATCACCTGGCCGATTGCCCGGGGCCTGAAGGATGCGCGCTGCGTGACGTGCCTGTTCGACGTCCTCGACCGGATCGAGGCGGATGCTGCGGCCTGGACGGCCCGGTTCGGAACGGTGCCGCGGCTCCGGGCGGCCCTGCACGGCGGCTCGGTCGTCACGGCCGAAGTCGGGGTCGATCGGCACAAGATCGCGTATTTCGGCGATGCCGTGAACGTCACCTCGCGGATCGAAGCCCTATGCCGTCCGCTCGGGGTCGGCATTCTGATCTCGCAGGATCTCCTGGACCGGTTGACGCGGCTACCGGATGGCGTTCGCGCCCGCTCCCTGGGCGCCCACGCGTTGCGGGGTCGCGGCGCGCCGCTCGCGGTCGCCACGCTCGAACGCGGTCACGGCGATATGCTGCCCGTCACGGATCTGGAACCCCGTCGCGTGGCGGCAGCCCGCTGATGCCCCGCATCGAATCGCCTCGAGCCGTTATCCTGACGACCGCGAAGCTAGGGCTGCGCTTCGGCTTGCCGTTGCTCGGCCTGCTGGTTTTCGGACACGCCATCCTGATCTCGGTGGGCGGCGATATCGAGCGCTGGGAATTCGCCCTCGGGGTTCTTCTGATCGTGGCGGGCTTCACGTCGAAGCTCGTGCCGCGGCCGTGAGCGCCGATACGGCGGGGCCGCCGATCTTCCTCGATGCCGATGCCTGCCCGGTCAAGGACGAGACCTACCGGGTGGCAGCCCGCTACGGGCTCACCGTCCACGTGGTTGCCAACAGCATCCTGAACCTGCCGCACGAACCCTGGATCGTGCGCGTCGTGGTCGGCTCTGCCCTCGACGCCGCCGATGACTGGATCGCCGAGCGTGCCGGTCCTGGAAGCATCGTCCTTACCGCTGACGTGCCGCTCGCCTCACGGTGCGTCAAAGCCGGCGCGACCGTGCTGGCCTTCACCGGCAAGCCGTTCAGCGAGTCGTCGATCGGCATGGCGCTCGCGACCCGCGACCTGATGCAGTCCCTGCGCGAGGCCGGAACGATCACCGGCGGTCCGAAGCCGTACTCGCGGGCCGACAGGTCGGCCTTCCTGTCGGCTCTTGATCGCGCGGTGAACCGGATCCTGCGTGAGCGCCCCCGCGACGCGTGAGGCGCGGACGCCAACACGCCAAGCTCAAATCCTGCGTCAGTCCTGACCGGCGGGAATAAGCGCCTTAAGCGCCGCGTTGATGCGGTCCTGCCAGCCCGGCCCGTCCTTCTGGAAATGGGCGAGCACCGTACTGTCGAGGCGAAGGCTCACCACCTCGCGCGTACCGGGCGGCGTTACGGTCCGGGGTGCCGCCTGCTGTGGAGCAGGAGCCTCCGGCTTCGGAGACGTTGCGGCTCTGAAGGCCGCCTCGGCTGCCGCGCGCGGATCGGTGAAGCGGCGGCGATTGCGATCTTCGGCCATCGGCCTCTAACCCTTTGCGGCGGTCTTTTTCGGCGCAGCCTTCTTGGCAGCGCCCTTGCCAGCACCTTTGGCAGCGACTTTCGCGGCGGCCTTGGCTTCCTTCTCGGCCGCCTTGGTCTGAGCGTCCGCTTCTTCCTTGGCCAGCCGCAGCGCCCGCAACTTGAGGGTCTTCTCATCCACAGCTTTGATCGCCGCGTGATGCTCCGCCATCGCCTGCGCACCCTCGCGGGCCATCCGCTCGGCGCGTTCGGCCCGCTCGATGCGATTGTCGGCTCGCGTCTTCGCCTCCGCTTCCGCGTCGCGCGTTGCATTCTCCTCGTCGAGGTCGAACTCGGTCTCGTCGCTCATCCTGTCCCTTTCGCCCCAGCGCAGCGTATCCGACCCTGCGCAACCTGCGCGGGACAGCGACTGGGCAGGTCCGGCCTGTTGGAGGGGGGGCAAGGCCGGATCTTCACACCCGTGTCCCGTCGCCGAAGGCACACGGACGCGTGTTCAAGTTGGCTTTAGCATGCCCGTCGGGTCGATGGCGAATCTGCAACGCTCGTCGGGTATGCCAGCGCACAATATTCGCCAGGATCACCGGAAGCTCACACCAGTCCAGATTCCGGCGTTCTTATCCACGCGTTGTGAGGCCGGGCTTATCTCACTCGAAAGTTGAGCGGGATGGAGACGGACAGGCTCGGCTGCGTCACGCCTGCCGGTGCGGCCGGAAGGCTGCCGCGGACGGCCGAGAGCGCGGCGCTGTCGATCTGCCCGACTCCGCTGGAGCGTGCGAGGCCGGCGGCCGTGACTTGGCCCGAGCGCATCACGGTAAAGCGGACCACTGCCGTTCCACCTCCGGTGCCGTTGGCGGCGCCCGCATTCATGCGGCCGTGGATCGCCGCGCTGATCGCGCCCGTCCATTGGCGCAGGGCGCTCGGATCGCTACCCGCTGCAGCGCGGCCCGCCGCGTTCTGGCGCGACGCCGAGGCGGAGTTGCGCGCTTCGGCGCCCTCCTGAGCCTTCGCCTGACGGGCTTTGGCCTCCCGCGCGGCCTTCGCCTTGGCTTCGCGAATTTCCTCCAGACGTTCCTGCCGCGCCTCCTCGCGCTTCTGCTCGCGGAGCTTCTCCTCCCGGACCTTGCGCAGCTTCGCTTCCCGCTCGGCCTTGAGCTTGGCGGGATCGGGCTCGGGCTTCGGCGGCTCCTCGGTCTTGGCGATCTCGGCTGGCGGGGGCGTAAGCGGCTGGGCCTCCTCCGAACTCGACGTGATCACCTGGCTCGGCGTCTCGACTGCCTGGGCCTGCGGCGGAGGCTCGACCACCGGGGTCTCGTCCGGCTTTACTTCGGCCATCTCGGTCGGGGGCGGCGGCTGGACCGCCTCGTCGGGCGGCAGGTCGACGGGCTTCGTCTCCGGCGGCGCGGCTTGGCTCATTTGCTGCTCGGACGGCGCCTCCGTCGGCGCCTCCGTCATGATCGGCGCCAGATCCACGGTGATCTGTTGCTCGCCGGGCGGCGTCGGCGGCGCAAGCCGCAGGACCATCGCGGCCACCAGCACGAGGGCATGCAGACCCAGTGCGACCAGGAAGGCCGCGACCAGCCCGGATGGGCGTCGTTGCCCGAATCCCTCGGGCGCATCCGTCGGTACGAACGTGTTCATCGGCTCAGCGGGCGGTCCCGGCAGGGGCGGCGGCCGGCGCAGACGGGGGCGCCGATGCGCCGCCGGGCGACTGCGCGATCAGCGAGACCTTGGTGAAGCCGGCCTGCCCCACCAATCCCATGACCTCCATGACCTTGCCGTAGGGGACGTCCCGGTCGCCGCGCACGAGGATGACCTGATCCTTGTCGGCTGCCGCCATCTCACGCAGGCGCGGCACCAGGCTCTCCATCGTGAAGATCTCCTTGGCGATCGAGGGCTTGCCGTCCTTGTCGACCGTGACCTCCTGGGGCTTCTTCGACTGCGCCACCTTCGGGGCCGCGGTCTTGGGCAACTGCACCGGCACGCCCGTCGTCATCAACGGCGCGGCGACCATGAAGATGATCAGCAGCACGAGCATCACGTCGACCATCGGGGTCACGTTGATCTCGGACATCGGCATGTCTTCGAGATCATCGTCGTCGCTCGCGCGAATGGATCCCATCGCCATCGGGCGTCTCCGGTTCGGTGCGTCGGTCCGCGCGTCGGCGGTCCTTTTGAAGCGGCTCAAGGCCTCTCACGAAGCTCCCGATTGCCGGGAGCCCTCCCTCTGCGCGCGGCGGGGCAGCGGGCGTTCTGTGGGAGGCGCCTACTCAGCGGCGGCGCGGTGCGGTGTGCCGGCGCGGTCGCGCGCCAGACGGTTGCCGAGCAGCGAGATATAGGACGAGAAGGTGCTCTGAATTGCACTCACGTCGCCCGACAGTTTGTTGAACGCCATGACGGCCGGGATGGCGACGACGAGGCCGATCGCGGTGGCGAACAGCGCCTCCGCGATGCCCGGCGCCACCACGGCCAGCGACGTGTCCTGGCTGCGCGCGATCGACGAGAACGAGTTCATGATGCCCCAGACGGTGCCGAACAGCCCGACGAACGGCGCGGTCGACCCGGAGGTCGCCAGCAGGGACAGGCCGGTACGCAGGCGCTTCACCTCCATCGTGAGCGCGCCCTTCATCGCCCGCTCGATCCGCTCGCGGCGCTCCGCCCGGGTCTCGGAGGTATCCTGATCGCGCCATGCATCGATGCCGGCCCGCGCGACGTGGCCGGCGATGCCGCTGAGTTCGCCGTCGAGCTTGCCGCCGGATTGGACCAGCGTGGCGAATGCCTTGGCCTGACGCCGGGCGGCGGCGAGGCGGATGATCTTCTCGAACACCACCGTCCAGCACGCGATCGAGGCGATCACTAAGAGGATCATCACGCCCTTCACGATCGGATCGGCCTGAAGGAACAGGCCGAGGAACGAGAAGTCGTGGGCGGCCTCGATCGGCGCTTGTGTCGGGTCCATCGCGGGCTCCTCGCGTTCTGGTCTCACGCGGCCTTGCGCCGCCGTCCTATCGGGGTGCGGCGAATGCCGCTGACCGCCCGGCGATACCTGCCGCCGGACGGTCTCACCGCTTCGTCCGCCGTGCGGCCGAGATCAGCGGTCGAACGGGATGCCGGCCTTCGAGTCCGTCTCGGTCCGTTCGAGACACGCTTCGCGGCCGGCGTCGCCTCCCTCGCAGGATAGAACGTCGTTCAGCAGGACGCGCCCTACTTTGTTGCAGGCGATCCCGGGAAAATCGAAAATCTTCACGAGGGTCTTCCGGGGTGGGAGCGGCCCGAGTTCCACCGCTACACGCTTCTGTGCGACCCCGTCCGTATCGAAGGCGAAGAGATCGACTTTGTAGGATTTGAGATTAGCCCCCTTGGTGTTGTCGATCACCATGGTGATGCGGCACGCCTCGGCGGCCGTCTCGACCTTGTTGAGCTGCAGCTTCAGCGGCCCGGCCTTCTCGGACGCATCCTGCGCCAGGGCCGAGACCACGAGGAGCGCCGAGAGCGCGACGCAGGCCGCCGTGTCGAGGGCGATACGCCCGATCCGCCGGCGGTACAGGGGAACGCTCAAGGCAAGCACCGAACCGTCATCCTCTTCCTCGTCCTGGGGCCTGCGCCCGCCGCTCCCGCCCGATCCCGGAGGGGATTCAGTGAAGTACAACGCCACCGCGACGGGATGCCGGTGCCAAGCGCTCGGCTGCCGCATCGAGCGGATCGACGGCCGCCCGGACCGCCGCCACGAGCCGCGGCGCCGCGTCCCGCCCGGTGATCTCCGCCGCTGCCTCCTCGAGATCCGCCCAGAGCCGTTTCCGGCCCCGGTTGATCAAGTTGACCAGCGCGCATTCATGACCGGTCACGCGGCAGCAACTCGCCGGCATGAACGACCAATCCTCCTCCCGCTCGACCCGTAGCGCACGGATGATCGCCACCACGCAGGCCACGAACCGGCACCCTTCCGCCGGCCCAAGCAATTGCTCGGCCCCGTCGAACGCAGCATTCCAGCAGGCCACATCGCTGGTCATGTAGCCGGCTGCAACGAACCGAGCCACCGACAAGGCCAGAATCTCGGCCTCGTCGCCGCACACGTCGACCACGCGCTGCAGCGCCGCACGGTCCGACAGAGTCTGGGGCGCGTCCATGGGCGCTTTGCCTCGGGTCACAGCGGAAATCCGAGCGATCGCCCGATGTGATCGACCGGTCGCCATCCGCGGCAGTAAGCCACCCGCGCGGCCTTGATCAAGGCCCAGCTCAAAAATCAGAGCAGTTCCAAACTGTTAGTGGGAAGCGTGACGGTTCGAAAACTTGCCAATATTTCCTAACTATCATTGCCGAATATGCCCATCACGGCTGCGCAGTCCGGTGATGGACGAAACCAGAGGCGTCCCTTGATGGCCGGCACCACCGTGGCCATATCGCTCTACTGCCGGCGGCGTCTCGTCCGGCGGAGCGCTGCCCGGGCGGGCTCCCTGTCGACGAGGTGCTCAGGCATCGCGGGGCGGCGGCAAGCCCCGGGGACGGAGGCCTCGCTTTCTGGATGACGGCCGCGATGACGCGCACTTCGCCTTTCGGGCATCCGTTCCTGCTTGGGTTCGACGAGATCGAACAGGCCCTCGACCGGGTCTCCAAGGCCACAAACGATGGTTATCCGCCCTACAACATCGAGCGCCTGCCCCGGACGGAGAGCGAGCCCGAGAGGCTCCGCATCACGCTCGCGGTTGCGGGCTTCACCCGCGAGCAGCTCGACGTGATGCTGGAGGACAGCCAGCTCGTGGTGCGCGGCCGGCAGGTCGACGAGCGCGAGCGGCATTTCCTTCACCGCGGCATCGCGGCGCGGCAGTTCCAGCGTACCTTCCTCCTCGCTGACGGCATGGAGGTCCTGGGCGCGGATCTCGCCAACGGCCTGCTGTCGATCGACCTCGTCCGCCCGGAGCCGGATCGGATCGTGCGCAAGATCGATATTGGCGCGCGCGGGTAAGATTGATCGGATGGCGGCAATCCCCACATGAGCTTGGTGCTGCCGGTGCCTTCGGGATCGGCCGCGGACGCTCTGCCACCCAGGAGGGCTTTGATGACCGTTCTCAATCCGTCGCCCCTGACCCCCGCCGATCTCGATCCCGCCGACTTCCAGCCGGCCGATCTCGCGGCGCTCGGTGAGGGGCACATCGCCTATGTTCGGCCGATCCGGTCCGACGAGGTGCGCCGCTTCTTCCCGCAGGCCCCTGAACTGACGCCCGGACTCGATCTGTTCGCGCTGCTCTCGGCGAGCGGTGCGCCGATCATGCTCGCCGATTCCCGTGCGGTCGTTCTGGCCAATGCTGTCGCGCAGGACTTGCAGCCGGTCAGTCTGCACTGAACCAAACGGGCTCCGGCCCGTCAGGCCATCTCGGCCACCGCCGCCACCAGCCGTGCGATATCCTGCGGTCGTGACAGGCGGTGGTCACCATCCGCGATCAGCGTCATCACCGTGCCCTCAGCCGGCAGACGTCCGAGGATCTTGAGGGCGTGGGCATATGGCACATCCGTGTCGCGCATCCCCTGCAGGATATGGATCGGGCAAGCCGGATCGACGGGGCCTTCCAGCATGCAGTTCCGGCGGCCATCCTCGATCAGCTTCAGGGTGAGCGGGTCCGGTTCGGGCGCGTAGTCGCTAGGCCTGCGCAGGACGCCGTCGCGCATCAGCATGGCGCGCCCTGCCTCGGTGAGGCGTTCCCAGATCAAATCCTCGGTGAAGTCCAGGGCCGGGGCGATGAGCACGAGGCCCGCATTTGGCGCGCCACGCGCTGCCCGGTCGCGGGCCGCAAGGCAGGCGATCCAGCCGCCCATCGAGGAGCCGACCAGGATCGGGGGCTCGCCGATATGGGCACCCAACACGGCCTGCGCGTCCTCCAGCCACGAACTGATCGTGCAATCCGCAAATGTGCCGCTCGATTCGCCGTGGGCCGCGTAATCGAACCGGACGAAGGCGCGCCCGGCTTGAGCGGCCCATTGATCGAGGGCGGTTGCCTTCGTGGCCTTCATGTCCGAGCGGAAACCGCCCAGCCACATCACCGGCGGCCCCGAACCGGGTCGCGCGCGCACCGCGATGCGACGCTGCGTGTCTCCGGTGCCGACCGTGAGGAAGCTCAGCTCCGTATCGGTCATCCTGATCTCCGATATCCCCATCCACGCGCGAAGAAACACCGTCCTTGATACGGTTCGCTTCAACATCCGTTTACCGGACCGTAAAGCGCGACGGTGATGCTGAAGCAATGGCAGCGAGCATTTGGCAGATACCGGCGGGCGGCATGCGCGTCCTCGCCGAGGGACCGCGGACGGGCGCCGAGTCGCGCGGCTTGACGGGCTTTCCCAGCGAGGTGGGTGTCCTGGCGGGGGCGCGGATCCTCCAGATCATACCCGAACTCGAAGCCGGCGGCGCCGAGCGCACGACGGTCGACGTCGCGGGCGCCCTGGCGTCAGTCGGGGCGCGTGCCCTCGTGGCGACCGAAGGCGGGCGTCTGGTCGGCGAGTTGCAGGCGAAGGGCGGCCACTGGCTCCGATTCCCGGCGGCCTCGAAGAACCCGGCGGCGATGGCGGTCAACGTCGTACGGCTCATGATGCTCTGCCGCCGCGAGGGCGTGCAACTCATCCATGCCCGCTCGCGCGCACCGGCCTGGGTGGCGCTCGCTGCCGCGCGCCGGCTCGGCCTGCCGTTCGTCACGACCTATCACGGCAGCTATTCCGGCCGGACCGGCGTGAAGGTGCTTTATAATTCCATCATGGCCCGCGGCGACGTGGTGATCGCCAACTCGCGCTACACGGCCGATCTCATCAGACGGATGCATGCCGAGCAGGCCGGCGAGCGGGTGCGGGTGATTCATCGGGGTACCGACCTCGCCGTGTTCAACCCTGTGGCGGTCGGTACCGGTCGGGTCGAGGCCCTGCGGCGGACCTGGAACGTCGCGCCCCACGAGCGGGTGATTCTCCTCGCGGCCCGCCTCACAGCCTGGAAGGGGCATCGCGTGCTGATTGAGGCGGCCGCGCAGATGCGCGACCGGGGCGTGCCAGATATCGCCGTCGTGCTGGCCGGGGATGCCCAGGGCCGAACTTCCTACGAGCGCGAACTCGACGCGCTGATTGCGGCCAGGAATCTCGGTGCCGTCGTGCGCCGTGTCGGGCATTGTACCGACATGCCGGCCGCCTTCCGGGCCGCCTCCGTGGTGGCCGTGCCGTCGATCGAGCCCGAGGCGTTCGGCCGGTCGGCTGTCGAAGCGCAGGCGCTCGGGACACCGGTGGTCGTCTCGGATCTCGGGGCTGTCCCCGAGACCGTTCTGGCACCCCCGGATGTCCCGGCCGGACAGCGCACCGGCTGGCGCGTCCCGCCAGGCGATGCCGCCGCTCTCGCATCCGCGCTGACGGAAGCCCTCTCGCTCGGCGCGAGTGCCCGCGACGCCATGGCGCGCAGGGCGCGTACCCATGTGGAGACGCACTTCTCCCTGGATCGCATGGTGGGAGACACCCTCGCGGTCTATGCCGAATTGCGTGGCGGAACCCGTTGATCGGAGCCCGGTTCGGGACGTGGATGACGCGCGACATCGGTCGTTTATTTTCGGTTGGCGCTTCGGTCAGCCGTTGACTCTGGCCGCGCTTCCCACAACGTAGTATGTCCGGAAGAGACCGGAGCGGCCGGCGGCCAGGTAATCCCTCCGGGGATTGTCGGGTCCGCCATTTCGTCGTTGCAGCAGGAGACCAAAGCCATTCGTAGACCGATGAGAGCCATGCCGGCCCCGCAGAAGGACGGGCCGCGCGCCAACCGCGACATTCGCGGTGTGCGAGAGGTGCAGCTGATCGACGATACCGGACAGAACCGCGGTGTCGTTGCCTTCTTCGACGCGCTGACTCTTGCCGAGGAAGCCGGCCTCGATCTCGTGGAGATCGCGCCGAATTCCGTGCCGCCCGTCTGCAAGCTGCTCGATTACGGGCGCTTCCGCTTCAACGAGCAGAAGAAGCAGAACGAGGCCCGCAAGCGGCAGAAGACGGTCGAGGTCAAGGAGATCAAGCTCCGCCCCGGCATCGACAAGCACGACTACGACACCAAGATGAAGTCGGTTCACCGCTTCTTCGAGGAGGGCGACAAGGTCAAGGTGACCCTGCGCTTCCGTGGTCGTGAGATGGCTCACCAGGATATCGGCCTGCGCCTCTTGGAGCGCGTGAAGCACGAGACCGCCGAGATCGCCAAGGTCGAGAGCGAGCCGATGCTCGAAGGCCGGCAGATGATCATGATTCTGGCGCCGCGCTGAGCGTCGCCGCGTCCGCGTTTCGAACGTGGACCAACGGCCCTGGGACATTCGCGTCCCAGCGCCGGTCCTGACCGTCGGTCTTCGTACCCTCTCCGGCGCTTCCGTGCGACCCCGCGAGGGCCTATGGGCTGCGTATGGCCCTCACTTCCGACGAAATCGAACGCTACGCCCGCCATCTCGTCCTGGCTGAAATCGGAGGCCCAGGACAGGCGCGGCTCAAGGCTACCCGGGTGCTCGTCATCGGCGCTGGGGGGCTTGGCGCACCGCTGATCCAATACCTCGCTGCGGCCGGGATCGGTACGATCGGCATCGTAGATGACGATACGGTCTCCCTGTCGAACCTGCAGCGGCAGGTGATCCACGGCACGCCGGACCTCGGCCGGCCGAAGATCGAGAGCGCTGCCGATGCCGTGGCGCGCCTCAACCCGCACGTCGCGGTGGTCGGCCATCCGCTCCGCATCGATCCGGACAACGCGGTCGAGCTGATCGCCGGCTATGACCTCGTTGCGGACGGGTCCGACAACTTCGCCACGCGCTATGCGGTCTCCGATGCCTGCTTCCACGCAGAGCGTCCGCTGGTGACGGCGGCGCTCGGCCGCTTCGACGGCACGCTCACCACCATCCGGGCGCACGAAACCGGCCCGGACGGGATCTCGAACCCCACCTATCGCTGTCTGTTCCCGAACCCGCCGCCGCCCGGCAGCATACCGGCCTGCGCGGAAGCTGGCGTCCTGGGAGCGCTGGCGGGCGTGATGGGCTCGCTGATGGCGATGGAAGTCATCCGCGCGGTGACCGATTTCGGCGAGCCCCTGGTCGGCCGTCTCCTCATGGTCGATGCCCGCGCCATGCGGTTCGAAACCCTGCGCTATGGCTGGGATCCGGAGAATCCGCTCAACGGCACGGGTGCCTCAGCTGAATAGCGCGCCCGGCGGCATCCAGGGCCCTTCGGCCCGCTCCTTGCCGAGGCAGCATTTCTTGAACTTCTTGCCCGATCCGCACGGGCAGGGATCATTGCGGCCGACATCCTTGAACGGGTTGCGCTGCGGTTCGCCCGCTCCTTCGACGGTCCAGTCGAGGGCTTCGACCGCGTCGTCGAGGTAGCCGTATTGATAAGGGCCGAGCCGGTCCCGGTCATCAGGCTTCGTCTCGGCCTTGCGCAAAGCCTCCTTGAACCAGTCGGCGTCGCTGATCTCATCGGTGATCCGGCCGTCCGAACGGGCCGCCGCAACCCGGGGGGCTAGGTCGCGGAAGCCGAGATGCGCAATCGTCTCTTCCCAGCCGGTCCAGGCCGGCGCCTCCTCGACGGCGGCTTGCGCGTCGTCGAAGCGGACGAGAAGGTCGTGCATCGCCGCGCGATCGATCCGGCCTTCCAGGGTCAGGAAGGTGCAGGCGCTGAACAGAGCCATGCGGGCAAAATCATCGACGGTGCTGTCGAGGATGAGTCGGAAAAGGGGGGCGGAATCGTCGTCGAACAGGCTTGCTAGAACCTTCGCGAGGGTTGCGGTGAGGGCATCGCCCAGCACGGCATCGAGGCTTTCCTCGTCCTGCCGCAGGAGGCGCAGCAGCGGCGCGAGGGCGCGCGTATCCCGCGCCTGGGCCATGACGTGCAGGCCCCAGAACAGCAGGTTGGTCTCCTCCGGTGTCAGTTCGCGCGCATCCGCTGCCCCTTCGAGCAGCGGCAGCGTCGCTTCGGCGATCGCGGCCGGATGCTGCATGGCTTCGCGCAACGCCGCGGTCGGCCGATGTTCGGCCGCCGCCAGATCCGCGATGAGAAGGGCGATCCGATCCATCCGGCTTCCCTCAGCCGCGAAGCGTCGCGCCGGTCCGGCGCGAGACCTCGGCGACGATCTTGGCGCTCACCGCCTCGATCTCGGCATCCGTCAGGGTCCGTTCCACCGGCTGCAGCCGCACCGCGATCGCCACCGATTTCGCGCCCCCGGGAACGCCGGGACCCTCGTAGAGATCGAACACGTCGACCGCCGTGACCAGCTTGCGCTCGGCGTTCTGAGCCGCCTTGACGATGTCGCCGGCCGGAACGTCGCGGCCGACCACGAAGGCGAAGTCGCGCGACAGGGGCTGGAATTCGGCGAGCGTGAGCGCCGGCTTGGCCTTGGTCGGCTTCTGCTTGGGCAGCGGCAGCGCGTCGAGCACGATCTCGAAGGCGACGAAGCTGCCCTTGAGATCGAGGGCCTGAAGCGTCCGCGGATGAACCTCGCCGAACCAGCCGATCTCGGTCTTGGGACCGAACCGCAGCGTCCCCGAGCGGCCGGGATGAAGCCAGGACGGTCCGCCGGCCGTCACCTGAAGCCCACCCGTCGGCACGCCGAGGCTGCCGAGCAGCGCCAGCGCGTCGGCCTTGGCGTCGAACGCATCCACGGTCTCGGTCGCACCGTCCCAGTGGCGTCCGGATCCCGACAGAGTCGCGCTGCCTCGGCGGATCGCAGCCGCGCGGATCGTCTGGCCCTCCGGCTCGTCGGAGGCGAAGCACTGGCCGACCTCGAACAGGGCAGCATCCGGGTAGCCGCGGTCGGCGTTGCGCTGCGCCGCGCGCAGCAGGCCCGGCACGAGGCTCGGGCGCATGTCCGACAGGTCGGAGGCGATGGGGTTGGCGAGCGCGAGATCGGCGCCGCCGCCGCCGAACAGGACGGCGTCGTCATGCGACACGAAGGACCACGTCACCGCCTCCATCAGGCCGCGGCTGGCCAGGGCGCGCTTGGCGGTCCGCGTGCGCTTCTGCATCACCGTGAGCAGCGCGCCACCGATGCCGGCCAGGCGCGGCAGGGGCGTCGCTACGATTCGGTCGAGGCCGGCGATACGCACGACTTCCTCCACGAGATCGGCCTTGCCCTCCACGTCGGGCCGCCAGGACGGGGTGCGGACCTGCACCCGGTCGCCGGTGCCGGAGACGTGGAAGCCGAGCGTCTCCAGGATTCGCTGCATCTCACCGGGCTGCACGTCGAGGCCAGCGAGGCGATGGACCTCGGACCAGGGGAAGTCGATGATGCGCTCGGATTTGGGCGGTTCGCCGGCGATCTGTGCTTCGCTCGGCGTGCCGCCGCAGAGGTCGACCACGAGGCGGGTTGCGAGATCGAGTCCCGGGAGCGCGAAGGCCGGATCGACGCCGCGCTCGAAGCGGTAGCGGGCATCGGTGATGATGCCGAGGCGCCGGCCCGATTGCGCGATGTTGGTCGGATCCCATAGGGCCGATTCGATCAGCACGTCCGTGGTGGTCTCATCGCATCCGGATGTTTGGCCACCCATGATGCCGGCGATGGATTCGACGCCGTTCCCGTCGGCGATCACCACGGTATCGCCGGAGAGCGCGTGGGTTCGGCCGTCGAGGGCGAGCAGGCTCTCGCCGTCCTGCGCCCGGCGGATGGTAAGCCCGCCCGAGACCTTGGCGGCGTCGAACACGTGCAACGGCCGGCCACGGTCGAAGGTGACGTAGTTGGTGATGTCGACCAGCGCGTTGATCGGGCGCAACCCGATGGCCCGCAGCCGGGCCTGCATCCAGGCCGGTGCGGGGCCGTTCTTGACGCCGCGCACCAGCCGCAGGGCGAAGAGCGGGCAGAGATGCCGATCCGCCGCATCGAAGGCGACTTCGACCCCGACCGGGCAGGGACCTTCGCCGCGCACGGCCGGCACGGTCTCATGCTTGAGCGTGCCGATGCCGGCGGCCGCGAGATCGCGGGCGATGCCATGGACCGAGGTGCAATCCGGGCGGTTGGGCGTCAGGTTGATCTCGATGACCGGATCGTCGAGCCCAGCATAGAGCGCGTAGGGCTGCCCGATCGGAGCCTCGGCCGGGAGTTCGAGGATGCCGTCATGGTCCTCGCCGAGGCCGAGTTCGGCGCCCGAGCAGAGCATGCCGTGGCTCTCGACGCCGCGGATCGTGCCGACCGACAGGGTGATGTTCTTGCCCGGCACGTAGGTGCCCGGCGGCGCGAAGACCGAGACGAGGCCGGCGCGGGCGTTCGGTGCCCCGCAGACGACCTGCACGGGCGCGCCGGCCCCGGTCTCGACGGTGCAGACCCGCAGCCGGTCGGCATTCGGATGCTGCTCCGCCGTCAGGATCTTGGCGACGATGTAGGGTTTGAGCGCGGCGGCCTTGTCCTCGACGCCCTCCACCTCCAGGCCGATCCGCGTCAGCGTCTCGGCGATGGTGTCGAGGGAGGCCTCGGTGTCGAGGTGGTCCTTGAGCCAGGAGAGGGTGAATTTCATGATGGACCTTCGAGAGCCTAGCGTCGGCTCGATCGTGTGGTGAGCAGAATCGCGAGCTTCCGGCGGATGTCTGCCGGAAGGCCGTCGAGAAGACTCACCGTCTCTTCGGCAGCCGCGATCAGGGTTCGGGTTTCAGTGCGGGTCAGCAACTTCTGTTCGCCGCCGAGCCTGCCTGGTTGACTATAATCGGCATCCTCTCGCCAACGACGAAGAGCGATGAACACATCTGCAACGACAGAAATGTCTTGGTGCAGCGCACGCGTCTTGGACGACGCCAACACATCCCGGGCCCTGTTGTGTTCGAGGTTCCTGTAGACGAGCTCAATCTCGTCCGCCGAAGCGGTCCACAGACGGAGGCCATCACAGCAGATCTGACAGAGACAATGGAAGACGGCATAGTACGCGCTGCTGAGGGCGCGCCGGAAGGCCGCCTGCTCGACGATGCGCCGCCCTCGAACGCTTGTCAGATGAACCGCAATCTCGAGCAGGCCGCCACTGAGAGGATTTCGCGTCCGCCGCGTCACGGATCGAAATCCTCGGGGGCTGCACCGGGGATTTCGTCGTCGGGATAAGCGTAGCGTAGAAAGGGAAAGCGGTCCTCGCCGAGTGCTCGCAGCCGGGCGTGTAGCCCGGAGAGCGCAGCAACGACCGCACGACCATCGGCCGGCTGCGATCCGGGCCGGAAGTGCGCCAACACGCGAACGGCTGCGACACCCTCCGGATCGATATCGTCGGCGACTTCGGCGCGCTCGAAGCCATGGGCACCGAGCGTCGCCTGCAGCACCTCGTTGGCGACGCCGGCAATTTGAGCGTGAGTCAGCACAGTGCCCTCCGACGCTATCCCGTCAGCCCACCCACCAAGCTCGGCACATCCAACGGCCGGAACCCGTAATGGTCGAGCCATCGGACATCCGCCTCGAAGAACGGGCGCAGGTCCGGCATGCCGTATTTGAGCATGGCGATGCGGTCGATGCCGACCCCGAAGGCGAAGCCCTGGACGACGTCCGGATCAAGCCCGCAATTGCGCAGCACGTTCGGGTGGACCATCCCGCAGCCAAGGATTTCCAGCCAGTCGTCGCCCTCGCCGAAGCGGATCTCGCCGCCCTTGCGCGAGCACTGGATGTCGACTTCCGCGGACGGCTCGGTGAACGGGAAGAAGGACGGCCGGAAACGCATCTTCACGCCCTCGACCTCGAAGAACGCCTTGCAGAACTCCTCCAGCACCCATTTCAGGTTGGCGATGTTGGCGCTTGAGTCGATCACCAGTCCTTCGACCTGATGGAACATCGGCGTGTGGGTCTGGTCCGAATCGTGCCGGTAGGTCCGGCCCGGAATGATCACGCGGATCGGCGGCGTCTGCGCCCGCATCGTCCGGATCTGGACCGGCGAGGTGTGGGTGCGCAACACCTTGCGCTTCCCGTCGCGGTCGGGCGCCAGGAAGAACGTGTCGTGCATCTCCCGGGCCGGGTGGCCGGGCGGGAAGTTGAGGGCGGTGAAGTTCAGCTCGTCCGTCTCGATGTCCGGCCCCTCGGCCACCGCGAAGCCCATATCGGCGAAGATCACGGTGATCTCGTCGATGACTTGCGAGATCGGATGGATCCGGCCACGCACCTCCGGCGCCTCGCGGACCGGCAGGGTTACGTCGATCCGCTCGGAGGCGAGGCGGGCCTCCAGGGCGGCCTCGGAGAGTTCGGTTTTGCGCGCGGTGACGGCGCCCTGCACCCGGTCGCGCAGGCCGTTGATCAGGGGCCCGCGCTCCTTGCGCTCCTCCGGGGTCATGCTGCCCAGGGTCTTCAGCAGGTCCGAGACGCTGCCCTTCTTGCCGAGCGCGGCCACGCGCACCGCGTCGAGGGCTGCCTCGTCGGAGGCCGTCGACACCTGGGCCAGGAGGTCGCGTTCGAGGGTATCGAGATCGGTCATCGCAGTCATCGAACTGGGTTGGGGAGCCGCCGTCGCGGGTGCTGTCGCGCGTTGTGTGCTCGGGCGCAAGCGCCGGGCGGGGCCTCGAAAACGACGAAGGCGCGGCCCCCGAGGGAACCGCGCCTTCCGTGCGTCTCGCCGTGGGCCTGGATCAGGCGGCCTTGGCGGTGGTCTGGGGCAGCGCGGCCTTGGCCTTCTCGACGACGGCGGCAAAGCTCGCCGGCTCGTGGATCGCCAGTTCCGACAGCGCCTTGCGGTCGACGATGATGCCCGACTTCGCCAGGCCGTCGATGAAGCGTGAATAGGTCAGGCCATGCTCGCGGACCGCCGCGTTGAGGCGCTGGATCCAGAGAGCGCGGAACGTGCGCTTCTTGTTCTTACGGTCGCGGTAGGCATACTGCATGCCCTTCTCGACCGCCTGCTTGGCGATGCGGATCGTATTCTTGCGCCGGCCGTAATAGCCCTTGGCGGCCTTCAGAACTTTCTTGTGCTTCGCGTGACTGGTCACGCCGCGTTTGACGCGGGCCATCGGTTATCTCCTGGATTCGACGAAAGACAGTGGCAACGGGTGTTGAGGACTTACCGCGCGTTCGGCAGGAAGTACTTCTTCACGTTGGCGGCATCACCCTCGAACATCGTCGTGGTGCCGCGCAGGTTGCGGATCTGCTTGGTCGTCCGCTTGATCATCCCGTGGCGCTTGCCGGCCTGGGCGTACATCACCTTGCCGGTGCCGGTGATCTTGAAGCGCTTCTTCGCGCCGGATTTGGTCTTCAGCTTGGGCATTTGGCTCTCCGTTGCGCGAACATTCCCCGGAGCCGACCCGTGAAGGTCGGATGAGGATCGCGCGTTGATGCTTCTGGTGGAGCAGCACGAGCCGCCACGGCAGCCCTATCGGCCGGGCGGTTCGACGCGGTGCGGCTTATGACAGAAAGCCGACGCGGCGGCAACGTTCGGGCTGCAGGGCATTTCGTGTGAGATTGCCGGCCCGGGATCCGTGATGACGGAACGGTCCGGCCCCGAGGCTGTTTCGGAGCAGCCTGAAAGCGGTGGTGATTCGGAGGAATTCGGGGACAGCGAGCGCACTGCACAAAACGGTGCGCGACACCGGGAGCGCCAGGAACCATAACCTTAGCCGTCAGTTTCATTCATGTCCCGCTCAGGCCGGCAGGGTTAGACCCCCCGTCAAATTCGGCCACCCAGGAGACACTCCGTGCGCATTGCCCAGATCGCTCCGTTATCGGAGGCCGTTCCTCCGAAGTTCTACGGCGGCACCGAGCGCGTCGTCAGCTGGATTACGGAGGAACTGGTCCGCCAGGGCCACGAAGTCACGCTGTTCGCCAGCGGTGACTCCGACACGTCTGCCAAACTCGCGTCCTGCACCCCCGAGGGCCTGCGCCTGCTGGGCTACCGCGATCACACCGCCAGCCACCTGGCGATGCTGCATCAGGTGCACCGCCGCGCCCACGAATTCGATATCCTGCACTTCCACATCGACCTGCTACAGTACCCGATGTTCGAGGACTTGAACCACAAGTGCCTCACAACGATGCACGGTCGTTTGGACGTGCCGGATTTCATGCCGGTCTACCGCACCTTCACGGGCATGCCGCTGGTCTCGATCTCCGATAATCAGCGCCTGCCGATGCCGCCGACCTCCAACTGGCTGGCGACGATCCATCACGGCCTGCCGGCCCAGAACTGTCCGTATACACCCGAGACCAAGGGCGGCTACCTCGCGTTCCTCGGCCGGATCTCGCCCGAGAAGCGGCCCGACCGCGCCATCGAGATGGCGATCCGCTCCGGTACGCCGCTCAAGATTGCCGCGAAGGTCGACAAGGCCGATCAGGATTACTGGAACGAGAAGATCGAGCCGATGATCCACCATCCGTTGGTGGAGTTCATCGGTGAGATCAACGAGGAGCAGAAGAAGGACTTCCTCGGTAACGCCTTGGCGCTCGCTTTCCCGATCGATTGGCCGGAGCCGTTCGGCCTGGTGATGATCGAGGCGATGTCGGCCGGCACGCCGGTGATCGCCTTCCGGAACGGCTCCGTGCCGGAGGTGATCAAGGACGGCGTGAGCGGCGTGCTCTGCGAGACCATGGACGATGCCGTTGCCGCCGTCGCCAAGGTGAAGACCATGAGCCGCGCCGGTGTGCGCCGCCACTTCGAGGGCCACTTCACCGCCGAGTGCATGGTCAAGAAGTACGTGGCCGCCTACGAGGAACTGCTCAGCCGCGGTGCCGATGTGATCAAGCTGCCGAGCTCGAGCTTCAAGCCGCAATACGGTGAACTGAACGGCTCTGCCCGACCGGCGATTCCCGTCGCTGCCATGCCGGCGTAATCTTCGGCACTGGGCTTGCAAGACGGGCCTGAATCGGCCGAACGTCTTAAAGGCGACTCATCCATCAGGTGAACAAGGGCCGCGGCATCAGTATCGATGCGGCGGCCCTCTCGATTCGTACCCTCACAGCACCCGGAGATGCCCTGCATGGCGGACAACACGGCAGCGGCCCAAGAGGCTTTGAGTCACGGGGCGACGACCCGGAATGCGCCCGCCGGCACAGGTTTGGCGCACGGTTTCCAGGACGCGGACGACGTGCTGCCGCCCTACCACATCGAGGCGCAGACCTCCCTGGTGGAGCGGCCGCTCCGCTCGCTGAAGTTCGGTGAAGCGTTCGGGGTTCTGGATTCGTACGGCGACATCGGTGTTCAGCCGGGACCCGAGGGCCTGTATTTCCAGGACACGCGCTACCTGTCGCGCCTGGAGGTGACGGTCGAGGGCCAGCGCCCGCTGATGCTCTCCTCGGTGATGCAGGACGATAACGGCGCGCTCAGCGTCGACATGACGACGCCCGATATCCGACTCGACGCCCACGACGAGACCTCGATCCCCCGCGAGACGATCGCGATCGAGCGCACCAAGTTCCTGTTCCGCGGCGCCTGCTACGACCGGATCGGCCTGCGCTCCTTCGATTCGAAGCACCGCCGCCTGCGGATCGCCGTGACGTTCGACGCGGATTTCCGGGACCTGTTCGAGGTGCGCGGAACCGACCGCAAGGAGCGCGGCAAGCGCGGCGTGCTGGTGGCGAGCGACCGGGAGGTCCAGTTCCGCTATGTCGGCCTGGACGAGATCGTGCGGACCACCGCCCTGCATTTCGGCCCGAAACCGGACCTGATCGAGCCCGGCCGCGTCGCCTTCGACGTGTCGCTGCCCCCGGAGGGCAAGGTCTCGCTGTTCATCCGCGTGACCTTCGAGGCGCACCGGGCCTTCACGAAGCCGCCGACCGACACGATGGTCGGCGAGGACGCGGCCGCCAAGCTGACGCTCGCGGCCAATGCCGGCGGCGCCCGGCGGGAGCCGAAGGATCTCGGCGAGGGGATGATCTTCGCCCGCGCCTACCGGGATTCGCGCCGCGACCTGCGGACGCTGACGGCGGGCATCACCACGATCATCTCGTCGAACGACCAGTTCAACGAAGGGCTGTGTCGGGCGACGGCCGACCTCTACATGCTGGCGAGCCGCACGCCGGAGGGGATCTACCCCTTCGCGGGCATCCCCTGGTACTCCACGGTGTTCGGCCGCGACGGCATCATCACGGCGATGATGGCGCTGTGGATCGACCCGAAATTCGCCCGGGGGGTGCTGCGCTACCTCGCCTCGACCCAGGCCAAGGCGGTCGATCCGGCGGCCGATGCACAGCCGGGCAAGGTCCTGCACGAGACCCGCCGCGGCGAGATGGCGATGCTCGGCGAGGTGCCGTTCCGGCACTATTACGGCACGATCGACGGCACGCCGCTCTTCGTGATGCTGGCCTGGGAATACTACGCCGTCACGGGCGATCTTGAGACCGTCCGGGCGATCTGGCCGGCGCTGGAACTCGCCCTCAATTGGATGGACCAATACGGCGACCGGGACGGCGACGGCTTCGTCGAATACGCCCGCGACACCGACAAGGGTCTGGAGAATCAGGGCTGGAAGGACAGCCATGATTCGATCTTCCATACGGACGGTCAGCTCGCCAAGGGGCCGATCGCGCTCTGTGAGGTGCAGGGCTACGTCTACGCCGCCAAGCACGGCATGGCGAAGCTCGCGGCGCTGCTCGGGCACGATCCGCTGGCCGAGCGCCTGACCCAGCAGGCCACGATCCTGCGCGAAAAATTCGACGCTGCATTCTGGAATGAGGAGATTGGCACCTACGCGCTCGCCCTCGACGGTGAGAAAAAGCAATGTGCCGTGCGCTCGTCCAATGCCGGCCACGCCCTGTTCACGGGGATCGCCAAGCCGGAGCGTGCCGAGCGGGTCGCCGAGACCCTGCTGGGCAAGGACGGGTTCAACGGCTGGGGCGTGCGCACCATCGCCAAGGGCGAGGCGCGCTACAACCCGATGTCGTACCACAACGGCTCGATCTGGCCGCACGACAACGCGCTCATCGCCATGGGTCTGGCTCGCTACGACCGCAAGCACGAGGCGGCGCGCATCTTCCAGGGGATGTTCGACACCTCGCTCTACCAGGACCAGAAGCGGCTGCCGGAGCTGTTCTGCGGCTTTATGCGGCGCAAGCAGCGCGGGCCGGTCTCGTACCCCGTGGCCTGCAGCCCGCAGGCTTGGGCGGCGGCGGCGCCTTTCGCGTTCCTCGCCGCGTGCCTCGGGCTCGAACTCGACCACGCCGGCAACAGCGTCCGGTTGAAGAACCCGATCCTGCCGGGCTTCCTCGACGGCGTGACGCTCTACAACGTCCGGCTCGGCGGCTCGCACCTCGATATCCGGTTCCAGCGTTACGACGACGATGTCACTGTCTCGGTCCAGCGCCGCCACGGCGACGTGCAGGTGGTGGTCACCAAGTAGCGGGACTCCCCCTCGCGGCCCGCTTCGGGGTAAGCGGGCCGCGAGGGCGCTTTTTTTCCGCCGAGGATGCTCCATGCCGGCTGAGCACGATGCCCCGCACCCCGCTTTGCGCCTCGCGCAGGCCCTGATCCGCTGCCCCTCCGTCACCCCGGAGGATCGCGGCGCCCTCGATGTGGTCGCGGATGCGCTCCGGCCGGCGGGGTTCATCATCGAGCGGCCTGTCTTTGCCGAACCCGGCTATCCCGAAACGCCGAACCTGTTCGCGCGCATCGGGACACGTGGCCCCTGCCTGGTCTTCGCGGGCCACACCGATGTCGTGCCGGAGGGGGAGGGGGCCTGGCGGCACGCCCCCTTCGACGGCGCGGTGGCCAACGGGATGCTATACGGCCGCGGTGCCGCCGATATGAAGGGCGGCATTGCATGCATGCTTGCCGCGACCCTGGCCTTCCTGGGACGCCGAAGCGCCGACCTCTCGGGGTCCATCGCCTTTCTGATCACCGGCGACGAGGAGGGGCCGGCGGTCAACGGCACCGTCAAGCTGCTCGATTGGGCGCGCGCCCGGGGGGAGCGCTTCGATCATTGCGTGCTCGGCGAACCGACCAATCCGGGCCGGCTGGGCGAGATGATCAAGATCGGCCGCCGGGGCTCGCTCACCGGCAAGCTCACGGTGCTCGGCCGACAGGGCCATGTCGCCTATCCGCACAAGGCCGAGAACCCGATCCCGGGACTCCTGCGCCTCGCCTCGGCGCTGATTGCGGAGCCGCTCGACCGGGGCACGGCGCATTTCGACGCCTCGAACCTCGAATTCACGACGATCGATGTCGGCAACCCTGCCACCAACGTGATCCCGGCGACCGCCCGGGCGACGTTCAACGTCCGCTTTAATGACGACTGGACGGCCGAGAGCCTGGGCGCCGAGATCCGCCAGCGGCTGGAGCAGGCGGCCGGGAACGCGGTGCGCTTCACCCTCGATCTCCAGCCGTCGAACGCGCCCGCCTTCCTGACGCAGCCGGACACGTTCGTGAATCGGGTCTCCGCGGCGATCCAGGCGGAGACCGGCCTGACGCCGATCCTGTCGACCACGGGCGGCACCTCGGATGCCCGCTTCATCAAGGATGCCTGCCCGGTGATCGAGTTCGGCCTCGTGGGAGAGACTATGCACCAGACCGACGAGTGCGTGTCCGTCGCCGATCTGGAACGCCTCACGGCGATCTACGAGCGGGTGCTGGATGCTTATTTTCGAGGAGCCGAACTGCCGGATCGATCACGGTAAGTCTACGCGGTTCCGTTCGAGGCCGCCTTCGGTGTCCCTGAAAACCGCCGGTTCGTGTCTCCCAGGCGCTCTCCCACCTTCATATAGATCTGCCGGAGGCGATGCACATGCGGATCGTCCAGCTTGACTTGGATCGTGGCAATCACGAGCGCTTCCGTGATGCCACCGTGTTCTGAGCCATCAGAGTTTAAGCGCCTGTCGGGCAAAAGTATTGCACAGATAGCCATCAGAAGATCCGTGCTTCTCCAAATTTCGTTCAGGGCAGCACGCTCAAGATCGAACAGGGTTCGAATACCGGGCTGTCAGAGTCGGATCAATTTATCTGGCCCAACCGAGCAGCAGAGCTGCGCCTGCGCGACCCACTCCATGATCTGATAGGCGCCGTAAGGTGTCTCCACAAACGACATCAGTGGATTTGCAGTGGCTAAGTTTTGGGTTGAGCGGATATGGTGGTCGGCGAGACGGTCGCGGATATCGCTATCAATACCGTCGATGATGTCGACGGGGGTCGCCGTGATCTTTCGACAGATTTCTGTGTTGTCGCGCTTGAAATGAGCCAGCTTGCTGCGGTCCATCACCATCCGATTGGCGCTCCGGAAAATGCCCGACCGCTTAGCCGAGCGTGATGAGCACCCCCGCGAAGACGGCGCTGGACCGAGTTGCATCTGTCATGAAGTCGAACGCAAACACGAAGATAATGATCAACAATGCACCAGCGATCAGGTTATTCGTCGCTGATATGTTAGAGGCCGGTCCAAAACCGAAATTATTGATTGCACGAAAGAAATTGCGGATCATAAAGACATAGTCGCCTGCGAGCGCGGCGAGGAGGCCACAGACCCAGGCCGATAGCAGAGGATCTGAGCATCGCCCAATATCTTTTGGGGCGCAACCCGAACCGCCTTGAAAGGCAAGTAGACTGAGATTGACATAGCGGGAAACAATGAATCTGAAGAGGATGAAGATAACCATCAGAGCAAGAAGTCCGGCAGTCCATGCTCACCATGCGAAATCTTCCTGACTTGACCCACCTTCCTGCCCAGATCATCCAAGAAAATATTTATATTTTACGAATTCGGACGATGGGAAAAAATCTTCTTGATTTCGATTGCCAATCGACGATTGAATATTAAATACTTTAGCTAGATCCATGACTACACCTTGTCTTTGGATTTTCACAGTATTTCTAACAAAAATAAATAAAACGGGCGGTAGGATCAGGCCTAGCGTAACCAACAGCCAAATCAAATTATCCCAGCTCGTCGAAGCTCCGATCACTGTGCGGCTCCCAATAAACCGCGCTAGGGTCGGTCGGTCCGCCTATTTATCAACTTGAAGTTATCAAATAGGCTTCAGACTGAGTAGTCCACCCCCACGAACGTCAGCCCCGCGGCCGGCGCCAGGGGCCCGCACCGGCGCTTGTCGCCGGTCGCCAGGATGTCGGCGACCGCGTCGGCCGAGAGCCGTCCACAGCCGGCGAGCATCAACGTGCCGACTATCGCGCGCACCTGATGGTGCAGGAACGAGCGTGCCGAGGTCGCCACCACGATCTCGTCATGCAACGCCATCGGCACACGGGCAACGTCGAGTTGCTCCAGTGTGCGCATCGGGCTCTTGGCCTGGCATTCGGCGGCCCGGAAGGCCGAGAAGTCGTGGTGGCCGACGAGGCGCTGAGCCGCCGCGTGCATCAGATCTGCGTCCAGAGGCCATGGCACCTGCCAGACCCGATCTCGCGTCAGTGCTGCCGGGCTGCGCCGGTTGAGGATCCGGTAGCGGTAGTGGCGCCGGATCGCTGAGTGCCGAGCGTCGAAGCTGTCCGGCACGATCTCGGCCGAGAGCACGGCGACCGGCTGCGGCCGGAGATGCGCGTTGACGGCGTCGCGCACGGTGTCGGTCCGCCACGCCTTGGCGAGGTCGAGATGGGCAACCTGATGGATCGCGTGAACGCCGGCATCGGTCCGCCCGGCGCAGGTCAGCCGGACATTTTCGCCCGAGAAGCGGAGTACGGCGGCCTCGATGGCCGCCTGCACCGTGGGTTCATCGGCCTGCCGCTGCCACCCGCAGAACGGGCCGCCATCGTACTCGATGACGAGCTTGTAGCGGGGCATCAGCTGAGGCGGGCGCCGGGCGTCAGCCGGGCGCCGCGGACGAATTCGGCTCCGCTCGCGCTTCCACCCTTGCCGGCCCGGCGCAACTCCGTCAGACGCACTGCGCCCGTCCCGCAGGCGACGGCTCCCTCGGCGTCCAGCAGCGTCCCCACTGCGCCCGAGCCGTCACTGACCAATGCGCGCAAAACCTTCACCCGCTCCGGGCCCTTACCTAGATCGACCTCGAAGAAGGCGCCGGGGAAGGGCGACAGGCCGTTGATGTGATTGGCAACCTCCGCGGCTGTCCGCGACCAGTCGATCCGTGCCTCATCGTTGGTGATCTTGTGGGCGTAGACGATGCCCTCGTCGGGTTGTGGCGTGAAGCTGAGCGTGCCCTGATCCAAGAGGCCGAGGGCGCGGGCCATCAGGTCGGCACCGATCGGCATCAGCGCGTCGTGCAGTGCACCGGCAGTCATGCCGGGTGTGATCGGTACCCGCGCCTCCAGCGCGACCGGCCCGGTATCGAGCCCGGCTTCCATGCGCATCACGCCGACACCGCTCTCGGCATCCCCGGCCATCACTGCGCGCTGGATCGGCGCCGCCCCGCGCCAGCGCGGCAGGAGCGAGCCGTGCAGGTTCAGGCAGCCGTGCCGCGGCGCGTCGAGGATCACCTGCGGCAGCAGCATCCCGTAGGCCACCACCACGGCGACATCGGCCCGATGCGCGGCGAATGTCTCCGCGGCCTCCGGCGTGCGCAGGGTGGCGGGAGTCAGAACCGGCACGCCAAGCTGTTCGGCCAGCGTGTGGACCGGCGAGGGGCGCAGGCTCATGCCGCGGCCTGCCTTGGCGGGGGCGCGGGTATAGACGGCGGCGATGGCGTGGCCGTCCTGCGCGAGCTTGGCCAGAGTCGGCACCGCGAAGTCCGGGGTGCCCATGAATACGATGCGCATGGCCGGCTCAGGCCGCGTCGCGCTTGGCCGCCTTGGTGAATTTCTTGAGCACGCGGTCCCGCTTCAGCTTCGACAGGTGGTCGATGAACAGCACGCCGTTCAGATGGTCGATCTCGTGCTGGAGGCAGGTGGCGAGCAGCCCGTCGGCCGCGATCTCCTGCTCTTTGCCGTCGAGGTCGCGGAACTTCACGCGGACCCGGTCCGGCCGCTCGACCTCGCCGTAATATTCGGGGATCGACAGGCAACCCTCGTCGTAGACCCGCTTCTCCTCCGACGACCAGACGATCTCGGGATCGATGAAGACCTGCGGCTTGCGCACGCCCTCCTCCTTCGAGGTGTCGATGGTCACGACGCGCTTCGCCACGCCGACCTGGATCGCCGCGAGGCCGACGCCGGGGGCGTCGTACATGGTCTCGAACATGTCGGCCACGAGGGTCCGGATCTCGCCGGTGATCGGGCCGACCGGATCGGAAATGCGGCGCAGGACGGGATCGGGGAGGATGACGAGCGGGCGGATGGTCATGGCGGCAACCGGCAGGGACAGCGCCGGGTCGGATCCGGGCTTTTTTGTCGAATAGGATGCGGGTCGAGACCGGTCAAATAGCGTGCGGCCTCAGAATACGGTCCGGCTCCGGATCGCCGCCGTCAGCGTACCCTCGTCGAGGTAATCGAGCTCCCCGCCGACCGGCACGCCATGGGCGAGGCGCGTCACCTTCACGTCGCAGTGGCGGATCGATTCCGTGACGTAATGGGCCGTGGTCTGCCCATCGACGGTGGCGTTGAGCGCCAGGATCACCTCCGTGACCACGGGTTCGGCCACGCGCTCCACCAGGGAGGCGAGGTTCAGGTGCTCCGGCCGCACGCCGTCGAGCGCCGAGAGCACGCCGCCGAGGACGTGGTAGCGCGCCTTCACGGCCCCGGAGCGCTCCAGCGCCCAGAGGTCGGAGACATCCTCCACCACCACCAGGGTCGTGGGATCGCGCTCGATATCACGGCAGATCGTGCAGGGCTCGGAGGTGTCGACGTTACCGCAGCTCGTGCAGACGACGATGCGCTCGACCGCGACCCGCATCGCGTCCGCGAGAGGGCCCAGCAGCGTGTCGCGCCGCTTGATGAGCTGCAGGGCGGCCCGCCGGGCCGAGCGCGGGCCCAGCCCGGGCATGCGGGCGAGAAGCTGGATCAGGCGTTCGATCTCGGGGCCGGCGACGGCTTGGGGCATCGTGCCTCTGGAGAGAGTCTGGGGCGTGGACGGGGGCGCTGTCCGCGACGGGCATACCCGTCGCCGGTCGGCATGCAAGCGCGACCCAGTGCATCATGGAGATATGGGTATTCCGATGCCGGTCCGCCCGTGTCGTGTGATCGGCCGATGCGGGTGACTGCTTACAGACACGGGTTCCTGCAGGCGCAACTGTGGTCTAACCTGTTTGTCCACATTGCGGGCTTCCCGCGAAGCCCATAATGACAGCGAAGCTTCGCCGTCTACTCAGTGGAAGGGGAAGCGGCCGGGGAGCGGTGAACCTGCGTGCGGCGGACCTGTACGACCGCACGGACGTCCCCCGGGCAATCCCGGACGCGGATCGCGTCCGGCACAGTCGCGTCGACGGTCGAACAGGGGCCCGGGAGATACGCTCTTGACCAACATCGGTGATCACAACGCGGCCCACGGCGCCGAGGCGGCCGGCTTCCGCGACCTCAGGGCCGTCCACTGGAATTTCGAGGCGCCGCGCCTCTACGAGGAAGCGCTGGCCCGCAAGGAGGGCCAACTCGCCCGCGGCGGTGCCCTGGTGGCGACCACGGGCAGCCATACCGGCCGCTCGCCCAAGGACAAGTTCGTGGTGCGCGACGCGAGCACCGAGAACGAGGTCTGGTGGGACAACAACGGCGCGATCACGCCGGAGCAGTTCGAGACCCTGCGCCAGGATTTCCTGACGCACGCCGCCGGCAAGGAGCTGTTCGCCCAGGACCTCTACGGCGGTGCCGATCCGGCCCACCGGGTGAAGGCCCGGGTGTTCACCGAATTCGCGTGGCACTCGCTGTTCATCCGCAACCTGCTGATCCGGCCGGACCGCGCGGAGATCGCCGCCTACGTGCCGGACCTGACGATCATCGACCTGCCGAGCTTTCAGGCCGATCCCGCCCGGCACGGCTGCCGGTCGAAGACCGTAATCGCCATCGATTTCGCCAAGAAGCTCGTGCTGATCGGCGGCTCCGCCTACGCGGGCGAGATGAAGAAATCGGTCTTCACCTATCTCAACTACATGCTGCCCAAACAGGGCGTGATGCCGATGCATTGCTCGGCCAACGCGGCGCTCGACGCCGAGGGCGGCTCGGCGATCTTCTTCGGATTGTCCGGCACCGGCAAGACCACGCTGTCGAACGATTCCTCGCGCCAGCTTCTCGGCGACGACGAGCATGGCTGGTCGCCCGAGGGCATCTTCAACTTCGAGGGCGGCTGCTACGCCAAGACGATCCGGCTCTCGCGCAACGCCGAGCCCGAGATCTACGCCACCACCGAGCGCTTCGGCACGGTGATGGAGAACGTGGTGATCGATCCCGTCACCCGGGCGCCCGACTTCGACGACGCATCGCTCACCGAGAACACCCGCTGCGCCTATCCGCTGGACTTCATCGCCAATGCCAGCGCGACCGGCCGGGCCGGGCATCCCAGGAACATCGTGATGCTCACCTGCGACGCCTTCGGGGTGATGCCGCCGATCGCCAAGCTCACCGGCGCCGAGGCGATGTACCACTTCCTCTCGGGCTACACCGCCAAGGTGGCGGGCACCGAGCGCGGCCTGACCGGGCCGGAGGCGACCTTCTCGACCTGCTTCGGCGCCCCGTTCATGCCGCGGCATCCGAGCACCTACGGCAACCTGCTGCGCGACCTGATCGCCGAGCACGGCGTCGATTGCTGGCTGGTCAACACCGGCTGGACCGGCGGCGGCGTCGGTACGGGCCGGCGGATGCCGATCCGGGTCACCCGGCGGCTGCTCTCCGCGGCGCTCGACGGTTCGCTGTCGCAGGCCGAGTTCCGGCGCGATCCGTATTTCGGCTTCGCGGTGCCGGTCGCGGTGCCGGGCGTCGAGTCGCACATCCTTACCCCGGTGAAGACCTGGGGCAACAAGGGCGCCTTCGTCGAGACGGCGGCCCGGCTGGTGAAGATGTTCGACGACAACTTCAAGCGGTTCGAGGCCCATGTCGATTCCGACGTGCGCGCCGCCGGACCGACTGCGCAGGCGATCGCGGCCTGATTGGCAATGGGGGCGGCCCGAGCGGCCGCCCTTCCTACGGCGTCTCTGGTCCCGTGTTTTCGGCCGCAACGCGTTCTCCTCCCCATGCCGAGCTGAGCGACGAGCCAGCCCTGATCTCAATTCTGGGTCGCTCGAAGCCGCAAGGCTCTGATGCCAAATTGCGTGGCGCCAAACATGCGTCATCGTCCCCGCCCGCCTTTCGGCGCCGGGGGCATGGCCCAAGAGTGACAACACGCGGGACGCGGGACGCCGCGGGGACCCAGGTGTCGGCCAAGTAACGCGCGGGATCCGATCCCCGCGGCGCCCGCGGCATCGACCGGGCATCGCCCCCGGCCGGTGCCGTCTTTCTCGTCGCGGTGTCTCCGACGTCCCGATCCTGCGACTCCCCGTTAGCGGTCTCGGGCGGGGTGCACGCACCCCCGGAACCCGCATC
>NZ_JAKSYD010000205.1 GCF_022829605.1 Methylobacterium sp. E-065 | reverse complement strand
CGGATCTTCGCCTCCTACGACGACATCGTCGACCGGTGCTGCGACGCCTGGAATCGCCTCATCGACCAGCCCTGGAAGATCATGTCCCTTGGCCTGCGCCCGTGGGCCTACCGGTTATGATCAACGCCGATTGGTATAAGTTAGCGTTTGGCCGGCTGAACCCCCGATAGAACGCTTGCATCGGTGGGCGGCGTCTCACCGATATCCCCGCCCGCGGCCTAGTGGTCCCTCAACCCTTTAGTGAGCGGGCGGGGATGCTTTCACGCCGAGATCAGCGGAAGACATCACCATGGCGGTGACACCCTCGCTGGCGAGCGGCCGAAACGGGTATCACCGCATCGGCATCAGCCGCTCTCGGAAGCCAGCGCGCTGGCCGAAGCTGTCAGCCACCACGACCCGAGCTCGGGCCCGGACGAGCGCCTCATCGGCGTACCGATCTAGCAGTTCGGCACGGCCGTACTCGGCCAGGGCGAGGCGCAGGTTGGCGAAGGCCAGCAGGGAGTAGATCAGGCGCAAGCGCGATCACCTCCCGCAGCACGGTCAACACCATGCGCTGACCGGCGTCAGGCTCGTCGTTCTCAGCCATGTCCCGCATGGGATAGAGATGACCCTCGAAGTCGACGAGTCAGAGCCGTGCCTCGGCCGCGACCTCACCAAGGCTGGCCGAAGGTTCGACTAAAGCGCGTTGGAGGACGGCATCGTAGAGATCCATCTCCCCATCGAGCTTGTCGTCGTCCCATTCTTCGGCGCGGCAGCGGGCGTCCATGCCAAGCCAGGGATCGGCAGCCCACCGACGACAGGCACGCGCTAAATCGGCGGGGCTAGCGACCGCCACCCCGCCCGCGAGGGGAAGCGTGGCGAGGCCTAGGAGCAGACCTCGACGGGATGCGGGGGCGCTCATGGCTTACCTCCCGCTGCTTCGAACGCGGTTCGCCACTCGATATCAAGATTATCGCCGAGCCGCTTTAACGCCCAACCCAAGACGAGAACGACGCCAGGGTCTACGTGAGCGTCGGTCGTTCCGATCGCGATCAGCGTGTTGCCCCACCTCTCGACGTCGGCAATGTTGCTCTCCAGCTGCGAGAGCGCCTGAAAGGCCGAGTTGCAGCTCATGCCGCACTCCCGACGTTGAAGCGATGAGCGCCGCGCCCGGTCCACTCGGAGGCCAAGGCTTCCGGCTCGTCGAACTCGCGATCAGCGTCGCCGTCGAGCGCCTCTAATAATTCGAGGTCTGCCTCGATCCGGTCGGCGATCCGCCGGCGCAGCTCACGGACGCGCTGGCGATCGGCGCCGTCCTCCTCAACGAAGTAGCGGATCAGCCCCTCGCGGATGGCCTCGATCGCGGCGTCGGCGGGCGGGAGCGGCTCGGCCGCCCGCATCGCGCGGATGGCCTGGGTGATGGGGCCCGACTGCCTGCCGAGCCCCTGGCCTAATAAGGGCAGAACGCTGCGGAACGGGCGTAATAAGGGCGTGCGTGTGCTATGGGCGTGAGCAGCCATTGACGTAGATCCCAGACGTTGAGGGCTAGGGCCGGGTGGAAGTTCGCGCTTCCGCTCGGCCCGCCTTTGTGATTAAATGTAGTCAGAAAACATGTCAACTACATTTAATGGACGCTATGGGCCGCCCGCCAGTCGACACCCCGAAATCGTTGCCTGTGTCGCTTCGCCTGCCTCCTGACGTGAAGGCGGCGGCCGAGAGGGCTGCCAAAGACGATACACGGTCGCTGTCCAGCTTTATGGAGAAGCTCCTCACCGAGCACCTGAAGGCGAAGGGCTATCTGAAGTGACGCCCCGTCAGCTTGGCTGCTATTCTCTGCTGAACGGGCTTTGAGCAGCCATGGCGATGCTCGGATCGGCTCTCTTCCTAGGCCTGTACGCAGCTCTCGGCGTCAGTGTTCACGTACCGGTTCGCGAAAGCGCAGCCGACACTGCTATGGAGCGCTGTACGGGATCAAGCGAAGCCAGCGAGCGCCTGGCAGCCTGTTCGGCTGTGATCGCCAGCACCCGAGACAAATCCCTTCTCGGTCGCGCCTACAACCGCCGCGGCCACACCTACGTCGAGTTGAAGAACTACCTCGCAGCCGCGCGCGGCTTCGCGGACGTAGCACGCCTCAATCCGACCGTTGGCGGCTACCAAGACAACCGAGCCAACGCGCTTCGGCTGGCCGGGCGCTACGACGAAGCCCTTGATGCCGCCAGCGCGGCGATCCGGCTAGCCCCAGGCTACGCCTTCGTCCTCCGCGGGCGAGCGCTCATCTACGAGGAGATGGGACGGTTAGATCAGGCTCTTGCCGACATTGATCGAGGCATCGCAATTGACGCGCGGGATGCGGGGTTGCGAGTGGATCGCGGGCGGCTGGACGCAAAAATGGTTCGCGACGAGGATGCGATCCGGGATCTGACCGCAGCCGTCGAGATGAATCCTAACCGGACAGACGCTCTGCGGGAGCGCGGCTTGGCCTACATCAGAGGAGGTCGGCGCGAGGCAGCCCTAGCTGACCTCAACGCGTTCGTGACGAGCCATCCGGACGATACGCAGATCCCAGCTGTTATCACGGTACAGACACAGGCTGCGATGCCTGGTGGCCGCTCACCACTGATCAGCGATCCGCGCTCCAGAGGCGACCTGCCGTGAAGACGCCGGCGTCATCTTCATTTACATGAACGGCGTGCAGCCGCGATTGAGACTGAGGCTTGCACTTTAGATGTCGAGCGACGATCGAGATGAAGTGAAGTTGAGCCGCAAGCAGCGCATGCTACGCGACAACCCAATTTGCTGTTTCTGTGGCGGCGGCGTTCAATCGACTGGTGAAGACCACATACCGCCGCGGGCTTGCTTCCCGGCAGGTTATCACCCGGAGGGTATGGAGTTCCCTGCTTGTGATGACTGCAATCAGTCCACCAGGCCATATGATGATATGTTTGGCTTTTATGCCATGGCGGTGGATTTCGATGGGGAGAACCTGGACGCTGAAACGTTCAACAAGCGCATTCAAGGCTTGCTAAATAACTACCCCGACTCTCTTCCCGTTGAAAATCTTTCTGCGAACCAAAAACGCAGAAAGCTTATAAGCATGGGCATGCAGCGTCCTGCTGGTCAATTTCTTAGAGATGCTGGCATTGTATCAGTGCCGCAATCGTCAAAGATCGCAGTGTATGTCGCCATAAGGAAACTTGCGTGCGCGATATATTACAAATAAATTGGAAAAATACTTAGTTCGGCACATCGAATTGCCGGGATGTGGCAGCAGGCTCAAGATGCCCAACGGAAGCCGATTGCTAATTACTGGAACGACCTTTTGCCTGAGTATCGGCAGTTAACAAGATCGAATATCAGAGATTATGGGCGAAGATTTTGCTATAAATTTGGATTCATGGAAGAGGATGATTTTTTTGCTTTTATAATTCAAATCGGTAGTGGCCTGATGCTCAGCGGCATGACGATCCCGCCTGATAAAGGATTGGAACCGCCGATGGCGATGCCGATTTGGCGGGTAGATGATCCTTGGGATTGTTTGGGCAAGGATTCCGAACTGCTGCAGCCTCAGCAGCCGATTGAATCTTGAGCACCCAATTGCTGATTATTCAGCTATCCTCCCCCCATGCGCACAGCCCTCGCCGCCCTCGCTCTCGTCGTCGCTGTCGGTGGAGCGCACGCTCAGCAGCAGCTTCCGACCGTTCCCGAGCTGCTCACCGCGGAGTTGAAGGCATCGCAAGCCTGTGAGGCCGCCGGGGACCCGGCAGTCACCCATGAGCAGTGCAGGCTCCACGATCGGCTCAGCGGCCGCCTGGCCCAGGCCGGCTTCTGCTATGGCCGCAAGGGGCAGACCGACGAGAAGAAGCAGTGGCACGCGTGCCAGCCCGACTCGATCTACGAGGATGACATCGAGGCGGTCACGCGCTGATGCACAAGCTCGCGCCCAACATCATTTCTCGCCTGCGATACCTCTCGACGATGGGGCCGCGCTTCTACCGAGCCTCAGTCTACATGCGACGGATGGAGAAACTCGGACTGGTCGCGACCACTGGCCGATTGGATCCAGCATTTGACGGCGTCGAGTACAAAATCACTGACGCGGGCTGTGCTGAGCTCGAAGTGCAGTACGGGTCGTTTCCAACAAGGCGTATCGAGAGCTGAGCTCTTCCGCCATCCCGGCGGCTATCCTGCCGGGATGCGCTGTCCCTTAGGTGCTCAGGCAGCGGCCCTGGGATCGTCTAGCCCATCCCTCCAGGGCGTGCCGTCATAGCCCTCCATCCACGCTCTGCGCTCCAGCGACTTGGCCGGGTACGGGCATGCATCTTTCGGCCGCCTGATCCCGCGGGCGTGTGCCCCTTCCGTGATGACCTTCATGATCATCAGCTGGCGCGTATCCATGACACCCTCCTTCGGACATCCATGTCTTGAAGGTAGAACCTGCCGGGAGGCTGTGGAGATCCTCTCACGCGTGTCCGTAGTTCAACGGCATCACGGGCAGAGACGCTCCGCCGCCGAGCTGATATCGCCCCTGGCTTGGCAAGAATATGTCAGAGGGATCGCTAGTCGTAATTCAGCCCCCTAGACACCACCTATATAATTCAGGTGATTATGGGGTTTCTGCAATGTCCCGTGTGCCCTTCAATATCCGTGGACAACTAGAGACGCCGAGCTCAAGAGAAGAAATTTCTAAAGCGAATGCCGAGACTATTCGTGACGAGACAACAGCGAGCCAAGTCGATTTTGACGAGCGAACCGTGCGTCTCAAATCACTGCGGTTGGCGCGCGATGCAAACCTAAAAGAGAGAGGCTCGGCTCATAGGGTGGGATCAAGTGCAACGCCGCGAACGCGAAAAGGATAAGTATTATGCTGAGCCCGCTCGATGCATTACAAAAACTGCGCGATGAGATGGTGATGGACCGTCGCAGACTCGTCGATCAGCAGGAGAGCATTCGGAATGTGCAATCTGAGATCGAGGCCATAGATCGCGCTATTGCTGACGAGATGGCTATCAGCAGAATCTCCGTCTCCAAAGATGCTTAGTCCTTATCGAGGGGCGGCGGATACGAAGTCTTCTTTGCCTTCACCATCTGCCGCCCGTGGCGCCGCATGATATTGTGGAACAGGTTGGTGCGCCGTGCCTTCCGTTAGCTGCCATGGCGCCTGAATATCATTTCGACCAGCTGTCGCGATAAAACTCATCAACACGGTCGAGCCTTATCCTGATCTCTCTCTCGCTACTGCGACTACCAGTTCCGAAATCCATCACCGTTACGTCATGGTAACCTTTGCGGATGTACTCGCGCGCTTCTTCAAAGGCAGATCTTCTGGTTTGATGTTTTGTGGTGATCTCACCCGTGCTAGCCGCATATGAGACTGTAAAACGTGTCAAAGCTGCATTCCTAGTCTAAGCAAGACGAAAAACCCGCCACGGCACTGGGCCGGGCGGGCATAGGTGTCTCTTCGCTTGGGGTACTAGGTAGACACGTGAACGGGCAGACGGTTCCGCGAACCTCAATCCGCCCGCCGCATCTGCGCGCCGCTCCGCTGCACGACGTCCTGAAACAGCTTCCCGCTGGCCGTCGTGGCCAGCCGTGTCTTCGGGCCCGGCTCGTGAACGTTGACGACCGCGCTGCCGTTGTTCTCGATCTGAGGCATCGCGACGACGCCGGCCCGTGAAGCCGCGGAAGCTACCCGGGCACCGCTGGCCCGCAGACCAGTCGCTTCCGCCTGCTGAGCCTCGAAGGTTTTCCGAGCTGCTTCACGGGCCGCCCACCCGGCGCCATCGGCCTTGCCCTCGCGCATCGCACTGGCCTGATCCATCGTCACGCCCGGCATGTAGCCCATGCTGTTGGGACGCAGGAACCTCGGCGCGCCGCCGGGCAGCAGATCGGTGCCTCCACCATCCGCGCGTTCAGCCGTCGGCGCGGTCCGATCTCGACGTAAGCGTTCAAGGAAGGGCTTCCGGATCGCGTAAGCGAGGCTGTGCTCGCGAGGGTTCTCGTAGCATCAAGGCCAGCGTCGGATCCCGTCGCCGCGGCGCGCGAGGTCCAACGCCCGCTTCGGGAGGCCCCCGGCCTGTTCGGCGCGGCTCTAATACCAATCGACGGTGAGGCTGACTCACGGGGTATCGTTGCGGCTCTGGATCTGATTCGATGAGGTGAACCGGAGGGTTTGCCATGTCATCTGCGGTGCGGCTGCGTGAGGACTTCACGGCCGACGATCTGCGGCGGCA
>NZ_JAKSYD010000202.1 GCF_022829605.1 Methylobacterium sp. E-065 | reverse complement strand
GCTACGTCAGACAGCACCCCGACCACTCCCCGGGGCGGGGCTGTGGCTCGCGTCCGGGCTGTGAGTCGGGTGTCGCGTAGCGGTGCTGGCGACCTATGCCGGAGCGCTCACCTCGGCGGGCGTGGTGCGAGAGTCAGTGGTGTGTGTGCTGTCTGCCGTAGCGGCGCTGGCGACCGCTGCCGGCGCGCTCACCGCGGCGGGCGTGGTGCTCGTGTCAGTGGGGTGGGTGCTGTCTGACGTAGCGGCGGTGGCGACCTCCGCCGGCGCGCTCACCGCGGCGGGCGTGGCGCTCGTGTCAGTGGTGTGGGTGCTGTCTGACGTAGCGGCGGTGGCGACCTCCGCCGGCGCACTCACCGCGGCGGGCGTGGTATCGGCAGGAACCGGCGAGGTACTGGACGTGATGGCAGCGGCATAGATAGGCTCAAGATAGCTCTGCACCGCCGATGCGGTCGGGTGCAGCCCGTCAAGGTAAAGAGCCGGATTGGCAGGCGCGGCAGCGCTGCCCATGATCGAGCTCGCCGCAATGTCAGCGATCGCGTCGGCGCCAGCGGGGTTGGCCCTCACAATGTCATTGTACGCGAGCCGAGCACTCTCGTCAGCGCTCGACCAGGCAAACACAGCGTCGTCCCGCGGCAGCACGGTGGCGACGAGAACCTTGAAGCCCTGCGCATGTCCGTCTTGGATCAGTTTCTGGACCCCGGTGTACGCGACAGAAGCCGATGCGCCCTGCGCCAGATCGTTGGTTCCGGCCTGAACAATGAGCCAATTGGTGCCTGAATTCGGATCGTAGCTGCTCAGCACAGCGCTCTCGTTTAGCCCAGCTTGTTGGCCTATATAGGCTCCGCTGAACGAATGGTTCTCGACGGTGTACGGCCCACTAAGATTGAGAGCGCTCCATGGGTTCGCGCCGTTGATGCTGCCGGCTCCGATGCTGTCACCGGCTATAACAAGGTTCACGTTACTGCCAGACATGCTTGTTCCTTCTGCCAATACGTTTCAGCAGCCAAATCACCACAATTAGGCGATCATAAGGCCATTTTTTATTTTGGGTTGATGACCTTGAATTTAGAACGGAATTGAACAGCAGAAAACCATGGGCTCAGATGCTGAACCTACCGTGCAGTTTAGCTTGGCCGCCCCCTCGAACTCATCAGCTCACCGCAACGAATGATTAGTCCGGAAATCGGAGACATGCATCAGGCTACAGTCAGCCATAGCTGGTGGTATAGCAGATCGATTTGCGGACCTCAGCGCCGGGCTTCGGACATTAAGCTCGAAGTTTTTACGCCACACTCTGTCCCAGGCTCCACCAGCCGCGGGCAGCGATGCTGGTGAGCAGACTACGAATCGCACCACAGACACTAAAGCCAGCAGGTACGATTCGGGTGTGATCGCATATCTGGTGGGTTATAGCCAGACAGCCTAGCCTGCCTTGAGATCGCACTTGCCGTGAGGCTGCATGATGCGCGTCGCCGCCCTTGTCCTCGCGCTGATGCTCGCTGGACCGCCCGTCCATGCGGAGCCGGCCAATACGCCGCACGCGCTCTGGGAGATCCTAGACGCCCACGCTCGCCGCGCCTCGATCTCGCCGGAGGTGGCGGGCTCTGAGATCACCGTCTCGTTCACGCTCGAGTGCGACCGCACGCTCTAGGGCTAGCCGCGGATCACTCACTCGTGCCTCATCGGCGACGCGGATCAGAAGCGGGCGCTCGGTGTCGCCACGCTCTCGGCGATCGCCGGCTGCGTCTCGATCGCGACCACTGACAGGCTCAGAGGGCGGCAGCCGGACGGCGGAACTGCCTCCGGCTCGCCAGCGGGTTCCGCTAGGCCCGACCGGCGGCGCGGCGAGCCCTCCGCCCCCCGCGCCCCTCAATCGTGATCGTCGGAATCTGAGAACGCCCGAAACGCCGCGACGAGGCGTGAGGCCTCCCGTACATACTTCTTCCAAGCCGGCTCCTCCAGGCTCCTGAGCACAGTGATCCCATCCTCGGTGATGTACGGCTCGGTCCGGTTCGACGAGGCCATGGAATCCGGCTCGCGCCCGTCGAATTTACAGAGCGCTCGCGCGACGCGCTCCACCGGTTCGACCGAGCGGAGAGTCCGCCAGTCCAGATGGATCGGATCATCTTCAGCGGCGGAGTCGTCGGTCATCACTGTTCGTCTCTCAACCACCGGTCCAACGCAGGAGCCTGAAGGCCTTAAGCCCCTGTTGCGAGGCAGGCTGCCGTATCCGCGAGCTTCGGCCTAGTGCTCATGAGAACCGAGCTAGCCTTGACGCACGCGCAGGATGCCGGTGGATCCGCCCCGTCTGACGGGATCGGACGGGACCTCAGAGTTCGGGGCCGTCGAAGGAGGACAGCACCCGACGCCCTCTCGCTTCTTTTCCATCCTGGCCCGGGATCCACACGGCTGGTGGACCTCAATCGCGCTTGCCGGCCGCTCGGAAGACCCTCACCCGGCCGGACCTCACGGGCACGGCCTCGGGTTCAGGCGACTTCTCTTCTGCCGGCCGGGAGGCGTCGTCGGACGTCACGGTGATCGTCAAGCCCGTGCTCTCGGTATAGGGCTGCGGGCTCAACGTGAGGAGATCCGCGATGGCATCGTCGACGGCCTTCTGGACCGCGCGCACCGCGCCGACCTCCTCGCGGGCTGCGGCGGCCAGGCTGGGCGCGCCGACGAACTGTCCGAGCTCATCGTAGACCTGGACTTTCTCCGCACCTTCTTGAACTCGCGACGACGCAAGGAACAGGGCTTCCCGCGCGGCCTGTCGGCGATTGTAGGTGCTGACGCCGCGCCGCTCGGCCACGATGGTAAAAGGCATCGCGCTCTCCGTTCTCCCGCTACGGGGTATCAAGATCCGCGGCGCGATTCGCACCGACGGGATCGAATCAGACCCAACCGAGCGCGCAAGTCCAGAGATCCGGTAACGTTTTCGCCCTCGAAATCGTCGTGACGTCGGGCGAGGATGACCGATTCGATAGCGCGGTGCGACGGATCGCGCGGCGCAGGCCATTCAGCCTGTCGCTGATAGCTTAGCCGTCGCCATGGCCCCATTAATAACGCCGCGGCCACTCACCCGGCGATGGCGCACAGCGTACCGGAGATCCGCAGGCGCGGCATTTTCTCGATGACCGTGACACCGACACTTTGAGCAACGCCATAAAGCGTTTGGTTTATTAGGACGAAAAGTCAATCGATAAGATAATACCTGAGCTATAATTGCGAAACTCCACATAATTTCATGCGCATCGGATATTAATCGAACTGTATCCGATAATATGAGAGGTAACAATAGCTTCGATTTTGATGAATTTACTTTTCCATATTTATAGGATATTTCCTCGGTCGAAGGATTTTTATCGGACGATTACGAATTCGATAGAGGCAACATCGAATATCCCGAGTAAGAAAAAAAATTCTGCTTCCGGTACTATTACCCGATTTACCGGCCAGTAGAATTCTCTTAAATCGTTGCTATGGGATCGTTTTCACATAAATTCGCCAGTTCGGCTTACCGGTACGCTGATACCGGCGCATGAGCAGCCGGCCCTCCATGCTGGTCGGCACGCCGCTGCTGCAGGTGTTTGGTCGCTTAGGCTGCGGCGGATTGATCCTGTCGACGGAAGGTCACGTGCTGGCTGCGAACGCCGAAGCGCACCGGATTCTCCACGATGTGATCGGCCTCACGCAGGACGAACTCAACTTGATCGATGGGAGCGGCCGCGATGCGGTCAAGCGCCTTCTCGCGCGCTCGAAAACTCGCGTCCAACTCGACGGCGAAAACTGGATTCTGACCATGCGCGAGGGCAAACGTCCGCTCATCATGAGCGCGACCCTCGTGCCGGTCATCGGAGAAGAGATGCCGCACACCGTGCTGCTTCTGATCGACCTCGAGCAGACGCCAAGCCCCCACACGGCCGCGATCGAGAAGGTCTTCGGCCTGACCGCCGCGGAGGCCCGGTTGGCCGCGCTCTTGGCTGGCGGTGCCACCGTCAGCGAGGCGGCTACAGCGCACAGCGTGAGCGTGGCGACGATCCGCACGCAGCTGGCGTCGATTTTTGCTAAGACGCGCACGAACCGGCAGGCGGAACTGGTGATGCTGATCTCACGCCTGTCCGCGCTCGTGTGAAGGATTTTGCCCGGAACGGCGGCCCTGCCGGGAAAGGCGGATCAGATCACCACGTCGACGCGGGCTCGCGCCCAGATCTCAGCCGCGGCCAAGGTCGGAAAGATCAACCCTTCTTGATCGGACCGGCCAAGGCTGAACTGCAGAAACCACCCCGTCTCCGCAGGTACCAACAGAGCCATGAGCGTGCGATCGGAGTAAACCAGCCACGCGTCCTCCGCCCCATCCTGTGATGCGGCCCGGACGTTCTCGAAGGTGACCTCGTCTGGCATGGCTGCAATCATAAGTTCAAGCAGGCGACCTGTGTCGACCGTGTGCCCGTCGAGTCAGCACGAATTAGGTTAAGGCCAGACTCAACAACGCGCATCATTCAAACGGCTGAGCCTTTGTCATCAGTCCAGGCCGCGCCCGTTCAGTCACGAAGAGGTGTATTGTTTGGGTAAGGGAGACGGGTAGCCCCGTGCGGTCTGGCCGAGCGTGCCGCGATGATGGATGTCGTCGATACGCTAGTCGCCCCGCCTCGTCGACACCCTGATCGGCACCGGTGATCTGCGAACGGGGGCGGTACGGCTTCCCCGATGACCTCCGCGGCGCCGAGCCACCCGGTCGCCGAGGATGATCACGGTGGGGTCTTCAGGACTTCGAGCCCGTCACAACCACTTCGACATCGTCGACCCCCATCCCGATCGGAGCGTGGACGCGGCCGTCGATCGACGGCCGTGGCTCCCGGTCGGGCCGGATGTCGAAGGGGATGTCGGCGGCCTTCAAGGCCTGAACGACCCGCGCCTGCAACGCGGTCGCCCCATCCTTGTTCACGCGGATCAAGAGGCCCGAGGCCGGAGGGCTGGATAGGCCGAGGGTGATGCCGGATGAGACGTTCCACCCGGCCTTCCGGAAGATGTCCTGTAACTTGGCGCTCAGGGGCTGGGCCTTCGCGTCCGCGCCGTCGTAGTCGATCGAAATGTTGCCCGGCCCGCCCCGCAGCGCATCGATCAGCGCCGCGGCCTTCTCGGTCGTCAGGTCCGATTCACGCGCAGCGGCTCCTACATCCATCCGGCCGGCGAGTTTGTCCGTCATCGCGGGCGAGAGCGGAACACCTTCCTCGACGAAGCGAGGCAGAGGCGCGGCTTTGCCCTTCGTCTGATCGCAGGCGGCCCGCCCGAGCGTGCTCTCGAACGATTGGCCCAACCCGACGCCTTCGGTTCGGGCCGCCGCGATGTCTTGAGCGACGGAAGCCTTGTACCGGTCGAGGGACTGCGCGGCGGCCTCGGCCTCGCGCTTGCGCGCGAGGATCGACCCAGCCGCGGAGACGCCGACGAGGAGCGCCATCAGGACCCCGGCGATCGTCGCGCCGATCAGGATGCGTTCCCACCCTGCGCCGCTTAGACCCAAGATCAGCACTGAGGCCGCATTCCCCGCGCCAGAACTGGGGCCAGCTTCCTCGACTCGGGCGGTGCTCATTGTGCTCCCAAAGACGGCGGCGCTTATCAGCGTGCGGTAGACGAAGGCGGGAAGGGGTCGCATGCGCGGATGCCTGGGCTTGGTCTGGGGCGGCGGATCATCCGTGAACGGCACTCCCAGCGCCGCTCCACGTGCGGCATCCACGGAACAGCGGGTCGTTGAAGGTCGAATCGTCGATCGACCGACGCCGCAACCGCCCGCGGGATGCTATCGCGGCGCCCTTGATAATGTGTATCCAACAATCATCCTGTGCGCGTCCGGCCTCGATCCCGAGTAGGGCCGGGTTGCGAGCACAGTTGTCCAACCGGCCGCACCCCAGAACTATATCCGGTTCCTCCGCGTGCTGGCCGCCCGACGATGCGTGAGCGGGCTCGCGCCAGGATATCGACCCGCCTGCGGTTGGGTAACCGGCACGGCAGCCGAACACGGTCTCGTCCCTTACCACCCAATGGACATAGACCTACGCCCAGGCCGAAGCGGAGTTGATCCTTATGAGCCCGCCAGAACGTCAATACCCGATCCATAGGGCAGACGAACACAGCTTTGGTGCTCAAACCTCCCCGGGCTGAACCGCGGGCCGGAACTCGCCCAGCATGACGAGCTGGGCCTGGCGCGAGATGCGCATCACCAGCCCCGCCTGCCGGTTCGTGTGGGTCTCAGCAAAGATCGCGGCCAGCTGGGTGCGGACTGTGTCAACACTCACCCGAGGCGCCAGGGACGCCTCAGCGACCGTCGAGCCGACAGCGAGAACGACAGCTGATCGCGCTTCTGCGGCGCTCAGACCGAAGACATGAGGCCGCGAGGTGGCGCAGGATGGCAAGCGTCGCGATGTCGGACCCGAACCGCTCCAGTAGGTTGGCCACGCCGCAGCGTCCCGAGCGCTTGCGTGAGGCGCAATCGACTGACACCCCGCCAGGCGGCACATCGCCCCGGCGCCCCATTCGGGCGCTCCGCTGCCCACGAACGGAGCGGGGACAGATCTGAGGCGGCAACGCGCTCCAACCGACGATGGCGAGGGCGCCCGAGATCGCGGTGGAGCGGGGCGGGCGATATCGGAAACCCCGCGGTGGATCAAGCGCCTGCGCGGCCCGGGAAATGCAAGCGTGAGGGCGCCATGACCGACGAGCAGAAGATCTGCCTGTAGACGTTGTCCGATCTGAGCTCATATCACCGCAGGCAGAGCCGGCAGACGCCTGGCGGCGTCCGGGCCCTGCAAACGCACGAGCAGGCCGTCACCTGGCTCGACGAGCACATCACCCGAGCGTTCCTAGCCAACCGCGACCTGTCCGCGTAAAATGAACATCACTGTCACTCGCCAAGTGGCTGCTCGCCACGTGGCGAGTGACACAAAAAGAGATCCCTCGATTGGTCGATAGACGCTCTGTTCTCACGGCCGGTGGACTCATCGCGCTGGCGCTCAGCGGCTCCGCGCACGCGGCATCCGCCATCACCATCGCGGCTATCGCAACCGGCCGCCTGTACGTCCTCGGGACCACTGACCGACCTCACACGAGCGTATCCCTCGACGGTCGGTTCACGACATCGTCGGACGATGCGGGCAGGTTTCAGTTCGAGTTGGTCTACCACCCGGTCGGTTGCGTCGTTCGAGCGACGATCGACGGCCAGACGACCATCGCGAAGGTCGCCCAGTGCGGCGAAATCTGTGAACCGGCGCCGAAGACGCCAGGATCGCCCCCAGCAGTATCAAATCTCGGCCCCGCCAAGCCGGCACCTCAGCAGCAAGCCATAGTGCAGGCTCCGTCCATCCGTACGGACGATAGGGCGCTCCTCGCGCCACAACCCCCGCAGACCACCAATGCGGTCATACCGTCCAGGCCAGTCGCTCTACCGCCAGAGGCGACAAAGGCTTCCGAGCCGATCCTTCACCCGCCGCTGCCGCCACCACGGCCGAGGGACGTCTCAGTCGTTGCCGCGAGGCACCTGAGTCCGGCTCCCACCTTCGAGCCACGGGCGAACAAACCAGATCGTGGGTCGAAGCCACCTCGGCAAGATGTGCCGGACGATCAGCCAAACGTAGACCGGCCCGACGCTCCCGAGGGATCGGACGTCTATTAAACGCCGCATCGCTAATTCACCCCCCGTTTGTAGGACCGCTCGTTTCACCGGATTGAGATGCCGGCACCGTGAGGCGTGCTCGGACAGGCGCTCGATCCGGTCTCGCTAGGCGGCGACGGCGGGCGGAAGGGTGGACATGGCGGGGCGATATTGGCGTGGCCTTTACGACGGGCTCGGGGGGCGGTTCCTCAAGCGGTTGCATGGCCCTGAAGGGGAGAACCGTCATGGCCGAACAGGCATCGAGCTTTATGTAAGATCGGATCGCCGCAGACATCAGCAGTGATGATGCTCGGTAAGATCGCGATCTCGACGAATGGGTCGCGAAGAAAATGGGGTCCCTATCGGGGACCGCACGCGTGGAAGGCCTTGACGTCAACGATCCTGGGTTGGAGGACAGCCTGCTACACGACGAGATCACCGCGGCAATTCAGCGGATTCAACCAAATCTACGTGCTGTCCCGCGAGGATTGTGAGAGTGCGAACCGACGTTCCAAACACAGCCGCTGCAGGCGAAGGGCTATCTGATATGGGCGTTCACGACGCTCGGCCACTCGGCGTGCGCGATATCCTGGGCCTGACGGTTAAGGTCGCCGAGCGTGTGCTCCAGACACGCAGCGCGGGGCAAGCGCTGTCCACGAATGAGCTGGAGGCGGTGGTGAAAGCGGCGGAATTTCTTCAGGAGCACAACATGCCCTGGCCGGCGGTGGTGACCGAAGTCATCGACATCCTCATCGCGCAGATGAAGACCGTGAGAGAGGAGTCGGGCCAGACGAAAGCTTAGCCAATGCCGCTGTCCTGCGCCTCATTACCCGCCGCATCGGGGGAAGCCTTGAAGGCATAGAGCCCGTGTGAGACGCGTGCGGTCGCCTCAGTTGAGGGTGATAGTGGGCTGCGCCGGCTTTAACTGCGTTGCTGGGTGCATCGGCTTTTCCGCCGCATCACGGACATGTGATGATGGAACGCTGTCTGGACCCGGACGGGGCGACGGCAGCGCCACACTCTCCGAACGGCCCTGATGTGTTATCTGAGGGCGATTGCCGTCTTTTTTCGGATCAGCCGGACCATTCAGTCGTAGATGCTGAAGCATCTCCTTGGCGACTTGAAGCTTCTGCTGATTGCGTTCAGCTTCTGCGAGCCGCAGCGTTTCTGCTTCGGCTTCTCGAACTTGAGCTGCTTCAGCCTGATATTGCAACTCCATTGAAGCGAGCGCCAAGCCGCTGGAAGCTCGTACCAGGATATCACTTGTTCTAACCGTCGGGCGAGAGATAAAAATGTAGAAGGCATTCGCGATCAGAAATGCCAGCGCGGCAAATAAAACGACATCGTATGCCCTGCCCGAAATCGTCCAAAACAACAAAAGTCCAAGCGCAGATATACCCGAGATGGCAAGTAATATGAGTCGGAACATTGTCACAAGTTTACCGTCTTTTAATAAATACCCTCATTTTAGAGCCATTTATTTGAGGCTAAATTGTGATCGCATTGATTGGCACGGGTTGCGATTGTCGCGATGACGCTCGAGCACTACTTTGTCGGATCGACGGAACGCGCCAGGGTTTCGCGGACTCGCACACTGAGGCTGAGCGCGCACAGGCCGGTGGTATGCAGCGCAACAGTGACGGTGGTGGTCTCGTAGTGCCCCTGTGGCACGAGGAGCCGGCAGCGCATCTCGCGTAGCACTCGTCCGGCGCGGCGGGCCATGTTGGCGGCCGCGGTCTCGTCGAGGAAGACGAGCGGGTCGGGGTCGCGGCGGGCTTGGCTTCGTACGAGGCCTGGCGATCGGCGCTCACGTCCCCGCTCTCCTGCTCAGCCGTGTAGAAAGCCCCATCTCCCAGGTGATCCTGTCGCGTGGGGAGAACCGCGACAGGCCGCTCGTGGTGGTTCGCTCGCCCTGGGCAGCCAAGGCGTTGTTCAACTCGCTCAGGAAGATCTCGGGCCGGGCTTCGTAGGTGGAGAGGATATGCTCGGCCTGTACCTCAATGGCCGAAAGACGATCATGGCTGTGCGTTGGATCGGGCGCGACGTAGACTCCCTGCGCGAACCGCGCAGACCAGCGGCCGGCACTCGATACGCTTGCACCGGACCAGGACTGCTGCTCGATGCAAAGAAGCCCCCTCGGCTACGGCCCCCACGACGCGTTCGCACAAATCGACGGACAATGGTGGAGGCCTCACTGGCCCCCCCACTCAACGTAGAAACCGCCGACCTTCGCAACGACGGCGGGAACGGCTTCAATGGTCTAGCATGCGGCCGGCGAGTTCCAACCATAGTCGCCCCGTAGGCTATCGGGCCGCCGCCGCAGCTTGCAGGACCGCGTCCGGCGCGCCGGGGTCATGCCCTCAGGCCGTGGGCGTCCGGCTAAGTGACCGACGCTCCGGCGACTGTAGGCGACGTCGGTCCTCGCGTGCGCGCATCAGGAGCTTGACCAGGAAGCACGGTCCTCTCTCGCGCACGGGCAGACGCGAGAGCGTGCAGACACAAGCTGCGCCCAGCGCGAGGCGCTGCAGGAGCATGACGGATCTCCGGGAGAACGAGAGGAGATCGTGCGGAGGGTCAGCCGGTTAGGTCAGAAAGGCCACAGAGGTGCGGCGATGCGAGCGCGCGAGGTGATCAAACCATCGTGGACGGGGGCATGGTTCCTGCGTAGTTTGACGCACAATGTGGAGAGGTGCCGTGCAGCTCAAAGCCGTCTTGACGGCCATCGCCGTCGTGGTGCTCGGCGGCTGCCTCGGACCTGAAGGCGCCCCTACCGCTACCGGCAGCGTCCGCCCGACGCTGGCCACAGATGACGCGGTCGGCCCCGCTGCGAACCCTGTGACAAGAACTGTGGCAGAACCCAAACGCAGCCTCGCCGATGCCGTTACGCTATGCCTTGATCGCAAGGTGCCGATACAGCCCTCTGAGTTCCGCAATTGCGTGACCGGGGCGCAGCGGGCCACTGCGCATCGGGCCGAGTCACCTTGACCGACGTGAGCCTTCTGCACGAGCCTGGCCAAAAGAAGTCAGACAACGAGCAGGTCGCGATGCGTTGCAGTCGCGTGGGTACCCTCGCGAGCATCGGGAAACAGGGACAGAGCAGCGGCTCGGCCGGTCAGGTGACGCGACTGTGAGAGGTGCTGGTCGCCACGATAGGCCAGAATGGTTCTAAAGCTTGTGGAACCGAGAGTTGTCGTGTCCGACTTATCCCTTGATCCGAGAGACGTAGCGCTCGCTGCGCTCACTAACCTGATCCGATTGATGGGCGCTGAGCTGGTGGCGGGACGGCACCGCGACGACATCGATCTGCTCGAGAAGGCTGTACGCGACCGGCTTGGCTCGGCTCCGGCCCCCGCTTGCTCGTTGGATGTCGCCGAGGCCGGCCTACAACTCGCCGGGCGCTGCATCGAGCAGGCACTCGCGCAGGTCCGGGCTCAGGCGACAGCGGCCCAACCCACGAGATCGATCCTACAGTGATACCCCCTGAACCAGCTGGGCTTAGACCGGATCGTTTATTCCGATGCGTATTGCCGTGACGCGCACTGATCCCATGTTGGCGAAATGAACACCGCTTTCCAAGTCGTCGTCATCACCGATCGCAGAACGGACGATGGCCGTTCGGAGGTCTGGCTCTACGCCGCCCGAACCCAGACGGCTGAGCAGGCCCTGGCCCTGGCCAAGGAGCGGCTAACGCCTGGATGGACGATCACCGTTACGCCCGGCTTCCTCTACGCGCCAGTGGTGGTCGCAGAGCACCAGATCGGTGAGAACGAGATCGTTCGAATCTCGACGATCAGCGCGACTTAATCGGCGATACCCGGGAGCGCCAAGCCTGCCCCTTGCCGCTGCGGAGAGCAGCAGGCGGCGCCGTACACTCGGCGGTGCGCACGGGAATTGAAGGTCGTGCATCGCTATCGAGGTATCGCTCTTTGCGCTGAGGCCTGACCGGCGGTGCGCGTCGACCATACCCTCGGCGGCCTTGAAGCACCATTTGCGGCCTGCTTCCACTCGCCAGGCCGCTTCGGCGCGCATACCGAGATTCGACTGGGCAATTTCCATGGCCTTGTGCAAGCGGACGCCTTCTCCGGACTCGGTCGGCCGCAGCCATCAACATGGCGCGGCGCTACGGCTGGGCTCCACACAGCGAGCGCTGCCGGCTCGCAGACCCCTGCGGCTGCGATCGAGCAGGCCTCCGGTCTGGCCGCCACGGAGGCCCGGCCGGTTGCGCTTCTAGCTAGCGTTGCCACTGTAGGCGAGGCACCGACAGCGCGCAATTTGAGCTTGGCGACGATTCGCACGCAGTCAGCCGCGAACTCCGCGGAGACACGCAGGAACCGGCAGTCGGAATTGGTGGTGCTGGTCGTGCAGCTTTCCGCCCAAGTCTAGGCGATGCTCGGCAGCACCGACGCACTTGCTTAATGGCGTTTTTTTAGATCGGCGCGTCGACGCAGGTGCGTGTCCAGATTTCGCCTGCGATCAAAGACGCTGGTCGACCGGTTTGGATGCCAGAACGGCACCGACTTCAGCCGCGCCTCCCTCGACAGCGCCTCCATCGCCGCAAAGAAGGGGGCGCTGTCGGGGGACCCCAACCCGACTGACCGGGGCGAGTTGGGCACGAAGCGCCACGTCCTCACCGATGCCAAGGGTAATTCTCGCGCTGTAACTAACGGGGGCCAACACCACGACAGCCAGGTGCTTGAGGCGGTGATGGATGCTGTGCCGCCGATCCGCCAGCGCCGAGGACGACCGCGAAAACGCCCTTACCGGTTGCACGCCGACAAGGCCTCTTGGTCGGCCCCCACAAGGTGGTCCAAGAGTAAAGTTAGTGCACGGTTGGCCGCTCTGCCACGGGTAGCTTGGCCGGCGGAGCTGGTCGGGCGAGCGCAGCTGGCCAAGCGGAGAAGGCTGGCATGAAGACCTCCGGTGCCGGCGGCCGGTATCCCAGAGAGGCATGCGGGCGCACGGTGTTGTAGTGACGTCGCCAGCTTTCGATGACGACCTGTGCTTCCCTGAGTGTGTAGAAGATCTCGCCGTTGAGGAGTTCGTCGCGAAGCCGTGCGTTGAAGCTCTCGACGTAGCCATTCTCCCATGGTGAGCCAGGCGTAATGTAGGCCGTCTTTGCTCCGACGCCGGTAATCCAGCCCTGGACGGCCTTCGCAACGAACTCCGGCCCGTTATCCGATCGAATATGGCCCGGTACGCCCCGCAGGATGAACAGGTCCGAGAGCACATCGATGACGTCGATCGCTTTGAGTTTGCGAGCGACACGGATCGCCAGGCATTCGTGCGTGAACTCGTCGACGACGTTAATCATCCGGAACTTGCGCCCGTCATGCGTGCGCGCCTCGACGAAGTCATACGACCAGACGTGATTGCGGTGTTCCGGGCGAAGACGAATGCAGGAGCCGTCGTTGTCCCAGATCCGCCCTCGCTTGGGCTGCTTGGCTGGGACCTTCAGGCCCTCACGCCGCCAGATCCGCTCGACGCGCTTGTCGTTGACGAACCATCCGGCCGCCTTCAGCAACGCGCTGATCTTGCGGTAGCCATAGCGCCCGTACGTCTCGGCTAACGCCACGAGATCGGCCGTCAGCGCCTCTTCGTCGTCGCGGCCCCGCGGCACCTTGCGCTGTGTCGAGCGATGCTGACCGAGTGCCCGACAGGCACAACGCTCGGAGACGTTCATCGTCAGCATGATGTGTTCGACACAGGCGCGTCGGCGCGCGGGGCTCGAGACGTCTTCCCCGGGACGCCTCCTGTAGGATCAGCTTGTCGAGGGTGAGATCGGCGATTGCCTTCCGGAGACGGGTATTCTCGGTCTCCAGATCCTTCATCCGGCGAACCTGATCCGACTTCAGGCCGCCAAACTCACGCCGCCACCGGTAGTACGTCACCGAACTCACGCCGAGCGCGCGGATTGCATCGGCCACGCTCTGGCCCTGTGAGATCAGCACATCCGCCTGCCGTAGCTTGGCAACGATCTCCTCAGGCTTCGGGTGTTTTGCCATCTTGTCCGTCCTCCTGGCTCTAAAGCCATACCAAAGGGCGGACCACTTCAATGGGGGCTGATCAAGACACCGACGAGTAGCGCCATTAGGATCGCGGCGATCGTCGCACTAATTAGGAAGCGATCCCATGCCGCGCCGCTCAGGCCCAAGATCAGCACGGAGGCCGCGCTCTCTGTGCGCGGGCTGTGTGCGGCTTCCTCGGCTCGGGCGCTGTTCATGGTGATCACAAGGGCGGCCGTGGTTATCAGCGTGTGGTAGGCGACGGCGGAGATGGGGCGCATGCGCGGAGGCCAAGGCTCGGTCTGGGGCGGCGAATCGTCTGTAAATGCCACTCCCAGGACCTCCTCAGGTGCGGCGTCCACGTAGCGGAAAGTTGCGGAAGGCCGGATAGCTGATCGACCGACACCTCAGGCCCTCCCCGCGCGCTGAACTCTATGGCGGCGCCCTTGATAATGTGTATCTAGCGGTCATTCCGTGTGCGGGCGGCCTTGAGGTGGGCCATCCATAAAGGGGCCCGGCGACGGGCCCGAACCCGACCGATCGAGGCAAGCCCGGCACGAAGCGTCACGTCCTCACCGATGCGAAGGCCATCCCCCTCGCGCTGACGCTGACGGACGCCAACGTGCATGACAGCCGGATGCTGGAGGCGGTCGTGGATGCCGTCCCGCCCATCATCCGCCAGTGCTGGGGACGACCGCGCAAGCGTCCCTCGAAGTGGCACGCCGACAGAGCCTACGATCATCGCCGCTGTCGTCAGGCCCTCACCAGTCACCGCATCCGCACCGCATCGCCAGGCGCGGAATCGAGAGGAGCCAGCGGCTCGGACGGCACAGATGGGCGTCGATCCTTCGTCATGCTCAGAATGAGGGGACGCTGGCTTGGTTCGCCCAGTTTCGCCGCCTCGCTATCCACTACGAGTGACGGGCCGACATTCATCTCGCCTTCTCCACCCTGGCCGCAGCCCTCATCGCTTGGCGCTTCATCGAGCGCTGGTTTTGTTAAACGCTTTAAAACGACTGCCCTGCCGACGTGGATAGATTCTTTTTCAAGCTCGGATCTGCATAATGCGCCCCCCACAAGCACGCCCCTGCCTGACGCCTGAAGCTCTGGGCCAACGATGGCGGCACGCTTATTGATATGTTCGTCCCCACGCAGTTCTGAGGCCGCGTGATGAACCGTCTTTTGTTCGCCCTGGCTGCGACTCCCGCGTTCGTCGCGCCCGCGCGTGCGCTCGACGCGCTGCAATCCACGACCGTTTCCGGGCGCCCCCCCCCGGCCCTATGCTCGGCTACGCTTGGGGGCCTCCTGATCAATCGCGCTGACGGCACGCTGCCGTACTGCGACCCGTCTGGAGCCCTGAAGACGCGCGCCCTGCCCGACCCAGCGGGTATCCTTCAGGTCGGTGGCATCAACTCGTCCGGCCCCGTGTCGGGATCGACGCTTGCAGGGGACGGGTCCGCGGGTATCGCTGCCACCGCCACCAACGGCACTGTGGGGCGCCTGCTGAAGGATCGCGCCTCGCAGCTTCTCAGTGTCAAGGATTTCGGCGCCAAGGGAGACTCGACGACCGACGACACAGCCGCATTTCAGGCTGCGATCAACACCGTCGCCAGTCTCGGCGCTTTCCTGACCAACGGCAATGCGCAGATGCGCATTCCGTGCGGGAACTATATACTCGCCGGCAATCTCATCGCCAACGTTGCAGGCAGCAAGAGCTTCGTTATCGCGGGCGAGGTGCGCGATTGCGTCAAGTTGACCTTTAAGGGGCAGACCGGCACGGCGCTGACCGTCAATTATGGCGATCGATTCTCTTCGTTTCACCTTTCTGATCTGGCTTACACCGTCGACACTGATACGACCACGAGCGTCGGTGTTCGGCTCGTCAATGCAAATCCAGTCGGCCCAACAGGGACAAGCCGGAGCAGTTTCAATCGTGTCATCTTCCGGGGTGCGGATGGCCGTCAGGTCGTCAATCACTGGGGGACGATGATGCAGGCCTCGATGGTCAGCAACATCGACTTCAATCAGGTCGATGGCTACGGCGCCGGCACCAACTCTACCACCATTGCGCAGGGCATCTCGATCAAAGGCGACAGCACGCTTGCGAACTTCGCGGGCTATGTCGTCTCGTTCAACTTCAATGATGGGAACCTAAACGGTTTCGACAAGGCGATCAGCCTGGGCGACGCGACGCAGGGCACCTTCATCAATGGCACGAACTGGAACGCCGTCAATTATGGCGTCTACGTGCCAGCCGGGCTCACGGGGCTTGACGGCGTGCTCGTCTCCGGGACGCCGGGGGCTTCCGCCAAGATCGCCAACGTGGCCGTTCTCTCAACGGACGCGCGCAACGTCGTCATCAAGGGCAACTATTTCCTCCTGTCTCAGCCCAGCTGCATAGGTGTGCGCTCTGCCGCTATCGGCTCGATCATTCAGGGCAACGGCTTTGAGGGGATCAGCAGCGCCAACCCTGGGGTCGGCGTGGACCTGATCGACGGCGCAACCGGATCGGCCGTGTCCGGCAACTTCTATTCTTACTTAACCACGGGCAATGCGCTCTCTTCCCAAACGAGCAACAACATTCTCACCGGCAACAGCTACGCGAACGTCACGACGCAAACGAACGATGCCGGCACGACAAACACCCTTGTTGAGGCGGTGCCAGCCTCAGGTGGGCGCCTGCGCATCCAGCACAATGGGACGACGGTCGGGCCATCTTTTCAGTTGAACGGCCCTGGTGTCTCCCGCGCATGGAACCTCGGCATTGCTGGCTCGATCCAAGGGCCGACCGTCGGATCATTAGGTGTCTACGACGCAACTGCTGGCAGTTACCGCACAGTGTGGGATCCAAGCGGAAACATGGGCATAGGTACACTTGGCCCTGGCGCTCGCCTCGACGTCCAGGGCGGCAATTTCCGCAACATTGACGCAGCGAGCAACAGCTACAAAACAGACGGCGCGGGCAACTTCTCCATCACCCCTGGATCAATAAGTACAAACCCAGGCTTTGGCCTGTTTGGTACTGAAAACGGCGCCCATGCTTTCTATATGCTCTATGCTCAGGCGGCCGCCGGCTGGCAGCTCTATGATGGCACATCAGCCGCGACGCGTATCCACGTTGCCAACAATGGCCTCGTGGGCGTCGGCACGACTGGACCGGGCGCGCTGCTCGATGTGAACGGCACGCTGCGCGGCAAGATGTTGTCCCTGGCGGCGGCCCCTACGGTGACCGACATCCCGGCAAGCTACTGGACCGTGGTCAAGCGCACCGACGACACATCTGTGAAGGTCTGTGCCAATGACGCCGGCACCATCAAGTGTGCAACGCTCCAGTAGCTAGAACAGTGTTGTAACCCTGTCTGGCGCTCTGACAAGAAAATCAGACCAAAAATTCTTATCAAAGCAAGAAAATCCGCTGCCGTCGGGGCTGGAAACGCGATTTTTCATTTGATCTATAAAATCTGAAAACGAGAAATCCTCTTCATCATGAACCGGCCGGCGGCTTGATGAAATAAAACGCTCAATGGCAAGGTAGTCTGAGCACCACCGATGTGATCCATTTTACGGCCTTGCCCAGGCCATCTATCTCGTTTCATGTAGGCGGCACAATATATTATCTAAATCGATTGATTAAGGCGAAATTTTACAAAGCGGAAAAATATGGGGCCTGCGTCGAGCAGTGAAAACCCGGCATCCACCTGATTGTTTTGCGCGTTGCTTGAGTTTTGCACGTCGGGGAAACAAATCTAACGTGTCGCAGTTGCCGAAGAATGGGGGAGCCAATTTGAAACGGAGCTTCGATGTCCATTACACGATGGATATTTAGTCCGATTGCTGTGTAGGTATTTTGACGAGCCGCATCGACGAAGTCGATTAGCGACGGCGCTATTTTTGGATCGACGCATAATATCTCGTCCGCGTCAGAAGACATAACGACATCGTATTCCTTAAGCAAATCACTGACCATGTTTGAAACAAATGCGGATCTATCGACGTCATCAAAAACATTTCTTTGATATATAACGTTTCTGACTGCGATATGAGATCTGTGGTTAAGTCACTGCTTTCGTTATCGATGATGACGACGTTATCTTTGCCCGACTAGCGGCTATAGTAATCAGCCCATATCGGAAGGAAAAGATTTTCGTTCCAATCCATGGTGACGGAACAGACCTTGGTCACGTGATTTTCCCCATCGCGTTTGGAACCCGCTTCTGACCAAGCATAAAAAATATACGCTCCTCCCCTCCCCTCCCGCTCCCCACTCCTGCCGGACATGCCCGCAGGGGTGGGGAGGATCTGCCCCTCACCCTTTGCGCCAGTCCCCGTTGCGCGGTGTCGACAGCTCGCATTGCGATCCAACTCTGATACCCCGCCGGGAACGTTGCGGCTGAATCTGCCGGCCCAAGAGCCAAGCTCGACGTACAGGGTACGCTCCGCGGACAAATGCTCAGCTCCGCTGCAGCTCCAACCACGACCAATATCCCGGCCGGTTGTCGGATTTTGGTAAAGCGCTCGAATGATGCACTAGTGAAGATTCGCGCAAACGGTGCAATCACCATCAAGCACATATTGATACAATAACGCGAATATCTTCTGCACTTTCAATCAGATTCGATTGAGGTGATTTCTTGTGCTTCCCTCATTATCTCAGGCTCGGTCCTACAAAAATGCTTGTAAACCTCAGACAACATAACATCGTCCTTTTGTTGTGTCAGATAGACAAAATTTTCCAACCTGTTGTTAAGATATTGTTCAATATCAAAGACGGCCTTGAAATTATCTAATTTTCCCATCATGTCGATCGTAACCAGAGTTCTTTTACATTTCGCGCATTTACCACAATTCGTCTCTCTTGCCGGATAAAGACAAACGTTGAGAAATTTCTGCGCGACCTCAAGCTCACAGACAGCACGTGTTTTTTCAATACGCTCGCTCTTGACCCCACCCGTGATAACCTGGAAGTCGGAGCAACTAAATGATTGTAAAAGGAGCAATTCTATCTTAGCTGTGTCATTAGTGCTATTTTGATTCAGGCTAAACTGACCAAAGTCACGCGCCGTTGAGTAAAAATATATGCGGAAAAGCTTTCTAAGCGCCAGAACACCAAATAGAGTCTTGAAGAAATGAGTGTACAGGTGAGGCAAATCTAGAGCCTCATTGATATTTGTGCCAGTGCAAATAAGTGAGAGACCCAAATCTTGAGCCGCAGATTGGGCTCTTTCGTATATCGGGCCGGCATTTCCGTATAGATAATTCCCCGTATATAAATGTGTCAATTTCAGAGACTTATATTCAGAATCTTTATACAAGCAAACCGTATAAAAACTATCGACGCCGCATGACATTCCTGTTGCGACGGCATTCCCGCAAAATAATATGGCCGGGTCACTATTCGCGCTAATCTGTGTTTGATGTAGGCGGCTGTCGTGCGTACAGAGCTGCGGTATCAGTATCTCATTCAAGTTGTGCAGAAATTGCTCGCTTATCGGCGCTTTGCAGATAACGTTTTTTCGGCTGCGCATAGCAAATGGCAATAGCACGCTGAGAAATGCATCGGCCCTTTCATGAAGCAAGAACTGACGGTATATGCTGTTCGTTTCACACCAAAGCGTTTGTGCGCGCCCATCAATTATTATGTCGGCATTCAGCCTTACGTTCTGATCGGAAGTCGTTATATAAGGGAAACCAATAACTATATCCTTGTCATATGGCGGCAGGCGCTCATAAAGAGCGCTCGGGGCGACCTGAAAATTTAATATGTCTTGCTCAAGCTGCTGAAGAGGACAATTGTTTTTAGACAAAAAGGATCTAAAAGATTCAGTATTATTGTCCTTACTTGCCTCGAATATAATATCGACGCTATCACCGCTGTAGCCAAGCAGCTTTGTAAGGTGCAAATATGTGATCTCACCGCGGACACCAATCGACCTTGATCGTTTTAATACCTCATCGCAAAGAGCCCGAATGGCATCATCTCGCTCCGGCATCGGATAGTTCTGTAGGTTGGCATCGGGAATTCGCGACTCGCACCCAATAATGTAACAAGGCGTCTGTTTGGGGTAGCCCGAAATCCAATACGTAAGCGCCTTGATACTCCCGATAGAACCGCCTCCCCAATTCTTTTCCAGCATCAATATTATTATAGAAGTATCTTCAACATCATCTCCCAAATCCACAAACTCCAATCCCGCATGAACGGAAAACGACGCTGGAGTGTTAGTTGCTATTTTCATCGGCGTTAGAAACTCGACGCATTAGAGGTTGATCATCGAGCCGCGGCGCTGGTGTAGGCTGCAACCGTATTTATTAAGATTGCATAACGAGCAGGGTAAACGGTTGCGCATCGGACTCCGGCACGTTGTTATACTAACCCGCTTAAAGGGTCAGCCTCCCCGCTCCTTACCCTCCAGCCGGCCACGCACGCAGGGCGGGTAGCAAAATGGAGCCGGACTGTTCACCCATCGTGTTTAATCCACCACGGCGAAGACGAATTTGGCAGCCACCGGAATACGCGGTTCTATAGCGATCTGCTGATGCCCAGGGTGCGATAGTTGCCTTCGGTCTCAATGCGCGCCTCCATGGCGACCGCTCCCATCTCAATAGAGCAGCTCACCGGCGATTTTCGACCAGGAGCCATCGAGATTACATTGTCCTTCGCCTCGATATGCTGCTATTTTTCATACTAAAAACGGCCGCATGTAAACCAAATTATTACACGAAGTTGTTATATCCGACCTGCGGTTCGGTCCGGCGCGGAGACTGTGGCATGGCGACCTCCCGGGGAAACTTGCGATGCTAGAGCAGGCACCGACCGGCTTGAATCGTCCGGGGTTCTCACTGGGACGGGGTTGTAATTCGCTGTTAGGCCTTCCGAGGAGGAGAGCCGATGGCGTCTGCCCTGTCCGTTGATCTGCGCGAGCGTGTCCTGGCCGCGATCGAGGCGGGCGCGTTGCGCCGGGAAGCGGCACGGCGCTTCAAGAGGTCAGCCCGGCCAGCGCCGTGCGCTGGCACGGGGCCTTCGTGCAGGAGGGTCGGACGCAAGCCAAGCCGATGGGTGGCGATCAAGGCTCATATGCCATCGAGGCGCAGGCTGACCTGATCCGACGGACCTACGAAGCGCAGCCCGAGTTGTTCCTGCATGAGCCGCGCGACCGTCTGGCCGAACGAGGCCTGCGGGTCGGGGTCAGCAGCCTGTCCCGCTTCTTAAAGTGCCACGGCATCACGCGCAAAAAAACACTGGCCACGCCGCCGAGCAGGAACGGGAAGGACGTGAAGGCCGTGCGCCTGTCCTGGTTCGGGCGCCGCTCGATCGCAATCCGGACAGCCTCGTGTTCCTCGACGAGACCGCCACCAACACCAAGGTGGCACGCCGTTGGGGCGGGCGCCGCGTCGCGAACGCTGTCGGGTCGCGGCGCCGTTTGGCCACTGGAAGACCATCGCCGTCACCGCTGGCTTACGGACCAGCGGCCTGACGGCCACCGCCCTCTTCGATGGACCGATGATGGGCGCTCGCTTTCGCGACTACGTCGAACAAACCCTCGTCCCAGCCCTCAGGCCCGGCGACACGGTCGTGCTCGACAATCTGCCAGCCCACAAGGTCAGCGGTATCCGCGAGCGCATCGAGGCGGCGGGAGCGAGACTGCTGTACCTGCCGGCCTACTCCCTCGACTTCAACCCGATCGATCCTTCGACAGGCTCAGGATGAGGTCGCCTTCGCCAAGCTCAAGGCCATTCTTCGTGCCGAGGCCGCTCGCACGATCAGCGACCTCTGGGACACCATCCAACGAGCCTTCAGACGCTTCACGCCAGCCGAATGCCGTCGCTATCTCGCCGCCGCAGTCCACGACGCATATGATCCAACATGTTCGGATGCCGCTCTAGCTTTGCTTAGGGCAGAACATGGCCTTCGCCGCTCATGGCGAGGGTTTAGAGGAGGACGCGTAATACCAATCGACGGTGAGGCTGACTCACGGGGTATCGTTGCGGCTCTGGATCTGATTCGATGAGGTGAACCGGAGGGTTTGCCATGTCATCTGCGGTGCGGCTGCGTGAGGACTTCACGGCCGACGATCTGCGGCGGCA
>NZ_JAKSYD010000194.1 GCF_022829605.1 Methylobacterium sp. E-065 | reverse complement strand
ACCATCCAAGAGCGGCGCCACCAAGGGCGGAAGTCGGATCCGAACGTGGTCCGCATCATCAGCCGGGAGTGGCTGCAATGGCTCCGGCGGGGAGGGCGATCCGCGGCCCCCGCGCTGCTGGGCAGCATAGGGTGCAAAACGATGCACCCCACGGATAAGGGAGATCCACAGAGGCAAATTGTGGATGCTGAACCGTCGAAGGGCTGCCGAAGGGCAGCGGGCGACCTCGACCGATCAGCTCAAATGAGAATCCGCGCGGTTGGTCGCACTGGCCGAGCTATGCCGTGAGTGTATGTGGTCGACCGGTTTATCGAACACATAGGTTTCGAACGATGTCGCGCGAATCCGAGCCC
>NZ_JAKSYD010000191.1 GCF_022829605.1 Methylobacterium sp. E-065 | reverse complement strand
CCGATCTTGCTGGAAAGCCAGTCTCCAAAAATCGGTACGCTCGTGTTGAGAACTGCGCTGACCACGGCCATGCCGGCGGCGAACAGCAAGAGGGTGGCGACGATTTCAAACCATCGGGGCATGTCCGAGAATGTGGCCCCGGTGCGTGCGCCGGCATCGAGGCGGGTGAAGGCGCGGAGCGTGCCGTAGGCGGTCTGGGTGCGGGCATCGAGGTTGATGCGCATCCGGCCATGGTAGCCGGACGTGTCACCAGCCGCGCCGGCTTGGCGGGTATAGCTGGTCTGGTATCCGCCCTCGAACCGGGCACGCCCCGAAACGCGCAGGCAGGTGTCGGTGCCGGGGATGTAGAAGAAGCCCGCGCCGCAGGCACTACAGACGCGGACGTACCCGCTCGGCACGGCCTTCTTCACCGGCCGGTCGGCGGCGTGCGCGGCACCCACTGCCGCCAATGCGGCGGCCGCACCCAGGCGGGACTTCTGTC
>NZ_JAKSYD010000190.1 GCF_022829605.1 Methylobacterium sp. E-065 | reverse complement strand
CGAGGGAGGTCATGGCTTGTGAGGGGTAGTGACTACGGCCTCGCAGGCCCCGGTTGTCCGCACACTCCTCCCGCCAAGGACGGGGGGGTTGGCTGTTCCGACTCTATCTCGCGGCGTTGATCTCCCTTGAGAAATAAGCGTGTTTCCGCTCCCCCTTGCGGGGAGGAGAGCGCGTCTGTGCCCGCGAAGTCGAGCATCCTCGCCTCCGCGGTGGAGAGACGCGCGAAGCCGGGATCGATCGCACCGCTCATCCGCCGTTCAGGCAGCGGGGCTGATATTCGTTATAGCCAAGCTATAGACTAGTATTTCTGGATTGTAACT
>NZ_JAKSYD010000184.1 GCF_022829605.1 Methylobacterium sp. E-065 | reverse complement strand
GTGCCTCGGCGAAGACACGCAGCTGAGGGCACGGCTAGGCGGAGACGAGTTCGCCATCCTGACGCCCCAGACCGGCGACTCGGCCGAGCGGCTGGCGGAGCGAATCCTGGCCACGCTCGCGGCGGTGCCGGCGGCCTCCGGCCCGGTGATCGCCACCAGCATCGGCGTCGCGGTCTATCCCGACGACGCCGAGGACCAGCGGGCGCTCCTGAGCTACGCCGACGCCGCCCTGTACCGGGCCAAGGCCGAGGGGCGGGGCACCTGCCGCCGCTACGACGCCAGCATGGGCGCGGTGACCGTCCAGCCGGATCCCGCCGTAGCCATCCCGGAGAGCGCGATCCGGACCGAATGGCTCGCCACCGCCGTGGCGCTGGCGAGCTGCCTGATCCTGCTGCTGGCCGGCGCCGCCCTCGCGCTGGATCTGCGCGAGCGCAAGCGCACCGCGTTCGAGCGCGAACGCCTGCGCAGCCTCGCCAACGCGGCCGTCGAGGGTCTCGTCGTGTGCCGCAGCGGCCAGATCGTCAGCGCCAACGAGGCCTTCGCCCGGCTCACCGGCCTCGACACGGCCGCCCTGGTCG
>NZ_JAKSYD010000182.1 GCF_022829605.1 Methylobacterium sp. E-065 | reverse complement strand
CACCGATCCCCGCCGTCCCGGCCCTGAGAACGATCCTGCCGACGACAGCAACATGGCCGAGACTGAGCGCCACGAGCTTGTGGCCGAGGCCGCCGCCATCTTTGGCCCCGAGGCTGCAGCAGAACTCGCTGCGACCTTGCGCGTGCCGTTCGAGGCTTCCCAGCCGGAGGTTAGGCCATGACCCCGCGCGAGCGCTCCGCTTACAACGCCGGCATCGAGGCGGTCCGGCAGATGGCGATGGTTTCGGCCGTCACCATCGAGACGCGAGACGATGCCGGCCGCGTCCAGAGCCAAGCCGCCGTCGCAACCCTCCAAGCCTTGGCTGAAGGTGCGCGAGACCTGATGTTGCGGGCCGACACTGCGGCGCCTGAAAGTGCTTAGACTCCCGTCACTCGCCGGCAGGAAGATCGGCCAGCCCTGCCCGCGATGACATCAGCACGGCTCGGCACCGGCGCCGGAACGCAACCTCCTCAGCGGTGTGTAGCCCGGTCCGATAGGCTCCATTCCGCTCACCCCGCGGTGCGCCGCTTCCCGCCGATCCGCCGTGCATCCTGCATCGGGCCCTCCCCTTCACGGCCGGCGAAAGGCACTGCATCCCGGTCCGAGTCTGCGCACAGCACCTCGGGCTGAGCCTGAATTGCGAGGGCTGCCGAGCCAGTAAGTGCATGGGGTTGTCTTTCATTTTCCAGGTACCCCCGGGCGGTTGGCCCGGTGACATTGCCCACGATCGCTTGACCGCCTTCGTAGACGTGGACGTGTTCGACCCGCACGGTCTGCTCACCACCACGGCGCAACTTCGCCAGTGCTTCAACCTGCTGGGTATAGGTGCGCATCAGCTTGTTCGCGAGATTGCCCATAGCCTCCGCGACATCGGGGGCCGAGGTCTGGCAGGCCTTGCTGAGCGCCTGCATCGCGGCCTGGTGCGTCGTCGCCATCTGCACCGCGAGCATCCCCTCGACCTCGTTCTCGGGACGCACCGCCTCGACGGCCGACAACATGCTGTTGGTGGCGCTCTCGGCTGTTTCGGGCTGCGCCAGAGCGATCCGCGACATGTGCCGGAGCTGTGTTTGCCCGAAGCTCACCGAGGCGCCGCCCACGGCATCGTTGACCCGCGCCGCCCAGCCGCCCACGTCGGCAGTCGGGGCGCCGAGCCTCATGGGCTCGCCCTCTTCGTTCGCCCGGAGCTTCACGGACACCGGCTGCCTGCGCCCCAGCATCCGCCGCATGGCGTCGATCGCGGCCACATCTTCGGTCGGGCTTGGCGTCGCCGCAACCGCCTTCCTCGCCTTCGTCCGCGTCATAGGAACCCGCTCCCCGAGTGGCCTTTGAAGGCGTTGGCGCGCCTGATGTACCCGACGACCGTCCGCGGATCCCGGTGTCCCGACTGATCCATGATCCGGGCGAGATCCGCTCCGCGCTCAGCCGCTGTCGTGATGTAGCCGGCCCGCAGGCTGTGCGCCCCGAAGGTCGAGGCATCGAGCCCGGCGGCCGTGCAGTAGGCCTGCAGGATGTTGGCGACGGACCGGTCTGTGAGGCGAGGTAATTTCGGGGCAGAATGACCCGAAACCCCACCAGAGGTCGAAGGTGGTTCAATTTGCACCACCCGCACCCTCCCCGACCGTGACACTGGCCGAAACACTGGCCCTGACGTGATGCCGGCCGCCTCCAGCCATTCCCGCACGAGCGCCACCGGCCGGACGAAGCGGCCATGCGGGATCGCCTTCTCGAAGCCCCTGCCCTCTTGGTCGACCTTGGACCGACGGACCATGACGCGCAGGCCCTCGGGATCCTCGCGCAGGTCCTCGACATCAAGGGCGACAAGTTCGGACCGGCGGAACGCTCCGGCGAAGCCGAGCGCCAACAGCGCCCGATCGCGCTTGCCAGCCAAGTTGTCGGGAGTCCGCATCAATAGGGCCGCCAAGACATCGGCGGTTGCGGCGGCCTTCTGTGTCGGGGCCACGCCGACCTTGCGCCGGGCTCCCTTTATGGCGGACCGCACCCCTTCGTCGTCTGTCGGGTCCGCGGCCTTCGCCAGCTTGTGTGCGTACCGGATCGCAGCGAGCCGCCGGCCAAGCGTCGAGGCGGCTCGGCCATCCTCCGCTTCCGAGACGATGAACGCCGCCACGGCCTCGGGGCTCGCCGGCAGGGACCGGAAGCCGAACCGGGCGCACCAGTCCTGGAACACCCGTGCATCGGACGTGTAGGCCCGCACGGTAGAGTCCGCTTTGCTGGCCTGCTGATAGGCACGAACGATCGCGGCGGCTTCCGCTGGTAGGCCGGAGCTATCGTCTGGCGACGGGATAACAGGCGGCTGGCTCACGTTCAAACTTTCGAGAATGACCGTTATCGGAAACTATAGCAGCCCACGGCCGCGCAGTCACGCATCTACACAGTCGCGCAGTCACATAATCACGCAATCGCGCATGGGGGACGGTCCGTGTCGCCGCGGCCACGCCGGCACTCGAACCCGACCAGGATGCTGCCCGTCATGCGATTGCGCGCTTGTGCGGCTGCATAGTCATGTGACCACGTAGCTGCATGCGCATTCTCTCCCTCGCCAGTCAGAAGGGCGGCAGCGGCAAGAGCACCCTTGCCGGCTCGCTCGCCGTCGCAGCCCGCCAGGCTGGGGAGCGGGTCGTCGTCGTCGACCTCGACCCGCAGGGCTCGCTCGCCGAGTGGGGCCGCCAGCGTGAGGCCAAGGATATCGTGTTCCGCGAGGTCGAGCCGAATGCCTTGGTCCGGTGGGTGGCCGAGACCCGCAAGGTGGCCGCAGTGTCCTTGGTCATCATCGACACCGCCGGCACGTTCGGTCCCGAGGTCGATGCCGCGCTGAAGCAGTCCGATTTCATCCTGGTCCCGGTCCGGCCGTCGGCGCTCGACCTGCGTGCGGCCCGGCCGACCGTCGACCGCATCGAGGCACTGAAGCGCCGGTTCGGCTTCGTCCTCAACGCCACGAATCCGGTCACGCAGGGTCGGACCGCCGATGCCCTCGCAGCCCTGGAGGCCGGCGGCATCGTCGCCCCGCCGGTGGCTGACCGGACCGACTTCCGGGATGCGGCCGCGTCCGGGCTCGGCGTGACCGAGATCAACCCGGCCGGGAAGGCAGCCGCCGAAATCGTCGCCCTGTGGGAATGGACCAAGGCCCAGATGGAGAGCGCCGCGTGAGCAAGCCCCCGGTCCCCAAGCTCTCGCAGCAAGGCATCTTCAACAAAGCATCTAATCACGCAACTACACAGTCACCTGATGATGCGCCTGCGCAGTTGCGTGACGATGAGATCCCGGGCGGCAAAGGGCAGGGCAGGGCGGCGCGGGGCACACGCGAGGGCGACGTCCACCGCAGCCTCTACGCCAAGCCCGAGACCTTCGACCTGATCCGCCGCCTCGCGTTCGAGAAGAACACGACGGCCCAGGCGCTCTACCGCGAGGGGCTGCTGCTCATGCTGCAGAAGCACGGTCAGGCCACCGGCAAGGACGGCGAGGACATCTAACCACACAGGTGCGCGAACACGTGGTTATGTGATCACGTGAGTGCGCAGCTATATGCCTGTGTACCAGCCGCGGACGCGGTCGGGATGTGCGCGAAGCCGGGCGAGCCGTGACGGTATGGCCGCCCGGCGAGCGCCCTGAGCAAATTCTTTGACGATATTCGTGTGATATTCGCCGATCGTGGGCCACGAAGTCCGGGGCCGGTGGAGCGCGACGCGGTGCCCATTTGCCCAGCCGGTGACTCACGATATGTCTCTGTGCATGACGACGGCCGGATCCAGGACCGTCATCGCTGCCTTCACCGAGGAAGAGGCGCAGCGCCTGACGGGCATCAGCCTGACGCAGCTCAGGTATTGGAGACGCTTGTCCTTTTTCGTGCCGAGCCTGAAGGTCGAGATGAGCGAAGGCGAGGAGACGCGCCTCTACTCGTTCCGTGACCTCATCTGTCTGCAGGTGCTGGACCGGCTGCGGAATGAGAACGGCGTCTCGCTGCAGCACCTCTGCGACGTGAAGGCGAAACTCGTCGATCTGGGCGATGATGTGTGGGCGAGAACGACGCTCTACGTCCTCAATAAGCGCGTCGTCTTCAACCACCCCGAGACGGGCCGGCGAGAAGAGGTCACGACCGGCCAAGGCGTGCTCAGCATCCCGCTGGAAATCGTGCGGTCCGACATGGAGCGCAACGTCCGACAGCTGCGCACGCGGAGCTCTGACAATTATGGAAGGGTCCAGAGCGTCCGAGGGGTCGCAAGGAGCAACCCCGTGATCGCTGGTACGGCGATCCAGGTCGCGAGCATCAAGGCCTATGCTGACGCCGGCTACACGGTCCAGCAGATCATCGAAGAATACCCGACGCTGACGGAGCGCGACGTTGAAGCGGCCCTGGCCCACGCCGCCGCTGCCTGAGGCCGCCCCAGCAAAGCTGATCATTCGCGTCCTCCTCGACGAAGGCGTGCCTGTCTCTGTAGCGCGGGCGTTCGAGGGATGCGGCCATGTAGCTATCCGGCACGCAGATGTCTTGGCTCCGGGCTCGGACGATTTGCTCGTTGCGCGAGCCGCGCAAGTCAATGACGCGACGCTGATCGCGGTCGACAAAGACATGAAGCGCATCACCGGCCGCTACGGAGAGGCAGATCCGAAATTCCAGCTGCTCAACGTGATCAAAATCGGCTGCTCAGAACCGCTCGCTGCCGCACGGATAGAGCAGGCGATGGAGCTCATCGAGCTGGAATGGCGATTTCGCTGCCAGCAGCGCGGACGACGTCTCTACATTGAGATAGGGCCGCACTGGATACGCACTCACCGTTAGGAGGGCCGCTCATCGAGCAAGAAACTCAATGGCCCCATCACATGATCGCGTGATTATGTGATTATGCGCTTGCACGATTATGTATCTGCGCTCCAGCCGCGGAGTGGTCAGGTTGCGCGCGAAGCCGGGTGAGCCATGATGATATGGCCGCCCGGCTAAGCGCCCGGGGACGGCAGAGCAAAGCCTAAGGCTCAAGCTGCGCGTGTCAGCCGTTGTTCGATCCAACCCTGTGCCTCGCCAAGATCCGTGAACGTGGGTGGGGTCGCGGTGTTTACCCGCCCAAATCCCACCTCCAAGTACCACTTCCCAGCCTCATCCTCATACTCGTCGGAGAGGCGCACCAGCACTGCCACCAAGGAGCCATCGTGGAACACCAGTCGGCTCTCCTGATCAGCATCCCCAGTCGCGACCTGGATAGGCTGGAGGCGTAGGCTCATGCGGCGGCTTGATCACCCAGATGCAGATACTCGGACTTGAACTCCGCCAGTAGCTTGAGGCGTGGCAGGTCCAGGATCGTCAGGTGCCTCTGCTGAAGTTCAATCAGCCCTTCCGACCGGAGTTCCCGGAGCGAGCGGTTCACGTGCACGCTCGTCTGCCCCGTCGTGTCAGCGAGATCCTGTTGAGTAAGGGGTAGCTCGAAGCGGTTCCCGTCTGCCCGGCCGATTGCTCGCAAGCGCAGGTGCACCTCGCAGAACAGGTGCGCGAGCTGCTCCACGGTCGTGCGGCGGCCGACGTTCGACAGCCACTCGCGCAGGGTCGCCTCGTCCACCAGCTTAGACTTCCGCAGTGCGGCCGCGACGGCCGGACGTTGCAACAGGTCCCAGATCGTATCGGGCGCAATCCGCGCGACCCTGCAGGCCGACAGCGTACAGATCGAATGATCCATGGCTCTGAGCAATGCCCCGTCCACGTCGCCCGCATCGCCAGGAATGAGGTAAGCCACGATCTGCCGCGTGCCGTTTCCCCGTAGCTTGTAGCGACAGGCGAAACCGTCCAGGATCAAGAACATGCCATCCGGCGGCTCGCCCTCGCGGATCAGATCCGTTCCAGCTGAGACAACCTGCGGGTTCTCGCTGATCTTCAGCAGCGCGGCTCGGTCCGCCTCCGGCAGCGGTACGAAGCCCTCCAGTTTGCGCAGGAATGGATTGCCCGCAGCCTCAAGCTTGCTGTCCGCCATGATCCCCCGCGCCCTCCCGTGAGCCAGTCGGCTCATCGTGGTTCCCGTCATATGTTGGGACCGCACTTAGCTTAGGTTAGCTCGCGCGCAACCCGGTTCGGTTCCCCGGTGTGAAAGCCGACGTTCGGAGCTTTGTCGGAGATCACACGCAACGCTCGGCAGCATTGCCGCTGCTGTGACGCGGCAGTAGGCCGGTCGCACCGTCTGCACACTGTTCGGGGCGTGGGCGGCTGGGAGACGCGACCGTGCTCTTGCCTCGACGTAGGAAAGAGCCGTGGACCAGCCTCAACGGTCGAGTATCAGCAACCGTCTCCTGAAGATGCTGTCGGATGAGGATTTCACTCGGCTCGCTCCACACCTGCATCTCGTGGAACTGCCACTACAACACATGTTGATCGAAGCCAGCCAGCCGGTGGAGCACCTCTACTTCATCGAGAGCGGCATATCATCGATCACCAACGAGGGCTCGTTGGGTAGGGTCGAGATCGGCATCGTCGGCCGCGAAGGTGTGTCCGGTGCCGTGCCGGTGCTGACCGGCGGCGACCGCATCCCGAATGACCAGTACATGCAGCTACCCGGCGAGGGATACCGCATCGACGCGGACGTGCTGAGCGCGGCGGTCGAGGAGAGCCGCTCGTTGCGTCGGCTTCTGCTGCGGTACGTGCAGGTGGAGTTCGTGCAGGTGCGCCAGACCGCCTACGTCAACGCCACCTACACGATCGAGACCCGCCTCGCGCGCTGGCTACTGATGTGCCACGACCGGGTGGACGGCGACGAACTGCGGGTCAAGC
>NZ_JAKSYD010000169.1 GCF_022829605.1 Methylobacterium sp. E-065 | reverse complement strand
GCCATGGAGGATTACCAGCTCGACCTGAGCATCGGCGAAGTGCCGGCGGCAACCTCGTCGGGGACGGGCGGCAGGTATTCAGGGCCGAGGACGGACTGGGCGGGCGGGAGATGCAGCTGGGGAGCTCCTTTTGACGGAAGGCACTCCTGCAGAGGGATTGCCTCTGGGGCCCTGACGGAAGCCGCGACCCGGGCTTCGAGGGCAACCCGCTCGTCGCCGGGGAACCCGGGCTGCGCTTCTATGCAGGCGCCCTGCTGAAGACATCCGACGGACAGCCCATTGGCACGGTCTGCGTACTCGACACCAAGCCTCACGAACTCTCCGAGCGGCA
>NZ_JAKSYD010000161.1 GCF_022829605.1 Methylobacterium sp. E-065 | reverse complement strand
CAAGAACCGCGCCTGAGGCCAGCGCCTACGACGCCAAAGCTGGACGTCGGATCAGCTCAGCCGCACCGTACCGTACCCAGCTTGCGAAGGGGTCCCAATTGCACGCCGATCCGGGGTCCCATTCCAACGCCTTTTGACACTTGGCGGCCTCCGCCACGGCGTTGGCGTCGGTCAACGCCGTTTCCCTGTCGACGAGAATGTGGTTCGCCGCGTTGAGCCGCTCCAGGGTGGCTTCGTTCTGCACCACGGACCGGCGCAACGCGTGGCAGATCCACACCATGGTCGCGCCGACAGTCACGTACTGGCAGAGCAGGGCCACGTCGACGCTGCCGAGCATCCCATCGCGCGTGTAGAACCACGCGGCGATCAGGGTGGACAACAACAGCGCAAACGTCCCAGCACCCCAGCCGAAAGCCAGGGTGACGACGAGCAGGACGGGAATATACAGCAGGAATGGTGCGACGTGGGCCGGGGCCAGGAACCGGACGAACGTCATGGCGCCGACAAGCAGCAACGTGACGCCGTAATCAGTGACCGGCGAATGACGTCGGCGGGCAACCGTCCCGATCAGTTTGTGCAAGCTGCTCATGGGAGGGGAGTGTCACGCCCCGGGTACTTTGGAAAGCGACCGATCCCCACGGCCGTTCGCACAAAAACGGTATGAACGTCGTCGCAGAATGCGTGTTTCGCAGACCAGCCTGGACAGGCTAGACGACTGGTTTCGGCACAAGGCCGTCCATGTTCATTACTAGCAGAGCGCTCTTTTCGCTTCCATCGCTCTCTAAGCGGGACGACGATATCTAACCTTTGCCGACAGGGCCGGGAGATGCCAGACGTTTGGGGCTGGCCTCCTGCAGTAGATCTCAATGGGCAGTGGCGAGTGGGCTGAGATGTGCCCGGCCCAACTCGGTCAACGGGACGTCCATGCCGACACGCAATCCCTTCTCCGCATAGTCGAGGGTGACCTTGCCGTCGAGTTCGCGCTCAACGCTCATCGTGATCAAGCGCGTGCCGAAACCGCGACGTTCGGGGGAAGATGCCGGTGGACCGCGAGTCTCGATCCAATCAAGGCGCAGGTACCGCTCGCTGTGCCCGGCACCGGCAATCGACCAGGCGACACGCACTTCGCCGCCCGGCACGGAAAGCGCGCCGTACTTGGCTGCGTTGGTGACGAGCTCATGCAGTGTCATGCCGAGCGATAGGACGTGACGGGGCGGCAGGTCGACGTCGGGCCCTTCAATCACGAAAGTGGAATCGCCGCCCCGGTATGGCCCGATCTCATTCTCCAGCACCGCGCGCAGGGGGGCGCTCGACCAATCGTCCTGCGTCAGTAGGTCGTGTGTTTTCGATAGGGCGAGGATACGGGCCTCCAGCCGCTCCCCGGGCGCGTCGCCGCCCCGGGTCGACTGCCGTGCCAACGCCTGGACCGTGGCGAGTGTGTTTTTCACCCGGTGGTTCAACTCGTGCAGCATCGTCACCTGCCGTTCCTGCATCGCCCGGCCGTTGCGGATCTCCTCCCGCAGCTCCGCCTCGTTGCGTTGCAGGCTTCCCGCCATGGCATCCAGCTTGCGCCCGAGCCGGCCGAACTCGTCGCCCCCATCCAGGCCGTTGCGGGCGGCGAGATCGCCGGCCTGCCACCGGGACGCCGTCCGAAGCAGGCGGCCGAAGGGACGGCGGATGAAGAAGCGCCCGGCGAAAAGCGCGGCCACGACCGCCATGATGGCACCCAGCGCGATCAGGACCACTCCCCGACGCGTCGCCGCATCGACGTCGGCGTAGGCGATGTCGCGGTCGCGGCCGACGGTGACCCAGGCCGCCGAGGTCGGGCCGGAAGGTTGGGTGTTGGCCAGGACCCTCTCGCGTCCGTCGATCCCGAGATCGACACGGACACCCTCGCCCCGTTCAGTAAGAATGCGTAGCCGCTCAGGCGGGATCGGCTTGCCGACCCAACCATCGCCGTCCGGGTAGCGGACCAGGATGACATGGTTCTCGTCGGCGACGGTGACCGAGGTGCTCGACAGTCGTAGGTTGCGCCGCAGATACTTCGCGAGCCAATCGAGGTCGATGGCGGCGGCCAGGACGCCGACCGTCTGGCCGTTCGCGTCGTGAAGGGGTTGCGCGAAGTGGAGGGAGTCCTTCCGCGAGGCGTTGCCTCGGGCATAGGTCCCCATGACGAACGTGTCTTCCGCGACGGCACGACGCTGGTAGCTGCGGTCGGGCACTGCATACGAGCCGGCAGGCGATCCCACGCTGTTGCAGACGACGGTCCCGTCGATCCGCGTCAGCGCCAGGACCGCGAGATGCGGATTGTCCGTCGCGGCGCGGTGGAGGTACTCGGTGCATCCTGCTGGCTCCATGGCTCGCACGGTGAGGTCCTGCGCCACGAAGTTGAGTGCCTGGCGTGCCGTCTCGGCGACCTGCGAGAGGTCTTCGGCCACGGTCCGAGCGGTGGCCATGGCATCGGCGCGCACGGCCTCGTCGCGCGAGGTACGCAGGGCGTACTCGTTATATCCCTGGATCGCGAGAGCCGGCGCGAGCGCGAGCATCACCAGCAGCAGTATGCGGGTCGTCAGGGTCACGGCCGGCTCCGACCCGCGGTCACTCCGTCGCGGCTGACGTAGGATCGAGGAGAACGATCCGCATGCACCGCACTATCCAAACAAGGTTAATATCCGGCCTCGCGAACCTCTAACGCCGGACGAAGGTATCCCACAAGGGTCGGGCATCCCTCTGCGTTTCTCGGGAGATACGGCATAGTGGTGTGGATCCACCCATTGCGATCAGACGGGTCAGTCTGGCGCTTCTTGACCACAGCGCTCCCCAGCTTAGAACCTCGGATTCTACTTCCGAGCCTTCCTCACCCTTGCGTCCTGCAAGGGGGACGGTCGAACGCAGGTGATCCGTCCATGGCACTGGTGAAGAGGACGCGGCTCGCGCCGCAGGGAGAGGCCCCGGAGGCCGGCGCGACCGTTCCGAACCCTTCACCTGTCGCGCCCATCCCTGCCGGACGCTCGCGCGAACGGTCCCGCGCAAGACGCGAGAAGGCATCCGAGCGGCTTGCGGCGGCGACGGAGGAACTCGCCGCGGGGGTGATCGAGGCGTCGTCGGCCGCGGAGGAACTGCGGCGCTCGATGGAGCAGATCGCCTCGGGAGCCGAGGAAGCCGCCGGCGCCGCGCAGGAGTCCCTCGGTGCCATCGCCGGCATCGCCGCCCGCCTTTCCGAGGCCCGGGAGCGGGCGAACGCCTCGGGCCAGGCGACCACGGCATTCCAGACGCTGCTGGCTGAGACCGGGGTCCATATCACCTCGTCGGCCGCCGCCGTGCAGGCCAACTCCCACCGACAATCCGCTTCGGTCGCGCTGATCGACGAGCTCGACCGCGCGGCCACGAGCATCGGCGAGATCACCGGCACGGTCGAGCACGTTTCCGACCAGACCAACCTTCTGGCCCTGAACGCCGCCATTGAGGCGGCGCGGGCGGGCGAGGACGGCCGGGGCTTCGCGGTCGTGGCCGACGAGGTGCGGGCTCTGGCCGAGACGTCGGAGGCGAGCGCGGCCGAGGTCCGCAAGCTGGCCGAGGCGATCCGCACCGAGGTCCGGGGCATCGGGGAGATCATCCGCGCCGCGGCCCGGACGGCGACGGTCGAGGCCGAGGCAGGCGGGCGGGTTACCGAGCAATTGGAGGCGGCGCGGTCGGAGCTCGGCACGGTGTCGGACGGCGCGCAGGCGATCCTCACCGCAGCTATCGAGGCCGAGACGGCTATCAGGGAGGCGCAACGCGGGGCTGAGCAGATCGCCGCCGCGGCCGAGGAGCAGGCCGCGGCCGCTGGCCAGGCCCAGCAGGCGGTGGCGCAGCAGACGCAATCGCTCGACCAATCCCAGACGACGGCACAAGCGTTGGCAGCCCTTGCCGACGAACTGACAGGCAGCGGCTCGGTTCAGGGGCAGGCCGAGGAGGTCGCCTCGGCAGCCGAGGAACTCTCCGCCACGGTCCAGGAGCTTTCCGGGGCGGCGAGCGAGATCCTCGCCGCCATCGACCAGATCAGCCGTGGCACCGGTATCCAGAGCGCCGCCGCACATCAGTCCAGCGCGGCGATGGAACAAGTCGAGCGGAGCGCCGCGATATTCAAGGCGAACGCGACGGTTGCCCGGGAGACGGTCGCCGGCATCGCCGCAACCTTGGGAGATGTGCGGGCCGGGGTGGGCTCGCTGGCCGACGGGGTGGCGCGCTCGCTCGACGAGACCCGCGCCTGTCTCGGACGCGTCGGCGAACTGGAAGCCAGCAATCGTCGCATCGAGAAGATCATCGGGTCCATCGCCCTGGTCTCCGTGCAGGTGAACATGCTCGCGGTCAGCGGCGCCATCGAGGCGGCGCGCGCCGGCGAAGGGGGCCGAGGCTTCGCCGTCGTGTCGAATGACATCCGTGCCTTGGCCCGCGACGCCTCGGAGAACGCCGACCGCATCCGCGACACCGTCCGCGACATCCAGGACGGGGTCGGCGGCGTCCGAAGGGCACTTGAGCAGGTCGTCGCGGCGTCGGAGACGGAGATGCAGCGCAATCGAGTGCTTTTCGCCACCCTCGCCGGCGTGGAGGGGGACGTCGGTCGTCTGGAGGCCGGCAACACCGACGTCCTAGCCGCCGCAGACGTTATCGTCGTCGCGGCCCGAGAGGGGCTGAAGGGCTCGCAGCAGATCGCCGCCGCGGCTGAGCAGGCCGACCGTGCCTCCAGCGAGGCCGCCACCGCCGCACGCCAGCAGTCGAAGGGCGCTGAGGATCTTGCGGCGAGCATCGAGGAAATCGCATCGCTCGCCGACGAGCTGCAGGCCACGGATGCCTGAGGCCGATGGCACGGGCGACAGGCGCTACCTTATCTTCACGTTGGGCACCGACGATTACGCCCTTGATGCGGGCCTGGTCCGCGAACTGCTTCGTCCGCCCCGGCTGACGCGGGTGCCCGGCGCCCCTGCCGCCTTGGCCGGGCTCGCCAACCTTCGCGGCACCGCCCTGCCGGTGCTCGACCTCCGTCGCATCGTCCGCCCTGATCTGGAGCCCACCACGGAACCGACCCGGGTCGTCGTGGCGGAGGCGGGCGAGGCCGTCGGGCTGATGGTCGACCGTGTCGTGGGATTTTCTGGGGGAACGGAATCGTTCAAGGAGGACGGGCCATCGACGGCTAGGTATCTCACCACCGCCGTCGGGCCGGGCTCGGTTCGCGTGATCGATCTCGGGGCATTGGTCACGGCCGCGTTTCCCCGGCGCCGGACCGGAACGCCCGCTACTGTTGACGTTCGGCCTCCACGAGATGAGTTTTCTGACGCGACGGAGGCGGAGCGCGTCGCGCTGGTTTCCTTCACGGCAGGCGGGCGATCCTATGCCCTGCCGTTGGAGCGGGTCGCGGAGGTGCTGGCGCTGCCGCCGGACGTCATGCCGGTGCCGCGTGCCCAGAGCGCCGCCCTGGGCGTTGTGGCGTTGCGCGGCGGGGTGCTGCCGCTGCTGAGCCTGCCCGTCCTACTTGGCTTGACCGCCCCCCCGCCAAGGGCGGAGGCGCGCATAGTCGTCGCGCGTATGGGGGGAACGGAGATCGGCCTTCTCGTCGATGCGCTGGGTCCGATCCTGAGGCTGGCGTCCGATGCAGTCGATCCGGTGCCGGCGGCGCTAAGTCGAGGCGGAACGACCGCAATCGACGCGATCTGCCGCATCGACCAGGCAGGTACGCTGATCTCCGTGCTCTCCGCCGACCGTTTGATCGAAGGAACGACCTTGACCGCCTCGCCTGCACGTTCCTCCAACGCCAGGACCGAGAACGCTGGAGCGGCGGCAGTGACGGAGCAGTTCGTCGTCTTCGACGTCGCGGGCGAGAGCTACGGCGTCCCGGTGGGGTCGGTACGCGAGGTGCTGCGCGTACCCGAGGTGATGACGCGTCTGCCCCGGTCGTCAGACCTCGTCGTAGGCGCCATCGACGTGCGCGGCACCGTGCTAGCCGTGGTGGACCAGCGCCGGCGCTTCGGCCTTCCGCCAGGCGAGGCAGATCCGCGACGACGCATCGTCGTGCTCGAAGCCGGAGCCGATGTCGCCGGCCTGCTGGTCGATGGCGTCTCGCGGATGCTGCGTCTTGAGGTGGACGCCATACGGCCAACGCCAGATTATTCCGACGACGCCGGGAATGGGGTCGACAGGGTCGCGACCCTCGATGACGGCAGCCTCTTGCCCATCGTAGACGCATCGGCCCTGCTTGCCGGGACCGAGCGGAGGGTGCGGGCGACGAACAAGCGGCCGGGCGTGCGAGGGGCCGGGACGGATACCGCGGAATGATCCGCGTTCTAGTCGTCGACGACTCCGCACTGATGCGTAAGCTCCTTGGCGGCGTGTTCGCGCAGGAGGCGGATTTCGAGGTGGCCTTCGCCCGTGACGGCGAACAGGCACTGGCCGAGCATGCCCGCTTCCGCCCCGACGTGATCACCCTCGACGTGAACATGCCAGGCCTGGACGGCCTCGCCTGCCTCGACCGCATCATGCTGGATCGACCGACCCCGGTGGTGATGCTGTCGTCCCTGACCGCGGACGGCGCGGAAATCACCCTCGACGCGTTGGAGCGGGGCGCCGTCGACTTCGTCGCCAAGCCCGGCGGAGCGGTTTCCCTGGAGATGGACCATCTTGGCCCCCTGATCGTGCAAAGGGTGCGGGCTGCTGCGCGCGCCCGACTGCGTCCGACCCTGCGCCTCACCGAGCGCATACGGGCGAGGAGCGCGACTCCGGCACGCGGTGCGGTGACGCGCACGCCGAGGCCGACGTCCCTGCCTTCGCCCGGACCGAAGGCCGCCCCTTCTGCGACGCCCGGGATCGTCGATGGCATCGTACTGGTCGGGACATCGACGGGCGGGCCGCCCGCGCTCGATGCCTTGCTGTCGCGATTGCCCGCGGATTTCCCGTGGCCGGTCGTGATCGCCCAGCACATGCCCGGCAACTTCACCGGTCCCCTGTCGCGGCGGCTCGACGGCCTATGCGCACTGCGGGTGCAGGAAGTTGCTCGGCCGATGCCTCTGGCTCCAGGCAACGTCTATGTCGGCAAGGGGGACGCGGACGTGACGCTCGCGCGCCGCCCCTCCGGGCTGGTGGTGCAGCCGGTGCCGGCCCATGTCGACTATCCTTGGCACCCGAGTGCCGACCGTCTCGTCGCGAGCGCCCTCGAACTGGTCGAGCCCTCACGCCTCATCGGCGTCCTAATGACTGGCATGGGCCGGGACGGTGCGACGACGATGGCGGAGTTGCGGGCGAAGGGTGGCCGCACCATCGCCGAGAGCGAGGAGACGGCGGTGGTCTGGGGCATGCCGGGCGAACTCGTCAGGGTCGGCGGTGCAACGGTCGTCGTCCCGCTCGACGGCATCGCCGACGCGCTCATCGATATGGTGCCCTGATGCCGCTCGTCCGCAGAGATCCGCCTCCTCCGACGATTGCCGCGACCGCGTCTAAGCCTGATCGACACAGGGATGCGGACAATCTCGGCCTCGCCCTCCAAACGGAAAAGGACCCGCGTACCCGCGAAGCCCTGCTCGCGGCGCTGCTGTCAATCGGCGATCCATCCGCCGCCGCCGCGCTCGCCCGGCACCTGCGCTCGGAGGATGCTTGGCTGCGCAACGCCTGCATCGAGGCGCTTCAGTCGATGCCCGCCGCAGCGGGCACGGTGCTTTCGGAATTGCTCTCCGATTCCGACCCCGACGTCCGACTCCTCGCAACCGAGATCGTGAGGACGCAGCCGGTCGAGGAGGCGAGCGTCCTGCTTGCTGCCTTGCTGGAGGCGGAGACCAACCCGAACGTCTGCGGCGCGGCGGTCGAGGTCTTGGCCGAGGTCGGGACGCCGGACGCGATACCGGCTTTGCTGGCCGCTCGGACCCGGTTCGTCTCGGAGGCATTCCTGCCATTGGCCATCGATACCGTGCTCGCGCGCCTCGACAAGGGTCGTTGAGCGCGTGGTCGATACCCCATCGCCGGTCACCGACGTCGACTTCGCGCGCTTCTGCGAGTTCCTGTACCGGCGCACCGGCATCCTGTTCACGCCGGCCAAGCGCTATTTCGTCGACCGCCGGCTCGCCGAGCGCATGCAGGCGACCGCGTCCCGCTCGTTCGCAGTGTATCTCGCACGCCTGCGCGCCGACCTGGACGGCGAGGTCGAGACCCTCATCAACGCCTTCACCATCAACGAAACCTACTTCTACCGCGAGGACCACCAACTCCGCTGCCTGACGTCCTCCTTGCTACCGGAACTCGTCGCCCAACGACCGGTAGGATCGACCGTGCGGATCTGGTCGATGCCCTGCTCGACCGGGGAGGAACCGTACTCGGTCGCGCTCTGTCTGCTCGAGAACTGGCCGGAGGTCGACCGCTACGACATCGAGATCGTCGGCTCGGACATCGATACCCGCGCGCTCGCCGCCGCCGAGGAAGGAATTTACGGCGAGCGAGCGCTGATGCGGTTGAGCCCGGAACTCGTCGCCCGCTATTTCGTGCGCGAGGAGACCCGGCTTGGTCCGGCATGGCGCATCCTCGCGGACCTGCGCGGCTCGGTGCGGTTCGTCCCATGCAATCTGACCGACGCGAAGACGATGGCAGCCCAAGGCCGCTTCGACGTCGTGTTCTGCCGCAACGTTTTGATCTACTTCGACGACGCCTCGCGGCGGCTTGCGGCGGACAACATCTACGATGCCCTGGTCCCCGGCGGCTTCGTCTGCCTCGGGCATACCGAGAGCATGAGCCGGATTTCACCGTTGTTCAGGGTCTGCCGCTACGACGACGCCATCGTCTACCGGCGGCCGCGCGAGGGCGAGCATGTCTGACACCGGTTCCCTTCGCCTAGAGACTCCACGCGTGCTCGTCGTCGACGACGGAGCTCTCGTGAGGATGTACTATCGCGGCATCTTTGAACGAGCGGGTTTCGCGGTGGACGAGGCGCTCAACGGCATCGAAGGGTTGGAACGCGTGTTGCGCGCGACATACGACCTCCTCGTCGTGGACGTGAACATGCCGAAGATGGATGGATACAGTTTTCTTCGCGCCCTGCGTGGTCGCGAGTCCCCGATACGTTCGATCCCGGCCTTGATGACCAGCACGGAGGCCGCCGAGGGCGACCGCGAAGCGGCCCGGGTCGCGGGCGCGAACTTCTACTTGGTGAAGCCTTTGTCCGAGGACGTGCTGGTCGCGCATGCCAGGGCGCTTGCAGGCTCGCGTCCGTGAACGACCTGCTCGAACAGTTCCTCGACGAGACGCGCGAGCTCGTCCAGTCGGCGACGGAGGACCTACTGGCGCTGGAGGCGGCGCCGGGAGACGCGGAGGCGGTGAACCGGGTGTTCCGCGCCTTCCACACGCTCAAGGGTTCCGTCGGGCTATTCGATTTCCCGCCATGGTTCTCGCTCCTGCACGCCGCCGAGGACTGCCTGTCCGCGGCACGGGCCGCGACCCTCGCCGTTGATAGCGCCCTGGTCGACCTCGCGCTGGAGACCCTCGACGCCACCGGACGCTGGGCCGACGCCGTCGAGATTGGAGGGGCACTGCCGGAGACCGCCGACGCAGAGGGAAGCGCCCTTGCCGGACGATACCGTTCCCTTCTCTCTCCAGGACCGGAGACCCGCGCGACGGACGCCCCCGCGCTCCCGGTATGGGCGTCACGTCTCTCCGAGCCCCTGAGCGGTATCGAGGGAAGGCCGCTGATCGCGGTCCGGTACCAGCCTCGCGGCGATTGCTTCTTCTCAGGGGACGATCCCCTCGGCCTCGTCCGTAAGGTCCCGGGCCTTCTCGCCGTCACGGTCGAGCCGGCGGTGCCATGGTCACCGGACGACGAGTTCGACGCCTTCGCCTGCAACCTCGCCATCACGCTGGTCTCGGAGGCGCCACGGGCCGAGATCGAAACCGTCTTCCGTCTCGTGGGCGATCAGGTCACGGTCGTGGACCTACCGACCGCGATCTACCCGCGGATCGTGCCGAGCGGGACGATGTCGGCGGGCGCACCCGCGTTGGAGCCGGTTGTCGCCGCGATCCTTGCGGAACAGGTCCGGGTGTTGGCCGCCTCGGACGAGGCGGATACCGACGCGGGCCGTTTGGAAGCCTGCGCGCGCTCGGCGATGAACGCCCTTCGGTCGACTGGGCGATCCAGTGCCGCCGAGCGCTGCGGGCAGGCGCTTGGGAGCGGTCCGGATGCCCTTCGAGCCGCCATCGAAGCCATCCTGTCCAACCGGACGGACGCCGCGACGCCAACGGACGGGGAGGAGGCTTACGGGGCATCCGATCCGCTTGGCGGTGACGCGGCCCGTACCCTGCGGGTCGACTCGGCCCGGGTCGACGTACTCGTCGCGCTGGTCGGCGAGCTCGTCGTCGCACGCAACGGCTTGGGCCATCTCGCCGCCCAGGCCGAGGCTGGCGAGGATGCGGGCACGCTGGCCCGTGCGATCCGCGAGGCTGATGCAAACATCGGACGCCTCTCGACGACCTTGCACCGAAGCGCAATTTCACTCCGGCTCACGCCGCTGTCGAGTGTGTTCCGCCGTTTCGGGCGCCAGGTGCGGGACGCAGCGCGTGGCCTAGGCAAGGACGTCGTCCTCGTAGTCGAAGGTGAGGCTACGGAAGCGGACAAGGGCATCGTCGAGAACATGTTCGAGCCGCTCCTGCACGTCGTGCGGAACGCGATCGATCACGGGCTTGAGGACGCGGCGAACCGGCGTCAGGTCGGCAAGCCCGAAGCCGGACGCATCCGCCTTAAGGCCGAGCAGGATGGCGACGGCATCGTCGTGTCGGTCTCCGACGATGGGCGCGGGATCGACCCGGCCTTCATCCGGCGCCGGGCCGTTGAGCGCGGGCTTCTCCAGCCCGAGCCCGTTGCGACCATGGATGATGCCGCCGTCACCGACCTAATCTTCGCCCCCGGTTTCTCGACCGCCGAGAGCGTGGGCGCGCTGTCGGGTCGAGGTGTCGGCATGGATGCGGTACGGGCGGCGGCGGCGCGCATGGGGGGGCGCGTCTCGGTCGAGAGCCGCGTCGGTCTCGGCACCACGATCCGACTGCACCTGCCTCGGACCATCGCCCTGGCACGCATCATGGTCGTCGGTGCGGGCACGGAATCGTATGGCATCGCGATGGACGCCGTCGTGGAGGTCGTACGCAGGCCCCGGACGTGCGTCCATGCCGTCGCAGGCGGGAACGCGACGGTCCTGCGAGGCCGGACGGTTCCGGTGTTCCGGCTTGTAGAGTTGCTTGGTCGGGGAGATCGTCCCCTCGACGGCGACGATGCGCTTCTCTTGGTCGTCCGGGTGAACGGGGAGACCATCGCCGTTGAGGTTGACCGCTTCGAGGCCCGGATCGACGCCGTGGTCCGGCCGCCGGCCAGCCTCGTCGGGTCCGTGGCGGGCGTGGGGGGGACGACCATGCTCGGCGACGGCCGCGTATTGCTCGTGCTCGACCCTGCCGGCATCCTCGCGGACGCGTCGGCACCCGCCGGAGGATAGGTGATGGCCGTCGTTCGTCGAACCGATGCCGAGCCGGGGACGCCGGTACGATTGGAAGGCGTCTGCCCGGTTGAGGACGCCGAGACGCTCGCCTCCCTCATCCTGGAAGACCCGAGTGCCCCGGTGGACTGGACCGCCTGCACGCGCATGCATACGGCGGTGTACCAAGTCCTGCTTCGGCTGCGGCCCACCATCCTCGGTACCTGTGGCGACCCGTTCGTGGGCCGCTGGCTGACCCCGCCCAGCCCAGGATAACCCAACGCCACCAATACTTACGGCTTTGACCGAAAGGGGTCCCGACGCATAGTGCCTGTCATCTTCATGCCTCCGAGCGAAATCAGGGCACCATCGCCTTTCATGCCGACCACAGTTCTCATCGTCGACGACAGCAAGCTCGCCCGCCTCGTCGCCGCCAAGCTCCTGCGCCAGCTCAAGCCGGACTGGGAGGTGGCGGAGGCGGCCAACGCCGACGCGGCGATGGCCGTCATGGACGAGCGCCAGGTCGACTTGGCGCTGCTAGACTTCAACATGCCGGGCAAGGACGGCCTCGAACTGGCCGCCGATCTGCGGGCATCCAGACCCCACATGCCCATCGCCGTGGTCTCGGCGAACATCCAGGACGAGATTATCGCACGGGCCCGAAGCGTCGACGCCACCTTCCTGCCGAAGCCCCTCACCGAGGAGGCGCTTGCGGGCTTCCTGTCCGGTGCGGCGCTCAGGTTGCGCAGGGCGGCTTCGTGACGGCGGCCACCGTCGACCTCACGGAACTGCAGCGCGACGCCTTCACCGAGCTCGTGAACATCGGTGTCAGCAAGGCCGCCGCGAGCCTGCGCAAGATGATCGGCGTCCAGGTGCTCCTCTCTGTGCCGGCCGTGGAGATCGTGTCCCAGGCTCAGGCCGCGCGCATGATCGGCGAGCGCGAGGCGTCCGAACTCGTCGTGGTCCAACAGGACTTCACGGGCGCCTTCGCCGGACGCGCCCTCCTGATCTTCCCTCAGGAGAACGGGCGCGAGCTCGTGCGCGCGGTGGCCGGGGAGGAACTCACGCCGGAGGAGGTGGCGGAGCTTGAGGACGAGGCCCTCACCGAGACCGGCAACGTCATCCTAAACGGATGCCTTGCCACGATGGCGAACCTGCTGCAGCGGACCCTGACGATGTCGCTGCCCGAGGTCATGCGGGGCGACGGCCCCCGGATCTTCCGGACCGTCGGCCACGACGGGACCGACGCGCTCGTCCTGTTCCTCTACATCAACTTCGCGGTGCGGGAGCGCGACATCCGTGGCTACATCGCCATGCTCATGGACCTGCCTTCGCTAGAAAGCCTCAAGGTGTTGATCGACGAATTCGTCGAGCGTGCAATCGGCGAGACGGAAGCGTGACGGAAAACCCGGGAGGCGCAGGCATCGAACCGCACCGATCCGAGGTACCTGGTTCGCTTGGCCATGCGACGGCTGAGATGCGTCGCTTGGCTGGCCCGTTCATCGCCACGCTGGAACTCACCCGCCAGCCGATGGTGGTCACGGACCCGCGCCTTCCGGACAATCCCATCGTCTTCGCGAACCGCTCCTTCCAGTCTTTGACGGGGTACGACTCAAGCGAGATCCTCGGACGAAACTGCCGATTTCTCCAGGGTCCCGACACGGACCCGGCTTCCGTGGCCCTCGTTCGAAGCGCGGTCGCAGAACACAGGGAAATCAAGGTCCAGATCCTCAACTACCGCAAGGACGGCGGTACGTTTTGGAACGAGCTCTACCTGAGCCCGGTCTTCGACAAGACCGGCGGGCTCATGTACTTTTTCGCCTCCCAGGTGGACGTCACACCCTCGCACCAGGGGGCGGTCGCGCAGGAGCGACTGGCCAGTATCGAGCGGCGCTTGGCCGAAGCGCAGCGGCAACTGAAGATCACCGTGGCGGCGGCGGGTATCGCCGGGACCTGGGCTTGGGACATTCCGGGAAAGCGCCTCCACGTCGACGACCGCTTCGCCCTGCTCAACGGGATTGGGCAGGATGTCGGCACGGATGGCGTTCCCACCACCGCCTTCTTCAACCGCATCCATTCACAGGACCGATCCAGGGTACGCCTGGCGGTCAGCGGCATCCTGAATGGCGCAGAGGTCTTCGACAGGGAATATCGCCTCCAGGCGCCGGACGGTGCGATCCGTTGGGTCCATGCCCGCGGACGGTGCGATTATGACGCTGATGGTAGCCCCTCACGCTTCACCGGCGCCCTCGTCGAGATCACCGAACAGAAGCGGGTCGTCGAGCGGTTGCGCATCGCCCAGACCGCGGGCCGCATCGGCACGTTCGAGTTCGTGCCGGGCTTCGCCACCGTCGAGGTCTCTCCCCAGTTCTGCGCCCTCCTTGGCGTCGTCCCGGCGGTCAACCTGTCGGTCAGCGCGGTCAACGCCCTTGTCATCGACGGTGGTCCCTTGCTGAACCCGGGCCTCCGCGAGGCAGGGGAGCTTCCCTACGCCGAGATGCGTGTCCGGCTGGCTGACATGGGCGAGACGCGCTGGCTCGCCCGGCGTGGCGAGGCCGTTCGCGACGACGCTTCCTCCGAATTGCGACACGTGGGCGTGATCTATGACGTGACCGCGACGAAGGCGTCCGAGGTCGCCTTGCGAGAGATGAACGACACCTTGGAGGCCCGCGTCCAAGAGGCCATTGCCGAACGCGAGCAAGCCGAGGAGCAGTTGCGCCAGTCCCAGAAGATGGAGGCCGTCGGACAGCTGACCGGGGGGATCGCGCACGATTTCAACAACCTTCTCACCGGCATCGTCGGGTCGCTCGACCTGATGCAGACCCGCATCAACGAGGGCCGGACCGAGAACCTGTCGCGCTACTCTAACCTCGCCATGGCGTCCGCCCAACGTGCCGCTGCCCTCACCCATCGCCTTCTCGCCTTCTCGCGTCAGCAGCCGCTGGAGGCGAAGGCCGTCGACGTGAACCGGCTCGTCGGCTCTATGGATGACCTCCTCCGTCGAACATTGGGTGAGCGCGTCCGCTTAGAGGTCGTGATCTCGGGCGGCCTATGGCTGACGCTGTGCGACCCGAACCAATTGGAGAACGCCCTCCTGAACCTCGCCATCAACGCCCGCGACGCGATGCCGGAAGGAGGCAGGCTCATCATCGAGACGGCGAACAGCTTCCTCGACGATGCCTATGCCGCGCGCGAGATCGGGGTGCGGGCCGGACAATACGTCTGCATCTGCGTGACCGACACCGGCTCCGGCATGCCGCCGGACGTCATAGCGAAGGCGTTCGATCCGTTCTTCACGACGAAGCCCATCGGGCAGGGCACCGGGCTCGGGCTGAGCATGATCTATGGGTTCGCCAAGCAGTCGGAGGGCAACGTCAAAATCTACTCCGAGACCGGGAAAGGCACCTCGGTGAAGCTCTACCTGCCACGGTTTTTCGGTGAGTTCGAAGAGCCTGGCACCACCAGGGGCGAGACGCCCCGTGCCGAACTTGGCGAGACTGTCTTGGTGGTCGAGGACGACGATACGGTGCGAACCCTCGTCGTCGAGGTGCTGGGTGAACTCGGCTACGCCACCCGGGAAGCGCCTGACGGGCCTTCCGGCCTCCGCATCCTGCAGTCGGACGCGCGCATCGACCTCCTAGTTACGGATGTCGGTCTGCCTGGGCTCAACGGCCGACAGCTCGCGGACCAGGCCCGAACCGGGCGGCCGGACCTGAAGGTGTTGTTCATGACAGGCTACGCGGAAAACGCTGCCTTCGGTGCAGGCCACCTCGCACCCGGTATGCAGATGATCACTAAGCCTTTTCCGGTCGAAGGACTTGCGAGCAAGATCCGCTCGATCATCGAAGCATAAAGGTCGCCGGGTTGCCCAGGTACGCTTGACGCCAAAAATCGAGCTTGTAGGCGCCAATGGACATACGGGTTAATCAATCGTCCACGGCTGAACGTCAGCTTCCCGCGTCCTACGAACCGTAAGCAGACAGGCTGCAAACCACCCTGTGCGGACGTCCCGAGGCCGTGCCCCGAGACCGTCTGTCCCCGCTAGTGCACAGACGCTGACGAACGCACCACGTGCTTGCCTGCTAAAATATTGATTCAGCTTGTAAAATAGCCTTGCCGTGTGTACGTTTTGTCGGCGTCATTGCACTAGATCTAGTGGTGAGAGGCAGAACCGCCTTCGCCACCGGCTTGTGCGCATGCCGCGCGTAAAGCGTGTAACTGATCCCGGAGGGCCTGTGCGTGAAGACCTACCTCGAGGACGATCCCGTAAAGCGCAACCGAAACCCCGTGACCCCCCGGTAGGGTCGCATAGTTTGCGGCTGTCTCACGCAACAGCTCGGCCTCCTCCTCGTTGACCTCTAGTGCAGCATCCATCTCGGCGGCGGCTTCAAGAACTTCCTGAAACATCGTCGTCTCCTGCTACCGATTTTGAACCGGGGTGCAATGGCCCTAGGCTTTATGGCCTTCGCGCACGGACGAATATAGCCTAAAATGGCGCTCATCACAGCGAGCGTTCCATGACCATTCTGACCTCGTACTGGTCGCGTCCTCTACCGCCAGACTACGTTCGAATTTCAGTGTCTCGTGGCTCGCCACGATGGATGAAGCCTCAGCCAAAGATCCCCGAATTTGCTCCAGGCCAGTGGCTGTACACGACCCCCGACCCCGAAGAGTACCGCATCAAGTACGTCAGCCAGCTCGCATGCGTTGACGTGGGCGAGATCGTGGAGCGGATCGACCGGATGGCCGGCGGGCGCACGGCAGTTCTGTGCTGCTTCTGCAAACCAGGGGTCCCCGGCGGCTTTTGTCATCGTGCGTGGCTTTCAGTCCTGTTCGCGCACCGGGCAAACTTGGAGGTCCCTGAGCTCGGCATGGAGGCCGATGGTTCGGGCGCGGCGCATCCTCTACTTCCGCAGGAATATCGGTGGCCCCTAGAGCAACCGTCTGCTCAGGCGCGCCCCGTGCAGCTCGATCTGCTCTGACGATCGGTTGTGAGCTTGATCAAACCGCTCTGTACCTCATTATTCAGGCCCCACAGTCTACAATTTTCAAATAAACCACTTGATATTTGCGGGAGCTGCCGATAGTATGCCGACTTCAACAGCGGCATTTTGGGTTCAGGCCCAGCAGCTCGCATAGATCAAGGCGTAATTGCCATGTCTCTGCGCACGCGATCGTCGCGACTTACCCACGGCCATGCCCAACACGGGGTACCGACACCTGAGCACTGCGCTTGGGTGCAGATGCGCTACCGCTGCCGAAAAGCGTCCCAGTCCCCAGCGCCCGGCACCCATATCCCGTGCGTCTGTGACGCCTGGGATCGGTCTTTCGAAGCCTTCCTGGCTGATGTTGGCCCCAAGCCGTCTCCCGCCCACATCCTGCATCTCCAGGATCCGCAGGGCGACTACGAACCCGGCAACTGCGCGTGGTCCCTTCGAGCCGGTCACGGTGGCTCGGGAGGCAGGACCGTCAGCCGCTACATCGAGGTTGACGGCCGCCGCGTGTCGGTTGTCGAGGCCGCAGCCGCGCACAACCTGAAGGTCGATACTCTCCGCTGGCGGCTGGCACAGGGGCGCACCCCTCAAGAAGCCCTTGTCCCCACTCGCTACTACGGCGGCAGCCGGAGCGCCCAGACGCCGGCCCGTTCCTCCGCCAGCCGGAGGGCTCAGTCATGACCTGCTACCGACACGGGCACGCCCCGCGGGGGGGAATATCCCCAGAGTACCAAGTCTGGGCTCAGCTCATCGGCCGATGCACGAACCCGAAGCATTCCAAATATCCGAGCTACGGCGGCCGGGGCATCACGGTCTGCGATCAATGGCGCAGCTCGTTCGCTGCCTTCCTGGCGGACATGGGCCTGCGCCCGTCCCCGCAGCACAGCATCGAGCGGGAGGACAACGACGGGCCATACTCGCGGGCCAACTGCCGCTGGGCGACGAAGGATGAGCAGAACCGCAACAAGCGGTCCAACCGGTACTTCGAGATAAACGGCCAGCGCCTCTGTTTGGCCGACGTCGCGCGCCTCGCCAAGCTACCGCTCAATACCTTCCGCATGCGCTTGGAGCACGGATGGCCTCTGGAAAAAGCGTTCTCGACACCGAAACGCCCTAACCAGCGCACTGCAACCTCCGCCGACGCTAGGAGCTGAGCCGATGACGGACCGCAACGTCCAAGTCACCATCGGAGCGGTGCTCCAGTCGAACTTCCGCACCTCGTTTCGAGAGGCGCAGCGGGAGGTCCAGAGCCTGACGAACGCCATCGGCGCGCTCGGCGCCCGGCGCTCGAACGCGGGGCTCCTGTCGATCCGGGACGCTTCGATGCGTCTCGGGACGTCTCTCCGGACAGCCGCGTGCTCGCACATCTGAACCCCGGTGCAAAACCCGAGGGAGGCCGGCTATGACGTTCAAAGCTTCAGACGAGCTCCCGCGGCTTTCGTGGCGTGACCTGCACGCCGTCAACGCGATGGTGAAACCCGACGACGGTTCCAAACCGCTGAACGACCTGCGGATGCACCACCGCCGTTGGATGGAACGCGGTCTCATGTGCGCGATAAGCGCGAGCCAGTTCATGGTTTTGTCGGCGATCGTGGCTCGAACTTTCGCTTGGATGAAGGCGATCGAGGTCATCCCCTTGACCGTGTTCACGGACGGCATGCGAGATCCCAATGACCCCAATCGGCACGCAACCGATGATGAAGGGATGCCGTTTTTCATCGGGACGGGCTTGGGTACTTCGACGGTGCGCAGGGCGCTTGCCGAGTTGGCTGAGAAGCGCCTGATCGACCGATTTCAGGTGCCAACGTCGGAGAGGAACACCTATGCGTACATGCCGGTATCCGCGCTCACGCTGTATTTCGCGTTAGCTGCATCGCCTACTGCCGACGTGGACGACTTCCCGCACGGCATCATGAACTACCTCCGAGTAACCCGCGATATGGCGCCGCTCGAAGAGCTGTTCACCGCCCGATGGGTCGAAGAGACTGCACCTGCGGAGGCCACCCATGCGGCCTGAAATCCGCAATCCCAGTGTTCATTTTGACGCGACTAGTGGTCATTTTGAACACTGGCCAGTGCTCATTTTGAACAGTCGCCAGTGTTCAAAACGAACACCTAAAGGGAGAGAAAGAAACTCTAGAAGCAAACTCGGAGACAACCGCCCTCCGTGCGGCTTCGCCGTACTCGGGCACGTGTGCAGATCCCTGATCGGAAAGCCAGGAAGAAAGAGCCAGATCCGGCTCCGTCTGAGCCATAGGGGTCTCAGAAGAGTTTCGGCCGGCGCCGCACTGACCAACTCTGCGAACCGCGTGCACTCCGGTGCGAAGTTGGGAGGTCTCCGGTGAGCCCGCGCAGCAAGAACCCCGAGTTACCCGAGAACGTCGTGCTGCTCCGTCCCGATGTTGTGGTCCGGCGAGCGGTCGGCCGTCCGAAGCGTCCGAGACGGATCAGCCCCGAAGGGCTGAGCCATCTGAGCTTGGTGACCCCGCTGTCTGAGCGGCCCGGTCCGCAACCTTTGATGTCGTCAAACGTGATCAGCCATGCGATCGAACGGGCACGGCTGCAGAAGCTCGCCGCCATCCGCCGAGATATCGGCCATCAGAGATCCGCTTCCAAGCTGCCGGCCGAACCCGTCGAGACCTTCGATGCCGAGGGCTACGTCTGGCCCGGATCCCGACCTCAGCTCTGGGAGGAGGCCTATCGAGACTGGGGGCTGGTGAGGGAAACGCACCCCTATCTCCGCCTGTACCCGGCGCACGCCTTCACCCGTGATGTGTTCCTGGTGTGGATCGCCGGAAACGTCCTTGCCGATGCCGCCGGTATCCTCCGCGAGCGGTATCCTGGCTTTGACGATCCGGAGTGTGACGAGCCGCCCGCGGCGGCCCTGGTCGATCCGATCCACCGCCGTATCGAGGTGCTGGAGCAGCCGCGCGATCGCGCCCTTCGCCGGATACGCAGCGACCGGGCCGCCTATGACCTGTGGCGGGGCACGCTCCGGCGGTTCCCCGAGATCCGGACGCTCCCGCAGGACTGGGCTCACGTCTTCCGAAGCCTGGATCGGACCAATCAGAGACGGTAGTGGCCTGACCGGTCGGCACTCGCGATTACACCCGATTTCACAGCCAGCCGTGGTACACTGGAGCGGTACACCGCGCTGATCCAGCACCCATCTAAGTCATTGATTTATCGAGCAAGAAGCTGAATAGGTTCGTATCCCCTCAGCTCCACCACTTATTTTTCGCGTTGAAAAATCGAGTGGTGGTAAGGGTTTACCAGAACAGCATTCAGTTTTTCGTGCCTGTGCGGAACGGGTTTCCCGTCTCCGCTGAAGCGCGCGGCACAGAACAGCGCAGGTTGAGCGCGCTCGGCGACCGGCTGCGGACGTTGCCATCGGCTGGCGCGGGTGTCGGCAAAAGACCCATCTTGCTCCGTATCGCTCCTCCGGAAACCCGATTTTTACCCTAATCCGGCTACGGGACGGCGTCCGCGGAGCCGCAGAGGCACAGACGAGAGGGCGCGTCGCGACGGTGTCGGCGGAAGGATCGATCAGGAACGGGGCCGGAGACGCAGGCTTCACCCTCGTCGAGATGCTCGTGACCCTTGCAATCATCGGCCTCGCTGCCGGGCTCGCGGTCCAGTTCGCCGGCAGCTTCAACACCGGGCGCCGCGCCGGACGCCTGTCCGGGGTGATCGCCGCCGAGATCGGCCTCCTGCACGCGGAGGCGCTCCGCTCCGCGCGGACGACGCGCCTCACCTTCGAGCCCGCATCGGGCCGGTTCCTCAGCTCCCGGGCGGGCGCCGCGCCGATCCCGACCGCGCCGATCCCGGTCCGCATCGAGACCGCGGGAGCGGCAGCGGGCATGCCGCCCGAGATCCGGTTCCTGCCGGATGGCGGCTCCAGCGGCGGCCGCATCGTGCTCGGGCTCCCCGGCGGCGGCGCCATCCTGTCGGTCAGCCTCCTCACCGCCCGCGTCGACCGGGAGGCGATCCGGTGAGCCCACTGACGCCCATCCGAGAGACCGGCGGCGAGGACGGCTTCACGATCGTCGAGGTGTTGGTGGCCTTCGCGGTTGCCGCACTCGGTATCCTGCTCGCCTTGCAGATCGTGGGTGAGACCACGCTCGGCCTGCGCCGGGTCGCGGCCCTGCGCATCGAGGCCGATGAGGCCGAGGCCGTTTGCCTGCGGCGGGTCGCGGCCGGCTCCCTCTCGCCCGGCACCGTCGAGGGCCGCTTCTCGAACGGGCAACCGTGGACACTCACCGTCAGCGACAGCCGCCCGGTCCTCCCGGCACGCCGGGGACCGCCCCTGTGGCGCATCCGCCTGAGCCGCGGCGGGTCGGACGGCGCGGCGCTCTACACCACCCTGATCCCGGGCAAGCCCGATGCCTGACCGGAGCCCCGACGCGAGCCGGGCGGGCTTTGCCCTGGTGGAGGTGCTGGTCTCCCTGGCGCTCGCTGCGCTCATCGCCCTGCTGCTGGTCGAGGCCGTGCGGGTCGCGGGCCGCACCGCCTCGGCGGTCGCGGCCGCGGAGCGTGCCGATCAGGTGCTGGCGGTCCGCGACCACCTGCGCCGGACCCTCGGGAGCCTCGCGAGCCGCCGCCTGGACGGCACGCGTCCGGTTCTGCTGGGCGGACCAGATACCCTCCGGGCGGCGCTCGCCGCCGACCGGGCCCTCGAACGGCCGGTGGAACGCGCTGTCACGCTCGCCGGCGCGCCACGATCCGACGGACTCTACGACCTCGTCGAGGGCCAAGCGCCCCTGGAGACCGGGACGGACGGGACGGCGCGGTCCGAGATCCTGCTGGCGGGGGTGTCCGGCCTCACCATCCGGTATCTCGGATCCCCGGCCGAGCGGCTGCCCGCCACGTGGCTGCCGGCCTGGACGCGCCTTGACCGCCATCCCGACCTCGTGGAGATCCAGATCGCCTTCCGGCCGGCGGACCGGCGGCGCTGGGACCCGCTCCCCATCGCCCCGGGCGACCGGCCGTGAGCCGGCGGGCGCAGGCGGGCGAGGACGGCTTCGTGCTGGTCTCGGTGGTGAGGGTGCTGGCCGCCGTCAGCGCGCTCCTCGCCACGGCGATCCTTCAGGCGCGCGCGAGCGCCGTGCTGGCCCGGACGCGCGCCGACCTGCTGCAGCTCCAGGGTCTGGCCGACGGGATCGCCCGCCTGATCGCCTACGATCTCGCGATGGGGCGAACCTACCGGCTCGCCGGTTTGTCGCTTCCGGAGGACGGCAGCGTCGTGGCCTGCCCGCTCGCGGAGGAGCGGACGGCCTTATCTGTCCGTCGAGGACCAGGGCCGCCTGATCGACCTCAACCGGACCCCGCGGCCCGCCCTGGAGGAGGCGTTCCGCGCTTTCGGCGTGCCGGACCGGGCGGCCCTCGCCCTCGGCGCGGAGATCGTGGATCACCGGGATCCCGATGACATCCCTGAGCCGAATGGCGGGGCCGAGCTGGCGCAATACCGAGCCCGCTTCCTGCCGTACGGTCCGCGCAACGCTCCGTTCCTCAGCGTGGACGAGATCGGTCGGTTGCCGTCGATGACCGCCGAGATCTCGGCGCGGCTCCAGCCGGCGCTGACGGTCTACAACGAGGGCGGGACCTTCGATCGCGCGGCCCTGGTGCAACGGCTCCAGCCCGCGGCGGCCCCGGCGCTCGCCGGGGAGAGCCGTCCCGTTCCCTCGCCGCGCCAGTATTTCCGTCTGTCGGTGACGGTCATGCACGGTGACGTGCGGGCCGGCCGGAGGGGCGTCTACGCGCTGGGCGGCACGCGGACCGGAACCGATTTCTTGGTCTGGCAGCCGGGCGTCACCGACCGTCTGGCGCCGGCGGCCGATCATCCGGCCTGTCCGGCCATTCGCGCTGCCCTCGCAGGGCCGATCTACGCCAACTACGCGCTGATCGACGCCACTTTCCAGTTCAACCAGACGCTGTCCTCGCCGAACAACCCGCTGGCCGGCACCGGCGCGTCCGGTGGCGCGACGAACGGTGACCTGATCCCGAACGGCGGGATCCGCGTGCGGCCGGGCGACAAGATCCCGCTGATCCCGGATCATCAGATCAAGGCGGGTTTCGAGTACACCATCACCCCGAACTGGCGCTTCGGCCTCAACGTCTCGGCCTTCTCGTCGTCCTACTTCCGCGGCGACGAATCGAACCTCAACCGCAAGCTGCCGGCCTACTACGTGATGAACCTGACGAAGTATCAGGTCACCAAGAACCTGGAGATCTTCGGGCTGATCACCAACCTGACGAACCAGCGTTACACGACGTTCGGAACCTTCGTGGAGCCGGGCGCGGTGGCCGGCAATCTGTCGATCAACGACCCGCGGACCACGACCCGGGCCCAGCCGCTCTCGGTCTACGCGGGCCAGACCTACCGCTTCGGTGCCGATCCGGTGCCGATGTCGCCGGAGCCGATCATCCGGAAGTACTGAACGGAGACCGCGACGCCCGGGATCGAAGAGCCGCCTTCCGCGCGGCCCCTCGATCCCACAGGGCTGGATGAGGCTGCCACCGGCCACGAGGGGGCGCGACGTGTGGGGAGCGGTTCTCAGCGGCGCCTCTATCGCGGATCGATCGGCCCGGTCGAGCATGAGCCGGAGCCGCCATCCGATGCGTAGGCATTGAGGATCCCTGCCAGCAGACCGGGAAAGCGCGCCTCGACCTCGGCCCAGCGGGAATGATTGCGCACCTCGGTGCCATGACGTTCGCTGCGGATCAGGCCGGCCTCGCGCAGCACCTTGATATGGTTGGACAATGACGATTTCGGGATGACCCGCTCCCCGAGCGACGCGACGGCCGAGCAGGCCTCGACGCAGCCCGCCTGCATGATCTTCGCGAACATCGCCGCCCGGCCCGGGTCGGCCAGCGCATGCAGGATCGCCTCCGGGCGCACGTCCTCGATGGCAGGGTGAAACAGGGGTCTCATCAAACATCCATATGGGGTCTTGAACGAAGCTCCATAAGTTCCGAAGTTCCGAACTATGGGATCAAGGGACCCCGATCCGGGGCCGACCCAGACGGAGCGTAGCACACATGTCGAAGCTGAAAGGCAAGGTCGCGGTCGTGACTGGGGCATCAAAGGGCATCGGAGCCGGCATCGCCAAGGCGTTGGCGGCCGAGGGTGCGGCCGTGGTAGTGAATTACGCATCCAGCAAGGCGGGCGCCGACGCCGTCGTAGCGGCGATCGCCGAGGCCGGCGGCCGTGCCGTCGCGGTGCAGGGCGACGTCTCCAAGGCGTCCGAGGCGCAGGGACTGATCGAGGCGACGGTCGAGCAGTTCGGCCGGCTCGACGTGCTGGTCAACAATTCCGGCGTCTACGAATTTGCGGCCATCGAGGCGGTGACGGAGGACCACTACCGGCGCCTGTTCGACATCAACGTCCTCGGCGTCCTGCTGACGACGCAGGCGGCGGTGAAGCACCTCGGCGAGGGCGGGAGCATCGTCAACATCTCGTCGGCGATCACGCACGTGCATACGCCGACGACCGCGGTCTATGCGGGCACCAAGGGGGCGTTGAACGCCCTCTCGGGCGTGCTCGCCAACGAGTTGGCGCCCCGCAAGATCCGCGTGAACGTGGTGAGCCCGGGCTTCGTGGTGACCGAGGGTACGCATACGGCCGGTGTCGTCGGCTCCGACATGGAAGCCGGCTTCGTCGCACAGACGCCGCTCGGCCGCGCCGGACGACCCGACGATATCGCCGACGTGGTGGCGTTCCTGGCATCGGAGGATGCGCGCTGGTTGACCGGCGAGGTGATCACCGCCAGCGGCGGCATTCGCTGAGGGCCGCCAGAAGCCCGTGCGCGCGACCGGCGTGCACGGGAGCCCCAACCCTGACGCGGGTCGGCATCTGGCCCGGATCCGGGCCACGCCCGTCACGGCCCCCTCACGCGCTGGCGCGGCGCGCCCTACGGACGCAGATCCAGCGGCCGGTCCGTGAACGGCGCAGGGCGCAGCGTCGCGGGTTCGCCGAGGAACGCCGCCTCGAAACGGCGCCCCCGCTGGATCACGCTGACTCGGTCGGTCCCGATGGCGGTGATGCGCCAGTCGCCGCGGCCGTCGCCGGGGGCGAGCCAAGTCGGGTCGCCGCTGCCGTCGTCGATGAAGGCCCGCACCGCCACCCCATCGCGGCGGATCCCGCGCAGCACGAGGACCGGTGGCACGGGGTCCGGCCGCTGGATCAGGTCGCGGCTGCCCTCGGCCGTCCAGGCGCGCCGGCTCGGATCGAACAGCGGCCGGCGGAGCGCTGAGCCCTCGGCGGGGACCGCCTCAGCCGGCGGCTCCCGAGCCGGGGGCAGGTCGATCGCGACCGGCCAGAGCTGCACACCCAGAGCCGCGAGGCCCGCGAGCTCGAGGGACGCCCTCACGGTCTCGTCCCCGCGCGCAGAGGTGCGATCACCCCGCGGGCCGTCACGGCGAGGTGCAGGATCGTCGGGTGGCCGATCTCGGCATCGACCGGGCGCACGACCGACAGGTCGGCATCCTCCACGACGACGCGGGGCGCCTCGGTATCGAGGGCGCGCAACAGCCCGTGCAGGCCCGCGGATGTGCCGCGCAGCAGGCCGCGCAGGCGCGGCAGGTCGGGCCGGGCCGGGTCGGGCTCGAGGACGGCCCCGTCGATGACGATGGCCCGCTCGGCCGCCAGGGCGTCGAGGCGGCCGCGGAAAGCGGCCAGCAGCGTATCGCCATCCGCCGCCACGAGGGGCGGCCGCGCCCGCTGACGCTGGGCCAGCGCCAGCGCCCGGTGGAGGCGGTCGCGGGCGGCCTCGATCGCGTGCGACGCGTCGCGGAGGGCCGAGAGCGGCGCTGCCGCCGCGGCCACGACGAGGCCGAGGGCGGCGAACCGCACGAGGAACGGCCGGGTGGCGAGGTCCCGGATCCGAATCATCGGCCGCCCCCCGCAACGGCCCGCGGCAGCTGGACGACGAGCCGGCGCCGCCCCCCCCCCGGTTCGTCCTCGGCGCTGCGGAGCGCGGGTGGGCCAAGGCCCGCGATCCCGGTAGAGCCGTGCCCGCCCGCGCTGCGATCGGACGCGGCTCTAAGTCCTTGTTGTGACTCGCTCTCTTGCGCCGAACCGGTATCCACTTCGGCGGAGAGCGCTCCAAGGGCGGCGAGCGCCGCGGCCTCGTCGGCAGCCGAGAGGGTGACGCCCACGCCGTCGTGGTCGAGGTGGAGCGCCACCGCGGAGGCGCCGCCGCGAGGGCGTCCCAGACCGGCACCGGTGGTAGCGCCCGGCCGGCCTCGATCGCCGCCAGGCCGGCCTGGATGGGTTGCGGCGGGGGCGGTCCGGCCTCCCGCCGCGCGGCCGCGAAGGCCGTGTCGAGGGCGGCCAACTCCGTCTCCTGATGCCCGCGCCAGCCCCAGAACGCCGCGAGCAGCAGCACGGCCCCGCCGATCAGAACGCGATCGCCGGTCCGCCCGTCGCCCAACAGTGACGGCAGGGCGCGATGCCCGTGGCTCAGCAGATCGACGGGCAGTGTCTGCTCCCCGCTCGAACCCACCGTCACGGGACCGGCCGGCAGCCCGGCCCGGCCCGGGAGCAACACGACTCGGATCGGATTGGGTCGATGGGACAAACGCACGCCGGAAGCCAAACGTGTAGATTGAATACAGGGTAGGATGGCTTCTCCATCGTTGAAATTCCGGTTGTTTTGGCGATCATCGGCATGATCGCCAGCCTCGTGACGCCGCAGGTGCTCGGCTATCTCGGCCGCGCCAAGGGCGAGACGGCCCGGATCCAGGTGAAGAACATCGCCCAGTCGGTGGAACTCTATTACCTCGACCTCGGCGTCTATCCGACCTCGGACCAGGGGCTGGCGACGCTGGTCCAGCCGACCGGGCCGGCCTGGCCGGGCCCCTATGTCCGCGACGCCCGCGGCCTGACCGATCCCTGGGGCCGGGCCTACCTGTATCGGTCGCCGAGCAGCCAGGGGCCCTACGAGGTTTATTCCCTCGGCAGCGACGGACAGGTCGGCGGCACGGGCGACGCCGCCGACGTGGCGAGCCAGTGAGGACGGCCCCGGATTTGCCTCGTCGCCCCGCCGGCGCCACTCTGCAGCGCGTTACGAGGCGAAGGGCGCACGACTTCTGATGGTAACAAGCACGGTTGAGAGGCCATGAGGCGCCGCGACGTCCTCGGGGGGCTGGCCGCCGCGTCCGTGGCCCCTGCTTGCCTGGCCCGGCCGGCATTGGCGCAGCCCGCCAAGGTCCTGCGCTTCATCCCGGAAAGCGACGTCGCGGTCATCGATCCGATCTGGACGACCGCGACCGTGACGCGCAACCACGGCTACCTCGTCTTCGACACCCTCTACGGGCAGACCGCGCGCTACGATTTCCAGCCGCAGATGGTGGCGGGCCACACGGTCGAGGCGGAGGGCCGCCTCTGGCGGCTCGCCCTGCGCGAGGGCCTGCGTTTCCACGACGGCGAGCCGGTGCTGGCCCGCGACGCAGTGGCGAGCATCCGCCGGTTCGCCGCCCGCGACGCCTTCGCCCGGGCGCTGATGGAGGCCACCGACGAACTCACCGCCGCCTCCGACCGCGAAATCGTGTTCCGCCTCAAGCGGCCCTTCCCGCTGCTGCCCGCGGCGCTCGGCAAGACCGGCACGTCGATGCCCTGCATCATGCCGGAGCGTCTGGCGAAGACCGACCCCAACGTCCAGGTCACCGAGATGGTCGGCTCCGGGCCGTTCCGCTTCAAGGCGGACGAGCGGGTGCCGGGGGCGCTTACCGTCTACGAGCGCTTCGACGGCTACGTACCGCGCCCGGACGGCACGGCGAGCTTCACTGCCGGGCCGAAGCGCGCGCATTTCGACCGCGTCGAGTGGCGGATCGTGCCCGATGCTTCCACGGCGGCGAGCGCGCTGGCGGCCGGCGAAGTCGACTGGTGGCAGAACCCGACGCCGGACCTACAGGGGCTGCACCGGTCCAAGCCGGGGGTCCGGCTGGAGGTGCTCGATCCGGTCGGTGGCATCGGCTGCCTGCGCTTCAACCACCTGCATCCGCCCTTCGATAACCCCGCGATCCGCCGGGCGCTGCTCGGTGCCATCGACCAGACCGAGTTCATGAGCGCGGTCGCGGGCGACGAGCGCGCTTTGTGGAAGGATCATGTCGGCGTCTTCTGCCCCGATGCGCCGATGGCGACCCGGGCGGGCACCGAGGTTCTGGTGGGCCCGCGCGACTTCGGCGCGGTGAAACGCGCCCTCACGGAGGCCGGCTACCGGGGCGAGCGCGTGGTCATGCTCGATCCGAGCGATTATCCCGCCACCCACCCGCTGGCCCTGGTGGCCGCCGAGGCGTTCCAGAAGTGCGGGCTGAACGTCGACCTCGTCGCGATGGATTGGGGGACCCTGGTGCAGCGCCGGGCGAGCCGCCAGCCCCCCGACAAGGGCGGCTGGAGCACCTTCGTCACCTACCTGAACGGCACCAACAACTTCGATCCCGCCGGCCAGCTCGGCATCCGCGGCAATGGCGATCAGGCCTGGTTCGGCTGGCCCCGGGCGCCACGGCTGGAGGAGCTGCGCGCGCAATGGTTCGCCGCACCCGATCCCGCGGCACAGAAGGCGATCTGCGCCGAGATCCAGCGGCAGTTCTTCATCGACGTGCCGTACCTGCCGCTCGGCGCCTATTACGAGGCGACGGCCTCCCGCGGACTGACCGGCCTGCGCACCGGCTTCCCGCAATTCTACGACGTCCGGCCGGCCTAGCGGCCTAGCCCCCTCCCCCGCGCCGAACCGGCCTCCGCATCGACGGAGCGCACCCCGAGGAGACCGCAGCCGATGCGCATCGCCGTGCTCCAGTTCACCCACGAGACCGTGACGTTCCTGCCGAACGACACGACCCGCGACGACTTCATCTATCCGGGCTCCCCGGCGGGCGGGGAGGCGCTGCTCGCCACCGACCCCAAGGGCTACATGGGCGGTTTCGTCCAGGTCGCCCGGGAATTCGAGGGGGTCGACCTCGTCGGCCTCACCTCGCCGCTCTGGCCGCGCACCGGCATCGGCTCGGGCTGGGTGACGCAGGACGCGTTCGCGCATTTCCTCGACGCGATGCTGGCGGAACTGGAGGCGGGCGCGCCGTTCGACGGGGTCTACCTCGCGCTGCACGGCGCGCTGGCGGTGCGCGGCGTGCAGCGCCCCGAGGCCGAGATCGCCCGGCGGGTGCGGGCCATCGTGGGGCCGGGCGTGCCCATCGCGGCGACCTTCGACCCGCACGGCAACGAGGATGCGGAGTTCCTGCGCCACGCCGACATGGCGTTCGCGGTGAAGTACTTCCCGCACTACGACATGCATCTTCAGGGGCAGCGCGCGGCGCGGATGCTGGTGCGGACGATCCGCGGCAGCTTCCGGCCGGCGCACCGGACGATCCCGATCCCGATCCTCGCGCCGACCGTGGTGATGTGGACCGGCGCCTCGCCGTGGTCCGACCTGATCCAACGCGCCTTGGTCTGGGAGGCGCGGGAGCCCGACGTCTTCGTCAACGTGTATTTCGGCTTCCCCTGGTCGGACGTGCCGGATGCCGGCATGGCGGTCCAAGTCCTGACGAACGGCGATCCCGCCCTCGCTGACCGGATCGCCCGCGACATGGCGGCCTGGACGTGGCGGCACCGCGCGGCCCTGGTGTCGAGCGTCGCGATCCACCCGATGCGGGTCGGCATCGCCAGGGCATCCGAGGCTGCGCGGGCGGGCGACGCGCCGGTCGTGCTCGCCGATTACAGCGACCGCTCGGGCCGGGCGACGTGGCTCCTTGCCGAGGTGCTGGCCCAGGGGCTGGAGCGCACGCTGATCGCAACGGTCGCCTCGCCCACACTCCTGGACCGGCTGCTGGCCGAGGACGTGAAGGTCGGCGATCCGTTCGACGCGGAGGTCGGCGGCCCCGTAGCCGGCGAGGCGGAACCCTCCGCAGGCGTCCCGGTCCGCGTCACCGGCACGGTGTGCGCGGTCGTCGCGGGCACGACCGGCCGGGGCGCCGGCACCTGGCTCTGCGTCGCCTTCGGCCGGGGCAACGTGCTGGTCCTCAGCCCCTACCTCGTTCAGATCATGGAGCCGTCGGAACTCTGGGATCTTCGCCTGAAGCCGGAGGATTTCGACGTGGTGGCGATCAAGTCCCGGGTCCATTTCCGCCGGGGTTTCGACGATGGCGGCTATGCGCGGACGATCCTGCTGGTCGAGCCGCCCGAGCCGTTCGTCGGGACGGTCCACCTGGACGCCCTCCCCTACCAGCACCTCAAGCCGAGCGCCTTCTATCCCTACGGCGATCCCGCCTTCGACGCCGGATAGCGGATGGTCCGTTCCGGCGATGCCGTCGCGGCGGCCCCGCGCTACATCGGCGCCATGCGGAACGCGCCGGCCTTCTCCCTCCCCCGCCTCGATCGCCTCGGCGACCGCTTGGCTGACGATGTCGCGAGCGGCGCGATCGCGGGGGCCGACCTGCTCGTCGGCGGGACGGGCGGGGACATCTGGCGTCGCATCGTTGGCTTCCGCGACCGCGTCGCGGGTGACGACCTGAAGCCCGACGCGCTCTGGCGCATCTACTCGATGACCAAGGTCGTCGTCTCGGTCGCCGCCATGGTCCTGGCCGAGCGCGGCGCCCTACGCCTCGATCAGCCGGTCGCGGATTTCATCCCCGCTTTCGGACGCCTCGCCGTGCAGGACCCGGAGGGCGGCGTCAGGCCGGCCAGGAGCGCGCCGACCGTTCAGGATCTGCTGCGCCACACTGCCGGGATCGCGTACGGCTATCTCGGCGATGGACCGACGCGGCGGGCCTACGAGGCCGACGGCCTGCTCGCCGAGGATCTCGACAACGCGGCCTTCGCCGAGCGGATCGCCCGCCTGCCGCTGGAGCACGAGCCCGGCACGGTCTGGCACTACTCGCACGCCACCGACATCCTCGGCCGCGTTCTGGAGGTGGCCGGCGGCGCGGATCTGCAGGGCGTCCTCGATGCGACCCTCCTGGGGCCGCTCGGGCTCGCCGACACCCGGTTCCGGATCCCAACGGCGCTGGCCGGGCGCGTCGCCCAGCCGCTGCCGCAGGCGCCCGGGCAGCGGCCGGTCTTCCACGATCCGACCGAGCCCCGGCGCAGCCAGCGGGGCAATGGCGGCCTCGTGTCGAGCACGGCGGATTACGCCCGCTTCCTGCGCATGCTGCTGGCCGGCGGCGGCCTCGACGGCGTGCGGATCCTGGCCCCGGCGAGCGTGCGGCTCATGACGGCGGACCATCTCGGGACCGCGATCGCCAAGGCTGCCTATTACCCGCCGGGGCCGGGCTACGGCTTCGGGCTGGGGGTGGCGGTCCGGCTCGCAGCGGGCGAGGCGCCGGTGCCGGGCAGCGTCGGCGACTGGTTCTGGAGCGGCGTCGGGGGCACCTATTTCTGGGTCGATCCGGCCGCGGGCTTCTTCGCCCTCCTGATGCTGCAGACCTCCTCGGCCGCGCAGCGCCAGCACTACCGCACCCTGACCCGCGCCATGGTGTATGCCGCGCTGGAAGACGCGCCCGCGGCCTGACCGATGCGTCAGGGATGCTTGTGGATCGGGTCGACCCAGTAGACCGTCTCGGGCGCCTCGGCGGCCGCGACATCGGGCAGGTTGACCACCACCGCCTCGTTGTCGGAGCGCACCAGCACGCAGTGCAGGGGCTCGTCGGTCGAGGCATTGATTTCCTGGTGGGGCACGAAGGGCGGCACGAAGATGAAGTCGCCCGGGCCGGCTTCCGCGACGTATTCCAGCCGCTCGCCCCAGCGCATCCGCGCCCGGCCCGAGACCACGTAGATCACGCTCTCGAGCTCGCCGTGATGATGCACGCCGGTCTTGGCGTCGGGCTGGATCGCCACCGTGCCGGCCCAGATCTTCTGGGCGCCGACCCGGGCGGCGTTGATCGCCGCCTGCCGGAACATGCCGGGGGTCTGCGCGGTGTTGGCGTCGAGCCGGTCGCCCGGGATCACCCGCACCCCGTCGTGCTTCCAGCGCTCGGCGGTGTCGGGCTCATGCGCGTGGTCGTGGGCGTGATGGGCGTCGCCGTCGTCGTGCATGTCGGATCCTCCGGGCCCATCATCGCACGGCCGGGACGTTCTGCGAAAAGCCCGCGTCGCGATGGGTCCGGGCGGGCGGTCAGCACGGAATCGACGGGCTGGGGTTAACGTGCGGAAATTGCACCCAACGCCGGACGTTCGCCCTCTGGTCCGGGGGTTGCTACGATCGCACCTCTCGGGATCAGGAGCACGGATGAAGCGCCGCACATTCCTCGCCGCGGGGGCCGCGACCTTGGCGGCACCGGTGGTGGGCCGGGCTCAGGGCAGCCGGGTCCTGCGCATGGTGCCCCAGGCGAACCTGACCTCGATCGACCCGATCTGGACGACGGCGATCGTCACGCGCAACCACGCCTACGTCATCTACGACACGCTGTTCGGCCTCGATTCCGGCCTGCAGCCCCAGCCGCAGATGGCCGCCGGCCATCGTGTCGAGGCGGATGGGCGCCGGGTCACCATCACGCTGCGTGAGGGCCTGCGCTTTCACGATGGCACGCCGGTCCTGGCGCGGGACTGCGTCGCCAGCATCCGGCGCTGGGCGGCGCGGAACGGCTTCGGCCAGGTGCTGATGGCGGCGACCGACGAACTCAGCGACGACAACGACACGACGATCGTGTTCCGGCTCAAGGAACCGTTCCCGCTGCTTCCGAACGCGCTGGCGAGCGTCAGCCAGCCCGCCTTCATCATGCCCGAGCGGATCGCCCGCACCGATCCGTTCAAGCAGATCACCGACGCCACCGGCTCGGGCCCGTTCCGCTGGAAGGCCGACGAATTCAATTCCGGCAGCCTGATGGTCTATGAGCGGCACGCCGGCTACGTGCCGGGCCCCGGTGCGCCGAGCCTGACGGCCGGCGGCAAGGTCGCGCATTTCGACCGGATCGAGTGGCAGATCATCGCCGACGGCGCCACGGCGGCCGCGGCTCTCCAGAACGGCGAGATCGACTGGTACGAGCAGCCGCCGCCGGAGTTGCAGCAACTCCTCGCCCGCAACCGCGACATCGTCGTGGAGGGGATCGACCGGCTGACCAACCCCGCTATCCTGCGGATGAACCACTTGCACCCGCCCTTCGACGACGTCGCGGTGCGCCGGGCGGTGCTGCCGGCCATCCTCCAGAGCGACTTCATGGCGGCGGTCGCGGGTGACGATCCGGCCAACTACAACGACCGCTGCGGGATTTTCACCCCGGGCACGCCGATGGCGACGGAGGTGGGCCTGGAGGCGCTCACGGGGCCGCGCAGCCTGGACAAGGCGAAGTCCCTCCTGAAGGCGGCAGGCTACAACGGCGCGAAGGTCCGGCTGATCGGCCCGACCGACATCCTGGCGCCCTCGGCGATCACCCAGGTGGCGGCCGATCTCCTGCCCCGGATCGGCTTCAACGTGGAGGCGGCGCTCAGCGACTGGGGCACCGTGATCCAGCGCCGGGTCTCGCGCGAGCCGGTCGACAAGGGCGGCTGGTCGGTGCTGCTGACGACGTTCTCGTCCTTCGACAACGCCGACCCGGCCGCGCTCCAGCCGCTCCGGGCGAACGGTGCCAACGCGTGGTTCGGCTGGCCGACGATCCCGAAGCTGGAAACATTGCGCACCGCGTGGTTCGCCGCCCCCGACGAGGCGGCGCGCAGGGCGATCTGCGCCGACATGCAGCGGGTGGCGCTCGACGAGGTGGTCTACGTGCCGGTCGGCTCCTACCGGTCGATGACCTCCTACCGGCGCAACCTCACGGGCCGCGTCGTAGGCTTCCCGATCCTCTGGAACATCCGGAAGGGCTGATGCGCCTCCGGGACCGGCCGCGGCGACGGGTCGTCCGATCGGGCCTTTGACCGGCCGCAGCGCGTGCCGCACACTCGGCGCGCGACACGCCGACGACAGGCCTGCGCGATCCGGTTCCCGCGCCGCGGGCGACCATTGGTTGAGGCACCACCCCGGGAGGGACCTGTGCGCGCTGATATCCCGCTCGACGCCGCTGCCGTCACCGGCCGGGGGGCAAGCCTGCCGCGGCCGGGGCGCACCGCGCTCGTCCTGCTGACGGTCGCGGTGCTCGCGATTGCGGGGGCGGCAGCGGCCCGGGCGCCTGTGACGCGCCTCGATCCCGACCTCGTCCGGGTGATCCGCTTCATGGCGCTGATCAAGGGCGGGCTGGCGCTCGCTGCGGTCGCGGCCTGCTTCTGGCGCCTCGCCCGGCCCGCCGGCCCATGGCGCACTGCGATCTACGTCGTCGGACCGCCCGCCATGGCGGGGGCCTCCATCGCCCTCGGCGCAGTGCTGAGCCCCGCGCTCGCGGCGGCGGCCCTGCATCTCGGCCTGCTCGCGGTGGTAGCAGCCGCGCTGACCGATCGCGATTTCATCCCCGACTTACTGCTGCGCAGGCGAGCTGGATCGAGCGCACTGCGGCGGCGGCGCTGAGCGCGCCCCTTTTCCCGGGCGCATGCAGCGCCAGCGGAATGCGCCCGGGATCCAGCACAAGACGTCGCGAAGCGTCTATCGGCACCACACTGTGCCGCTGCGCGGCGCCTTGTGCACTGGATCCCGGATCACCTTCCACTTGCGTTCCAGGCGTCCGGGAAAAGGGCGCGCCGCCTCACGCGGCCGCCGCGTCCCGCTCCGGCACGGCCAGCCCCATGTGCTTATAGGCGTGCCGGGTGAGCACCCGCCCGCGGGGGGTGCGCTGCACGAAGCCGCGCTGGATCAGGTACGGCTCGATGATGTCCTCGATCGCGTCCCGCGGCTCCGACAAGGCCGCCCCGATCGTCTCGATCCCCACA
>NZ_JAKSYD010000145.1 GCF_022829605.1 Methylobacterium sp. E-065 | reverse complement strand
CGCGCCCGCGCCGGCGCGGGGATCCGGCTCTCGCGCGCCTCGAAGGCCGCATCCTCCATCACCTGCTCGGCGGCTACGAAACGCCCGCATGACCAGGCGTCCAACGGGCGAGCCCCTTGGCGGGGCATCGGGCTTCGCCCCAACCCAGCAGGGAGCTGCACTGCACTCGCAAAATGTCGTAGACCTATTGAAACCTGAACTCTGATCCGCAAGGCACATATCGCCGACTGCCTCGCAATACGGGCCGACATACGCGCTCGCAGACGCGCTGTGCCTGCACGGCATCCCGGAGCACATTCGCTGCGACAATGGCCCAGAGATGATCTCCAAGGCGTTGTGACCTGACCGGCTGGCTTTGGACCGGGCTGATTGAGAGGATCAGCCTGGACCAGAGGAGTTGGGGATGAAGCGAGGACAGAGGCCGAGCGCGGAACAGGTTGTGCTGATGCTGCGCCAGATCGAGGTGCAGACGGCACAAGGCAAAAGCATCGCAGTCGCCTGCAAAGAAGCGGACGTCTCCGAGCAGAGCTACTACCGCTGGCGTAAGGAGTACGGCGGGCTGAAGGTCGATCAGGCCAGGAAGATGAAAGATCTGGAGCGCGAGAACGCTCGGCTTCGTCGGCTTGTGGCTGATCTATCTTTAGAGAAGCAGGTTCTGGCGGACGTCGCCTCGGGAAACTTGTAGCCCCCGAGCGACGCCGGCAGGCGGTGGACGGCATTCGGGAGAAGTACGGCCTCTCGGAACGTCACGCCTGCCGGATCGTCAGCCAGCACCGGGGCACGCAGCGCTACGTGCCCACCGTGCCGGCCGACGAGGATGGGCTGACCCGAGCCATCATTGCCCTGGCCTCCGAGTATGGGCGCTATGGCTACCGTCGTGTCACCGCGCTGCTGCAGGCAGACGGCTGGCAGGTGGGCAAGGACCGGGTTCAGCGCATCTGGCGTCGCGAGGGGCTGAAGGTCCCCAGCCGACATAAACCCCGCAGCCGCCTATGGCTGAACGACGGCTCGTGCGTGCGGCTGCGGCCACTCCACCGCAACCACGTCTGGAGCTTCGACTTCGTGCAGGCCCAGACCCACGACGGCCGGAGCCTGCGCATCCTGACGCTCATTGATGAGCACAGCCGGGCGTGCCTCGCCTTGAAGGTGGCGCGGCGCATCAACAGCCTGGGTGTGATCGAGGCCCTGGCAGAGGCGATGTGCCTGCACGGCATCCCGGAGAACATCCGCTGCGACAATGGTCCCGAGATGATCTCAAAGGCACTGCGCAAGTGGGTCGCCAAAGCCGGCTCGCAGATCCAGTACATCGCACCCGGCTCGCCGTGGGAGAACGGGTACTGTGAGAGCTTCAACGGCAAGCTGCGCGACGAGTGCCTGAGGCAGGAGATCTTCTACTCACTCAGGGAGGCACAGATCGTGATAGGTCTCTGGCAGAACACGTACAACCGCGTCCGGCCGCATTCGTCGCTGGGCTACCGACCGCCCGCGCCTGTCAGCTTCCCGGATCTGGCCTTCCGGCTACCCATGGGTGCGACCATGCAGTAGCCTCGCAACTGACCCGGTCCAAAACACCGGTCAGGTCAGTTGCCATTGCCATCGTAGGTCTGATTGTTGTCTGCACCGTCAGTGACGATGAACAAGAATGCCTTTGGCTTCGTAGGTGATGAGCCGTCACCGAAGGTCTGGGCGTACTGCTGCACGCCCGGAAAGACGTTCTCAAAATGCGTCCCGCCCGAACCCATAACTTGGGTTGCCGCGTTCGCCAGGCCGGTATCGAGGTAGGTCGCGCCGAGCTGGCCAGCGACGGTCGTGGCGGCGGCGAAGTTCGACGACAGCGCCGCCGCCTGCATCACGTTTACGATGAATGTATAAATTCCTATCCTATACTGGTTCTTCAGTGTTTGCGTAATGTTGGCGGTCTGAATCAAGTTCTGAACGGCCTTACCAACAGAGTCTACTCTTAGGGTGATGTTGTTGTTCTTGGCGACGCCGTAGCCTTGAAAGCCTGAAAAATGGCAGGCGAACTGGCACCCTCCTGGATACTGGCTCCGGTCGTCTGGATTGATCGCCATCAGCTGCTGCTGGCCGGCCGTGCTGGTCGGCAGACCCATCGATCCCGACATGTCGAGGGCGAGGTAGAAATCAAGGTATGAGCCCATGGTCAGGCTCGATCCGGAATGGCCAGCGAGGCTGAACGTTGGGACCCGGAACAGCTTGCCGAAAGCGGTCGCTTGCGTCCCGGTATAATTTACGCTCGCGGTTAGTGTTTGGCCGCTGCGGGCGACGACGGCGCTTGCTACGGCGTTGACCAGCGTCTTGGCCTTGCCTGCATTGGCGTAGAAAGCCTTGCCAGCCTGGGTCTGCCCGGCGCTGATCGCGTTGCTCGTCAAGCCGGGGTCGATCTGTGAGCTCGAGTTGGCACTTATGTATTGCTGCGCGGCTGTAATACCGGCGATCGCGGCGGCGTCAGCTGCAGCGTCAAGGCGAGCCTTGTTGGCAAGCGCTGTGTAATAGTCGATCCCGATGCCGACGATGCCTATCATTGGGATCGCGCAAAAGGCGAAGAACACCGCCGTTGAGGCGCTTGCGTCGCGACCGAAGCGGTTCAGAAGGTTCGCGCGGATCATAACAGCCTCAGCATTGCTTTACTGTCGCGCCGGCCGCGCCCCCATATGTAAGCGTGGCGACGTAGCGGGGCTGGACATAGAAGGAGCGCGGGATCGTCAGCGCCGTCATAAACCGCGTCGCGATGGTCGGGCGGAACGTGTAGGTCAGGTCGACGATGATAAGCGATCCTGGGCCGAACGTGTCGCTTGGCAGGGCGGTGGGGCTGGGCGGCGCCGTATCGGACGCTACGATCATCAACGCGTTGCACGGGCGCAAATTCGTGCCTGCGCTCCAACCGACTTTGCCGGTGTATGTTGGGTTAGAGCCTGTGAAGTTCACCACCGACACTGTCATGCCCATGTCGTTACGCCACGCGACACCTTGCTGGTAAGAGTCCTGCAGCACCTGCGGAAAGACGCCGACTGTGGCATCTTCGTAGAATTGCAGGTCGGCGACGGCGACCTGCCCGGTGGTCGAGACCGACAGCATCTGGCCGATGGTGGCTGCAAGGACCGCCAGTCGACGAGCAGCCACGATGTAGCGGGCGGTATCGAACCCGACGAGGAGGAGCACCATCAAGACTGGCGTGCACAGAGCGAACTCGACTGCGGAGACGCCGCGGCGGTCTGACGGGAAAGCGCGCAGGCGCAGGCAGGATGCGAGCATGCGCTAGCAACCGGTATTCGACGAGCTCTGGAACGGCTCGTTCCGGAATGCTGCGAAAGATCCCACGAAATAAACCGAGCGCCCACCCCAGGTCGTCGCCGCAGTGCCGATAAGGGTCGGAAACAGAACTGGCATTGCGTAATACACCTGAGCGTAAATCACGGACCCGCCGGTACCGGTGCAGAAACTAGTCTTGGTATTGTCCATGCTCGGCGGAATGATCCACGACTGCTGGCTGTTAACGTACTGATAGAACCCGCCAGGCGATGACGATTCAGGAATAGTGTTGATGTTCGTGATGACGTTGGCGCAGGAAAGCCCGCTTGGGAGCGCCGGGCATAGTACATTCGAGCGGAACTGTGCGGCTGTCAGCGTACCAGCGCTCGCTGCGCCAGTCATGATCTGTCGGCTCGACTTGGCGACGGCATTCTCCAGCGCGGCTGACGTGTATACGTACAAGCCGACCTGCATGATCCCCATGGACAGGAAGATGAGCAATCCGCCTATCATTGCGAACTCGACGGCGGCAGTGCCGTCCTGAGCATCACAGAAGCGTGCGCATCCCCCTCTTTCTTCTGTTGCTCTTGTCGCCACGGTCCACTCTTAAAGCTTGCCTCATTGCTTGGGGCCTTCAGATCGGACCTGGCACAGCCGATCATAGGCATTTTCTTGGGGTGTACAGGCCCAGATATTGAGACTCCCTTACGATCGAGGGCATTCGAGGTGCGGATTGAGAGAAAGTTACTTAGAAAACAGCTGCCTCTTGCTCCCGCCCCTTCGGAGCGGGTCGACGGCCGGAATTGTCTGCCACCGGCCTGGGCTAGTCGAAAGCCGTCCGTGGACTTTCGAGCTGAGTAGCCTGGCGAGTGAGCGTACTCTTGTCGACACAACCCGGCTGCCTGAGGCGCCAAGCTCGCCTTCCGCAAGCAGCGATGTGTCACCTGCTTAGCAACCTCAGCTATGGATCGTGAGCGATCGCGACGGCAATGTCGGCTTCGTTGTTGAACCGCCCGAAAGCGGACCGGCAGAAAACCACCCTTTGCAGACGCTTCTGATCAGCCTTCGCCCGCCTCGGCTTCGCCCCGCCGCATCAGGTCTCAGGTGCCCTTGGCCAGAGCCTGTAAGGCGGCGACCGCGGCTTGGATCTGGACCCAGCCGGCATCGTCTCGGACCTCAATGACCAAGGAGGGGTTGGCCTCACGAGGAACGAGATCGAGCCCGACGAGTTTCGATCCGCCTTTCGGAGGAAATGATGTCGGACAGTGATCGTCCCCCTTTGAAGTGGTCCGCCCTGAAGTATGGCTTTTGCGCCGACAGAGGACGGAATCGATGGCCCAACGACCCAAGCCCGAGGAGATCGTGAGCAAGCTGCGTCAGGTCGACGTGCTGGTCTCACAAGGACA
>NZ_JAKSYD010000142.1 GCF_022829605.1 Methylobacterium sp. E-065 | reverse complement strand
TCGCCCTTCTTGGGATCGGTAACCGTCGTGGCCTGATCGAGGCTCGCCAGCCCCGCGCCCTTCAGGAAGCCTTGGACCGCCGCCTCGGGTGCGCCGACCCGCGGGCCCCGGCGCTCCTCGCGCACCGCCTCGCCCCGGGCGCCGCTCGACCGCCTCGGCCACAGTCGGGACGGCGACAGGTTGCGTATGTGTCAGCGTGCGCGCGGAGGCGCGGAACGTCGTCGTACCGTCGATCGCCAGCACGCGGACGCCCGGCCGGTCCACCTGCGTCACGTCGGTGATCCCCGAAGCCGCGCTGGCGATATATGTGCTCTCTAGGTTGTAGTAACCCGGGCCGAAATCGAGCACCTGCCGCCGGGTTGCGTCGACCGGCATGAAGCTCACGTCGATGGCGGTCGACTGAAGCGCCGCAGCTGCGGCGCCCGAGTTCGGGAACAGGGTGACGGCGAGCGGCAACCCAATCGTCCGCGCCAGGTCGGCAGCCAAATCCGCCGTGACGCCCTCGGGCTTCCCATCGGCGGCGCGCCTGACGAAGATGAGGCCGGGGGAGGGGGCTTCGATCAGGCCAACCCGCAGTATGCCGGTCGGGGCGAGCTCGGCCTTTAGGGCCGCGTCCTGGGCTTCGCTGGACAGAGTCATGCTGGGGAGGAGGGTAACTGCGGAGAGAAGCGAACGGACGCGCAGTTCGAGCCGCCTGCTTTCGCAACCTTCGCTCACCCGCCGGGCAACGGCTGCTAAGTCATTGAGAAGATTGGCGCACCCGACACGATTCGAACGTGTGACCTTTGCCTTCGGAGTGTACGGCGGACAGTTTTACTGGCCGCCGCGGGCGTTCGAGAATAATGCGTTCGACCGCGACAGTCGTTAGCAAGGTGTTGTTCCGCAACGGAAACGGCGCTCACCGCCGTTTCAATGCCCGGAACCTTCCACTTGGCCGTCGTCGGACGATGCGTCCGCCGCTTGGCACACCTCTGGCACACCTACCGCGAAGCACACGAATTCCATGCCTTCCCCCCGCACCTCCGCACGTGCTCATCAGCGCGATCAGCGGCGCGACACCTTCGAGAGATACGGCCGCCTCGACATCGGACACGGCGTCGCGCTCTATCGGCATTCCCGTTCGAAGTTCATCTACGCCGATTACCGGATCGGTGGTGAGCGCGTGCGGCAATCGACCGAGAACACCGACCTCGCTCTAGCGGAGACGTTCGCGCATCGCCGCCGCAAAGCGCTTGAAACCCGCGCCACCGCCGGACAGCCCATTTCGTCGCCTAGGCCCAGCGTCGGCGACATCCTGGAACGCTACATCGAGGACCTCATCCGCCGCTTCGACGGCGGGGAGGGGAGTCTTGGGCCGGAAATCTCGGTCATGCGTCGCAACTTCCTGCCGTACTGGCAGCCGGTGCCGGTGGCGAATCTCGGCCGACAGCAGTTCTATGCCTGGGAACGCTGGCGCCTGGAGCAGAACGGGGAGGGGGCTGCCGTGGCGCCTTATCGGCGAGAAAGCCGGACGGTGTCCGTCGGACGCCGCCTTAAGCCACCGTCTGCCGCGACTCTGAAGCGCGAGAAGCAGTACTTCGTGAAGGCTCTGGCGTGGGCCAGCGATCAGCTCACACCCCTCGTCAGCGACGAGGTCGTCCACGAGCTACGCCACCTGCCACGTCCGCGCGAAACGAAGAAGCAGCGGACCTCGGAGGACCGGCGCGATGCCTTCAAGCGCGAGCAGGTTGCAGCTCTTCTAGCGGAGTTCGACCGCATCGACGAGGTCGAACGCGAGCGCGTCCGGAAGCTAGGACAAAGAGGTCGGCGCAAGAACTACGATCGGCGCCTGATGGCGCTCCACGTCCGGTTGTTGCTGTGCTCAGGCATGCGCCCCGGCGCTGAGATTCTTGAACTGACCTGGGATCGCATTCGCCAAGCCCGCAACAAACATGGCGAGCTGATCGTCGTGATCGACCCTTGCGGGAACGGCAAGACCGGCGCGCGGACCGTGAACTGCGACCCTGAAGCGCTCGACGTCCTATCGGACTTGCGTCTGCTCTTAAGCGAGTTCGGCTATGCGACTACGGGGTGTGCGCCTCTCTGGCCGTCGCGCCGGGGCGGTATCGTGCGGGATATGGGCACGAGCTTCAAATCGACGCTCCGGCGGTTGGGGTTTCAGACGAAGTCATCCAGCGAAGCTCTCTACGTCTGTCGCCACACCTATTTGACTGAGCGATTGCTGCGGGGGATCACTTCGGACATCCTCGCAGTCAATTGCGGCACCTCGGTCGAGATGATCGGCCGCCACTACAATCACCTTCGGGGCGAGGACATTCGCGACGCGCTTCGACCCATCGATGCACGAGATCCGCTGGCCCCCAAGATTGGCCCATTGCCACGAGCGCTCGCTGCAAAGATTGATCTAGCTCCGAATGGGCAGGCGCTCGTCCTTCGCTGAGAGCTTGGGGAGCTGAGGTTTGCTCGACTACACAGCGGCGATCGCTGCATCCGCTGTGCAGTCGACAGGAAATCGCATAAGCGGCAATGCCGTCGATACCAGACTAGAATATTAAAACCAGGAACCGCCGCGCTCGACCCAAGAGACAAGCATGCGAGGGGTCACCGACCGAAGCAGGCCTTACCAATACTGATCTGCGTCCGGGGCGGGCCGATCGCATCGACGGCATTAACTAACGTTTATAGCAACACGCTACCACCGCAGACGAAAGTGGATCGCATCTGCCTCGGTCGCGAACTCCATCTCAACTCCACCTGTGACCGCCTTAATGTCCAACAGATTTACTTCATTCGCAACACACCATTCCCGAACTTCCGAGGATAGCGCATCTCTCCTAGGGCTAACCCGGAGTGTTTTGGGCCCAACAACCTTTACCTTTACCTTGACCTTATCACCATTTTTACCTCCGTGACGAGCGAGCGCGAAACTTAAGAAGTCATGCGTATCGAATTCTACGACACGGCGATTGCTGATCGTCTCAAGAGCACGGACGACTAGAGCCCGCCCTGAGTCTGACAGGACAAACGCCTCAGATCGCCTCGCACCTGGACCACGGTCGCTTTCCACCAGTGGAGCTTCCGCGTCGTCTGACGTGACAGAAAGGTTACACATGAGGCGACTAGCCCCGGAAGGTGAAAGATTGAGACGCTCGGCATAATCACCAACGGTTGGTAGGCGTTCGCCTTGGCATGTGTCCATCGTCTCCAAGGCTGTGATCAAGGTCGCTTGGACCTGAGCGACGGAGATCCGTGGAGCGTGCTCTCGGAACGATTGAAGGACGGCGACCAGCCCTTCTAACAACCGCCGAACTTCCTTTTGATCCAACTCGTTCGCGCTCAAATCACTTGCCTCTCGAAAACGCGGCAAATGTACCACCCGCTTGACCACCACGCCATTCGTATGCGACATCGCACATAAAACGCGAGTACGCACATATGGCGATCAGTTCGAAACAGGCCAAGCGCATTCGAGATCTCCTGGCTCATGTCATGGATGACACCCCGAACGCTCTGGAGATGTTGCGCAGCTTCATGAGGGACGAGGGCATCCACGTTGACGATATCGGCATCAGCATCGTGGGCTTTTCGGGCGGTGTGGGCGGTACGGGAGATGTGGGCGGTACAGGAGATGTGGGTGATGCGGGCGATGTGGGCGATTCGAAAGGCGAAGGGAATGCTACTGAGCCCGATGAGCCACAAGAGCCGGAAGCGGTCGTGCTGGACGGCGAAGGCTACATCCGCGAATGGCTGCTCCGCGCGGGCGTTCGCTGCGCCTACGATCACACACTTTCCTGGGGTCATAATACGATCGACAGCAACGACCCGCTATCACGTGTTGGGCTGCAACCTTTGACACTGCGCAAGGTTAGGCGAACGCTTTCGGTCAAGGCTGACCGCGACGGGGTCAAGCTTCCGATCCGGCTGATCAACGCAGTGCTTGCCGACTGGATGGACGAACAGCGCACGGCCTACGTTCGCGACGTTTTCAGCCGGATCGCGACGGTCGGACGCAAACCGTCATCGTCCGAAGAAACAGCCGGACGGGCGGCGATGGAGCGACTGTGCGAACTCCGCCTCGGCGAAGATCCTAAATATGCCGCAGCACTGATCTTGACTATCATTCACCAAATCAAGCGAAAGATCCAGGGTCTTCACGTCGATCACCCGCTCGTCTTGACGATTCACAGTCAGGGAGGCGGATCTGGGAAATCTAAATTTAGCGAGGCGCTAATGTCCGCTCTTGGAGCATTGGCCGCCAGCAGCTCTCTCGACGATCTACTCGACGGACGCAGCGCTGGGATCTGGTCGATGTACGCGATATATTTGGACGACGTGGATGAGAGCGCGGCCAAATCAAAGGGACAGTTTCGGCGACGGATCTCGCAAGAGAGATGGGTTTCACGCGTACTTGGCTCGGGCAATTTCGAGCCCATACACAACAACGCGACGATGATTATCTCGACCCATCACCGCATCTTCGAGATCATGCCCGACACCTTCTCGATGCGCCGGTTCGGAGAACTACACGCCCGCGAAACAGCCCCCGACGCTGAAGCGATTCGGGCCGTCGATTGTGCGGACTGGCATGCGATCTGGCAGTCCGTTGATCATGAAGGACCGCGCCCAATCGACAAGTTCGGGTTCAGCGCTACTCTGCGCACCCGCCAAGAGGAAGCGCGGGTAAGAGGTCCTGTCGAACAGTGGATGTTACAGATCACGGAGGATGACCCCAGCTTATCCCGCCGCATCGGGCCGACCGGGTGGATCAGAGGCGGAGATATATACGAGTACAGCTACAAGCCCTACGCGGATTTATTTCTCGGGGCGGAGGGTCGCCTATCGCTATCCAAATTTGGCCGAGATCTCAAAAAACTGATCACCACTTTGGGCGTGCGCTCACGGCTGGAGGTCCGCAACGGTCGGGATACGACAGAGTACAGGATCCGGCACGTATCATCCGAACGGCCCAGAACGCCCACATCACCCACACCACCCACGCCCGATACCGCTCCCTCGCGGCCGAAAGGAATATGGCAGTAATCGACCCAGTGAAGCGGGATCATGGGACCTCTCTGATGGGTCAATATGATTCTTCCAGGGATCCGAGTTCGGAATGCCGTCGCGCCCACGTCACGAGCCCCGGGCAGCGACTCCGCTTGCCTCGTTCCGCTTGCCTCGTGTAGCGCAACGGGCACATGTCGAACTTGCTGTTCCAGCGCCGGCAGCTCACTACATCGAGTGCCAACCCAAGCCGCAGTATCACCAAGTTGTCCTCGCTCAAGAAGATGAACGCATCGCTCATGGAAGAAACGGCTCGCGACGGGAAATGATCGCGGTGACGTTCTCACGCCCACAAGGTGGCCGAGGACGTCGGTCGCGGTGTCGTTGCTTAGGACGCCGCGATCAGCTTCTCGCACAACGCGCTCGGTAGCGACGCTAGCCACGCCTCCTCGCCACCCGGCTGCGGCAGGATGTTGCCGAACTCCGCCACGCCCTCAGCAGGAATGTCCGAGACATAGACCCACACGCTCTCCGTTGAGATACCGAGGATCTGGCCCGTCTCTGCCATGATCCGTTGCAGGATCGCAGCCTTCTGCTCGCGTGTGCGCCCTGCTCGAATGTCGGCGCGTACCCAAACGTGATCGTCCGGCGCAGCCTCGCCTCCGATGAACATTGAGCCCTTCTCGACGGTATAGAAGACCACCTGTACGAAGTAGCGAGGCGCCGTCGCCTCGACCTGATGGATGGTCGTTACGCTCTCGACCAGCTTGCCGCGCTGCTCGGACGACAGGTGCCTCATCGTCGTAAAGGCGTAGGTGGGCATCATCGTGCTCCCGTTCTGGATGGAGCCACGGTGATGATAGTCTTGCGCGAGCGCAACTGATCAGATCGGCTACGATTCGATTTCGACCGAGCTGCGCGAGTTGGGCGCATCGGCCCCTGCTCGTGATCGACCGACGCGCGGGCTACTCTGACTGGCATGAGCGCATCGACCGTGACGCCGTTCGACCCCAGGCCTACCCGGGCGAAGCCTGACGACGATCCATACCTCTGGCTGGAAGAGATCGACGGGGTAGACGCCGTCGCCTGGGTCGACGCACGAACCGCCGAGACGCTGGCCCGATACGGCGACGCCGCCTTCATCCGTGGCCGCGACCTCGCGCGGGGTCTGCTTGACCGACCGGACCGCATCCCGTTCGTCAGCCGTCGCGGCGGATTGCTCTACAACTTCTGGCGGGACGACGAGCATCCCCGCGGTCTGTGGAGACGGACCGACGAGGCGACCTACCGCGCTGGGGATCCCGTTTGGGAGGTTCTGCTCGATCTCGACGCACTCGCGGCAAGAGAGAGCGAGGATTGGGTCTGGTCCGGATCGTCGCCCCTGCGGGACAGCTATGATCGCGCCCTGCTGCGCCTCAGCCGTGGCGGCGGCGACGCCGTCGTCCTGCGTGAGTTCGACCTGCCGACCCGCACGTTCGTCGCCGACGGCTTTACTCTGCCCGAGGCCAAGGGGGGCGCGGTGTGGCTCGACCACGATACGCTGCTGCTGTCGAGCGCACTCGGTGCCGGCATGGCCACGCATTCAGGCTACGCGCGCACCGTTCGCCTTTGGCGGCGCGGCGCCGATCTCTTGGACGCCCCAGTGCTGTTCGAGACCGCCGGGAGCAGCATGAGCGTTTGGGGCGCTGCGGATCATCAGACTGGGATGGAGCGGCTGACGTTCACCGAGCAGCTCGGGTTCTTCGACGCGTCCTTGCACATCGGCGATCGCGGGGGCGCACGCATGCGCCTTGATCTGCCCACCCACGCGGGCGTGCAACTGCATCGCGACCACCTCTCCATCCGGCTGCGGAGACCGTGGAACGTGGACGGTGTCGAGCACGTGGCCGATACCGTCCTGACGATCGCGCTGACCGATTTCCTCGCGGGGAAGCGGGCGTTCGAAGTCCTGTGGCTGCCCGGGGAGCGGTTGGCGCTCCAAGGGGTCTTCTGGTCCGCCGGGCGGCTGATCGTCAGCGCACTGGACGATCTGAAACCGGTCTACACGGTCTACGAGCTGGGGCCGGAAGGCTGGATGCAACGACCGTTGCCGGGTCTGCCCGTGATCGGCAACATCAACGTATGGCCCCTCGATGATCATGCCGAGACCGCGGACGGCAGCCTGCTCGCCACCGTGCAGGATCCAGTCACCCCCACGACGCTGCTGATCTTCTCCCCCGCCCTCGACGCTCCGGCAGTACTGCGTCGCATGCCCCCGGCCTTCGACGCGCAGGGCCTGCGCGTGACGCGCCACGAGGCGGTCTCGGCCGACGGAACGCGCGTGCCCTACGTCCAGACTGGACCGGACGTGACGAATGGCGACGCCCCCGTCCACCTCACCGCCTACGGCGGCTTCCGGGTCTCTATGCTGCCTGTCTATCGGGGTGTGCTGGGCAAGCTGTGGCTGGAGCGCGGTGGGACCGCTGTGACCGCCAACATCCGCGGCGGTGGCGAGTTCGGCACCGACTGGCATGAGGCTGGTCGTCGCGAGGGCAAGGCGCGCGCGCACGAGGATTTCGCTGCCGTCGCCGCCGATCTCGTGGCGCGCGGCGTGACCCGGCCGAGTCGGATCGCGGCGGAGGGCGGCTCGAACGGCGGGCTGCTGATCGCCAACATGCTGACGCGCTTTCCCGAACGGTTCGGGGCGCTGTTTTGTACGATCCCGCTGATCGACATGCGCCGGTACAGTAAGCTTCTGGCGGGGGCGAGCTGGGTCGCGGAGTACGGCGATCCGGACGATCCGGCGGACTGGGCCCACCTGGGCGGTATCTCTGCCTACCACGTTGCGGTGGCGGGGCGCCCCTATCCGCCGATCCTGCTGGCTACGAGCCGCCGCGACGATCGGGTCCATCCCGGTCACGCGCGCAAGATGGCGGCGAAGCTACGCGCCTTGGGATATGCGGTGTCGTTCTATGAGCCCGCGGCCGGCGGGCACGGCTATGGCAAGGACAACGCCGAGACGGCTGCGTTCATGGCGCTGGGCTTGAACTTCTTGCGCCGCTCGATCGGTTGGTCAGCACCAGAGGTGTTGGAAGTCTGAGCGACAAGCCGCTACTCGTGCAGCCCTTCCTGGAGAGGACGCATGTTCACCCACATCATGATCGGCAGCAACGACCTGAAGCGGGCCAGGGACTTCTACGACGCCACGTTCGCCGCGTTGGGCGGCAAGCCCGGCGAAATGGATGCCAAAGGTAGGCTGATCTACACTCACGAGGGCAGTCGGTTGATGATCACGACGCCGATCGACGGTAAGCCAGCGACCGCGGCTAACGGTGGCACGATCGGTCTTTCCGCTGTGAACCGCGACCATGTTCTCGCGTGGCACGAAGCTGGTACGACACATGGCGGCACCGCCATCGACAGTCCGCCCACCGAGCGCCCCAACGGAGCGTTCGTCGCCTATCTTCGCGATCCGGACGGAAACAAGCTCACCGCACGCACGCCGCCGCCGAAGTGACCAGATCGGCGCCGGTTGCCGCCGACCTCGGCAGCCTCCGCGCGCCGACGTATGACGCGGACCACAAGCCCAGGATGCCTCTGCCGGTCAACTTGATAGTACCCGCGCATCAGGGGAAGGAAGCGGTCGTGTGACAATTCCTGACCCGAGCGTCAGCTTAAGTCGTTTGCCAGTCGCGTGAGCGACCCTCATCCTGTGAGCGGAATCTCACGGGAGGCTCATGAGCCCGTTCGTCCTCACCTGCGTGATGTGCGCAGCGATCCTGCATGCCGGATGGAACGCGGTACTGCGCGGCGTTGGCGATCGGCTTTGGTCCATGACGCTGATGATGATCGCGGTCACGTGCGTCACCGCGGTCGCTGCGGTGTTCGTCCCATGGCCTGACGTGGCAAGCTGGCCCTACGTGATCACCTCGGCCATCATTCACACGGGCTACAACCTCTCGCTGGTGCGGACCTACCGCGTCGGTGACCTCGGCCAGACATACCCAATCTCGCGCGGGTCCTCGCCCGTTCTGGTCGCCTTGGGGGCGATGATCTTCGCCCATGAGGCCATCAACATGGTCTCCGCCCTCGGCATCGTGCTGGTCTCCACCGGGATCATATCGCTGGCTTTCCAGGGCAAGGGCCTTCGGGCCGACTTCCTCCCCGCTGCCCTAACCACGGGCATCCTGATCGGCGCCTACACCGTTGTGGACGGCATCGGAGTCAGGTTGGCCGGGAGCAGCGTGGCCTACACCAACAGCATGTTTCTGCTTTGGAGCATCACGATGCCCCCGATCTTCTTCGCGATGCGCGAAAAACCACCGGCCTACACCGGGGTGCAGACCGGGATGGCGTTGATCGGCGGCCTCGTCTCGCTTCTCGCCTACGGCATCGTGATCTGGGCCATGCAGCACGATGCGATGGGCGTGGTCTCAGCGCTGCGCGAGACCAGCGTGGTCTACGCAGCCCTCATCGGGCGCGTCTTCCTCAGGGAGACCCTGACCGCACGTCGGATCGCGTCCTGCATGGCCATCGCTCTCGGCGCGGCGTGCCTTGCTTGGTAAGGCCCGATTTTCTCGGAGGGCTTACGGACAGATCGTGTTCACCCCTATCCGCCGCCGATCCAGGAGCGCTATGCTCATCCAATGAGCAGGCTTGTCGAGCACATCCTCATCGTTGCACTAACGCTGACCCCGCTACGGGCGCAGGCGCAATCTCCGCCCAACCTCACCGCTTTGACCGGACTCGCTCCGGTTGCCGCACTGCCCAACTCGCCCGAAGGCAAAGCGGCCTTGGACGCGAACCTCAAGGTGACGGGCGACATTCAGAGCGGCGTTCTCCAGCAGCCCCTCCTCATGTCGTTCCCGGAGCAGCAGAAACTTGCGCTCCGAGACTGCTTCATCACGGACGGCAATGCCACCCAACTCGCTGATGGCCTCGGATCAAAACTCGGGGCTGCCTACCAGGAGATGGCGCAGTACAAAGACCCCAAGACCTTCACGAGTATATCCCGATCGATCGCTGACTTCATCGGATATACGAACAACATCGCCAAATCCGATTCGAACGCGGGCAAATATTTTTTCGCCAACGCGACGACGAACGGCAAGACTCCGGTGTCTGAGGCGGCGACTGCGATCCTCACTGCCAACGCGGGCATCACCGATGTATTCGGCAAGACCTATGGCCGTACGGCTGGTAGCCAGGGAGCCGACAGCTATGGCAATTCCCGCCCGTTTCAGACCGAACCGCGACTCATCGCATTCCGCGGCGAGGACTATTTCGGTCGCCCCTCACACAGTCTCGATTGGCTCCGCGGGCCCAACCAGAACCTGTTCGACAGTCCCTCGTATCCGAGCGGTCACACCACCTACGGCTACACCGAGGCGGTGGTACTCGCCATCCTTGTGCCCGACCGCTACCAACAAATGATCGCTCGGGCCGCCGAGTACGGGAACGACCGCATCGTCGTCGGCGCGCACTACGCGATGGACGTGCTCGGGGGCCGGGCCACGGCGCTGCACGCTGTCGCTCATCTGCTCGCCAACGATCCAGCCTATGTGGGGCAGACCCGTAAAAACCCTGCTGTCCTGAACGAGATGAGCCACGGAGCGGACAAGGAGGTCGTCATTACCGACTATCCCGCGGCTCTCAAGGCGGCACGGGCCGATCTCGACGCCTTCCTCAGCGGCGCCTGCGGCGACACCGTCTCAGCCTGCGCCGCAGCCGACAGCGGACGCTTCAAGGACCCAGCGGCCAACGAAGCCCTTTACAACGCGACCCAGACTTACGGGCTGCCGGTCGTGCATCGGAGCACAGCCGACATGAAGGAGGATGTCGGCAAGCTCGCGCCGGAGGCCGGTCATCTTCTGACCGCAGCATTTCCCTCGATCACGCTTACTGAAGCAAACGCGATCCTGACCGAGACTGAAGGACCCGGCGGCAGCTTTTTGAACAATGGCTCAAGCTTCGGTGTGTATGCGCGTCTCAACCTCTACGCAGCCGCTGGTCGCGCAGCGGTACTCGCCGCCAGTAGGGTGAAGACCGAGACAAACGACCGATCGCAGATACAACACGAGCGGTAATTTTGAGATCATCGCCCGGCTGGTGCTGGTCGCCAAGGGGGGGCTCTTGCCTCCTCGAAAGCCGCAATCTCACAGGTGGCAGTGTTTGATCATCGTCGACGCCAGTGACCTACGATGATGTCAGGGTGGAAGCCGCGGTCGTGGATATCGGAGAAGTAGCGCGGCACAAGGCAGATCCGGGTTGCCAGCGGGTCGTTCCGTAACACCTGCGTGCAGCCCAGTGGTTCAGTTTCTAAAGGAGCGGTGGCAGCAGGAGCGATCCCAGGGGCCTGTAGGGGGGTTGGAGATGCTGCGGCCTCGATCTGGGCCGGTTCGGTCGTCCTAGGACGGGTAAACCGGAGTGTTCGCCATGGGGACCGCAGCTTCAACCGACATACCTTCCAGATCGACCATCGTGAGCGTCTGGCCGTCCGGCCCCGTGATTGTCAGCTCGACCCAATCTCGCTGCTGGAGGTCCCGGTACTTGCGCACCGCCCACTCCGGGGAGGGGCAGTTGTAGGTGACGTTGCCGCGCTTTGCGACGCCACGGACGATGTACAGGGGGGCCCGTTCCATCACACGTCGATCCCGGCGGCACCAAGGAGAGTGCGCTGTTTCAAGATGCCAACACGCTGGGTCCGGATTGTGCTTTCGAGCTCCGAAACAGCAGGGTCGCCTCCCTCACGCATCATGGCCGTGGCGTCGGACAGGGCTGCGATGACGCATTCGTCCAGCAAGATGCTCAAGGCGATCCTGTTCTGGAGGACTAAGGCTCCAGCGTCAGAGAGTGGGGTCGGCTGTCCCATGCGGCAGTAACAATTTGAGCCGTTTATGGTTCGAGGAAATCGGAGATTCGCCAGGATCCAGCCTGCGGATCCTACTTTGAGCCCTTGGTATGGTCGCAAAAGGCGCTGACTGTTTCGACACGTTTACCGCCCGGAAGCAGACCGGTATCGGTCACTAACGCTGAATTCGTTCTACCCCATAAGCAGACTTAGGTTACGTCGTGGCTGTCAATTGCAGAAATTTATTCCAAAATGTCGATGGAAAATATCAAATTATCGATCAGGTCTCCATGATCTCGCTGCGCGGGGCAGATCATCTAAGATTATGCGGATCCGCTCGGCAGTTGACTAACGCATAGGCGGCGAAACTAAATCCGGCTCCGACAAAGATAGCGGCAGCATCGAATGCTACGAACGCCGCAACGCCGTCGTGCATGCTCGCGATGAGATGATGCCCGGCAGTGATGCAGTCCACGGCTGGAATTGCAAAAAATGCGGCGGCGACCAGTGCCAGCCCGACAATCCAGGCCCGGCGTGGGGCGACGAGCAAGCCTACGAGGGCCGTCAACAGCCATCCGGCGAAGAAGATCTGCACTTCGGCGTCGGAACGTCCGGGCGTTGCGAACGGAAACAGGCGATTGGCCAGAAAGTAGCACGCCACCGCGATCGGTAGCCCAGCCACGGTGCCGACGTTGAGCGCGTGGACGAGCCGGTGGCCCAACGGCATCGACGAGGAGGCAGTCTTCTTGGGTAGCCGTGCCACCGACCACAGCACGAGACCCGTCGCGACCATGGCGCAGCCTGACAAGCCCGAGAGGAAGAACAACGCTCGGAGCGCTGGGCCGGCAAAATGCGCCTCGTGCAAGCCGACCATCGTGGTGAAGGTCGCGGTCGCCGGCCCCAAATCCCCTGCGCGGATCTCGACGATCTTACCAGTGGGACCGTCGAAGGCTATCTGCGGATGCTGGTGAGATAGGCCATGCGGCTCCTCGAACACAGCCACGACAGTGGAGTTCGCGTCCCTCGGGTTGACGATCGTGAGCCGCTCCAGTGGCTGCGCGATCCTGCTGATGGCTGTTACGACCATCGAGCCGACGGGAGCGAGTTCGCCGGCTGAGCCTGTCGGCGGGCGCGGCGCGGTGATTTGGCCCGACTCGACGTAATACCGCTGCGTGTCACCCTGGTATGCCGCCTTCAGGCCCCACGGCATGTACATGACCGATAAGGTGATAAGCCCCGTGTAGGTGATCATCAGGTGGAACGGCAGTGCGAGAACACCCGTGACGTTGTGGGCGTCGAGCCAGCCGCGCTGATCGGCACGCCGCCGGAACGTGAAGAAGTCGACGAAGATGCGCCGGTGCGTGATGACGCCTGAGATCAGTGCCACCAGCAAGATCATCGCGCAGATACCGACGATCCAGCGCCCCCAAAGCGGTGAAAGGCTCAATTCGAAGTGAAAGCGGTAGAGGAAGTCTCCACCCCGCGTGTCCCGCACCGCAGCCAGCGCACCGGTGTCTGGATCGAGCAGGATGTGGCCCGGAGGACGGCCGGGACCTGTTCGCCAGAACAGTTCCAGCACCGGCATCTCGGGCCGAGGTAGCGTGATAAACCACGTCCGCGCACCGCCTGCATGCGCTTGTAAATAAGCGACACCACGATCGGCCGCCGCCGCCAGATCCGTAGGGCCGAACGTCCGGCCGTACCGGAGTTCGGGCCGCATCCACTGCGAGATTTCGGTTCGGTAGTAGCTCGCCGTGCCGGTCACGAAGACGGCGAACAGGATCCAGCCTACAACGAGTCCGGACCAAGCGTGCAGCCACGCCATCGACTGCCGGAAGGTCTTGCCCATAGCGGGAACCTCACCAGCGATAGCGTAGGGTCGCGTAGACCGTGCGCGGCAGGCCGTAGTAGCAGCCTGAATAGGTGAAGCAGCCGGTGACGTAGCGCTCGTCGAGTAGGTTCTGCACGTTGAGCTGCGCCGTCAGTCCGGTCAGCCGCGGATCGAAGTGCTTCATGTCGTAGGAGACGACGGCGTCGACCAGCACGCTCTCCGGCACTTGGAAGGTGTTGGCTGGGTCGCCCCAGGACGGTCCGAGATAGCGCACGCCGCCGCCGAGACCGAGGCCGAACAGCGAGCCGTCGGTAAAGCGGTAGTCGACGAACAGCGAGGCGGTCGTGTCGGGAACCTGCACCGGTCGCAGGCCCTGGAGCGGCACCTGTCGGCGGGTCAGATCGTTCGCGGTGAAACCGGTGTCGCGGACGTTGCGGATGTCGAGGAGCGAGAATCCACCGATCAGGCTGAGCCCCTCGGCGATGGTCGCCCGCGCCTCGAACTCGACGCCTTGGACGCCGACCTCTCCGGTCTGCACGACAAAGCCGGGATTGTTTGGATCGGTGGTGGTCGCATTCGAGCGCCGGATGTCGAAGAAGGCGGTGGTCAGCAGGATGTCCGTGCCGGGGGGCTGGTACTTGATACCTGCTTCGTACTGGTTGCTGGAGATCGGGTCTGGAATGCGGCCGGCGGTTCCAAAGGACCGGTCGAAGATGCGCCCGGTGACGATCGGTTCGAACGCCTCGCTGTAGGACACATACGGGGCTACGCCGCTATCGAAGAGGTAGAGCAGGCTGGCGCGGCCCGTGAAGGCCTCGGCTGGCACGTCCTGGAGAGCCAAGCTGTTCGTTGGGGCAAAGGTGCGGGTCGGGCCAGTTTGACGGGCCGTGTCGTAGCGGCCGCCGAGCGTTAGGACGAAGCCGTCGACCTTCGCCTGATCCTGGAAGTACACGCCGGTCTGCTGCGCGTCGATCCTCGACGTCGATGTGAATGCCGGGAACTGGATTGGCAGGTCATGGTCGGGGGCAAGCGCGTTCAAGCTCGTCGTTGCCGGGAACGGTCCGGTGACCGACCGCGTGCTGAAAGTCCGGTGATCGACGCCGAGCAGCGCCGTGTGGGCGATCGGACCGGTGTCGAAGTCAGCGATGAAGTTGTTGTCCATCGTGTAGGCTTCGATGTCGACCTGGGTGCCGCCGACCGATCGGCCGATGAGTGGCCCGCTCGTGTATGGGCCGTTGACGTCGCCGAAGGTCGTGAACACGCTGCGGTAATCGCCCTCCGAGCGCAGGTAGCGGCCGGCCGAGTGGAAGCGTAGGTTCTCGGAAATACGGTGGTCGAACAGGTACTCGATGGAGGCTTGGGTGCGATCAGAGCGCTCGATGTTGCGATCGCCGTCGTAGAAGTTCACCGGCAGCCGGCCGAAGACGCCGCTGCCGAAGTTGCGTGGGAACACCGTGCCGACGGCCGGGAAGCCGCCGTAGAAGCCCGAGAACGGATCCCGCTGGTAGTTGGCAAGGATTGTGAGCGACGTGTCGGTGGAGGGCCGCCACGTGAGGCTCGGGTTGATGAAGGCGCGTTCGACCTTCGTGGTCACGGCTGGCCCATCGCCGTTCCAGCCGAGGCCGATGACCCGGTATGCGAACTGATCGGCAAGTCCCGGGATGTCGGACTCGATTGGCCCACCGACGTCGAAGCCACCGCGCACCTCGCTGAAGCCGCCGCCCTGGACGAAAATCTCGCCGTGGCGAACGAACTGCGGCACCTTCGAGACGAGATTGACGAGGCCACCTGGGCCAGACTGCCCGTAGAGGACCGAGGCTGGCCCCTTGATGATGTCGACCCGCTCCAGGCGGTAGGGATCGACGGTGGGGAAGGCGTCGCGGCTGGTTGGCAACGCCATATTGTCCAAGAATATCGGGGCGGAGAAGCCGCGGATGAAGAACTGCTCTAGGCGGGTCGAGCCCGCGCCGCCCCGCTGCTCGGTGGTGACGCTCGGGGTGTAGCGCAGCGCTTGATTGATTGTCAGCGCATTCTGATCCTCGATCTGCTGTCGCCCGATGACCGACACCGACTGCGCCGTCTCCAGGATGGGCGTGTCGGTCTTCGTGCCGACCGTGCTGCGACTTGCGACGTAACCCGGGACTGGGCCGGTCGGACCGCCGCGTCCATACAGATCGCCGTTCAAGGTGCGCCCGCTTGCTTCTCCCATTACGCTGAGTTCGGAAAGCTCGACATCGGAAACCGGTTGTTGCTGTGCGGCAGCGGCACTCATCCAGCACAATGTACAGGTCGTTGATAGCAAAGCGCCGAATTTATAACGCCCCCTATGAGGCTTGCTCCCGGACGTGAAGCCACCAAGCCCTAAATAACGCATTGTAACGACTCTAAAGTGTACGGATCGACCCATCGACGATCGAGTATTTCTTTTTAATCACGGATCCGTGATGAGTCTGTGCTCATTCTGACACAGCAAGAATGAACGTACATTGTCATTGATCTAATGAAAGCCAGATGCGATTGGTGTCGCCCAGAAACCGTCCGCGTATCGGCACAACAGACGAATGCATCAGATGAGTCACGGATTAGAAACAAGTTTGATACGTATACAGCAATCAAGGCTGACTGCGACAAGTTATCAAGGATTGGGAACTGGCCGAATTTACATGCGTCATTGCTCGACCATGTATGGCGAGCTTATTGATGACTGAAAAATCCGTGGTCATTCTCGATGGTACCCGGTGCCACCTCGGCGAGGGGCCAAGCTACGATCCCGCGACCGATACCGTGTGGTGGGTCGATATCCTTGAATCCCGGTTGTTCGAACGATCCCTCGATCCGGCAACGACGTCGGCAAAGATCCATGCGCTGCCGGTTATGGCAAGCGACGTGGCTGCCATCGATGCAGACCGTCATCTGCTCTCAGCCGACGATGGCCTGTACGTTCGGACAATCGCGACCGGCGATCTGTGTCTGCTCTGCCCTCTGGAAGGGGACATTCCTGGCAACCGATCCAATGATGGTCGTGTGCATCCGAGCGGCGCCCTCTGGATCGGGACCATGGGGCGGGACGCCGAACCAGGGCGTGGATCGATCTACCATGTGGCCGGATCGCAGATTACGAGCCTTTATTGCGGGTTGACCACACCCAACGGCATCGCCTTCTCGCCCGACGGGGCCACGGGTTACTTCGTCGATACCGCCGAAGGCGTACTTCGGCGCGTGGCCCTGGATCCAGCCACCGGCCTGCCGACGGGCGAGCCCGAGACGCACTACGATCATAGTGACGGAGACGGTGGCATCGACGGAGCGGCCACCGACGTGGAAGGTCTGATCTGGACGGCGCGTTTTGGGGCGAATTGCCTCGACGCTTACAGCCCGTCCGGCGAGCGCGTCCGCACGATCCCCGTCCCCGTGCGGCAGCCGACCTGCCCCACCTTTGCCGGACGCGCCCTCGACCGGCTGCTGGTGACCACCGGCTACGAGGGCATGGATGAGGCGGCGCGGGCCGCCGACCCCGATCACGGCCGGACACTGCTGGTCGATGTCGGCATCCGGGGGCTGCTAGAGCCAGCGTTTCGCCTCGACGCCTGATCCCCCGACCGTCCCCCCACACTCTCAGAAAAGCGCGAGCGCAGCGATGGCGCCGCCATGGAGCAGCCATGCCTTTGCCCGGGGACCGCGCCTATCAACCGATCGAAGCCTACGCGCTGCTCGGCAATTGCGAAGGCTGTGCCTTGGTAGCCCGGGATGGATCCCTGGATTGGGCTTGCCTGGAGCGGTTCGATGCCGACCCGATCTTCTCGCGGCTGCTCGACCGCCGGCGGGGTGGGTACTTCGTCGTCCGCCCCGAGGGTGACTACGAGACGGCCCGGCAATATCTCAGCCGCACCAACATCTTGCAGACAACCTTCACCACGGCGGACGGCTTCGTCCACCTCTACGACTTCATGGTCGGTCCGGAGGGCGGCGAGGGGCGCCCGCGGCTCGTGCGCCTCGTCGCGGGACTATCAGGATCCGTTCCCATGATTGCGGTCTACCGCCCCCTGGCCGGCTTCGCGGAGACCTTCGCGCCGCTGACGGTGCGTGATGGCCGCATCACAGCCGAGGGATGCCCCGGCCTCTCGACCGACGCCCGGTTCGAGACCGAGGACGAGGTGGGGGTCGCGCGCTTCACCCTGTCGGGAGGCGAGAGCCGGTCCTTCGCCTTATATCTCGGCGAGCCGCCCGCGACGCCGCCGGACGCCTACGCCTTGATGGAGCACGTGCGCCGAACCTGGGCCCTGTGGACGCGGGACTCCGCCTATGTCGGGCCCCTGGCCGACGAATTGATGCGGTCGGCCCTGGTGCTCAAGACCCTGACATACGAGCCGACCGGGGCGATCGTGGCGGCAGCCACGACGTCCCTCCCAGAGGAGGTCGGCGGGATCCGCAACTGGGACTACCGCTTCTGCTGGATCCGCGACGCCTGCCTGTCCTTCTACGTCCTCAAGAAGTTCGGCATGTCCCGCGAGGCGGAAGGGTTCTTCGAGTTCGTCTGTGCCTTGTGCGACCGGGAGGAGGGACAGCTCAAGCCGCTCTACAGCATCTCCGGGGAGGCCAACTTGGAAGAGACCGTGATCGAGCACTTCGAAGGTTGGCGCGAATCGGGGCCCGTCCACCACGGCAACGGTGCCGCCGACCAGCATCAGGCGGACGCCTACGGCCAAGTACTCGATCTGTTCTATCTCTACGAGCGCCTCGGCGGCACCCTGCCCGAAGGACTCCGTGGGCATGGGGCGCGGTTAGCCGACATCTCCGCCGCCCACTGGCACGAGCCCGATGCGGGGCTGTGGGAGCCGAGGAAGCCGGAGCAGCGCTACCTGCACGCGGCGATCATGAACTGGGTGGCCCTGGATCGGGCGATCCGCCTGTTCGGCCCCCGGGAGAACTGGTGCGCCGAGCGGGATCGCATCGTCGCTTTCGTCAATGGCGAGGCGGTGCACGCGGACGGCTACTACCCGCAATATGCCGGGGGCTGGGATGTCGACGCGGCCCTGCTCATCGCACCGATGGTGGGCTTCCCCGTCGACGAGGCCGTCTTCACCCGCACGGTCGATGTCATCATTGAGCGCCTGGGCCATGGCCAGTTCGTCTACCGGTACAAGAACGACGACGGCCTTCCCGGCAAAGAGGGGACCTTCGTCCTCTGCGCCTTCTGGCTGGTGGATGCACTCTTGTGGCTCGGCCGGGAGGTCGAGGCCCGGACTCGCTTCGCCGCCCTACGGGTGCTTCAGAACGATGTCGGGCTGATCGCGGAGCAGACCGGGGAGGATGGCGCATTCCTCGGCAACTTCCCGCAGGCGTTCAGCCATCTCGGGCTGATCCACTCCGCGCTGATGCTCGACCTCTACGAGCATGGGGGACGTGCCGCCGTGCAGGGTACCTACGCCGACCGGACCCTGCGCGAAACCGACACCCGGCGCGCGCCGACGATCGCAGCGTGAACGGGTTCAAAAGAGAACGAGGGAGGCAAACACCGTGACACGGATCGGCTATCACGTCTCGCACGAGCAGCACGCGCCCTCCGCGCTGCTGGACTACGTCCGGGCGGCGGAGGCGGCGGGCTTCGCCTGCGCCATGTCCTCCGAGCATTTCCGCCCCTGGAGCTTGAAGCAGGGCCATTCGGGCCATGCGTGGTCCTGGCTCGGCGCGGCGCTGGCATCGACCCGCCTACCCTTCGGGATCATCACGGCCCCCGGCTACCGCCATCACCCGGCGGTACTGGCGCAGTCGGCCGCCACCCTGTCAGAGATGTTCCCCGAACGGCTGTGGCTGGCGCTGGGCTCGGGCCAGCGCCTCAACGAGGACGTTACCGGCCTGCCCTGGCCGGACAAGGCTGAGCGCACGGCGCGGCTGGCCGAGTGCGCCGCCGTGATCCGCGGTCTGTTCGCCGGGGAGACCGTGACCCACCGGGGTCGCGTCACGGTGGTCGACGCCAAGCTCTACTCCCGGCCCGAACGCCCGCCGCTGCTGATCGCCGGGGCGGTGACGCCGGAGACCGCCCGGCAGGTCGCGACCTGGGCCGACGGCCTCGTAACCGTGGGCATCGACCCGGCCAAGCTGCGCAAGGTCTTCGACGCGTTCCGCGAGGGCGGGGGCGCGGGCAAGCCGATCTTCCTCCAGACCAAGGTATGCTGGGATCCCGATCCCGCGCGGGCCCTCGCCCTGGCCCACGACCAATGGGCGAGCAACATGCTGGAGGGCGACGTGAACTGGGACCTGCGCCTGCCGGAGGATTTCGACACCGCCTCGCGCTTCGTGAGGGCAGAGGACGTGCCGGGCTACGTGCGCATCTCCGAGGACCTCGGCCGCCATACGGCGTGGCTCGCCGAACTCGCCGAGTTGGGCCCGGCCGAGATCATCGTGCATCAGGTCGCGGGCGATCAGATCGCGTTCATCGAGGCCTTCGGACGAAAGGTTCTGTCGAACTTCCCCCATTGATTGAGAGGCCGTTCTGCTAAAGCACGCCCCAGGTGGGGCCGAGCAGGATTGATCGACTGTTTCAAGCTGTGTGGCGCTCAGAGCGGCAAAACTGCTTTCCACCCCAAATGGACACTCTGGGGCCGTCCTCACACGCTGATCCAAAGCGCTCGATCGCCGCGCAGGACACCTCAAAACGTCATACGTGACTGCGTCGTCGACAAGGTTGAACAGTTCGCGGCGGATCTCACCACCCCAGCCCTAATTCCTCCGTGACCGAGTTGGCCTTTGCCTCTTGCAGCCACATGATTAGCTCGCCCAGTGCCGCCATGGCATCGGCGCGAAGCCGCGTGGCATCCGCTCTCTGTTCATCCACTGCGACCGCGAGAGCGTCGGTTGCCAGTCGGGCCTGCACAAGTGCGTGGTCCAGTAGGGGCGTCGGTACGATCCGTCGACGGATTCCCGTCGATGCGTTCGCCGCTACCGCCGATGCGTGCTCACCCATACCGGGTGTCACCGTCTCGATGACGGCGATCCACGGCTGCAATCCGATGCCGAGAGCCGACGGTAGGCTGTCTGCGTTGAAGGGAGCCGCCATGATCCTGGCCGTTCACGTCTGTCGTTGACGAACTAGCGTCGACCTCCGCGACAGGCTCGGCAGTTGCACCGATGGAACGCATCACGCTCCTGCCGGCGGCGCCGATGACCTGATTCGGCGGGACTGAGACTACGCAACCGACAGCGGATCAGGAGCGTCCGCGAGGTGTCTTCAGTCAGTAGGAAAACGACGTCCGCTTGGTGCTTTTCCCGTCGGAAAGCAGAATTGCAAAAATCGACCCCATTCAGCCGTCCGCAGCGCTTGGCCTGCGCCTCCAAAGCGGACATGCATCCTCGTTTCAACCCTCTGATCAGGCGTGTTCGTTGACAGGCCATTGAGCGCTGCGTACCCAAGCCTCGGACGTGTAGAAGTCACAGCCCGGTCGGTAGTCCGGGTGGCTCAGCGCTCGTACATGGCGGCCGCCATCAGCGGCCGACTACCAGCGCGTCCTTTCCGATGAACAGGAAAGGTGTGTCCAGTGAAGCTCAACCACATCAATCTCACCAGCATCGACGTTCCTGCCGACGCGGCAATGTTCGAGACCTACTTCGGCCTACGCACAGCGGTGATGCGCGGAAAGGCACTTGCCGTCCTACAAGATGACGACGGCATGCTGCTGGTTCTAAACGACTTCGCAAAAAAGCGGGGCAGCTTTGCTTACCCTGAGGATAGCGACGTCCACCACATCGGCTTCATTCAAGAAAGTCGGGAGCAGGTTGACGCGCTGAACGCGCGCCTGAAGGCCGACGGCTGGGACGTTCCGGAGCCGCGCGACTATCACGGCGCTTGGACATTCTACTTCAAAGCTAAAGGCGGCTACTTCGTCGAAGTCGCTACGCAGACCCAGCTCCGGCTTGCAGAAGCTGCCGCCTGACGGGGCCGTGCGGTTCGCTTCCGCCGCTCGACTGTCGGAAGCGGACCGTCATCGAACAAGCCAAGCGGCCATCCCGCTTCCGACCGAGGCTGTGTCAAAACTCGGATGTCATCGGCCGCTGTAGCAAATTCTTCCCCGACGGCGCGTGACACCGGCCTAGCGAACCTTGTGTCGCACCCAAGCAGACGCTTCGGGCATCGTTTGTGAACGACGCGGAGGCGTTTCTTCTACGGGCTCGCAAGTACCTTGAGTTTTTACACAGCCTCGACCCAACCCAGCCGCCCGAAGCGCTGTAGGCATTCTCCCGAAGCGGACGTTCGCAAGCCGTCCAGTAGCTTCGGCGCAGGGTGGTTTGGGGAAGTTCGACGGTCGTTCAGTGAACGTCCGGAACACGGACAAATCGGACGTTCCTCCCACTACCGCTCGGTCTCAAGGTCAGCTTCAATCAGCGAACGGATGCGCGTCGCCATCGCGTCCATCGCAAACGGTTTGGTCAGCACCGACATGCCCGGCGCGAGATGCCCATTGCCGACGATCGCATTCTCCGCGTAGCCGGTGATGAACAGCACCTTGAGGTCTGGCCGGGACACCCGCGCTGCGTCGGCCATCTGCCGCCCGTTCATGCCACCGGGCAGGCCCACGTCCGTGACCAGCAGGTCGATGCGCACATCCGATTGCATGATCTTCAGCCCTGCCGCGCTATCGCCCGCCTCTATGGCGAGGTACCCCAGGTCTTCGAGGATGTCGGTGACGAGCATGCGTACGGTCGGCTCATCATCGACGATCAGCACCGTCGCCTCCTGCTCCGAGCGGGGCAACACATCGAACTTGATCGTACCGTCCTCGTCGACTGCATCGCCATAGTGGCGCGGTAGGTAGATGCAGATGGTCGAACCCTGACCAACCTCGGAGTAGATCCGTACCTGCCCGCCCGACTGCTGGGCGAAGCCGTAGATCATCGACAGGCCGAGGCCGGTGCCCTCGCCGATCGGCTTGGTGGTGAAGAACGGCTCGAACACTCGTGCGATCACCTCCGGCGGCATGCCGGTGCCGGTGTCGGTGACGCAGAGTGAGAGGTACTGTCCCTCCGGGATGTCCTGTTTCTTGGCAGCGCGCTCGTCCAGCCACCTGTTCGCGGTCTCGACCGTGATGCGCCCGCCATCCGGCATCGCGTCCCTGGCGTTGATGCACAGGTTGAGCAAGGCGTTCTCAAGCTGCGACGGGTCCACCAGTGTAGGCCATAGGCTGGATGCACCGACCACCTCGACCGGGATGCCTGGGCCGACCGTGCGCTGGATCATCTCCTGCATGCCACCGACGAGGCGGTTCACGTCGGTGGGCTTCGGGTCTAGGGTCTGGCGGCGCGAGAACGCGAGCAGCCGGTGGGTCAGCGCCGCGGCTCGCTTCGAGGCTCCCTGCGCGGCCACCATGTACTTGTCCACGTCCTTGAGACGGCCCTGCTGCATCCGGTTCTGCATCAGTTCCAGTGACCCGGAGATGCCCGCGAGCAGGTTGTTGAAGTCGTGCGCCAGCCCCCCGGTGAGTTGGCCCACCGCCTCCATCTTCTGGGATTGCCGAAGCGCCTCCTCGGCCTGCATCAGTTCGGCTGTCCGCTCGGCCACGCGCTGTTCCAGGGTCTCGTTGAGAGTGCGCAACGCTGCCGCCACGCGGTCGCGCTCCTCCAGGATGGCGCGGCGCTCCTCCACGTCGATGAGTACGCCGGGGAAGCTCGATGGGGTGCCGTCCTCAGCGCGGTCAACGCGTCCGTTGGCCTCGATCCAGTAGTAGCGTCCGTCCGTCCGGCGCACGCGATACTGGTGCGCGTAGGGGCCGCCCCGCTGAATGGCTTCGTTGATCGCCTCGGCCAATCCGGCTTGGTCGTCGGGGTGCACGGTCGCAACGATCTGGGCAAGCGGTATGCCGGTCGTGCCGAGGGCTGGGTCGAGCCCGAAGCTGCTGGCGAAGCCCTCGTCAACGGTGAACCGGTCGGTCGGCAGGTCCCAGTGCCACGTCCCGAGGATGGCACCCGCGCCAAGGGCAAGTTGCACGCGCTCGGCATCGGCGTGCGCTTTCACCTCCCGATGCCGTGCCTGATCCCTCTCGGCGCGTAACGCGGCCTCGGCACGCACGCGCGCCGTGACCTCGTGACCACCGACGAGAATGCTGTTGACCGGGCCATTGTGTTCGCGGATCGGCTGGAACAGGAAGTCGATGTACCGGTCCTCGTCCTCATCCGCGAAGCGGATCGACGTGGCCTGTGCCGAGAACGGGATACCGGTGGCGTACACCTCGTCCAGCAGGTCGAAGAAAACTTGCCCTTCGAGTTCAGGGAATACGTCGCGCACAGTCCGGCCGAGGTAACCGCGGGAACCAGCGATCGCCACGTAAGCATCATTGACGTATGTGTAGACGTGGTCCGGTCCTTCGAGCACGGCGACGAAGCCCGGTATCTGCTGCAACAGGCTTCTCTGGCGCCGGTTGCTGGCGCGAAGGCTGTCCTCTAGCGCTTTGCGTTTGGTCGTCTCGGTCAGGATGGAGATCACGCCACCGATGCCGTTTGGCGCGGTATCGTCATCGATCGGGCTAAACCCGTAGGTCCAATACGCATCCTCAACACGGCCCTGCCGCAAGATCGGGACGTGCTGATCCTCGTACCACGTATACCCGCCGCCGTTGCGGACCTTGGCAACCTCGGAACTGATCACCGGCCAAATCTCGCCCCAACTCTCAGAAGCCGGACGGCCAAGCGCGGAGGGATGTCGCTCCGGTCCGGCCGAGGGCACGAAGCTGTCGTTGTAGAAGAACGTCGCCTCCGGCCCCCAGAAGATGTGCATGGGGTGGTGGCTGTTGAGCAGCAGGCGCACCGCCGTGCGCAGGCCGGACGGCCAACCCTCAGGCTTGCCAAGCGGCGTCGTAGTCCAGTCGTAGGCGCGCATCAGCGTCGCCATCTCGCCCGCCCCGGCAAGGAAGTCCTGGCTCCCGAACATCAGGCGCTGTCATGAGAGGTAGGATGTCGCTGCGCCATAGCTTGTTGGGTGATCGGAGCTTTACCCATCTCGGCGCGCTCGAACTCGCGCAAGGCGGCTCGCACAACCTCGCTGATGCTCGTGTAGCGACCGGTGGCGACGCATCCTTGCAGGAACGCCCGTAGTTCCGGGGGCACGGAGATGGTGATGGTTTCGCGCGCAGCCATGCTTGGCCTTAGCATCGCCTTACAGTGTCTTACAGTTACATATGTTTGGTCCGGTGGCGGTCATTATGCCGTCCGCTTCATCGCAGGAGCAGGCGTTGGACGATGCCTACGCCAGTGTCCGAGTGGGGTCATGAACGGGCGCGGCGGCACGTCCGCTTCATCGCAAAGCCGACTGAAAGCGGACCGGCGGCAAACCACCCTAAACGGTCATCCTGCTTCCGACCCAAGTAGGTCGTACCGCAGATCTTCGGAGCGGCCGGAAAGTGGTTATAGGCCCGCTCCCAAACCCTATGGCCTACGGTGATCTGTGCACGCCTGTCAGCGGCGCGCGACGAAGCGACGAAGCTTGCCGGGGCCATCCTTCGTGATGGCTTTGCCGTGCCCGAACGCGACGGCCTGGAAGTCGAGCGCCGCGAGCTTGCGTTGGCTGGCCCGCCCTTCCGCCTCGTTCTCGAACGCGATCGGGTCGCTCACACCCAGGATGTTGATGAACGTATCACCGCCGAGCAGGAGCCGTCCGCCTCGCCACATCAGAGCGACCTGTCCGGCGCAATGACCGGGTACATGGATCGCGTGCAAGCCACCCAAGATCGGCAGCGTCTCACCGTCAGCGATGTGCTGGTCGATCGGGAACGGCTGCATGCGCTCGTTCTGATCCCAAACAAGCTTGTACATCAGTGCGTGCACGAGGCCGGGCGCAGGGGCCATCGGCCGGAACGGGCCGCCGCTTTCTGCCAGGGGAGCGTCGGCGGCATGCATGTAGGTCCGTGCACCCGTCGCGCGGATGATGGCGGCCGCGCTCCCGATGTGATCGGGATGCCCGTGCGTGAAGACGAGGTGCTTCAGGTCTGAGGGACGTCGACCGAGTTTGCTGATCGCGTCGAACACGATCTGCTCCTTGCCGGGGAAGCCCGCGTCGATCAGGGCCAGTTCCTCACCCTGACGCAGCAGGATGGCGTTGCCGTTGCCCAGCGCCAACAGCCAAGCATCCTCGACGATCTGCTGCATGATTATGGCCTCTGCGTCTTCGCCCTGGCTGAGATGCACTCCCGCCAGGACCGTGTTACCATTGGCAACATACGCTCAATGTTACCACCGTCAACACACCGCACGAGGTTCTCGTGAACACAGTCGCGTCAGCAGCCCCGTACCATCACGGCGATCTGCGCCGTGCCCTTCTCGACAGCGCCACGGCGATCCTGACGGAGACGGGGCGGTGGGACTTCTCGCTGCGCGAAGTCGCCCGCCGCGCCGGGGTGAGCCATGCAGCGTCCTACCGGCATTTCACGGATAAGGAGGCGCTGATCGCCGCGGTGGCACTCACGGGTTACGAGACGCTGCATACCCGCATGACCACTGCGATCGATGAGGCCACGGGTGCGGTCGGGACCCTGCGTGCTATCGGGCAAGCCTACATCGGGTTTGGCGTGGCGAACCCCGCCCTCTACCGGCTGATGTTCGGTCAAGCCCTTCCCAGCATCGAGGGCCTTCCGCCAGCGGTATTGGCTGTCCTGACCGAGGCGCGTGCGGTGCTGCGGGGCGTGATCCTGGCCGGTGCACGCGCGGGCGCATTCACGATCGACCCGGAGGATGAGCAGGAGGTCTCGGTGGCGGTCGTCACCGCATGGTCGCTCGTTCACGGGTTCACGCTGCTGACGATCGACCGTGTAGTGGACCGCGAGGTTCGCCCCCAAGTGATCGACGCCTTAGCGGCCCGCGTGGCCGAGCGCCTGATCACCGGCCTGTTGCCGACACAAGGTAGAAAATAGGTTTGATGCTGGTTCGCCCGCGGATCGGGATCGCCCTAGCGCAAGCAGGCGGTGATGTCCGCGTTGGCGTATGCGACGCCGGAAACCAGACAGTCTCTTATCCACCCACTATGGCCGCGGAAGGCATCATCGGATTCCCCGGGAAGCGGCCATCGGTTCGCTCCCAACCTTGTAGCCTCCGACGGTCTACGCGCCTTGATCAGCGTCGAGTTGCGAAGCGCCGAAGCTCCTCGATCCGCTTGAACGTCACTTCAGCCTGCAAAAATCGGTCATGCGCAGCGTCGCGATGCTGCGGATGCCGATCAGGATGAAGCGCGGCTCGGAACGCCCTCCGCGCGGCCGCGAGCAGAAAATCCGGAGCCAGTGGATGCAGCCCAACCCGCCGATAGACCACGTCGATTTCGCTATCTCCGCGGCCGGCGGAAACGGAACGAGCGCGTTCGAGATCGGCCTTCAGCTCAACGATGTGCGTCTCATGTCGCGAGAGCTGCGCGGCGTATCTATCACGCTCCGCTTCCAGTCTCTCTCGTGCCGAGTGATGCTCACAGAGCATCCGTCCGAGAGTCGCCATCATGGACATGCACGTCATGGCCACGAGCCATAGGGCGATCCCAGCGATCGGCAGTGGCAGTCCTGCGAGCACGACGACGATCGCGATGGCCACCCAGACGCGTGGCTGCCAGCCCGACATCCGTAGAACGACGGTCGCGATGGGGTGGCGCTTCGTCAACGGATCAGCAGCGCGGCCAGGATGTCGCCGCGGGCGACGATCAGCCCACGGCTGTCACGCGTCGTCCCCTCCCGTGGATCGAAGGTCCCGACTACGAGCCCGCGTGCATTTCTGGCGACGAGCTTCCCGTTCGACGCCTGCTGTTCGATGCGGCCGAGGATCAGGCCTCGACGATCACGGATGATCTGCATGGGCGCCGGCTGATGATGAGCAAGCGTTTCCATCAGGCCGCATCCAGAACGGCCTCGAAGTCGGCGAACACATCATCCTCATCGTCGACGCCATGCAGGGCATCGTCGATTGATCTCCACCGGTACACGCCGATGAACTCAGCCAGCTCGGATCGATAATGCCCGCCGAGCTGAGGCCCCGGGATGATCGCCCCGAGCGCTTGTAGCCGCAGGAGGACATCGCGCATGACGGTCGACGACGGTCGCCGGTTTCTCACCCCATTGAGTTCGGAGAGCATCCACCGACCGTCCACCGTGGGCGTCAGAGACACAGCCACGGTCGTCTCCGTCGCATCGGCCCCCCGATGGGTGACTTCGACGATCACCAAAAGTCCAAGGGCAACTTCGGCCAGCTTGGTTGCGGCGCAGTTCTTCATCCGAACCCCGAGTTCGGCATACTCAGCCGCGGTCCGTAGCGGACGGATCCCATCGGCTGCCGGGATAGGCGTGGGCAAGCGATCGGCCCGCTCCAGCGCCTTGGTGGCGAACGTCTTCAGGACGCCGCCAGACTGGCGCAACGACTGGCGCATCGCGTCGACGAGATCAGTATCCTCATCGGTCGAGACACAGGATTTGATCAACCGAAGAACGGCGTTGGCTGCGGCGGCACGCTTTGGCGTACCCGTCGCATCGAGCACCTCAGGCCAGACCAGTATCGGGTCTAACGCCATAGTGGCGTCGATCGTATCGGACCGCATCTTCGCGGCATATCGGAGAGCCTGCGTCCGTCTTCCGCGCCGATCGTCACGAAAGAGATCGAACAAAATCTGGTAGGAGACGGGTCGCGCGAAGGCGTCGAAGCCGGCGGCCTGCGAATCGGCCTCCGCGATCCTCGCGAGGCTGCGCAGATATCCCGCGGGCACCTCCGATGCTTGGACGCCGAACGTCGCGGCGATGACGTCGCGCGCACGGCGCTGGCGCAGGGCGATCCCGACGCCCTCCGCGTCGTCGCGGTCGATCTTCAGGCGCTGAAGAAATTCGGCGGGATCGTCCAGACCGGCGAACGCGACGGCGACGTAGGCGGCTTGTCTCGTCAGCCCTCCGGCATGCGCCAAATCGGCCACGAGGCCGCGAGCACCGCCGCGATCGAGCTGCGCGAGTTTGTGTAACGGCCAACCGACGATCGGACGCGCTTCTCTCGCAGCGTGCCCTTCGGGTCGCTGGTCATCGATGGGGAGTGAGAAAGGATCTGGCATGGAGAAACTCTCTCATAGGCCAGGATTTTGGGAAGCGAATATAGTCCTAGGCCGAAGAAAATTGCAGTTGGGTATCCGGCTTCGGCTCATGACGTGGTGCGTACTGAATCCAAGCGCGCATCGTGTCGTCGGAGCGGGAACTCGTCGGCATCGCGATTGACGTGCATGTTCGAAGAAGACGCCGATCGGTCATATGAACCAGCAGAAGGCGACCAAATCTCATGCTGGTGCTGAACGAAACGCAGGCCGATCTTGCCGCAATGATCCTCGCCGACTTCGGCAGGCTCAGGCCTGACGCGGCACCCGGTAGGGATCTTGTGGACTGGCTGCATTACCGGGCGCGTCGCGTCGTCGAGCGCCCCCGAACCGTGCTGATCTCCGACGAGGTGCGAGCCCGCAGGGCCGCCCATCCAGCGATCGACGATATCGCGACCGCGTTACAGATCGGCGCGCCGATGACCCGGTGGCTGAGTGGCGGCATCCGTAGGCGCAAGACCGATCCCAAGGCGGATCTCATGTTCAACCAGTCGAAGGTGAGCCACTTCCACATCGGGCCAACGCGTCAGCAAGGCGCGAGAGCGGAGCAGGGCGCCCTGATCTTGTTCGCCCACATCGGTGTCGATGCCGCGAGCCTACTCGACGTGCAGCCACACAGGAACTGGACGCGGACGGATCTGCTCCGCATCCTCCTACGGACCGATCCCAAGGCGATGCACGACTTCGGGCTGACGCGGGAGCCACCTCTCACGGACGAGCAACATAAGATCCTGCGTCGAAAGCACACCACGGCGCGGATCACCATCGACGGTCGGGCGTACGCGGCCCCCGGGATCGCTCTCATGGGCTCCGGGGACGGCCTACGGTTCCGCGTCATGGCCGACCACCTTGCTTATGTCATCCAACGAGCGCTCCATGAGATCTCGACGAACACGCTGCGGCCCGATCTGCTGCAACGTCTCGCTGGTCAGATCGGGCTGCCGGTGCGCCTCGCAGTTCGGCTGGATCGAGGCATCTTCGTCATCTACGATAAGAACTGCGGGCTGGACCTGATGCAGCTCAACACCGTTCTCGCTTAACGATCACGACGGAAATCGACCTGATCGCCGCCCGCTCGATCTGTGGGCCTCGGGGGCGCTCCGAGTTTTCGTCGGGTTCTCCGAAATCCAAGCTCCTAAGCGATCCCAAGATTGTCGGCTATGCTGGACGCCGCGATCCCTTCGGACGTCCGCGAGTTGGAAGATCCCCGGATAATTGTTGAACCCTTTTGGCCTCGGCACGCTTGCGTCGTTTGCGCTCCGTATCCTTTGCGCGCCTTCGCTCACGGCGATCAGCGGCAGTCTCAGGGGTAATCTCTGCGATGACCTTCGCACGGCGAACCCTCGTGGTCCTGACGACATCGATGATCCCGGCGTCCGACACAGCGTCCAGGGTCACATCGACGAGGCCGGCACCGAGCAGACGATCGCGGAGACGCTCGGCCTGCCCCAGGTCATACAGGTAGATGTCGTAGGGGCCGGTGTAGTCGCGCTCACGAACTGCGCCACGGAAGATGAACTGGAACACGTCCTCATCCTCGCGAGAGGACGTGATCGTTGCGGCGTCGAGACCGAGAGCGGTGATGATTGCCGCGTCGTCCGGCGTCGCTTTGGCGCTGTATATGAGCGCGGCCGACGTATGGTGGCGGAGCGAATTGGTCCCGGCGAGCTTCGGCCTGCACTTCTCCGCGCGATCGAACCGCCCGACGAAGAAATTTTCGATCGCGCTGTTGCTCGCCCAGTAGCCGTCGAACCCGATCGCCTCCAGGTGGCGGGAGACGGCGACTAGGCAGCGCTTACCGACGGCGGTCGCCCACCACCCCGTCGAGCCGGGATGCCGGGCGAACCAGTGAATCTTGATCGCCGGTTGAGCGGTGCGGTGATAGTCGAGGCGAGTCTCTTCAACCCGAACGCCACCTGCTCGCCGAACGGCGTGATCGGTGAGGCTGCCACTATATCCGGCAGCAGCGACTCGCAGGCTGGCGCATCCGGCCAGAGCGGCGAACGACCAGATCGAGCGCCACCGTACCTTGCGACGGGGCACACCTGCGTCCTCCCAGGACTCAACATCGACTTCGACAATCCGTACGGACGAACCCGCGAGGCGGTGCAGTTCGACGAGCTGTTTGCCAACGTCATTGAGGTGTTGGCTGAGCGTCACCGGCTGAACATCGGGACGTCGGATCACCCTGAACCAACCGGGTTCGGCGCCCGGCATGAGATCGTAGAGCGCGGCCATCGTGCGCCATGAGGCCCCCAGCCCGACGACACCCGACACGAGCGCGGCGTCGGGGTTCTCGTCCCAGCGGACGTTCCAGCCGGCGATAGTGCCGGGCTCCAAGCCCATCATCGCCGCGTGCGTGGTGATGATGACGGTGTGAGGGTTCGTGGCCCGATCGAGGGCATCCCGCAGTCGCCGATCTATGGAGCCGGGGATGCCTTGCCGCGAGTGGATGGGCTCGATGACTGGAGTGTCGGTGAACATCTCCCGAAGTCGAGCATCATGCTCATCGATGAGGGCGATCCGCGGTGCGGCCAGGATATATGGCGCGGGGCAGGCAGCCATCTCAACCAGTATTTCCGTAGTTTTGCCGCCGCCGGGCGCGCCCGTGATGAGTTCGATGAGTAATTCGCCTTCGCCCGTCGAGCGATGGGTTGAAAAATGTGTCCGCTGCATATCTCAAAAGAGGTAGTAATTGCGGACATTAAAATACCAGCCCCACGAGCTGAGTGGTAATTGAAAATACTTCGGCTCACCACACCAGTCGCTTGTCTTCAGCGCGATCGGCGTTGATCTGCCGGTACGGGCGGATGCCCGTGGCCGGAGATCGATGCCGATCACAGTGGCGGGGCTGCGCCCCGCCCTGTCCTACAGGTTGCTCAACTTTTGGATTCAATCCCGCTCCGGCGCATCATGCGCCGGGAGGGGATCTCATGCCACTTCGCTCGACTTCGATCGGGGCTATCGCCCCGCTCGGTCTGCGCTCGTGGCGCCATCTGATCGAAGTGCCCTCGACAGAGGTGTCTTCGATGTCTGCTTCACCACTCGACACTCATGTCCTTCGGCGCCTTTGCCTCGTCGGCATCACTAATTTCTGATCGAGGCGCCGTAGGCGCCGCCCAGGCATGCAGCGGACCGATTATTTGAACGCGGCTTTGGGGATATCATCGAAACATTCCGAGTGCCACGTCGACCGAAAAACATTGATAGATAATCAGAATTATAGCTTTAGACCGACAATCTCGCCCGAAGAATGCATCCAAATATTTAGATCATCTCAATAAAACTATGCAGTCGAGCGGGGTAACCGATTGCAAGATACGCGGGATCCGTTGTGGGCTGGCCTGCGCCTCTTCATCCAGCTCAATGATCGACCCGCAAAGTGAAGGAATGGGATTACCCGGGCGAGGGCCTCGTCCAAAAACTCATCACTTTCTGGACGTGGCCGTTGAGCGTGACCGTCTAAGGGACTTGCAGTCCAGAAAGTACGTGCGATAAGTCGAGCTTTCTGTACGGAGTTTTTGTACGGTGGTCAGCCGCAGCTATGGGTACTCTCGCATATCGACCTCTGCCCAGGACTGGTCGCTGCAACTGGCGGCACTCGAACGCGTGGGCGTCGATGACCGCGACGTGTTCCGCGAGACCGCCTCGGGGGCGAAGCGCGACCGCGACCAGCTTCGACGGGTGCTCGATCTTCTACGTGCCGGAGACCGCCTCTGCGTCTATCGCCTCGACCGACTTGCACGCTCGCAACTGCACCTCCTTCAAATCATTGAGGAGATCGAAGGCCGCGGCGCCACCCTGGTATCGGTCATGGACAACATCGACACCACGACTGCGACGGGCCGCATGCTGGTCGGCATGCTGGCGGTGCTCGCTGAGTTCGAGCGCAACTTGATCTTGGAGCGTAGCGCGGCTGGGCGTGCGGTGGCGCGGCAGCACGCGGTGAAATTCGGGCGTCCGCCCAAGCTGACAGTGGCGCTGGTGCGGCAGGTGACGCTGGCGCACGAGGACGCGTCCAGCACGGTGCCAGAGACCTGTCGGATGCTCGGGATCAGCCGCTCGTCGTACTATGCAGCATTGCGAGCGGGACGACAGGGGACGCCTTCCGCGATCGATCCGTCTCCGATCGCCTGATCCAAGACTTGGGCATGGCGGTCAGGACGATCTGCCGATGGGTCTTCGCGTCCTCATCCGTATCCTCCGGCTCCGGCTGATCGAACAGGTCCTTGAGCCTCATAATTTGATCTCCCGTATAAGTAGACATGGATATTTATCCATGATCCTATCCGAGGAGATTTCCATGTACGGTTTTCAGTTGTTGCGGCTCTGCGATGAGATGAGAGCGCTGGGTCTGGTTTCATCGCGCGAGCATTTCTCGCGCTCCTGGTGTGGCAGAAGCCCTTCATATCTGCACGACTATACGCGACGTGACGGGGCGACCGCGCGAGTTTCACCGCGGACGGTCGAGTGGATCCGCATGAGGCTGGCCGACGCCGGTGCGCTGCTCAGCGGAGATCTGTGTGATCGCGTGCGGGCCTACGATGACGCAATCATTCGCGATATGTATGTCGCCGACCTGCTCGGGCGCCGCTCGACCGACGCGAGGTGCTCGTAATGGCTCAGATGAACGTTCAGAGCATCCGCCGGATGGTCGCCCGAATGCGGGCTGATCGCAAAGTTCAGGAGACCATCGCGCGACACAGCTTCGATACCGCGAGCGCAGTCACGATGGTCTTGGACTTGAACTCCCGGTCCGCGGACTTCCAGCACCGCGTCGCGTTCCAATGGTGCGAAGCTCATGCGACTGGCCAGTGGCGCCGACGTATCTGCGAACGTCGGGGTCACGCTATCCTGGACAGTGTGACCTTCGAATTCGGGAACGCGGTCGATGCAGTCGCGCTTCGCGATTGGCTCAAGGCGCGGGGATGGTGAAGAGGGCGTGGCCGACCTTCGCGACCGAACCCTGGCCCTGGTCGGCTACATCGGCGCCCAAGGCGGGTCCGCGATGATCGCCGTGAACTCCAGCGGCGCGTCGTTCTCGTAGTGAAATCTCCGCCGTCAGATCGCCGTAGCATCCTGCCAGGGTGCGCCACATCGACGAACGTGATCTCGCTGGTCTGCTGGATGTCGCGTGCGTAACTCTTCGCCTGATCGATAGCGCTCGATACGCTGATATTCCTGCTCTTGGCCTCGACCACCACACTATCGTCAGGCCGACGAACAGCGCGTAGTCGTCCCGTCCTCTGACAACGGGCCACTTAACGATGGCCATGTTGCGGCCCTTGACTGTCGACCTCACTGGATGGGTTTGCCGGCTAAGCCGCGAGTGAAACAACGGCGCCCACAGGTTCAAGCTAACGGAACCCTTTGGCCTCCTGATCCTGCCGGTGGCAGGCGTGATGCACGAGCCGGGTATTTTCTGCCGTGTAGCTGTCCAGGGCGTCGGTTCGGTCTGATTCCAATCCCTCCACGTCCATCAGCTCCCCGCATATCGCGCAGAGACCGCTTAGCGCTTTGTGCTTCGCAGCTTTGAGCTTCGTCCGCTCGGCCGGCGTCCCGCGCTCCCAGTACATCAGGCGGATGAACAGACGGCGCCGTAGAGCAAACAACAGCACCGGATCGCCCCCAGCCGCGTCCATCACCATCGCCTTGACCTCAGCTAGGAGCACGTCGGACCTCGCCGCTTCCTCTATCGTAAGGCGTCGGCTCGGGGCATGGCGTTCCGTCCTTAACCCGCGGCCCGGCGCCCCTTGCGCGTGTTAATTTCTTCTGCCACGATCGTGGTCAAGGAAATTAACGTGAGACCGCTGAATGCCCGCCGCTACCCGCATCATCAACGAAGAATGGGAGGTCGAGCAACGCTTGGCCGAACTCGGCACGAATAAGGCCGAGCTGATCGATATCGCCCGCCGGGCGGCGGCGGCCCGCGCCGACTCGACGGACGACGATCCGCTCTCGGGGGCAGGGCTGCTGTCTTGGATCTACGGCTCGCGCGCTATGCGCAGGACGTTTCGGGCGAAGGGCTGGAAGCGTAACAGCGCGGACAACATCCCGTCCGTCGTCAACAAGGCCACCGGGCTCAAGTTTATTTTCCAGAACGCCGAGTGCGCGTGCGACCTGATGCGTGATCCGCGGTCGATCTCGGACAAGAAGCGCGCCTCTGAGCGGTTGGTTGCTGCGGCGCAGCTCAGCTTGTTTCCGGAAGCGGAAGAAGCTGGCGAAGAGTTCGCGGACGTTCCCAGCACCGCCTACTACTACTTTGTGGCCGTCCGCGAGGATGGTGTGGCGACGGCCGAGCTTTCGTCGCCCAGGGCGGTTGAGGGCGGACAGTTCCGTGGATTCCACGAGCGCATCTTTATCGTCAATCCCGGCGAGCTGGACAGGCTTGAGCTGTTCGATGACTCGGACGCCGCCGATGTCGACTTCGACGTGGTCGTGACTAGCAGGTGATATGTTCAACCCGTCAAGAATGGTTATTGCCCGGCACCGGCGACGGATGTCGAGTCGCGGGCTGGCGGAGGCCGTTGGCCTCACGCCGGTCCATCTCTCGCGGCTAGAGAACGGCCACCACGAGCCGGAGGAGGACACCGTCACCGCCATTGCCAAGGTGCTCGGTTTCCCCGTTTCCTTCTTCCACGGCGACGAGATCGACCCCGTCACCAAGGAGGCTGTGAGCTTCCGCAGCATGACCGCGATGAAGGCGGCGGAGCGCGACGCCGCGATCGCCGCGGGCCACATCGCGTACCTTTTGGCCGACTGGACGACGGCCCGCTACAACCTCCCGGGCCCTGACTTTATCGACGCCTCTCAGGAGCGCGATCCCGCGCGCGCCGCGCGTTGGCTTCGGCAGCATTGGGGGTTGGGCGAACAGCCTATCAAGCATATGATTAAGTTGCTTGAGGCTAAAGGCGTCCGCGTATTCTCGCTCGCTGAGAGCACCAAGACGCTAGATGCCTTTTCGTGCTGGCGCGGCGATACGCCATACGTGTTCCTCAATACGGCAAAGTCTTCTGAGCGCAGCAGGTTCGATGCAGCGCACGAGTTGGGCCACCTTGTCTTGCACAAGCACGGCGGCCCGCAGCAAGGCAAATCCGCTGAGTATGAGGCACAGCTATTCGCAGCGTCATTCCTGATGCCGCAGTCTGATATTGAGGCAAAGATACCCCGCGCGCTCACTCTAGATCAGATTGTCATCGCAAAACGCAGGTGGGGCGTGTCTGCGGCCGCTCTAGCGTATCGGCTCAACAAACTCGGAATTCTGTCGGATTGGCTCTATCGCGGCATGGTGATCGAGATGGGCCGCAGGCAGTACAGAGATAACGAGCCGAACGAGATGGAGCGGGAAGAGTCGGTTGTATGGCAGAAGGTGTTAAGCGATCTGTGGTCGAAAAAAGTCACCAAGGACACGATCGCCGCCGACCTTCATGTCCCGATAGATGAGATCGAAAACCTGATCTTCGGCCTTGTCATCCGCAAGGGCGTAAACCCTGAGCAACGTAAGGCGGGGGTACGCCCGCTGGGGCTTAGGCTAGTCTAAACGGATCAAGATACCGGGCCTAGCACGCACTGAGGCGGCGAGCGCGGCCTGCGCATGGTCAAGCCCTGGCTCCGCGTCTACGCCGTCCTCGCCGACGACGGGCATCTCATCACCGCCGTGCATCGGTGCCGCCATCACTGGAGATAGTAGCCGGATCGTCCATCCGGCCGCCCGTTGGGCATCATCCGCGAGTGATGAGCCAATTCGTAAACACTCTGACATCGGCTGCTCCTTTACTCATCTAACCCGTTGCCTGCTGCTACCTACAGGCCACGAACGCGCTGAGGCTCTTGGCATGCTCAGCCAGATCAGCCGGGGGCAGGGCGGCGGTATCGGTCCCTGTTGCGTAGGCCACGCCGTTGCTCTCTAGGAAAGCTGCTGACAGCGAACCCTTGATCGCGAAGTTCACGTTCTGTGGGATATCGCCGTTCGTAGCCACCATCACCTTCAAAGCGTTCAGCTTCGCGCTCACCACACCAATCAGGTTGCCGGAGGCGTCCACAAGCGGACCACCCGAGTTGCCCGGCTGCACCGGAGCTGAAATCTGGAAGTAGCGGCTATCATCGGCGAGCCCGGTCAGCGCCGTGACGTTGCCCAGCGTGAAGTTCCCCGAGGTCGAGAGCATGCCCGACAAGGGGTAGCCGAAGACAGCCACCGCCTCACCAAGCCGAACCCCGGTGCGCAGGGCGGCAATCTTCACCGGCGTGATCTCCGCCTTCAGAAGCGCAAGGTCGTTCGTCCGATCCTGGGCCACGAGTCGGGCCGCCACGAGCCCGTTCGGTCCGTTCACCTCGATGGCTGAGCAGTTCTGAACGACATGGGCGTTCGTCAAGAGGTGGCCGGCGCGGCTGACGAAGAAGCCGGTGCCCGACGAGGCCGTATGCGGCTTGGAATCCGGCGGCCCAGGCGCGATGGCGGGCGGCGTCGGAACGAGCGGCGGGGACGGCGTAGCCACCGCGACCGCCGGAGGCGGCGGGGCCACGGTAATTGGCGCCGTGAACGGCGTACCCGACATGCTGGCGGCCAGCGATCCCGAAACCAGTACCGCGACGCGCTCCATGTGCAGATCGGTTTCGGCGGTTTTCCACGCCAGGAAGAACCCGAGTGTGCCCCCACCGTCCCGGTGGAAGCGCATGTACCAGTCTAGCCCGTCCGTCCCGGACGCTGATATCGCGAAGAAGTCCGGGCGGAGCACTTTATAGTTGATCCGCGCGCCGTCCCCGGTGAGCCGTTCGAGGGCGGCGCGGTAGCCGTCCTCCAGCGCGCTCGGCGTGGCGATGTAGCTGAGCGTCACGCGCTTGGCGGGGTCGGTCCAGGTCGAGCCCGAGCCGGTACGCTCCTCGCGCAGCCCAAGGCCGAACGGCACCCAGATCGTGCGGCCTCGGGATGGGTGCGACGCCGTCCGGAATCCCCACGTGCGCAGCAGCGGCGTCGCCTCGCGCATGAGTCCGGCCGCCTGTTCCTCGTCGATCACCCCAGAGACGGGTAGCCCGCTCTGCGATTGATAGCGCATCACCGTCTCGAACAGACGTTTCGAGAAATCGACGTTCGGCACGGCGACCTGTTGACCTGTGGCGGTCAGCAGCACTTGGAGCCGAATGCGCTGATCGATCGGCAGGGCCTGAAAGGCTGCGGCGGCGACCTCGTACCGCGCCGGTCCCGCCAGCACAGTGATCGTGGGCGGTGCGACCGTCAGTGGTGCCAGCCAAGGCGTCGCATAGCCCCCCTCATTCAGGTGGCGGCGCAAAGCGCTCGGGAAGTCGATCTTGCGTTTGCGTGCGTCCGGACACTTGGCCAGGGGCAGCGCGACCGTACACTCCTCGTAGGGCCACTCGTCGTTACGGTCATAGAGTTGCAGCATGCGCGTCCACGCCGCTTCTCCGCGGCCGACGAGGATGCTCTGCGCGACCCAGCCGCCGAGGAAGTTGTTGTCGTGCCACCGCTCGGGATCGAGGCTAGCGGCGTGCTCCATGCCCGCGAGTCGCTGGCGCTGGTAGCCAGCGAAATTGGCGTGACGCGTCACGTCCTCCAGGCGACCGGCGCGCAGCCAGTGGATCTGAGCGGGCGGGTTGGCTGAGGCATAGGGGCCGAAAGCGTACAGGAAGCTGTTGTCGCTGCTGAGCAGTTCGTAG
>NZ_JAKSYD010000122.1 GCF_022829605.1 Methylobacterium sp. E-065 | reverse complement strand
GTAGGCCGTGAACGTCGCCCCGCCCGTCTCAGCCAGCACCTTCGTGATCGCCGCCGTCAGTGACGTCTTGCCGTGATCGACGTGCCCGATCGTCCCGATGTTGCAGTGCGGCTTGGTGCGAGCGAACTTTTCCTTGCCCATGATTCCCATTCCTGCGGCGGGGACCGTGCGGAGCCCCGGATCCTGATCGGCCGCCCCGACCTCGGACAGGGGCGCAAAACGCGGTCCGCTTAGAGGGTCGGCCGGTTTGGATCAAGGTCCCGGGCGCGGCGGGGTCCTGCGACTGCCTCGACTGTCAAGCGCCAACGCCGTGTCTTGAACGCGGAATTATCAGTCTCCAGAAATCCATCAGACACTTTCGAGCCACACTGTGGCAGCGGGGGCATAGCGGGATCTGTGCCGCCGCGCTTAAGTGCGTTCAACAACGCACAAGCTTGGATCCCGCAACCATGATGAAGAAGCTCCTCCTCGCCACCGCCGCGACCGCCCTGGTCACGACGGCCGCCTCGGCCGCCGACCTGCCGCGCCGAGCCGCGCCGCCGCCGGTCTTCACGCCGGTGCCGGTCTTCACCTGGACGGGCTTCTACGCCGGTCTCGAGTCGGCCTACACCTTCACCGATCGCGAGCGCATCACCACCGCCGGTGTGCTGCCGGGCAACATCACCAACGTTGCGCTCGGCCGCCGCCCGGGCCTGACCTCGACCTCGCAGGATGGCTTCGCCAACATCGGCGGCACCGCCGGCTACAACTACCAGTTCACGCCCGGCTCCGGCATCGTGGTCGGTATCGCCAACAGCATCGACTGGACCGACATCACCAAGAACCGGGTCGTGCTCGGCACCGGCAACGTCGCCGGCGGCCCGCCGAACCTCAGCCAGTTCCGCCAGAGCCTCGACTGGCTCGGCACCCTCACGGGCCGCGCCGGCTACGCGTTCGACCGGGTCCTGGTCTACGGGATGGGCGGCCTCGCCTACGGCAACGTGTTCCACGATGCCAACTTCTACACCCCCGGCGGCGCCCTGCAGTTCGCTGGCCGCTACGACGACTTCAAGACCGGCTTCGCGTATGGCGGCGGCATCGAGTTCGCGCTGCCGACCGACAGCTTCCTGAACACCTTCGCGCTGGGCCGCTACCTCGGCATCAAGTACGACGCCATCACGGTGAAGGCCGAGTACCTGCACTACGATCTCGGCAGCCAGAGCGTGCTGGTCGCCGCCGTCCCGGGCGTCGGCACCGGCTCCTACATCTCGCGCTTCCGCACGGAAGGCAGCATCGTCCGCGCTGGCTTCAACTACAAGTTCGGCGGCTTCTAGTCTTCCCAGCGATCCCCGGGGCTCCTGCCCCGGGCGATCGAACAGGCGCGTGCCGGAGACGGCGCGCGCCTTTTTTCATGCCCGAGCGGCGCGCCTTGTCGAGCGCCGCCCCTTATCCCGGGCGCATGCAGCGCCGGCGGAATGCGACCCGGGATCCCGCACGGAACACAGCGCAGCGTCGATCTTGATCAAGCTGTGCCGCTGACGCGGCGCGTCCTGTGCTGGCTCCCGGATCGGGTTCCACTTCGCTCCACCCGTCCGGGAAAGCAGGGTGCCTTGTTGTATGCCCCGTCCCGGCGGATCCCGCGGACAAGCGGCTCAACAGGCGCGTAGATGCGCCACGAGACGCTCGGCCCCCACCTCCGGCGCACCCACGTTGAGGATCCGCAGATCCGCCGCGACCGACACCTCCCGCGCAAGCCGTGCAGCGAGGTCGCCGTCCTCGGCCCGGCTCCGGGCGGCGAGGCGCTGCATCAGGATCTCCGGCGGCGCCGTGATCTCCACAACGCTCACAGGCGGCCCGGCGACGCGAGCCTGCCCCACGACCCGGCGGGACACGTTGCAGACCACCACCTGGCCCGCCTCCGCCAGACGGCCGGCCTCCGCCGGGATGGCGTAGCCGAGGCCGTGGGCGCGCCAGTGCAGGGTGAAGCGGCCCGCCGCGCAGCCCTCCACGAAGGCGGCCTCATCGATCTCGTCGTTGTCCTCATCCGCCGAGGGGGGCCGCGTGACGAGGCGGCGCGGGAAGACGTAGCGGGGATCGTCGGCGAGTGCCGCCCGCGCCAGCCGGATCAGCGTGTCCTTGCCGGCTCCGCTCGGCCCGACAACGAGGACGAGGCAGCCCGGCATCAGGCGACCCGCCGGCCGGTGCGCCAGACCTCGCGGACCACCGGCACGCCCTCGGCGAGTTGCACCCGCACGAGATCGGCCCGTAGCCCCGGCGCCAGGGCGCCGCGGTCGGTCAGGCCGGTGGCGCGGGCCGGATTCGCAGTCACGGTGGCGAGCGCCTCCGGCAGGGTGATGTCCGGCGCCTGCTCGGGCAGCAGGAAGGCCGCCATCAGCAGGCTCGCCGGCACGTAATCCGACGACAGGATGTTGAGGTGCCCGGCCTCGGCGAGCGCCAGGGCCGCGACGTTGCCGGAATGCGAGCCGCCGCGGATCAGGTTGGGCGCGCCCATCATCACGGTGAGCCCCTTGCCATGCGCAGCCTCGGCCGCCTCCCGGGTGGTGGGGAACTCGGCGAGCCGCACGCCCTCCCCGACCGCAAGTTCGACATCCGCCAGGGTGGTGTCGTCGTGGCTCGCCAGCGGGATGTTCATCTCGCGGGCGAACTGGACGAGGGCCGGGCGATTCTGCGCGTTGAGCGCTTTGCCGTCGCGGATCTTGCGCTCGGTGTTGGCGCGGATTTCCTCCATCGGCCGGCCGCCGCGGGTAGCGTAGGTGTAGTACTTGTCCATGTCGCGGAACTGCCGCTGGCCCGGGGTGTGGTCCATCAGCGAGATCAGGCCCACGGGGTAGCGGGCCGTGAAAGCCGCCACCGTGTCGAGCACGTCCGCGGAGGGCAGTTCGCAACGCAGATGCGTGAAGTGCTCGGCCCGGAACAGATCCTGGGCGCGGGCGGTGTCGATGGCGCCCGCAAGCTGCTCCAGCTCGGAGCCGAGGCCGCTGCCGTCGGGATCGCTGCCGGCACGCAGCGAATCGAACACCGTGGTGATGCCCGAGGCGGTGATCTGGGCGTCATAGGCGAGCACCGCGCCGAGCGGGTGCCAGCGCACCTTCGGACGCGGCGCGTAATGGCTCTCCAGATGGTCGGTGTGCAGCTCGATCAGCCCGGGGATCAGGTGATCGCCGCCGAAATCATGGCCGCGGGCCGGCGGGCGGCCCTCGCCGATCTCGGCGATCGCCCCATCGGACACGGCGAGCCAGCCGCGCTGCACCCGGTCGGGCAGGACCAGGGTGGCGTTCTCGATGATGAAGTCGTCCATCGTCTCCGTCCTCAGGCTGCCCGGGCTTGCGGCGCGAACCGCGTCACGTCGACGATTCGCGTCGCCACAGCGTCGCGCATCTCGCTGTCGTGGAAGATGCCGAGCACGCCGGCCCCGGCCGCCAGCTTCTCGCGCACCAGCTCGGCGACCACGGCGCGGTTCTGCGCGTCGAGGGAGGCGGTCGGCTCGTCGAGCAGCAGGAGCGGCCGGTCGGCGATCAGGCCGCGGGCGATGTTGACCCGCTGCTGCTCGCCGCCCGAGAAGGTCGCGGGCGGCAGGCCCCAGAGCCGCTCGGGCAGGTTGAGCCGGGCCAGCAAGTCCTTGGCCCGCGCCCGCGCCGTTTCTTCGGACAATCCACCCTCGCGGCCCGCGGCCACGACCACGTCGAGGGTCGAGACCCGCGGGATCACCCGCAAGAACTGCGACACGTAGGCGATCACCCGCGCCCGGAGCGCCAGCACCACCCGCGGATCGGCGCAGACCACATCCACGATCGTGTCGCCGTCGCGGACCAGGATCGCGCCGCCGTCGCATCGGTAATTGCCGTAGGCCATCTTGAGGAGCGAAGATTTGCCGGCTCCAGACGGGCCGCCCAGCACCACGCACTCGCCGGGCGCCACGGACAAGCTGACGCCGCCCACCACCGGCAGCACCACCCCGTCGCGCAGATGCAGGGTGAAGCTCTTGGCGACGTCCTGGAAGGTGAGGAGCGCGGTCATGCGGCAAGCACCGAGGAGACGAGGAGCTGGGTGTAGGCGTGCTCGGGATCGTCGAGCACCCGGTCGGTCAAACCGGTCTCGATCACGCGGCCGGCCCGCATCACGGCGATCCGGTGCGATAGTAGCCGCGCCACCGCGAGATCGTGGGTCACGATGATCACGGCGAGCCCGAGTTCGGCCGAGAGCCGACGGATCAGGTCGAGCAACCGGGCCTGGACCGAGACGTCAAGACCCGAGGTCGGCTCGTCCATCAACACGAGGCGCGGAGCCGTGACGAGGTTGCGGGCGATCTGCAGGCGCTGACGCATGCCGCCCGAGAACTGACTCGGCGGGTCGTCGATCCGACCGGCATCGATCTCCACCCGGCCAAGCCAGTCGAGGGCCTGGGCGCGGATCCGGCCGTAATGCCGCTCGCCGAGCCCCATCAGGCGCTCACCGACATTGCCGCCGGCCGAAACCGCCATGCGCAGGCCCTTCGTCGCGTCCTGGCGCACAAAACCCCAGTCGGTGCGCATCAGTGCCCGGCGCCCGGCCTCACTCAAGCCGGCGAGGTCACGCAGCGCGCCGTCGCGCATCCGGTAGGAGACCGTCCCGGAATCCGGGGCCAGTTCGGTGGCGATCAGGGAGAGCAGCGTCGACTTGCCGGAGCCGGATTCGCCCACGATCGCCAGCACCTCGCCGGGGACGAGATCGAACGACACGTCGGCGCAGGCGAGGCGGGCGCCGTAGCGCTTGGTCAGCCCGCGGACCTGAAGCAGGGGCTCGCTCATGGGGTCACCTCGGCGGCGGCAGGCGTGAAGGGCGGATCCAGGCGGAAGCTGTAGCCGTAGCGCTCGAAGCCGAGGCGCTCGTAGAAGACATGCGCGGGCTTGGCGTCGACATTCGACGACAAAGCGAGCTTGTAGCAGCCCCGCGCCTGGGCGAGGCGGAACGCCTCGTGCATCATCGCCCGGCCGAGACCGCCGCCGCGCTGCCCCGACGAGACCACGACGCTCTCGACCAGCGCCGAGGGCATGCCCCAATGGGCGATGTTGTCGAGGATGATGAGGCAGAAGGTGCCGACGATCGCGCCGTCGACCTCGGCCACGTAGAGCCCGTAATCGGGATAGGCCCTCGTGAGCCGGTCGAGCAGCGCCTCGGCCTGCTCCAGGCTGGCCACCCGCCCGCTGTTCAGCTCGGCGTAGAGGTCGAGGATGGCCGGGAGGTCGGGCGTCCCGGCCCGGCGGACCGTGAGATCACTCATATCGCCTCTCCCGTGCCGACATGGCCGTCCGCGCGGCGCCCTTCGCAATGGTCGGTGTCCGAGCACACGAACATCCGGTTGCCGGCATCGTCGAGCAGCACCTCGTCGAGATAGACGCCCTTGGCCCCGCACAGGGCGCAAGGATGCGTGAATTCCTGAACCCGGAACGGATGGTCCTCGAAGTCGAGGCTGCGCACGCGCGTGTAGGGCGGCACCGCGTAGATCCGTCGCTCGCGCCCTGCGCCGAACAGCTGGAGCGCCGGGCAGCCGTCCATCTTGGGGTTGTCGAATTTCGGCGTCGGCGACGGGTCCATCACGTAGCGGCCCGCCACCTCGACCGGGTAGGCGTAGGTGGTGGCGATGTGCCCGTGGCGGCTGATATCCTCGTAGAGCTTCACGTGCATGGCGCCGTATTCCGCGAGCGCGTGGAGTTGGCGGGTCTCGGTCTCGCGCGGTTCGAGGTAGCGCAGGGGCTCGGGAATCGGCACCTGATAGACCAGGGTCTGGCCCTCGGTGAGCGGCGTCTCGGGGATCCGATGGCGCGTCTGGATCACCGTCGCCTCCGCGGTGCGGGTGGTGGTGGCCACCCCGGAGGTCTTGGCGAAGAACCGGCGGATCGAGACCGCATTGGTGGTGTCGTCGGCGCCCTGGTCGATCACCTTGAGCACGTCCGCCCGGCCGAGGATCGCGGCCGTCACCTGCACGCCGCCGGTGCCCCAGCCATAGGGCATCGGCATCTCGCGAGAGGCGAAGGGCACCTGATAGCCCGGCACCGCGATCCCCTTGAGGATCGCCCGGCGGATCATCCGCTTCGTGCCCTCGTCGAGATAGGCGAAGTTGTAGCCGGATTGCGGAGCGGACGGCTCCGCAGCACTCCCTCCCCCCGACCGATCTCGGGCCTGCCCGAGATTGGCATCCTGCTCGTCCCAAGTCGGGCGAGCCCGACTTGGGATGGGGGAGGGTGGCCCCTGCGTCAGCAGGGGTTGGGCCGGGACGAAGTCCCGCAAGAGGGGAACCCGGCTTCCGGATAGGGCGCGATCTTCATGAGGGGGAGAGCTTCGTTCTGCACCGTCGCTCCCCTCTCCCCCCCTGTTGCGCAGCGTACCCTCCCCCGCAGAGGGGGGAGGGAAGACCGTATGTGTCCCGCTCATTCCGCGGCCTCCTGCATCTCGACGGGCTCGGATCTCTGCTCGAATTCGGCCCTTAGCCGGCGAACCAGCTCCAACTCCGCCTGGAAGTCGACGTAGTGGGGCAGCTTGAGGTGCTCGACGAAGCCGGTCGCCTGGAGGCTGTCGCAATGGGCAAGGACGAATTCTTGGTCCTGCGCCGGGCTGACCACCGGCTCGCCGAGTTCCTCGGCGCGCAACGCCCGGTCGACCAGCGCCATCGCCATGGCCTTGCGCTCGCTCTGGCCGAAGCTCAGCCCGTAGCCGCGGGTGAATTGCGGCGGCGCCGCGCCCGAACCCTTGAACTGGTTGACCATCTGGCACTCGGTGAGTTGCATCCGGCCGAGCGGCACCGCGAAGCCCAACTCCTCGGGCACCAACTCCACGGCCACCTCGCCGACCCGGATCTCGCCCACGAACGGGTGGGTGCGGCCGTAACCACGCTGGGTCGAGTAGGCGAGGCCGAGCACGAAGCCCTCGTCGCCCCGGGCCAGCGCCTGGAGGCGCAGGGCCCGGTCGGCTGGGTAATCCACGGGCTCGCGGGTGAGATCGCCCACGGGGGCGCCCTCGTCCGGCGGCGAGGCCTCGATCAGCCCGTCCTGGGCCAGCAGGTCGGTGACGCGGGGACAGATCGCGGCATCGGCGCGGGGCTCGGCCTCGGCGGCGGTCTCGATCTCACCCTCCGCGGCCAGCGCGAAATCGATCAACCGATGCGTGTAGTCGAAGGTAGGCCCGAGCACCTGCCCGCCCGGCAGATCCTTGAAGGTCGCCGAGACCCGGCGGGCCACCGCCATGGCACCAGTCTCGAGCGGCACGGAGGCGCCGAAGCGCGGCAGCGTCGTCCGATAGGCGCGGACCAGGAACACCGCTTCGACCACATCGCCGCGGGCCTGCTTCAGGGCGAGCGCCGCGAGATTGGGGTCGTAGAGCGAGCCCTCGGTCATCACCCGGTCGACCAGCAGCGCCATCTGCTCGCGGATCTGCGCCACGGACAGTTCCGGCACGGTGGTGTCGCCCCGGCGCGCCTCGGCGAGCAGCCGGTGGGCGTTGTCGATGGCGGCTTCGCCGCCCTTCACGGCCACATACATGGGTCAGCCCTCCGTGACGGCTGTGGAGCGCGGCAGCCCAGCCACGCGGCCGGGGGCGGTCAGGATCAGGTCGACGCCGAGGGGGAAATCCGCGCGGTTCCCGGCGAGCTGCGCGACGAAGCCCTCCGGCAGCGGCGCCAGCGCGACGCGGGTGGTACCGCGGATGCCGGGCCCGGTCAGGCACAGCCCCTCCCCCGCGGTGATCGCGTCGAGGGCGAGCACGAGCGTCGTGGACGTGTCGGGATAGGCCGGCGTGCCGGGGGCGAAGGCGTTCAGCGGCGGGCAGCGGGCCGGATCGCTGATCAGCGCGAAGGCGGCCGCGGCCGGGTCCTCCGTGAGGGGAGCGCCGGTGTGGAAGCGCAGGTAGGCGGCGACCGCGGGTGACGCCGCGAGCCCGGCATCGAGCCAGACCGGCGTGTCAGCGTCGGCCAGGGTGAGCGCGACGGCGGCGAGTTCCGGCGTCAGCGGCGCCGGCGGGGTCAGGCCCGGGGTGAGCGGCCGGGGCAGCCCCGGCCGGGCGAGGGCGTCCATCACGGCGCGGAACGTCGCCTGGGCGTCGTGGACCGGGTCGGCGAAGCCGGGTGCGAGCATGCTCAATCCTCCCCACGGGCGACGGTCAGGAACTCGACCCGCGTGGCGGCGGTCTGCCGCGCCGCCTTCCGGCGATCTGCCTCGGCCCGGTCGGCGGCATCCGCCAGGGCGGCCTCGACGTGGGCGCGCTGCGCCGGATCCTGCCAGAGCGCGTCGAGGATCGCGGCGAGGCGCGCCTTCGTCCGGTCGCGGCCGAGATGGTAGGCGAAGCCCGTGCCCCCATCCGCCAGACGGATCGCCGCCCGGGTGACGCTGACCTCGCCGACATGGAACGGGCGCCCATCGCCGCCGATCCGGCCAGTGGCCATCACGAGACCGGTCTCTGGGGGGCGCAAGTCCTCGGCAGCGGGGACATCAAGACGCGTCAGCGCGGCTTCCAATTCAGTCCGGCTCGCGTCGGCGCACAGGGCCATCACGGCCTGCCGGGCCACGATCTCGGGTCCGGGTTCTGGGCCTGCTGGGTTCGGGGTCATTGCGAATCCCTCCGTCGCATTGTTGTATAGATCTATAGACAACTGGCGCCCGCCGGACAAATGAAGTTTGGATGACAGGATGGATGCAGAGGCACAGGCGCCCGGCCTCGTCCGGGGCGAAGGGCTGACGGCGTGGCGGCAGATCGCCGACACGCTCACGGCCGATATCGCGGCGGGCCGATACGCGCCCGGCCAGCAACTGCCCACCGAGGCGGCGCTCGCGGCGCGCTTCGCGGTGAACCGGCATACCGTCCGCCGGGCGCTCGCCGCCCTGGCCGAGGGCGGCCTCGTGCGCGCCAGCCAGGGCCGCGGCACCTTCGTGGAGGAGCCGCCGCTCGCCTACCCGATCGGGCCGCGCACGCGCTTCTCGGAGATCGTCGCCGAGGCCGGGCGGGAAGCCTGGGGCGATCTCATCGCGTCGGCCACCGTCGCGGCCGCGCCCGAGCCGGCGGCGGCGCTGGCCATCGCCCCCGGCGCGCCGGTGCTGGAACTGCTGACGGTCCACCGGGCCGACGACGCACCCCTCTCCACCTCGTTGACCTGGGTGCCGCTGCCGCGCTTTGCCGGCTTCGCCGAGGCCTATGCCGAGCGCGGCTCGATCACCCGGGCGCTCGCGGCCTGCGGCGTCCACGACTACACGCGGCTCTCGACACGCGTCCGCGCCCGCCTGGCCGAAGCCCAGGAGGCGGCCCGGCTCGACATCGCGCCGGGGCGGGTCGTACTGGTGGTGTCGAGCGTCAATATCGATCCCGCGGGCGTGCCGATCCAGGCGAACCGGACCCTGTTCGCCGCCGACCGGGTGGAGCTGGTGATCGGCGGCTGAGGGCCGAAGCGTCTCAATCGAGCGGATGGGTTTCCAAAGGGCGTGGCCCTTTGGTGGGGTGTCGGGGTGAAATCCCGACGAACGGATCTCCGCCCCCCTTCCGGGGGTCGGAGATCCGTCTGCAGGGCTCTGCCCTGCACCCGCCAAAGGACACGTCCTTTGGAAACCATGACCGGCTCAGCGCGCCGCCGGCCCGATGAGTGCCCGCCGGAGCCGGGTCGAGACCCAGTCGATCGCCGCCACGGTGACGAGGATCATCAGCACCAGGAACGCGACCTGCTGCAGCTCCAGCACGCGGATCAGCTCGGTCAGGTACTGGCCGATGCCGCCCGCGCCGACGATGCCGATGATCGTCGCCGAGCGGGTGTTCGATTCGAAGAAGTACAGCACCTGGCTCGCCAGCACCGGCAGCACCCCGGGGATCAGCCCGAAGCGGATCCGGTGGAGGCTGGAGCCCCCCGAGGCGACGACGCCCTCGCTGGGGCGCCGGTCGCAGGTCTCGACCGCCTCCGAGAACAGCTTGCCGAGTGCCCCGAAATCCGAGCACGCAATGGCGAGTGCCCCCGCGAAGGGGCCCAAGCCCACGACGTTGATCCAGATCAGCGCCCAGATCAGCACGTCGACCGAGCGCATCACGTCGAGGCCGCGCCGGACGGCGAAATGCGCGAAGGGGTTCGACACAACGTTGCGCGCCGCCAAAAACGCGACCGGGAAGGCCAGGATCGCCGCCGTCAGCGTGCCGAGGAACGCGATGCCCAGGGTCTCGCCGAGGGCGTGCAGGAAGGTCCAGAGATGGCCCTCCGGGGACGGCGGCAGCATCAGCACCGCGAAGGAGCCGAGCCGCCCGAGCCCGTTGAGGATCCGCGCCGCGGAAACGTCGAGGCGCCAGCATGCCAGGGCGGCAAGGCCGATCAGGACACCGAGCCCGAGGCCGAATCGGGCTCGTGCGGCCCAATCCACCCGGAACTGCGCAGGATAGCGACCGCGCAGCCGCGCGAGATTGTCCCGGGCCTCAGCCCGCAGGTTTCCGGTCCGGGCCGCGCTCATCGGGGGTTCTCCGGGCCGATCAACCGGTGACGGACCTGCTCGGTGGCGAGGTCGATGCAGAACACCGTCAGGATGATCAGCACGAGGATCGCACTCACATCCGCATAGTAGAAGTTGCGAATCGCGCCCAGGAACTCCTGGCCGATACCGCCCGCGCCGACGAAGCCGAGAACGGCCGCCCCGCGCACGTTGATCTCGAACCGCAGCAGCCCGTAGGAGGCGAAGTTCGACAGAACCTGTGGCAGCACGGCGAAGCGCACCGTCTCGACCCAGGTGGCACCCGCGGCGGACAGACCCTCGACGGGGCGCATGTCGATGTTCTCGACCACCTCGGAGAACAGCTTGCCCAGCGCCCCCGTGGTGTGGATCGCGATGGCCAGCACGCCGACCATGGGCCCGAGACCGAAGGCGATCACGAAGATCAGCGCGAACACGATGTCCGGGACGGTGCGGCAGATCTCCAGGAAGCGCGTGGTCAGCAGACGCAGTACGCGCGACCGCATGAGGTTGGCGGAGCCGGCGAAGCTGAGGACGAAGCCCGCGAGTCCCCCGAGCAGCGTGCCGAGATAGGCCATCAACAGGGTCTCACCCAGCAGCGCCAGCCAGCCGGACAGGCCCCAGTACCACTCGCGCAGGTCTGCGACCGGGTGGTCGAGGCCAACCGGCGGCAGGATCTGCCGGATGTAGGCGGTGAACTTGCCGATGTTCTCGGCGAAGATCAGCGGCCGCACCTCGGCGACGAGCCCCGCCAGCACGGCGAGCACCGCCACGAGTGCGAAGCCCGCGAGCGTGCGGCGGCGCGCGGCGCCGGTCGCCGCCGCGTAGAGGCCGGAGAGGGCGGCTTCCCGCTCCGGCGGCAGCTTGGTCAGGCTACGCAAGGCCGACGGTCCGGATCAGGATTTCTTGCGTTGCTCGTCGTTGAACCGCAGCATGTCGATGACCGGCTGGTAGTCCTGGATCGTCGCCGGGATGATGCCGAGATCCTTGCCGTCCGACAGCCGGTCGAAGGCCGCCTTGTCGGCGGTCGGCAGGGCGAGGAGCGCGTCGCGGATCTTGGTCTTCAGGTCGTCCGGCAGGCTGGACAGCACGGCGTAGGCATCCCCCGGCAGGAGATCGGACTTGAACACGGTCCGGAAGTCGTCCTTCGTCATCGACCGCCCCTGGGCATCCTTGACGATGCCCTTGGTCAGCATGCGCGCGAGATTGTTGTCGGCCTCGGAATTCCAGAAATTCGCCGCCGCGTCGGCGGTGCCCTGGGTCAGCGCCAGCACGGCGTTCTCGTGACTTCCGGCGAAGAAGACCTTGCCGAAGAACTTGTCCACATCGTAGCCGGCCCGCCGCAGGAGGAAGCGCGGCGCCTGATTGCCCGAGGTCGAGTTCGGATCGACCAGGGCGAGGTTCTTGTCCTTGAGATCCGCGACCGTCTTGTAGGGGCTCGAAGCCAGCACGTAGACCACGGAATAGTAGCCCGAGATGCCGGTCTCGTGCTTCGGGCTCGCGACCGGCTCGATCTTCACGCCGGTCATGACGGCGCGGGAGAGCGAGGCGGCGCCGTAATACCCGATCTGGATGTTGCCGGCCCGCTGGCCCTCGATCACCGCGGCGTAATCGCTCGCCACCCGCAGCTTCACCGGCACGCCGAGCGCCTTGGTGAGATAACCCGCCAGCGGCGTGTAGCGGTCGACGGTGCCGCTCGCGTTCTCCACCGGGATGACCGCCAGCGTCAGCTCGGGATACTTGGCCTTCCAGTCCTCGGCGGCGGCAGGCAGGCCGAGCAGGGCGAGGGCCGCCGCGGCGGCGGCGAGGGTGCGTCGGGTGATCATCGTACGGTCCTTCGGCGTTGGTGCGGGCTTCGGCCGCCCTCTGGGTCGGCCGGGCGTTTCCCGATCTGTCGTTTGTTTTGGGGCCGGGGCCCGATTCAGGCGCCGATGGCGGCCTCGCGGATCGGCCGAGCCGGAACGCGACCCGGCAGCGCCGCCCGCTGCTCCGCCTCCCGCTGGGCCGAATCGTCCAGCACCTCGCCGGCCTCCAGCCCGTAGAGCCGGCGCGCCACATCCTCGGTCAGGTCGAACGGGCCGCCCTCGAACACCACGCGGCCGTCGGCGAGTCCGACGAGGCGGTCGCAATAGGCGCGAGCCAAGTCGAGCGAGTGCAGGTTGCACAGCACCGTGATGCCGTAGCGCCGGTTCACCTCGGCGAGCGCGTCCATCACGAGGCGGGTGTTGCGCGGGTCGAGGGAGGCCACCGGCTCATCGGCCAGCAGGATCTGCGGCTCCTGCACGAGGGCGCGGGCGATCGCCACGCGCTGCTGCTGGCCGCCCGACAGTCCGTCGGCCCGCTGGCCGGCGAACTCGCCCATGTCGAAGCTCTCCAGGGCGGCGAGCGCCATTGCCCGGTCCTCATCGGACCACAGGCGCAGCAAGGCCCGAGGGCTCGGCACGTGGCTGAGCCGCCCCATCAGCACGTTGGTCATCACATCGAGGCGTCCGACGAGATTGAACTGCTGGAAGATCATGGCGCAGCGCGTGCGCCACTCCCGCAGATGCCGACCCTTCAGGGCTGTGACGTCGCGCCCGTCGTGGAGGATACGGCCCGAACTCGCGTCCGCCAGCCGGTTGATCAGCCGCAGCAACGTCGACTTGCCGGCGCCGGACCGGCCGATCACACCGACGAAGCTGCCCGGCTCGATTCGCAACGTGACGCCGTCCACGGCACGCCGGTCACCGTACTGGCGCGTAAGATCCTCGATGACGAGCATGCATCCATCCGCTGCGGAATAGCCGCAGCTAAACGCCGCTTACGCGACGATTGGATGACGAATACATTTTGATGTTGTTTGCCGGCGCAGGATATCTACCCGATAGCGGCCTCACGTTTCGTATCGATCGAGGAATGCTTCGATCGACAGGGCGCGGAAATCCGGAAGCGCACGGCGCAGGCGTTCGTGGTCCCAGTCCCACCACGCGAGGCGCTCCAGCCGCGCGGCGATATCCTCGGGGAACCGGCGCCGGACCGGCCGGGCCGGGTTGCCGACCACGATCGCGTAGGGGGCGACGTCGCGCGTGACGATCGCGCCCGCCCCCACCACCGCACCGGTGCCGATGGTTCGGCCGGGCAGGACCACCACGCCGTGGCCGATCCAGACATCGTGGCCGATCGTGACGGGGCTCGCCCGGCGCCGGTCGAAGTAGGCGGGCTCGTCCGCTTCCTCGGGCCAATAGGCGCGCGCCCGATAGGTGAAGTGGGCCTGCGAGGCGCGCTCCATCGGGTGATTGCCCGGGTTGATCCGCACGCTGGCGGCGATCGAGCAGAACTTGCCGATCGTCGTGTAGATCACCTCGCCGTCCTGGCCGATGTAGGAATAATCGTCCAGGCTCGTCTCGGTCAGGCGGGTGCGGGCGCCGATCTCGGTGTAGTGGCCGAGTCGGCAGGATTCGATCCGGGCGCTGGGGTCGATGGCGGGTTCGAGTCCGAGGGGCGGGGAAGCCTTGGGAACCTCAGCCATAAGACGCACCGAAGGGCAGGCGCGCCAGGAGCCGAAACGGCCCGCCCGCATCCTGGGTCAGAAGGCAGATCGCGTCGATCGTCACCGGCTCCGGGCTCGAGGTGGCGTAGGCCTCGGCGAGGCGGCGGTACCAGCCGTCGCGATCGGGCTCCGGCAGGGCATCAGTCAGGGTCATGTGGAAGCGGAAGGCTTCGAACACGTGCGGATAGCCCCAGCGGTCGAGCAGGGCACGGGCGCGCGGATCCAGGCGCTCCGGCCGGCGCTTGGCGCGCTCGGCCTCGGTGAGGGGCGCCCGCAGGGGATCGAGGGCCGCGACGCATTCCGCCGCGAGCAGGCCGAGTTCCGGCGGCGGCACCTCCGGCACCAGGGCGAGGAACCGTCCGAGCGCCGCGACGCGCAGCGGCCCGAGCAGGACCGGCGGGTGCACGGTCGCGAGGCCGCGGGCGGCGACGACAAGATCGGCCTCCGTCACCCCCGGCGCGAGGCGCATCGGCGCCTTGAGCGTCGCGTGAAAACCGTAGACCCGGGCGCCCGCGTTGACGGCGGCGAGTTCGCGCAGTCCCGCCGGGTGTGCGACCGCCTCCCCGGAGATGGTGTCGTACCCGAGCACGCTCCGGCCGAAGGCCTCCAGGGGGGAGCCCGGGGCGGGCAGCCAATACAAGGCGTAGCGGCGCGTCACGTCTTCACCTCCGGAGCGCGGGGCGACCGCAATCAGGCCGTCGGCGCATAGGTCCGCGCCTCGGCGGCCCGGCGCGGGCGAACATCCATGGCGTTGCCACGCCACACGATCGCGCGCTGCACCCAGGCGCCCAGCCAGATCGCCGGGATCAGGGCGTCGCGCACCAGGAAGGCCGCCAGCATGCGGGGGGCGCGCTGCCAGCCGGCGCGGATCGCGAGCCCGACCTCGGCGGCATAGCACAGGGCCGCGAGGCATGCAGCGCCGACGACCCCGCCAAGGCTGCCGGCCCAGAGCGCCAGCAGCAGCGCCGGCAGCAGGACGCCGCTGCCGATCTCGGGGGCGAAGAACAGCGGGAAGGTCACACGCCGCAGCCGAGCCCAGCGCAGCTGCCGCGCCCAGACCTCCCGGAAGCCGCGCGGGCCCAGCGGCTGCTCGAACGGGCTCGCCACGAGGTGGACGCGCTTGCCGGCGGCCCGCACGAGCTTGGTGGCGGCCGCGTCCTCGGCGATCTCGGCGGCGAGCGCCTGGAGCCCACCGTGCGCTTCCAGGAACGGCTTGTGCCAGAGCATGCTCTTGCCCTGCGCGAAGCCCAGGCCGAACGCCTCGGCGGCGTATTGCCAGCGCGCCTGGAGGGTGTTGAGGAAGGCGCATTCCACCTCGGCCATGAAGCTGCCCGGGCGGGCGCCCACGGGGGTCGAGCAGACCAGACCGGTGTCGTCGCGCCACGCCGCCTGAAGGCGCTGGAGGTAATCCGGCGGCATGGCCACGTTGGAATCGGCCAGCACCACCCACTCGTGCGCGGCGGCGCGCCAGCCGCGCAGACAATTGTTCAGCTTCGGATTGTCGCTGACGCGCTCGTCGCCGAGGATCAGGCGGGCCGGAACCCGGGGGTGGGCGGCGATCAGGCGCTCGACCAGGGGCACGATCGGATCGGCCGGGTCGGCCACGCAGAAGATCAGCTCGTAGGCGGGATAGTCGAGGCGGAAGCTCCGGGTGAGCATCTCCTCGCTGTAGGCTTCCAGGCCGCGCAGCGGGCGGACCAGGGAGACGGGCGCCCCTGCTGGAAACCGCGACGGCCCGTGGATCCTGCCAAGGCGCCGGGCCGCGATGGCGATGCTGCCGATTTGGACGAGGGACAGAAGCGCGCCGAGGGCGAGAGCCGGCACCGTGGCGTCAATCATGCGGGTCCCCGTTCAGCATCGTGCGCGGCCCGGTCGCTAACGGCCGGACCGCGTCAGTCGTGTGACACGCGCGGGATGGATCGGAATCCTGCAGTCCGGCGCGCCCCGGGGTCCCGGGTTTCCAAAGGGCTCAGCCCTTTCGAAACCAGGACGGGCGCCATCCGCGCTCCCGTCGGACAGGTCCTCAGAACCGGAGGGTGAAGTTGCCCTTCACGGCCTGATCCTGCGCGCGGCTGCCGGTCTGGCCGGTATAGGCCACGCCGAGCGTCACGTTCGGCGCCACAGCCAGATCGAGCCCGACCTGCGCCACCAGCGCGTCCCGGTCGATCGGGACGCCCGCGCTCAGGAACGCCGGGCCGCCGGCACCGAAGCGCAGCAGCGCAGTCGGCACCACGTCGCCGAACGCGCGCCGGTAGCCGACCAAGCCCCGCAGCGTCACCGGCAGGCCCAGACCCAGATCCAGGCTCGTCTGCGCCCGCACGCCCGCCGTCACCGCGCCCAGATCGTAGTCCCGGGCAAAGCTCACCAGCGCCGCCGCACCTCCGGCCTCGGTAAACCCGTCCCGCCGGATCCCGACATAGGCCCCACCCACGAACGGCTCGACATAAGTCGCCGTCGGCTGAACCGCGACCGCGGCCCCGTCCTTCGACACCAGGGCCGCCACCGCAGGCGCGCCCAGCGGGATCTTCCAGCCGATCTCGCCGAAGCCCTGCACGGTGTAGCCGCCACCGTGTCCGCTCAGCGTGTCGGACAGCCCGTACAGCACCGCCCGGCGGGTGCGCGCATCCGTGTCGGCGTAGATCGCGCCCAGCCGCAGCGACAGCGGGCCGACCTCATACCCACCGTACACGCCGCCGAACCCGCTCTTGAGCGTGGCGCTCTCCGCCCGGCTCTGGCCGCCGACCCGGCCGGCGCTGTCGAGATACGCCTCGGTGTAGCCGCCGACCACGCCGAAGCGCAGCCCGTTGGCCAAGCGTATGTCCGCGCCCGCCGCGAAGCCCGCGATCTGCCGGTCGAGGTCGAACGCGTTGCCGCCGCCATCGGCCGTGCCGAACGCGCCGAACCCCTGGCCCCACAGCCCGAACACCTGCGGGTCGAGGGTGCGCACCGGCACGTTCGCCACCACCTGTTGCCGGCCGGGCAGGTCGGCCGTGTAGGCGGCCGGCAGGGTGCCGTAGTCGAGCCCTGTGCCGGGATCGCCCCAGCGCAGGCGGTCGAGCACGGCCTCGCGCACGAAGAAGGCGGTCTCGTAGGCGGTGGAGACGGTGCTGGCGTGGATGTCGCCCGCGAGCGCCCGGAAGCCGCTCTCCGCCTCGCCGGTGGTGAAGCCCACAGCCGCGTCGGTGAGCCGGCCGGGGCCGATCGCCTGGACGGCGTTGGCCGCCGCGCTGCCGTTGCGGCTGGTGGCGCTGGCGGAGAACGGCACGTCGTTGCGGGTGAGCGTCAGGTCGACTTCGTTGGGCAGGTAGCGCAGGCCCGGGCTGAGGAAGGCGAGGTTCGACGTGACGCCCGCGAACTGGCCCGACACGCCGCCCGTGGCCGACAGGATCGTGTAGGTGGTGCGTGGATTGTAGCTGCCCGAGGCGGCCAGCACCTGGACGGTGCCGCCGCCGAGCGCGGCGACGCCCGCGGCGGTGATCCGGTCGGCCTGTCCGGCGGCGTTGGCCTCGACCCGGTAGGTCGAGCCCGGCGCGAAGGCGACGTTGCCGGTGACGGAGAGCGTGCCGATCGAGTTGCCCGGCGACACCGTGCCGCCCGACAGCGCGCTGATCCCGCCCAGCGTGCCCGAGCCGCCGAGCAGACCGCCGGAGCCGACGAAGGCGGTGCCGGAGATCGTGCCGTTGGCGTACAGGGCACCGCCCTGGCCGACGGCGACGTCGATGCCGAGGCGATCGGCGGTGTCCATGGTCAGGGTGCCGGTGACGTTCCCGAAGTAGCCGGCGGCGGAATAGAGGTCGAGGCGGCTCCAGTAGCTGAGCGGGCTGCCGTAGAAGGCGGCGAGCGCGTTGGTCTCGGTGTTGACCAGGATCTGGCTGATCGTCCCGGTGGAGAGCTGACCGTACAGGCCGCCATTGGGCGCGAGGGTGCGGGCGGCGCCGGTCGAGCCGCCGTAGAGCGGCGCGAGCAGGATCGAGGCGTCGGGCCCGTTGGCGGGGGCCTGCTCGCGCGGCGCCTGGGCGAAGCTCAGCGTCGGCAGGCCGTAGGTCAGGCGGCTCTGGTAGGCAACCTGGTTGGCGGCCGAGGGGATGTAGGGGTTGCCGGCCTGATTGGCGGCGCTCCCCGCGCAGGCCGCGACGGTGTTGCCGCACTGGGCGGCGAGGTAGGCCTGGAGCTGGGCCTGGGCCGCGACGAACTGGGCGGGCAGGTTGATCGCCGTGCCGGTCACCGCGGCGTTGTTGATGTAGGCCGGGTTGGTGAACGCCTGGGCCAAGTTGTAGGCCGCCAGCGCCCGGCCGCCGATGATGTCGAGCGGGTAGTGCACGCCGAGCGCGATGCGGCTGTTGCCGTAGTCGGCCGCGCGGGCGAGCATGCTCTGGTACTGCTGCGGCACGAGCATCGCCAGCAGGATGCCATCCGTGAACGCGTAGGTGGTGTGGCCGCTCGGGAAGGACGGGTTGGTGGCGATCCCGCTGAGCGCCGTCGGATCGTAGATGTTGAAGCGAGCGGGTGCCGCCTGGACCGGCCGGGAGGAGCCGTAGACGTCCTGGCCCGGTTGCGTGTTGGTGACGCCGTAGGCGAGATCGTAGACGCTGTTGGAGGTGTTGGGCAGGCCGTTATAGCTCGGCAGGCTGTAGCCGGCCGGCGCCACGGCCGGCGTCGCGACGTAATTGTTCGGCGTGACGCTCGGGTTGTTGGCTGCACCGTTGGCGAAGTAGTTCTTGGCGACGCCGAGATTGTTGCCGCTGAACGTGTAGGCGCCGACCAAGAGGTTGACCACGCTGCCGAGCGGGCCGGTGCCCCCCTGCGCGACGCCGCGCTGGTAGATCGGGCCGAGCTGGGCGCCGAGGCCACCCACGCGCTGCTGCGGGACGATCCCGTTGATCGGGGTCTGGGCCGGCAGGCCGCCCGCGAGGTTGGCGGCCACGCCGTAGGTGCCGAGCCCCGACGAAGACAGGTTGTTGCTGGCCGAGCCGAGGAGGTTCTTGTCGCTGATCGCGAGCTGCTGCTGCGCGAGGCCGGCGCCGGTGTTGGTGGCGGCTGCCTGCACGAGGTTGAGCTGCAGGGTCTGCTGGCCGGTGGCCGTCGCGTTGAGCGCCAGATACGGCGCTAGAAGATTGAGCACGTTCACATCGGACGGCGTCGTGTTGGCGGTCTGTGCCTGCGCGCCGGAACCGAAGGCCGCGACCGTCAAGGCCGCAATCGAAACCCCGTGTCGTAACCGCATATCCGGCCCCCAAAGCCCGCGGCCATTCGGCTGCGGCGGGAGATTTAGCGAAAACGCCGGACCCGGTTACGTCATAATCCAGTCATAATAAGCAAAAGAGCTTCATGTCGCATCTGAGCAACAGGAAATTAACTTAGACAACACATGATGCCGTGTTGCGATGTCTTTCTTCTGCTTTCCGGAAAGCTCCCGCTGCGCCCATAGAGTCTGTCGACCCGATCATTTGGGCGGAGATCGCAGCTCTGAACCTTGCTGTTGGTGCAAGCTGCCGTTCAACTGAAATCTACGGCCTGCAAGATCAATGACGACAAAGTGAAGTCGTTCGCCGCGCGAATGCTGTTCCCAGCGGCCCGCGTTGCGACCTCGCGTCACCGAAGCGTCACGGGCGCCTCTTAAGGCCGCTTTTACCAACACACTCGATTCCGCGTGAGGGTTCATGTCCGATTCCGCCGTGATGTCGTCACCGGGGGTCGCAGGAAGTCGACCGGCCGGCGCCCCCCGCCTCGATCATGGGATGCACCCCGGCGGCGTGATCGCCTTCCTCCTCGTCCTGGTGGCGGGGCTCGGCTACGCGGTCGTGAGCCTGATCACCGACATGAACGCGGTGGGCGAAGCGCCCCTGGCCTACGGCGCCTTCGCGCTGCTGGGTCTGGCCCTGTTGATCGCCCTCGCCTTCGAGTTCGTGAACGGGTTCCACGACACCGCCAACGCCGTCGCCACGGTGATCTACACCCACTCGCTGCCGCCACTCGTGGCGGTGATCTGGTCGGGCTTCTTCAACTTCCTCGGCGTGATGCTCTCCTCCGGGGCCGTGGCCTACGCCATCGTCACCCTGCTGCCGGTGGAGTTGATCCTCCATGTCGGCTCGGGAGCGGGCTACGCGATGATCTTCGCGCTGCTGCTGGCGGCGATCATCTGGAATCTCGGCACCTGGGCGTTCGGGCTGCCGAATTCCTCGTCCCACGCGCTGATCGGTTCAGTGCTCGGCGTCGGCCTCGCCAACCAGTTGATGAGCGGCGCGGACGGTACCTCCGGCGTCGACTGGGGTCAGGCCTTCAACGTGTTCAAGGCGCTGCTGTTCTCGCCGATCTGCGGCTTCGTGCTGGCGGCGCTGCTGCTGCTCGCCCTGAAATTCACCGTGCGCCGCAAGGACCTCTACGAGGCGCCGAAGGGCGACACGCCGCCCCCCCTGTGGATCCGGAGCCTGCTGATCCTGACCTGCACGCTGGTCTCGTTCTTCCACGGGGGCAATGACGGCCAGAAGGGCATGGGCCTGATCATGTTGATCCTGATCGGCGCCGCCCCCACGGCCTACGCGCTGAACCGCACCATGGCGGACGACACGACGCCGATCTTCGTGCAGGCCTCGACCTCGGCGAGCCAGGTCTTCTCCGCCCGTGCCCCCGGGACCCCGGTGCCGGAGGCGGCCGAAGCGCGCCGGACGGTGACGGAGGCGCTGAAGACCAAAGACCTGAACCGCGCGCCCGTCTTCGCGGCCCTCGCGGCGCTTTCCAACGACATCGCCGCCAACGTGAAGAACTATGGCGCGATCCGCACGGTGCCGGCCGCCCAGACGCAGAACATGCGCAGCGACATGTACCTCGCTGCCGACGCGGTGCGGCTCCTGCCGAAGACGGGCGCCGACCTCTCGGACGCCGAGACCGGCACCCTGAAGCGCTACGCGGGGCTGCTCAACGACGGCACGCGCTACATCCCGGGCTGGGTGAAGATCTGCGTGGCCCTGGCGCTCGGCCTCGGCACCATGGTCGGCTGGAAGCGCATCGTCGTGACGGTGGGCGAGAAGATCGGCAAGACGCACCTGACCTACGCACAGGGTGCCTCCGCCGAGATCGTGGCCGCCGGCACGATCGGGCTCGCCGAACTCTACGGCTTGCCGGTTTCGACCACCCATATCCTGTCGTCGGGCGTCGCCGGGACGATGGCGGCCAACGGCTCGGGGCTCCAGATGTCGACGGTGCGCAACATGGCGCTGGCCTGGGTCATGACCCTGCCGGCCGCCATCACCCTCGCGGCCGGATTGTTCTTCATCCTGCGCCACGTGTTCTGACGCGCGGGCATCATCCCGACCGGTGAGCGCCGGCCTCGGGACGATGCTGTCTGTGTGCCAGTTCGACCCGGGATTCGGGTTTCCAAAGGGCTTCAGCCCTTTGGTGGGTGCTCAGGGCGAAGCCCTGAGATGGTTGCCAGAGCAGAGCCCTTCGCGCGACGCGGAACATCTTCATAACGCAGCCGGCCGGGTTCGCTGGGCCTGCCCCGCACGCCCCCCCGGGCACGGAGCGGGCAGCGTATCGCCCGGCCGGCTGCGGCGCCCCCCAGCGCCTCAGGAACTCGCCATGGCCCGGACGAAGGCCAGACAGGTCCGGCGCGCGGCGGGATTATCGATCGCCGCGAAGATCGTGACCAGATCCGCGGCCTGCAGGATCGCCTCGTCCTGTCCTTCCGTCTCTGGGGAGAAGACCGTGACCGGAACACGCAGCACGTCCGCGAGGCGCGCGAGGCCGTTCCGGGTCCGGGCCGTTTCCGGCATGGGCATGGGCATGGGCGCGTGCGACGGCGCCGGCCCCTGCGGATAGCCGGGCGTCATCGCTCAGGCCGCCTTGTGACCGAGCTGGATCGCTCGGGCGATCTCGGACCGCCGGGCGGCATAGCCCGGAGCGACCATCGGATAATCAGCCGGCAGACCGTATTGGAGCCGGTAGCGCTCCGGCGTCAGCCCGTGCGCGGTGAGGTGGCGCTTCAGGGTCTTGTAGGACCGGCCGTCGATGAAGCTGATCAGGCCGTCATGCTGGATCGACGCCTCGACCTTCTCGGCACTCGCCCCGGTCCACCGCGCGCCGCCCTGCCTGGACCGGTCGCGCAGATCCGAGATCGCCGTATGCACCTGATCGATCAGGTTCGGCAGTTCCGCGGCCTCGACCGCGTTACGGGACACGTAAGCCGCCACGATGGCGCCGACCTTCTCGAGCATGAACACGGGATGGGTTTCTTTCAGGTTATCCATTGCGAGCTTCGCCATCTGTTAGACCTTCGCGGGACCGCCGATCGGGTTGAATTTCATCCATGTTGGCATGGAGATAGATCGACGCCGAAAGCCGCTCGGGTGAGTGAGACTGATCCGACCTCAAGTTCGTTTCCTGAGGATGCAGAAGATATACAATATGTACGGATCGGCGCTTGTCCGGCGGCGCGAGGATTTTTGCCCAGCCGCGCAGAGCAGCAACATCAAGGTTAAAAATATCAATGCATCTGCTGTTTTCGAGCGTTGATGATCACTTGGGAAACAGTGTTCCCGTCTGACGCGACATGTGCGCCACCAGCCGCCGCAGATCGAAGCAGAGCGTCTCGACGATACCTCGCTCGCGCGCGGGACAGGTATCACGAAAAGTGTCTCATTATTTATCGTTCGCCTCAGACATGGCGATCTCGGCAGTAAATCAACGCCGGAATGATTGCAGAACTTAAATCGTGGCGACTTGCGCATCGTTCGACCGCTTCGGAATGGTGAGCGTCTCGAAATGACGGTCCGACGTTTTGCCTGTCCGCGCTGCGCCCCTTGCCTCTCGGCGTGCGGGCTCGCCAACGCGGCACAGTTCGCCCGCTGCTCTCAGGCGCGCGCTGGGACGACACCCAGGGGAATACAGACGAGCCGCCCCGTTGGGCGTCCCGTGACCGACCGGTCCGGGACGCTGCGTTTTCCGCCCGCTCAGGCCGAGCGATCGCTCCGGCGCAGGCTCGCCGGCAGGGCGAAGAGCGCGAGGACGGCGGCCACGAGGCAGAGCGCCCCGATGCCGTAGAGGGCGGGCGTCGTCGAGCCGGTGAGGTCCTTCACCCAGCCGACCATCACGGGGCTGACGATGCCGCCGAACTGGCCGAGCGTGTTGATCAGCGCGATGCCGCCCGCCGCGCCGACGCCGGTGACGAGCTTGGCCGGCAGGGTCCAGAAGGTCGGGATCGAGGCCACGATGCCGGCCCCCAGCAGCGCCAGGGCGAACATCAGCGGCACGATGTGCTTATCGAACATCCCGGCGCCGAAGAAGCCGAGCGCCGCCGCGATGGCCAGCCCGGCGACGAATTTCGGCCGCTCGCCCGAGGCGTCGGACAGGCGCCCGATCACCACCATGCTGATCGCCCCGCAGATATAGGGGATCGCGGTGAGGAAGCCGACGGAGGCCGCCTGACCACCGCTCGCGGTCTTGATCAGGTCCGGCCCCCAGAAGTTCAGGCCGTAGGAACCGATCTGGAGCAGGAAGTAGATCAGCCCGATCATCAGGAAGCCCGGCTGCTTGATCGCCCCGAGGAGCGAGTGGTCGCCGATGTCGCGGTTGTGGTGGGCGATGCGGCTCGACAGCAGCGCCTTCTCGGGCTCGGACAGCCATTTCGCGTCGGCGATCCGGTCGTCGAGGCGCATCAGCACGAGCACGCCGAGGATCAGGCAGGGCAGGCCACCGGCCAGGAACAGCCATTGCCAGCCGGCCAAGCCCCCGACGCCGTTGAGTCCACCGAGGATCAGCCCCGCCACCGGCGCCCCGAAGATCCCTGAGAATGCCGAGGCCACGAACATGAAGCTGGTAATCCGCCCGCGATGCGAGGCCGGGAACCAGATGGTCAGGTAGTAGAGGATGCCCGGTGCGAACCCCGCCTCCATGGCGCCGATTAGGAAGCGTAGAGCGTAGAAGTGCCACTCGGTGTGGATGAAGATCATCAGCGCGGTGGCGATGCCCCAGGAGATCATGATCCGGGCGATCCAGCGCCGCGCCCCGACCCGGTAGAGGAACAGGTTCGAGGGCACCTCGAAGATCACGTAGCCGACCACGAACATGCTCGCGCCGAGCCCGTAGGCGACGTTGCTGAAGCCGAGATCGCTCTGGAGCTGGAACTTGGCGAAGCTGATGTTGATGCGGTCGAAGAACGCGAACATGTAGCAAATCATGATCAGCGGCATGAGCCGCCACGCAACCTTGCGGACGATGCCGTTCTCGGTCGCCGCGCCGGCCTCGGCGGCCGACGACCCGGACAGGGCTGCGGTCATGGTTTCCTCCGTTTTTTTGGGATTTGGGGGAGCGGTGCCGCCTTCGGATGGACGGCTTTTCGCGAAATCAGGCTTGAGTAGGCAGGTTCACGACCCACACCGGTGATGCCGTCTTCGCCGGACCGGGCGCAGGTCCCCTGTCGCGTGCGGGAGAGGGACAGGGTGAGGGATCAGGTATTTCCGGACGAGGCGCCCCCTGCCGGCGCGTCGACGGCGTGCCGCATCCGGAGAGTTCTCGTCCCTCACCCCAACCCTCTCCCGCACGGGAGAGGGGGCCCGTCGCGTCCGTCAGAGATGTCGCTCTCCAATTCATGCCGCCCTGGCCGGCGCCGGATGCAGGTCGCCGGGCCGGCCGGCCTTGGCGACTTGGCCGGGCACGTCGTGGCCGACGAGGCGGGGCAGGTCCCGTGACAGGCCGATCAGCGCCGGGAGGTCGAGGCCGGTCGGCACGCCCATCTCGTGCGCCATGCTGACGAGATCCTCGGTGCAGATGTTGCCGGTGGCGCCGGGCGCGAACGGGCAGCCGCCCAGCCCCCCGAGCGCCGCATCGAACCGCCGGGCGCCCGTGTCGTAGGCCGCCAGCACGTTGGCCAGCCCGAGGCCGCGGGTGTTGTGGAAGTGGAGCGTCAGGCGTCCCGGTCCGACCAGCGGCAGCACCTGGGCGACGAGACGCGCCACCTGCCGGGGGTTGGCCATGCCGGTGGTGTCGGCGAGCGTCACCCCGTCGACGCCGAGCGACAGGTAGCGCTCCACCTGCGCGACGACCTTGTCGACCGGCTGGTCGCCCTCGAACGGGCAGCCGAAGGCCGTCGCCACCGTGGCGTTGGTGCCGACCGGTGCGCCCTGCACCGCATCCATGATCCGCGCGAAGCCGGCGATCGAGTCGGCCGGGCTCATGCCCATGTTGGCGCGGTTGTGGGTCTCGCTCACCGAGGCGACGAGGTTGATCTCATCGACCCTGGCGGCGAGCGCCCGCTCGGCACCCTTCGGGTTCGGCACCAGGGCGACGTAGACAGTCTCCGGCCGGCGCCGAATCCCCGAAAAAACCTCCGCCGCGTCGGCGAGCGCCGGCACGGCCTTGGGCGAGACGAAGGACGAGACTTCGATCCGGCTGAAGCCCGCATCCGCCAGGGCATCGATCAGACGGATCTTCTCATCGGTCGCCACGAAGACGGGCTCGATCTGGAAGCCGTCGCGGGTGGCGACCTCCTGGACGATCATCCTATCGTTGCTCATGCCACCGCTCCCTTCGCGCGCAGGGCCGCGATGCGCTCCGGGTCGAGGCCGAGTTCGGCCAGCACCGCATCCGTGTGGGCACCGAGCGCCGGGCCCTGCCAGCGGACTTCACCGGGGGTCTCGGACAGCTTCGGCACGATCCCGGGCATCTTGACCTGGGTCCCGCCGGGCAGCTCCGCCTGGAGGATCATGTCGCGGGCCTGATAGTGCGGATCGGCCACGATGTCGGCCACCGAGTAGATCCGGCCGGCCGGCACGTCGGCGGCATCGAGGGCGGCCAGCGCCTCCTCGACGCTCTTGGACTTCGACCAGTCCGCGATCAGGCCATCCAGCATCGCGGATTGCTTCGAGCGGCCGTCGTTGTTGCGCAGCGCCGGATCCTCGGCGAGGTCGGGCCGGCCGATCACCGCCATCAGGCGGCGGAAGATCGGGTCGCTGTTGCCGGCGATGACGACGTAGCCGCCATCCCGGGTCGGGTAGGTGTTCGACGGGGTGATGCCCGGCAGCGCGCCGCCGGTGCGGGTGCGGACCTCGCCCAGGAGATCGTATTCGGGGACGAGACTCTCCATCACGTTGAACACGCTCTCGACCAGCGAGACGTCGATGACCTGTCCGGCGCCCTGGCCGGTCTTCACCCGCAGGAGCGCCATCAGCGCGCCGATGACGCCGTGCAGCGAGGCCAGGGTGTCGCCGATGCTGACACCGACCCGGGCCGGGGGCGCCTCCGGACTGCCGGTGGTGAAGCGGATGCCGCCCATCGATTCGCCGATGGCGCCGAAACCGGGCCGGTCGCGGTACGGGCCGGTCTGGCCGTAGCCCGAGATCCGCACCATCACGAGGTTGGGGTTCAGGGCCGAGAGCACGTCCCAGCCGAGCCCGAGCTTTTCCAGGCCGCCGGGGCGGAAGTTCTCCACCACCACGTCGGCGCTCGTGGCGAGCTGCTTGACGATGTCGAGCCCCTCAGGCGACTTCAGATTGACGGCGATCGATTTCTTGTTGCGCGACTGCAGGTACCACCAGAGCGAGGTGCCCTCGTGCATCTTGCGCCATTTGCGCAGCGGGTCGCCCTCGCCGGGGGCCTCGACCTTGATCACGTCGGCGCCGAACTCGGCCATCAGCCGCGTTGCGAACGGCGCGGCGATCAGCTGGCCGAGCTCAAGAACACGGATACCGCTGAGCGGGCCGGACATTCTCTCCTCCATATTTTGTTAACGGATTGAATAGGGCCGTCGCAGGGCGGATGTCCAAACACCATCCATCACCCTGCGTTCTCAGAGGGAGAACGCAGGCCCCCGGCGGCGCGGAGGTGATCGAGCAGCAGCGCGGCGGCCGGGGGCAGGAATCCGGGGCGGACGACGAGGCTCAGCTTGCGCTGCGCCCAGGGGTCGGTGAGCGGCACCGCGACGAGCCGCATCGGCGGTCCGAGCAGGGCGTGGACATGCTCCGGGATGGTCCCGAGCCCCATCCCGACCTGCGCCATCCGGCAGATCGCGTCGAAGCTCGGCACGTGCATGCGCAGGCGCAGCGGCCGGCCCAGGCGCCGGGCCTCGTCCCGCAGGGCCGCGTAGATCGAGCTTTCCACGTGGAGCCCGACATGGTCGTAGTCGAGGGTCTCGGCCAGTGCGATGGCGGTGCGATCGCTCAGGGGATGGCCCTCCGGCACGACCAGGACGAGCCGGTCGGCGCGGTAGGGATAGGCGGTGAGCGTCCGCATATCGCTGCCGCCCGCGCAGATGCCGAGATCGGCGAGCCCCTCCTCGACGCCGGCCACGACGCCGCCGCTCGGGCGCTCCTCCAGATCGACCCGAATCCCGTCCTGCAAGGCCAGGAACGCCTGAAGATCCTCCGGCAGGAATTCCACGATGGCCGAGAGGTTGGCGAGCACCCGCACGAAACCGCGCACGCCGCTCGCATGCTCGGCGAGTTCCAGGGCGATCTGCTCGGCGCTGGCCAGCATGCGCCGGGTGTGGTGCAGCAGCGTTTCCCCTGCCGGGGTCAGGCGCATGCCGCGGGGCTCCCGGACGAGCAGCGTGCAGCCCAGCGCGTGCTCCAGTTCGGCGAGCCTCTTGCTCACGGCCGACGGGGCGATGGCGGCCCGCCGCGCCGCACCGTTGAGCGTGCCCTCCGCACAGATCGCCGCGAACAGGCGCAGCGTCTTCAGGTCGAGGCGGCTCAGGGTCGCCGCGATGGGCGGGCCTGCGGACATCCGGTCTGCCCCGGATCAGTCCGGCGAGCCGACCGGCTGTCCGTAGCTGCCGTAGCCGAGCTTCGCCCCCTGCCGGTTGACGCGGCCGAAGCGCATCACCGCCTGCTCGAGGTAATCGATCGCGCCGATGAGATGCGCGCGGGCCGCCGCGATGGTGTCCTCGCCCTCCTCGACCGGCGTCTCGGCGAGCTTCACGGCGGCGATCAGCACCCGGTCGCGCTCGTCCTCAAGCCGCGGATCGCGCTCGACATGGCCGCGCACCCGGGCATCGTAGGCCTCGATGACCGACCAGGGCAGCGCGTCCTTGCCGGAGGGCGCCCGGAAGGCGAGCGCATGGCGCCGTGCGACCGCGCTGGCGGCCCTGACGTGATCGGCGAGCCCTGCATCCATCTCTGACCTCCGCGGCACCCCTTCGAGCGCTGACCGGCCCAGGGGACGTCTCAAGCGACGCCGCTCCGGCACGCGTACCTGCGCCTGCAGCACAAGGACCGAGAGTTGTTCCGGTTGCAACGCGATCCGGATCCGGCGGCGACGTTCCGAACGTGGGGCCGCACACCGTCGGGTCGATCGACAAATCCTCCCCATGCTTGAGCAGGGGGTGGGGCTTACCTTGATGGATCGAATCGGTATCTGTCGGTCTTGTGATCAACGGGCTGGGACTCACCCGGTGGACGGGGAACGGAATGATGATGACCCTGACGGCCGGCGCCCCGCGCCAGCCCTCCGCGGCGCGCCTCATTGGCTTGCTCTCGATCGCCCTCGTGGCCATCGGCCTGTCCGGCTGCGGGGCGATCAACCGGGTGCCGACCCTGCAGGAGCAGGCGAAGTCCTCCTGGAGCGAGGTGCAGAACCAGTACCAGCGCCGGGCCGACCTGATCCCCAACCTCGTCGAGACCGTGAAGGGCTACGCCCAGCAGGAGAAGGACGTGCTGATCGGCGTCACCGAGGCGCGCGCCAAGGCGTCGAGCGTGAAAGTCGATGCCTCTACGGTCAGCGACCCGCAGAAGTTCAAGGAGTACCAGGACGCGCAGAACCAGCTCTCCGGCGCGCTCGGACGGCTGCTCGTGACGGTGGAGAAATACCCCGATCTGAAATCGAACCAGAACTTCCTGGCCCTGCAATCGCAGCTTGAGGGCACCGAGAACCGCATCGCGGTGGCCCGGCGCGACTACATCACCGCCGTCCAGGCCTACAACACCGAGGTGCGCACGATTCCGGGCCGCTGGATCGCGGCGTTCCTTTATCCCGACGCCAAGCCCATGGAGACCTTCACGGCGACGCCGAACGCTGACCGGCCGCCGAACGTGAAGTTCTAGGAACCGTCCGTGAGCCGAAACATCCCGGTACGGGTGCGGCTCGCCCTAGCGCTCGCCGTCATCGCGGCCTGCCTGGCGTTCTACGCGGTCCGGGCGCTCGCCGCCGAGCTGACCTTCCCGACGCTCACCGGTCGCGTCGTCGACGCGGCGGGCCTCCTCACGCCGGACCAGCGCCACGCGCTCGAAGCCAAGCTGAAGGCGCACGAGGACAAGACCTCGGATCAGGTCGTGGTCGCGACCGTGCCGAACCTCCAGGGCACGACCATCGAGGATTACGCCAACCGCCTGTTCCGGGCCTGGAAGCTCGGGCAGGCCAAGACGAACAACGGTGTCCTCCTCCTGGTGGCGCCGCAGGAGCGCAAGGTCCGCATCGAAGTCGGCTACGGGCTCGAAGGCGCGCTGACCGACGCCCAGTCCCGCACCATCACGGCCAGCGCGATCACGCCCCGCTTCAAGACCGGCGACTGGTATAACGGTCTCGATGCGGGCGTGGACGGGATCCTGGCAATCCTGGCGCGGGACGCACAGGAATGGCAGCGCGCCCCGGAGGCGAAGGACGAGGCGGCCGATCCCGTTCAGGTGGCGATCTTCGTGATCCTGCTCCTGATCGTGGTGACGGTCGCGTGGCGCATGGTCCGGCTCGGCAACCGGGCGGGACGCGGCGGCGGCATCGTGATCCTGCCCGGCCCCGGCTCGGGCGGCTGGGGCGGCGGCTTCTCGGATGGGGGGTCTTCGGGCGGGTTCGACGGCGGCTTCTCCGGTGGGGGCGGCTCGTCCGGTGGCGGAGGGGCGTCCGATGGCTGGTAGCCTCGCTGAGGCGCTGACGCCGGAGGCGCGCGCCCGCCTCGCCCGGGCCGTGGCGCGGGCCGAGGCCGGCACGTCCGGCGAGATCGTCGTGATGGTGAGCGCGCGGGCGGGTGCCTACCGCTCGCTCGTCCTCTTGGCGACGCTGGTGGCGGCTTTGGTTCTGCCCTGGCCGCTGATCGCACTGACGGCCTGGGGCGCGGCCGCCATCGTGTTGGCGCAGGCCGCCCTCGTGGCCGTGATTCTCCTGGCGAGCCAGAGCGAGCGGCTGCGTCTCGCCCTCGTGCCGCGTCGCCTGCGCAGCGCCCGCGCCCGGGAGGCAGCGCAACGGGCCTTCTGGTCCCGGGGCCTGAGCCTGACCCGATCCCGCACCGGCGTGCTGCTCTACCTGTCGCTGGCCGAGCGGCACGCGGAGATCGTCACCGACCTCGGCGTGCTGCGTGAAGTCTCGCCCGCCGCCTGGGACGGCATCCTGGCCGATCTCATCACGGCCCTCGGGCGGGGTGAAATCGAAGCCGGGTTGACGGCGGCGATCGAGGCCATCGGCAGCCGCCTGGCGGAGCATCTGCCCGCCGGGCCCGACGATCCGGACGAGTTGCCGAACCGGGTGATCGTGGTGGAGTGAACGCCACGCGTTCGCGCGGCCAGCGGCGGCGGGCTCCAGCACGGCATCAACGCCCTTTTCCAAGCTGCACCCGCTCCGCGGGCGCGGTCGGACCGAAGCTCGGTTCGTCGAGGCCGCCGACGCTGTTTTGTGCGCTGCCGCACGAATCCCGGCCACCGCTGTAACCAAATGGATTTGCGGGCGATTTTCCTTCTGAAACCGGCGCTGGATCATGTCCGAGGCGCTGTCTGGAGCGGGCGCTGAAACCTCGACAGGGGCGAAGCCGACGACGCTGGCGTCGCCCGAGGAGGCCGTAATGAAGATCCTGATCGCCGCGACGCCGCTCACCGGCCACGTCAACCCGCTGCTCGCCGTCGGACGCGTCGCGGCTGCGCGGGGTGACGACGTGCTCGTGCTGTCCGACGCACTGTTTCGCGAAACCATCGAGGCGGCGGGCCTGCGCTTCACGGCCTATGCCGACAACGGCTCGGCCACGTTCCGGGAGACCGAGCTGCCGGCGGGACCCGAACGCTACCGGCGCGAGTTCGAGCGGCGCTTCATCGATCCGATGCCGGATCAGGCGGCCGTGCTGCGCCGGCTGATCGCCGAAGAGGCGCCGGACGTGATCGTGGCCGGCAGCATGTTCCTCGGCGTGCTGCCGCTGCTCCTCGACCCGGCGCCGCGACCGCCGATCGTGACCGTCAATGTCAGCTTCCTGTTCCTGGACCGGCCCGACCACGCTCCGGTCGGGCTCGGGCTGCCTCCCGCCCGGGACCGGGCCGAGCGCATCCGCTACGCCGCCCTGAAGGCCGGCATGGACGCGGCCTTCACCAACCCGGTGCGCGCCTACACGGATGGGCAGCTCGCGAGGCTCGACCTGCCGCCGCTGCCGGCCTCGCTGCCACACGCGATCGTGGTGCTCCCGGACCTGTTCCTCCAGCCGACGGTGCCGGGCTTCGAGTACGATTACGGCGCGCTGCCCCCGGGCCTGCGCTTCATCGGACTCCTTCAGCCGCCCACCCCGCCGGCGCCCCCGCCGGACTGGTGGCCGGAGCTCGAGGCGGCGAACGCAGCGGGCAAGCCCGTGGTGCTGGTGACGCAGGGGACGCTGGCCAACGCGGATTTCGGCGAGCTGGTCGAGCCGACCCTCGCGGCCCTGGCCGACCGGGACGATCTCCTCGTCCTGGCCACCACCGGTGGGCGGCCCGTCACCGCCCTGCGCGGGCCGATCCCCGCCAACACGCGCGTCTCCAGCTTCCTGCCGTTCCGCGATCTGCTGCCGCGGGTGAGCGTGCTCGTGACCAATGGCGGCTACGGCAGCGTCTCGCAGGCGCTCGCCACCGGAGTCCCGATCGTCTCGGCCGGCCTCACCGAGGACAAGGCCGAGGTGAACGCCCGCGTCGGCTGGTCCGGCGCCGGGATCAACCTCGCCACCAACACGCCGAGCCCGGACATCCTACAGGAGGCGGTGGCCCGGGTGCTCACCGAGCCGGCCTTCCGGCAGCGCGGCGGCGCGCTGAAGGCGGCCTTTGCCAGCCGCGACGCCATGGCGGGCATCCTGATGGCGGTGGACGACCTCGCCCGCTCCGGGCCGATGCGCAGCGGCGGAGCGGGCCTCGCGGTGCCGCTGGCCCGGTCGGCCTGAGGCCGGCCGCCGGCGGGCGCGCAAGCGGGAGACTCAGGCCGCGCGCAGCTGCCGGATCGCACGCAGAGCCGTCGCCCGCTGCACCTCAAGGCGCCGGATCAGCGGCATCAGATCGGCCCCCGCATGGGCGGCTGCCTCGACCTCCCGGCACAGGCTCGACAGGCCGACAAAGCCCAGAAGACCCGCCGCCGCCACCAGGGCATGCGCGTCGTGGGCGATCTGGCGCCGGTCGGTCTCGCTCGGCCGGAACCGCTCAGACAGCTCGTTCGCCAGGAGATCCAGCAACGCGCCGACCCGGTCCGCCCCGAAACTCGCTTCCATCTCGGTCAGCACCGTGGCGTCGAGGATGGCGGCATCGACCTGCGTGGCCCGGCGCGTCTCCTCCGCCCGCACCGGGCGCCGGGCGCCGGGCGCGGTCCAGCGGCTGATCGTGGCGAAGAGATCGGCCCGGCGGAACGGCTTGCCGACGTAGTCGTCCATCCCGGATGCGCGCAACTCCTCGATCTGGGCGGGCAGCACGTTCGCGGTCATGGCCACGATCGGGATGTCGCAGGCCGGCGGCGCGAGCGCGCGGATGCGGCGGGTGGCCGTGAGCCCGTCGACCCGGGGCATCTGGACGTCCATCAGCACCAGATCGTACGGGCGCCCGCCCGTGACCGCGGCGGCGACCGCCGTGATTGCCTCGGCGCCGTCGCCGGCCACCTCCACCGTGTAGCCCTGGGATTCGAGCACTGCGCAGGCCAGTTCCTGGTTGAGCGGCACATCCTCGACCAGGAGCAGGCGCAGATGTGCGGGATCCGAAGGAGCCGCGGCCGCGGTCTGCGTCCGCGGCGGGCCGAGACCGACGGCCGGCTCGATACGCGCCGCGTGGCCCAAAGCCGCTCCGGCGCTCCGCGGGAGAGTCAGGCGGAACCAGAAGGTCGAGCCCTGCCCCTCGCGGCTCTCGACGCCGATCTCGCCGCCCATCAGCGTCACGAGGTGGCGGGAGATGGCGAGCCCGAGGCCGGTGCCGCCGAAGCGCCGGCTGATCGAGCCGTCCACCTGGCTGAAGCGCTTGAACAGCCTGTCCTGCTGCGCCGGCGCGATGCCGATGCCGGTATCGGTCACGGCGAAGCGGATGACGTCGCCGGGGCTGCCGTCGGGGGCGGTGCCCGTGCCCTCTCGCTGCACCGTCAGGGTGACGGAGCCCGCCGGCGTGAACTTCACGGCGTTGTTGAGCAGGTTGAGCAGCACCTGCCGCAGGCGGCCGGGGTCGCCGACCACGTGATCCGGGAGCGCCGGGTCGATCCGGCCCTCGATCGCGAGGCCGCTGCGGATCGCGCTGCCGCGCACGATCGAGACCGCGGCGTCGACGGTGGAGACCAGTGGGAAGCCGACCGGGTCGAGGGTCAGCTCGCCGGCCTCGATCTTGGAGAAGTCGAGAATGTCGTTGACGACGGTGAGCAGGGCCGCGCCGGAGCTCTGAATCAGCTCCAGGCGGCGCCGGTCCTCGTTCTGAAGTGACCCCTCGTCGAGGAGCAGGTCGGCATAGCCGAGGATGCCGTTGAGCGGCGTGCGGATCTCGTGGCTCATGGCGGCCAGGAACTCGCTCTTGGCTGCGCTCGCTCGCTCCGCCTCGGCGCGGGCGGCTTCCGCGTCCCGGGTAGCCACCCGCAGAGCTGCCTCGGCCGCCTTGCGCTCGGTGATGTCGAGATGGAGCCCAACCATGCGCTGCGGCTGGCCTTCGGCCCCGAACACGGTCCGCCCGCGCGCGTAGAGCCAGCGCTCGCCGACCCGGAACTCGGCCGCGTAGGGCGTGGATGTCTCCACCGCGCGCCGGATCTCGTTCCAGACGTCGCCGACATCCCCTGGGTGAAGCAGCCCGGTCCAGTCGGCAGCGGTGATCGTGTGGGCCAAGCCGGTCTCCGGCAGCCCGTGCATGCGCGCGCTTTCAGGGCTCAGGTTGGCGAGCCCGGTACGCATGTCCCAGTCCCACGTCCCGGCCTCCGCGGCGTCGAGGGCGATGCCCAGCAGGCCGCGCGCCTCCTCCACGGCAAGGCGGGCCGTCACGATGTCGTCCACGTCGAGGGCGGTGCCGAGCCATTCCAGCACGGCACCGTCCGCGGGATCGAGGCGGATCGGGATCAGGGAGATCTTGTGCCAGCGGTAGACGCCGTCACGGCGCTGGATCCGCCACTGACCGCTGAAGCCGACGCCGGTCTCGATCGCCCGGGTCCAGGCCGCCTCCATGGCGTCGGCGTCGGCGGGATGATTCCGGGCCAGGCGCTCGGCCCGCTCCGGACCGATCGGCCCATAGAAGGCCTGGAACTGCGCGTTGGCGTAGGTGGCCCGTCCGTCGCCGACCCCCATGGTCCAGACCAGCAGCGGCAGGGTCTCGGCGAGCCCGCGATAGCGCAACTCGCTGCGCCCGACCTCGTCCTCGGCGCGGCGCCGCTCGGTCACGTCGATCAGCACGCCGCTCAGGCCGATTGCGCCCTGATCCTCACGACAGACGCCGCGGACGACCACGTGGCGGATCGCATCGTCCGGCCGCAGCAGGCGTGCCTCGAAGTCGAAGGACGCGCGGCGCGCGATCGCCTCGGCCACGATCGCTTCCAGCCGGGCCCGATCGTCGGGGTGGTAGAGCTGCGCGAAGACGTCGAGGCGCGGCGGCGGCGTCGCGGGATCGCGGCCGGTGATCGCGTAGAGGCTGGCCGACCAGACCGGCTGACCGTCGGCGAGGTTCACCCGCCAGTTGCCGACGCTCGCCAGTTGCTCGGCCATGGTGAGCTGCTGGTTGGCCGCCTCCTGGGCCCGGGCGCGGGCGTTGATCTCGCGGTGCTGCTCGCGGATCAGGGCCTCGCGGATCGCCGCCCGCTCGATTTCCCGCCCCCGGCGGGCGTTGGCCTCGGTGAGCCGCAGATGGGCGAGGACGATCTCGGCGAGGTCGCGGAAGGCAGCCACCTCGTCGTCCGAGAGCCCAGCGCGCGGTTCCGGATCGATCAGGCAGAAGGTGCCGATCCGCAGGCCCGGCCGCAGGCTGAGGGGCAGGCCTGCGTAGAAGCGGAAGCCTCCCGCGGCGGCGACCCCCGGCATGTCTCGGAATCGCGGATCAGCCTGCGCATCGGGCACGACCAGCAGGGCGTCGCTGCGGATCGTGTGATCGCAGATGCCGTTCTCGCGCGGGATCGCCCCCGGCAGCTCGATGCAGGGCGTCTTCGGCCACAGCTCCGTCGCGTCGATGAAGTTCACGAGGGCGGTGCGCACCCCGAACAGGCGACGGGCGGCGCGGCAGACGGCGTCGAAATGCGGTTCGGGCGCCGTGCCCAGGATGCCGAGGGCCTGGAGGGATGCGAGCCGCGGCCCCTCGCTGTCCGGCTGTGTGCTCACGTGACCGTCTCCGGATGCGGACCTCCGACCGGCGATCCGCTGGCCCCGGACGAGGGATGGCCCGCCCGGGAGCGTGTTTCAAGCACACCCCGATGCGACCGACCCACGCGCAGCCGCGCCGCTTCGAGCGCCCAGACCATCCCGAGCATCATATAGACATGGCGCCACTTCTCGATGTCGATCTGGAAGGCCTGCAGGAAGAACATCAGCAGCGCCGGCCAGACGATCTGGGCATGCGCCCGGAACGGCGACGGCCGCACCAGCAGGCGAAACCCGACGAAGCCCGTCGTCAGCACGAGGCCGATGAACACCGCCCCCCCGAGCCAGCCGCCATTGGCGAAGGAGCCGATGTAGGAATTGTGCGGCTCCAGCCCGAAGACCAGCCGCCAGTGCATCGGCCCCATCCCGAACGGGCGCTCCAGAAGCATGGTGAGGCCCCGGATCTGGTTGCCGAACCGGCCGGTCTCGCCCTGATCGTAATCCTGGGTCAGGGCTGCGCGGGTCTCGAACATCTTGTGGACGTGATCGATCGACAGCAGGGCGATCACCGCCACGGTGCCGAGCACGAGGGTGGCGAGGGTGAGGAGCACGATGCGGCGGCGCAGGCGGATCGACCGGCTGCCCGCGTAGACCGAGCCGACCATGAGCAGCACCGCGACGGCGCTCCCGCCCCAGGAGCCGCGCGAGAACGACAGGAAGATGCCGGCCACGATGATCAGCAGGCCCGCGAGCGAGGCCAGAGGCCGGCGCGCCGAGCCGGTGAGCAGGCCGTGCATCAGGTAGAGGGCGCCGAGCGTCAGGAACGAGCCGAACACGTTCGGGTCCTGGAAGGTGCCCGACGCCCGGTCGTACTTGTAGAACAGGTCCTCGATACCGAGCCATTGCAGGTAGCCGATGATGCCGAGCGCGGCCGAGAACACGCAGCTCGCCGTGTAGGCCTTGAGCGCCAGCTCCATCCGCGCGTGGGTGTCATCCGCGAAGAACATGGCGAAGAAGATGGCGGTGATCGCAAGATAGATCAGCTGGATCGTCCAGGTGACCGGAAATTCCTCGTTGAGGTACGGCAGCAGCGCGCAGACGATCGCCGCGAGGTAGAGCAGCAGCAGGGCGAGCAGCGGCACCATGCCCCGGTGCAGGCGCACGCCGAGGCAGAGCCAGAGCAGGATCGTCGGGATCGCCACCGCGTCGTAGGGCGACGTGTCCGAGAACGCGAAGCAGGCGAAGAAGATGAAGGCGGCAAACAACGCCTTCGCCATCGCCTCGACGGCCACGATGAGCGGGATTCCGGATGCGACGCCGGATGGGGCTCCGGCGGCTGCGCTGTGGGCCATGATACGCGGGCTCCGCGGGCCGAGTACGCAGGCCCGCAGCCGCTAGAGTGACATTCAATCGTTGAGAATCGGCTTCGGGGCAGAAACGGGGGTGTCCAGGGCTGCGGAGATGAAACCTTGGAGCCGCAAAAGCCCCCTCTCCCCGCGGGCGGGGAGAGGGCTTTGGCGACCTTGTCGTCGCCGGAGCGAGGCGGCAGCCGAAGGTGAGGGGGAGGTGCCGAACGAGGCTCGTCCGGCCAAGCCCCCTCACCGCCACTCCGGCTTCGCCTACGTTTCCCGCATGGACGACAAGGCCGATGTGGGCCTCTCCCCGCCCGCGGGGAGAGGGGAACTCGCGGGCGGTTCTGAAGGGTGTGAACAGCCCGACCTCTGAGGAAGAGGGGGACGCGCGGGTACTCTTCAGCCCCTCACACCCGGCAGGCCTCGAACGCCTCCCGGATCGCCACCTCATCGAGATTGCGCCCGATGAACACCACCCGGGAGACCCGCTTCTCGTCCGGCGCCCAATCCCCCTGCACGTCCCCGTCGAGGATCATGTGCACGCCCTGGAAGACGAAGCGCTTGGGCTCGTTCGGGAAAGCCACGATGCCCTTGCAGCGCAGGATGTCGGGCCCCTGAACCTGCGTCAGGTTCGAGATCCAGGGCATGAATTTTTCCGGGTCGACTTCGCCCTCGATCTTCGCCGAGATCGAGCGGATGTCCGAATCGTGATGGTGGTGGTGCCCCTCCTCCAGGAAGTCGGGCTCCACCTCGAGGATGCGGTCGAGATCGAAGGCGTTGCGCTCCAGCACGGCCTCGAGGGGGACGGCGCAGTTCTGCGTCCGGTGGAGCTTGGCCAGGGGATTGATGCGGCGGATCTCGGCCTCGACCCGGTCGAGCTCGGCGGGCGCGACGAGGTCGCTCTTGTTGAGCAGGATCACGTCCGCGAAGGCGATCTGGTTCTTGGCCTCGGGGGCGTCCTTCAGGCGGTCGGTGAGCCACTTGGCGTCCGCCACCGTCACCACGGCGTCGAGCCGGGCAGCTTCGCCGACATCCTGATCGACGAAGAAGGTCTGGGCCACAGGTGCCGGATCGGCCAGCCCGGTGGTCTCCACGATGATCGCGTCGAACTTGCCCCGGCGCTTCACCAGCCCGTCCATGATCCGGATCAGGTCGCCGCGCACCGTGCAGCAGACGCAGCCGTTGTTCATCTCGAACACCTCCTCGTCAGCGCCGACGACGAGGTCGTTGTCGATGCCGATCTCGCCGAACTCGTTGACGATCACGGCGTAGCGCTTGCCGTGGTTCTCGGTGAGGATCCGATTGAGGAGCGTGGTCTTGCCCGCGCCGAGATAGCCGGTGAGCACGGTGACCGGGATCTTGCCGGAGGTCGATCCAGCTGGGATGCCGGCTTGGGCGGGAGCGGGGCTCGTGTCGGTCATGGCGAAATCTTCGGGTGTGAAGGAGGATCGGGCAAGGCTCGGCCCACGACCGTTGTCATATTGTAACAAATCCCGTCAAAGGAAGACGGCGCCACACGGTTTCGCGACCGGGGCCGCCCATCGATTGCACGTCGGACAAGCTTTGCTCTAGGCACGCGGGGTCGCCGGGGAACACCCGCGCGATTCGCCACAGAAAAGCACCAGCGATCGCATTGATAGGGGCGGCGTTCCACGCGAATCCTATCCACTCGAGACAGCCCGGTCTCTTCGTCCGGACGCAGAAGAACATATCCATGGACGCCCGAAACCCGCTGGAGCAGGACGAGACGATTCTGGCGCCGCCGCGCAAGCGCCGGTTGTCGGGCCCGCTTGTCGTCGTCGTGCTGCTGGCGGCCCTCGGCGGCCTGGCCTTCGCGTTCCCGGACCGCGCCCGCGAGACGGCCTCACATCTCGCCGGCTCGGTGACCGGCCTGTTCGGCAGCGCCAGCAATCCCGATCCGGGCATCGATGCCGTGAAGGCGGGCCCGGTGGAGCGGGTGTTCCGGCCCTCGAAGGAGCAGCGCGCCGCCTTCGAGATCCTGCCGGTGGCCACGCAGATGTTCCGGCCGGAGGGGGCCGCCGAGGGCCGCATCGCGCTGAACGACGACGACAACGTGCCGGTGGTCTCGCCCTATGCGGGCCGGGTGACCAAGGTGCTGGTCCGCGCCGGCGACGACGTGAAGGCCGGCGACGTGCTGCTGACGCTGGAGGCCACCGATATGGTCCAGGCGCAGAACGACTATCAGGCAGCGCTGAACAACCTCGGGAAGCAGCAGGCCCTGCTGAAGCTCGACCAGACCATCGCGCAGCGCCAGCAGGAGCTGTTCCAGGCCAAGGCCACGGCGCTCAAGGACTACCAGTCCGCCCAGAACGACGTGATCGCCGCCCAGAGCGACCTGAAGACCGCCGAGGCGGCGCTGGATGCGGTGAAGAACCGCCTGCGCCTGCTCGGCAAGACCGACGCCGAGATCGCCGCCTACGAGAAGAAGGGCACGATGAGCCCGGAGACCCAGATCCGGGCGCCGATCCCCGGCACGATCGTCCAGCGGAAGGTCGGCATCGGGCAGTACCTGTCGGCGTCGAGCGACCCCGTCTTCGTGATCGGCGATCTGTCCACCGTCTGGCTCGTGGCCAACGTGCGCGAGAGCGAGATCCCGAAGATCCGCATCGGCCAGGAGGTCGAGGCGAAGGTCGCGGGCTTCGGCACGCGGGTGTTCAAGGCCCGGGTGAACTACATGGCCTCCAGCCTCGACCCGGCGACCCGGCGGCTCGCCGTGCGAAGCGAGGTCGACAACCCGGACCGGGTGCTGCGGCCGGAGATGTTCGCCACCTTCACGATCATCACCGGCAAGGGCGAGCCGAGCCCGAGCATCCCGGTTGCGGCGATCGTGTACGAGGGCGACCGCACCCATGTCTGGGTGGCGCGGCCGGACGGGGCCGTGGAGGCGCGCGACATCAAGCTTGGGCTGATCAACGGTGACAGCGCCCAGGTGGTCGACGGGTTGAAGGCGGGCGAGCAGGTCGTGACCCGTGGCGCCCTGTTCATCGACCGGGCCGCCACCGGCGACAAGGCGTCCTGAGCGAGGATCCGGTCCGATGAACGCCCTGATCGCCTTCTCGCTCCGCCAGCGGGTGCTGGTGGTGCTGCTCTTCGTGGTGATGCTCGGCATCGGCTACGGCGCCTACACCCAGCTCAACATCGAGGCCTATCCCGACCCGGTGCCACCGCTGGTCGACGTGATCACCCAGAACCCGGGCCAGTCCGCCGACGAGATCGAGCGCTACATCACGATTCCGCTCGAGGTGGCGCTGGCCGGCATCCCGAACGCCCAGGTGGTGCGCACCATCTCGCTGTTCGGCCTGTCCGACGTGAAGGTGCAGTTCAACTACGAGTACACGTACGAGGAGGCGCTGCAGCGGGTGCTCAACCGCCTGTCGCAGGCGCCGACCCTGCCGAACGGCGCCACGCCGCAGATCTCGCCGACGAGCCCGGTGGGCGAGATCATGCGCTACAAGTTGGTCGGCCCGGCGGGCTACTCGCCCATGGACATGAAGACGCTGCAGGATTGGGTGCTGCAGCGCCGGTTCAAGGCGATCCCCGGAGTGGTCGACGTCACGGCCTTCGGCGGCCGGGCCAAGGAATACGAGATCGCGGTCGACCTGAACCGTCTCCAGGCACAGGGGCTGACGCTCGTGCAGCTGACCACGGCGCTCAACAACGCCTCGATCAATGTCGGCGGGCAGACGCTCAACGTCGGGCAGCAATCGGCAGTGGTGCGCGGCATCGGCCTGATCCGCGACATGGACGACATCAAGGACACGATGATCAGCCTCGTCAACGGCACCCCGGTGCTGGTGCGCGACGTGGCGGAGGTGCGCGTGTCGAACGCCCCGCGGCTCGGCATCGTCGGCCACGACGACCAGGCCGACGTGGTCGAGGGCATCGTGCTCATGAGTCGCGGCGGCAAGAGCCTGCCGACCCTGGAGCGCGTCGAGGCGGAGATCGACAAGATCAACGGCTCGTCGATCCTGCCGCCCGACGTGAAGATCGAGCGGATCTACGACCGTTCGGGGCTGATCCACACCACCACACACACGGTGATGCACAACCTCGTGTTCGGCGTGGTGCTGGTCTTCGTGGTGCAGTGGCTGTTCCTCGGCTCGCTCACCAGCGCGATCATCGTGGCGGCCACGATCCCGTTCGCGCTGGGCTTCGCGATCCTAATCCTCGTCGTGCGCGGCGATTCGGCGAATCTGCTCTCCCTCGGCGCCATCGATTTCGGCCTGATCGTCGACGCGACGGTGATCATGGTCGAGAACGTCTTCCGCCACATCGCCGAGCCGGACCACGTGAAGGGCGAGACGCCGCCTGACGGCCTGACCGGGCGGCTCGGCACCATCGCGGTGGCCGGGCGCGAGGTGAACCGGGCGATCTTCTTCTCGGCCACCATCATCATCGTCGGCTTCCTGCCGCTGTTCACGATGACCGGCGTCGAGGGCCACATCTTCGGCCCGATGGCCAAGACCTACGCGTATGCGCTGATCGGCGGGTTGCTCGCCACCTTCACGGTCTCGCCCGCACTCTCAGCCCTGATGCTGCCGAAGAAGCTGGAGGAGCGCGACACCCTGATCGTGCGGGTGCTGCGGGTCGGCCACGAGGCGGCCTTGCGCTTCGGCCTGAAGAACCGGGTTCTGGCGATCGGCGTGATGCTGGCGGTGCTGCTCGTCTCGGGGCTGGCCGCGCGCAATCTCGGCCTCGAATTCCTGCCGCGGCTCGAAGAGGGCAACCTCTACGTGCGCGGCACCATGCCGTCCTCGATCTCGCTGGAGGCCGGCAACGCCTACGTCCAGCGCATGCGCAAGATCTTCCAGGAGGTCCCGGAGGTCGTCACCGTGCTGTCCCACCAGGGCCGGCCGAGCGACGGCACCGACGCCACCGGCTTCTTCAACGTCGAGATCCTGGCGCCCCTGAAGCCCATCGACCAGTGGCGCAAGGGCCTCGACAAGGAGACGCTGATCGCCACCCTGAGCAAGCAGCTCGAATCCGAGTTTCCCGGCATCGAGTTCAACTTCTCGCAGTATATCGAGGACAACGTCCAGGAGGCCGCCTCCGGCGTGAAGGGCGAGAACTCGGTCAAGATCTACGGCAGCGACCTCGCGCAGCTGACCAAGACCGCCAACGCCGTGAAGGCGGCGCTGGCCACGGTCCAGGGCGTCACCGACCTGTCGGTGTTCGAGTCGCTAGGTCAGCCGACCGTGCGGATCGATGTCGACCGCCACAAGGCCGCCCGCTACGGCCTGTCGATCGGCGACGTGAACACCACGATCCAGGCGGCGATCGGTGGCCAGACCGCGGGCGACCTCTACGAGTACGGCTCCGACCGGCATTTCCCGATGCGGGTGCGCCTCGCCAAGGAGTACCGCTCGTCGCTCGCCGGCATCCGCAACATCGCGGTCGGCGCCCAGAACCCGAACGGCGGCGTGATCCAGGTGCCGCTGTCCGAGATCGCCGACGTCGATCTCGTCTCGGGGGCCTCGTTCATCTACCGCGAGGACCAAGAGCGCTACATCCCGGTGAAGTTCTCGGTGCGCGGGCGCGACCTCGGCAGCGCCGTGATCGAGGCGCAGCGCAAGGTGGCCGAGGCGGTGGACCTGCCGCCGGGCTACCGGCTGGAATGGGTCGGGCAGTTCACCAACCTGCAGGAGGCGGCGACCCGGCTGAGCCTCGTGGTGCCGATCACGTTGCTGCTGATCGCTCTGCTCCTCTACATCAACTTCTCGTCGGTGGCCGACATGCTGCTGACGCTGTCGGTGATCCCGATGGCGATGATCGGCGGCATCTTCGCCCTGTCGGTGACCGGCACGCCGTTCTCGATCTCGGCGGCGATCGGCTTCATCGCCCTGTTCGGCATCTCGACCATGGAGGGCGTGATCCTGCTGGCCTACTACAACCAGCTCCTCGACGAGGGCTGGAAGAAGCAGGAGGCGGTCTGGAACGCCGCCGTGGTGCGCATGCGCCCGGTGATGATGACCTGCGTGGCCGCCTGCGTCGGCCTGCTGCCGGCGGCGGTGTCCACCGGCATCGGCTCCCAGGTGCAGAAGCCCCTGGCGCTGGTGGTGGTCGGCGGCATCATCCTGGCGCCGAACCTGATCCTCGTGGTCGTGCCGGTGCTGATCTCCCTGTTCTCCCGCCGCAAGCCGAACCCGGACGCGCTGGCGCGCACCGAGCATCGGGCCGCCGCGTGATCCCCTCGACGACGGGGGCGTGGCGCGTTGCCGGCGCGCCACAACGGACGCTCCGCTTGCGCCATCTGGAGACAGCTGCATTGACTTGGATGCGCGCGGCGCCGCTCTACCGGAGGAAGGCTTCCGGGGGCGGAATGGTGATGGGTGCGCCGAAACGGTGCGGACGGGCGGTGGCCGTGCTCGCCGCATCCCTGTCCTTGTCGGCCTGCGCGGTCGGCCCGAACTACGTGCCGCCGGAGGACCCGGTGGTCAGCCGCTACACCCGGGAGCCGCTGAAGAACCCGTCCGCCGCCGACAGCATCCGCACCCGGCAGGGCGGATCGGCCGATCAGAGCTTCGTCTCCGGCGCCGACATTCCCGGCTCGTGGTGGACCCTGTTCCACTCCAAGGCGCTGAACCGCCTCGTCGAGCAGTCGCTCGCCAACAATCCGACGCTGGAGGCCGCCCAGGCCTCGCTCCGGATCGCCCAACAGAACGTGCTGGCCCAGAAGGGCACGCTCTACCCGAGCCTGACCGCGACCCCGCAGATCCAGGGCGCCCTGGCGCCGGGCCTCGACCTGCAATCGCCTCTCCAGAACCAGTTCCAGTACCTCTACAGCCTGTCGACCCCGCAGGCGGTTGTCTCGTACAACCCGGACGTGTTCGGTGGGAACCGCCGCCAGATCGAGTCCCTGGAAGCCACCACCGAGAACCAGCGCTTCCAGCTGGAGGCGGCCTATCTCAGCCTGACCGGCAACGTCGTCGCCGCCGCGATCCAGGAGGCGTCCCTGCGGGCGCAGATCGAGGCGACCCGCCGAGTCATCCAGGCGCAGACCGAGATCCTGCAGCTCTACAACAAGCAGCTGTCGCTCGGTCAGATCGCCGGGGCCGACGTGGTGCAGCAGCAGGCCGCGCTCGCCCTGTCGCAGCAATTGCTGCCGCCGCTGGAGAAGGCCCTGGCGCAGCAGCGCAACCTGCTCACTGCACTGGCCGGACGCCTGCCCTCGGACGAGGTCAGCGAGACCTTCGAACTCTCGGCCCTGCGCCTGCCGACCAAGCTCCCGGTGAGCCTGCCCTCGCGGCTGGTGCAGCAGCGGCCCGACGTGAAGGCCGCTGAGGCGCTGGTCCAGCAGGCGAGCGCCAGTGTCGGCGTCGCCGTGGCCAACCGCCTGCCGCAGTTCAGCCTGACGGCGACCGGCGGATCGAGCGCCACGCGGATCGCGCAGGTGACCAATCCGGGCGCAGCCTTCTTCACGATCATCGGGCAGGCGACGGCGCCGATCTTCGATGCCGGCACACTGTTCCGCCGCCAGCGGGCCGCGGAGGAGACGCTGACGCAGGCGCAGGCGCAGTACAAATCGACGGTGATCACCGCCTTCCAGAACGTCGCCGACGCCCTGCGGGCGCTCCAGGCCGACGCGAGGGCGGTCGCGGCCGCGGATGCCGCGGTGAGCGCGACGAACCAGAGCCTCGGGCTGATCCGCAAGCAGTACACGGCAGGCGCCGTCACCTCCTCGCAGGTGCTGATCGCCCAGCAGGGCTATCTCTCGGCGCTGGTCACCTCGGCCGGTGCGCGGGCGACGCAATACGCCGACACGGCGGCTTTGTTCGTGGCGCTCGGCGGCGGCTGGTGGAACCGCGTGGATGTCGCGCCGCCACCACCCGAGACGGATCCGCTCAAGATCCTCTGACGCATAAACGGATCAAGTCGCGGTTTCGAAAGGTCCAGACCTTTCGCGGGTCCAGGGCGGAGCCCTGGTACTCATCTCAGGGCTCCGCACTCAGAACCCGCCAAAGGGCACATCCTTTGGGAACCCCGAACCTGACTCAGACAGGTCCTCACGCGTACATCGCGATGGCGTCCTGCAGCATCTGGTCGGCGGTGCTCATCACCTTGGTGTTGGCCGTGTAGGCCTGCTGCGTCTCGATCATCTTCGAGAACTGGTCCGCGATGCCGGCATTCGACTGCTCGATCGCGCCGGCCTTCAGGGTCGCGCCGTTGAGGCCGTAGCTCGGCGTCTCCGACTGGCCGTTGGCCACGTAGGCGCCGCCGTCGAGGGAGGTCAGGTTCTCCTGGGTGCCGAACTGCGCCAGCGTCAGGGAGCCGAGCGGCACGGTGCTGCCATCCGCGGCGGTGCCCGTGATGGCGCCGGCGGAGGAGACCGACAGGTCCGCCAGGGTGTTGGCGCCGGTCGGCACCGTGACCGGCGCCGTCGCCGAAGGACCCGCGAACAGGTAGTAGCCGGCGCCGTTGGTGAGGTAGCCGTTGGCATCCGGGGCGAAGTCGCCGCGCCGCGTGTAGGCGGTCTGACCGGTGAAGGTCGGGCTCTCATCGGTGCCGGTGTTGGCCCGGACGATGAAGTAGCCGTTGCCCGAGATGCCGAGGTTGGTCGAGACCCCGGTGGATTGCATCGTGCCCTGAATACCCAGCGTATCGCGCGTGCTGCTGGCCACGCCGCCCGACTGCTGCGGCCCGCGCTGCGTCTGCGCCAGCATGTCGGCGAAGTGCGTCTCGGTGGTCTTGAACCCCGCCGTCTGCGTGTTGGCGATGTTGCCCGAGATGTTGTTGAGCGCCAGCGACTGGGCCGAGGCGCCGGAAATCGAGTTCGCGAGCGCGGCGTAGAGGCTCATCGGGGTCTCCGTGCGTCGGAGCGGCAAGGTATCGGAGCGGCATCACACCTTCCGACCCGGACCATAAGCGCCCGGCATGGTTAACCGCCGGTGTGTTGCCGGCTGCCACGTGCCGACCCGATCACGCCCCGATCACGCTGAGCACGATCTCCCGCCGGTGCGGCCGGTCGCGGTGCTCTATCAGGTAGATCCCCTGCCACGTGCCCAGCGCCAGCCGGCCGTCGATCAACGGGATGCTCAGGGCCGAATCGGTCACCAGCGTGCGGATATGGGCCGGTATGTCGTCCGGCCCCTCGGCGCCGTGGACGTAGCCGGCATGACGGGGGGCGAGGCCGTCGAGCGCGGTCATCAGGTCGGTCTGCACGTCCGGGTCGGCGTTCTCCTGGATGGTGAGCGAGGCCGAGGTGTGCCGGCAAAAGACCGTGACCAACCCCTCCCGAATCCCGCTGCCGCGCACGAACGCCGCCACCGCGGCGGTGAAATCCGTAAATCCCTGTCCGGCGGTCGCGATGGTGAGCCGCCCGCTGGCGTGGCGCTCCACTGCGCCTGAGGCCAGTGCCTCCACCGGACCGATCTGGCCCGCCCCCCTGCCCTGCCTCATGAATCCGTCTCCAGCAAAGCCGCCCCGGGCGCGATCTCGCGCTCGCCCCGGGCGAGGATGCGCTCCAGCACGTCGATCCGGTCGGCCTCCGTGGGGGGCTTGTCCCAACGGATCCGGCTGACCCGGGGGAAGCGCATCGCCACCCCGGATTTGTGCCGGGTCGAGCGTTGCACGCCCTCGAAGGCGATTTCCAGAACGAGCCCGGCCTCCTGCCCGTGCGCAACCTCGCGCACCGGGCCGAAGCGCTTGGTCGTGTTGTTGCGGACGTAGCGGTCGAGCTTGGCCAGTTCCGCGTCGGTGAAGCCGTGATAGGCCTTGCCCACCGGCACCAGCTCGTCGCCGCCCTCGGGTGCCTCCCGCCAGACCCCGAACGTGTAGTCCGAGTAGAAGGACGAGCGCTTCCCGTGCCCGCGCTGGGCGTACATCATCACGGCGTCGACCACGTGCGGCTCGCGCTTCCACTTCCACCACGGACCCTTCGGGCGGCCCGGCAGGTAAGGGCTGTTGCGGCGCTTGAGCATGATGCCCTCGATGGCATCGGCATCGTCACCCGCCCCGACCGAGGCCGGATCGGCCCGGGCGGCAGCGAGCGCCTCCCAGTCGGCAAAGGGCACCAGCGGCGAGATGTCGACGCGCGCATGATCGAGGCGCGTGACCAGGGCCTCCAGCTTCGCCCGACGCTCCACGAACGGATCGGCCCGCAGGTCGTCGCCGTCCAGCGTCAGCAGGTCGTAGGCCCGCACATGGGCGGGGAATTCTTCCAAGAGCTTGGCCGTGACCGCCTTCCGGTTCAGGCGCTGTTGCAGCACGTTGAAGCTCTGAACCCGGCGCTCGCGCAGGATCAGCAACTCGCCGTCGAGCGTGCCCTTGAAGGTGATCGCCTCGGCGAGATCGGGGAACGCCCCGGTGATGTCCTCGCCGGTGCGGGAATAGACCTTTCCGACCTGCTCTCCCGCCCGGTCGCGACCGCCGACGAGCTGGACGCGGATGCCGTCCCACTTCCACTCGGCCGAGAACGCCTCCGGCTCCAGCTTGTCGAGGTCGGTCTCCTCCTCAATCGGGTGGGAGAGCATCGGTGGCCGGAACGGGGCCGGGTTCAGGGTCTCGGGGCGCTCGGCCCGGCCCTCGACCCAGGCGAACAGGGTCTCGAACGGGGGCGTGAGCCCGTGCCAGACCTCCTCGACCGCATCGGCATCGTGACCGCCCAGCGCGCCGACCGCCGTCTTTGCAAGCCGCGCCGAGACGCCGACGCGGAGATTGCCGGTGACGAGCTTCAGGAGCGCCCAGCGCCCGGTCTCGTCGAGGGCGTCGAGCCAGTCGGCGAGGTGGCGGGGGAGTTCGCGCTTCGGGATCGTGGCGAGGGTTTCCACGACCTCGGCCAGGGTCGGGACGTGCGGTGGCGGGTTGTTGTGACCGATCCCGACGCGCGCATCCCCTCCCCCCTCTGCGGGGGAGGGTGGGCCGGCCGTCAGGCCGGGTCGGGAGAGGGGAGCGACGCTGCCGGGAAGGTCGCTTCGCGAGTTGGAACCCGCATCGTCGCGCAGCCCCTCTCTCCCCCTGCTGTGCAGGGTACCCTCCCCCGCAGAGGGGGGAGGGAGATCGCGCGGTGTCGGCCAGATCAGGGCCGTGGTCTCGGCGAGGTCGCCCACGTAATTGTGCGACAGCCGGAACAGCACCGGGTCGATGCGCTCCTCCACCAACCCCCGGATCAGGGCCGGCTTGGCCTCGCGAAAGCTCAGTGTGCCCGTCATGGCGCCGAGCGCGTAGCCGCGCTCCGGGTCGGGCGTGCGCGCGAAATAATCCTGGAGCATCCGCAGCTTGGCGTTGCGACGGGGCTCGTAGGCGAGGCGGTCGAGGAGGTGGGCGAACTCGTTCACGCGACCGCCTCTTTCTCGGGGCCAGGCTCCGTGGACGCCGGCTCGGCCTCGCCGTCATCGCCGTAGCCGAGCAGGTGCAGCGGCTTGGCCCGGATGCCTTGCGTCCCGCACCAATGGACCAGCGCATCCTCCTGCCCGTGCGTCACCCAGACCTCCTCGGCGCCGGTTTCGCGGATGGTGCGGCATAGGTCCGGCCAGTCGGAATGGTCGGAGATCACCATCGGCAGTTCCACGCCCTTCTGGCGGGCGCGGGCGCGCACCCGCATCCAGCCCGAGGCGAAGCAGGTGACCGGGTCGGGGAACTTGCGCGACCAGAGATCCTGGATCGACGAAGGCGGGCAGATCACGATCGCCCCGTGCAGGTCCTTGCGCTCGGCGGCCACCACCTTCGGCGTCTCGCCGAGCGGCACGCCTTCCTCCTTGTAGAGAGCGGTCAGCTTCTCCATTGCCCCATGCAGGTGGATCGGCCGGTCCCAACCCTCCTCGCGCAGCAGCGCCATCACCCGCTGCGCTTTGCCGAGCGCGTAGGCACCGACGATGTGGGCCCGCTCCGGGAACAGCCGCACCGAGTCCAGCAGCTTGCGCACCTCGCCGCGCGTATCGGGATGGGTGAAGACCGGCAGCCCGAACGTCGCCTCGGTGATGAACACGTCGCAAGGCACGACCTCGAAGGGCAGGCAAGTCGGGTCCGGCGCCCGCTTGTAGTCGCCCGAGACCACCACCCGGGCGCCCTCCCGCTCGATGGCGATCTGCGCCGAGCCGAGGACGTGGCCCGCGGGGGCGAAGCGCACGGTGACGTCGCCGATGCGGATCGGCTCGCCGAGGGGCGCCGCCTGCCGATGGTCGCAAAAATCCGCGCCGTAGCGCACCGCCATGATCCGCAGGGTCTCGGGCGTCGCCAGCACGTGGCGGTGGCCGGAGCGGGCGTGGTCGGCGTGGCCGTGCGTGATCAGCGCGCGTTCCACCGGCCAGGTCGGATCGACGTGGAAGCCTCCGAGGGGGCAATAGAGGCCCTCGCGGGTCAGGGTCAGGAGATCGCTGGCGCGTATCGGCATCGGGTCCGTGCTGCCGGTGGAGTTCGCCGGTGGCCCCGGTATATAGGCGCCCCCGAACCGGCAGACGCATGGCCACGCAGCACAGTTCCGGCGATCTCCTCGCCGACCGCCGCTATCGGTACGCCGAAGCCTGCCTGGCCGAGGGCGACCCCGAAGCCGCCGCGGATCTCGCCGAGCAGGTTCTGGAGATCGCCCCGCGCTACGCCCCGGCCTGGCTGCTGCTCGGCCGCGCGCGGGAGGGGCTGGCGGCGCGCGGCGATGAGCGGATGCGCGACGCGGCGGCCCGAGCCTATGCCTGCGCCCTCGACATCGACCCGGACGACATGCTCGGCGTGCGGGCACAGCTCAGCCGCCTGGGCGTCGGGGACGGCCTGCCGGCACTCTCGCCCGCCTATGTGCGCGCCCTGTTCGACGGCTACGCGCCGCGCTTCGAGCGCCATCTGGTCGGGGGCCTCGCCTATATCGGCCCGGAACTGGTCAGCGACGCCCTCCCCCGCGTGCCCGAGCGTTTCGCGGCGGCCCTCGATCTGGGCTGCGGCACCGGCCTGATGGGCGCGGCGATCCGCGAGCGGGTCGGGCACCTCGCGGGTGTCGACCTCTCCCCGGGCATGCTGGCCCTGGCGCGGGCCAAGACCTGGCAGGGCCGGCCGCTTTATGACCGCCTCGCCGAGGGCGATCTGGCCGGCTTCCTGACAGTGGAGACAGAGGCTTCTGCTGACCTCTGCCTCGCCGCCGACGTGCTGATCTACGTGGCGGATCTCGGCCCCGTCCTGGCAGGGATCGGCCGCGTGCTGCGACCGGGCGGGCTCGCCGCCTTCACGGTGCAGTCCCATGACGACGGATCGGGCGCCGTCCTGGGCGCCGACGGGCGCTACGCCCATGCGGATGCCCATATCGCGGAGGCATCCGCCGCCGCCGGCCTGAGCACCCTCACCCTGCGTCCGGCCGGGGTCCGGCGGGAGGCCGGGCTGCCGGTGCCGGGCCGCGTCGTTGTGTTACGCCGCACCGCGGCATGAAACCGCCCAGCTATTCGTCCATTGTCAGTCGGTCGCGACAGGTGCGGCCGCTGCATCGGGGGATCAGCATGGCGGATTACGGTAATCGGACGGGTATCGGCATGCCGGAGCAAAAGCGCGAGCCGCCGGCCGACAAGTCGTTTCCGGCCGATCCGCGGACCCGCATTCCCTTCGCCATCGCGCTGGCGATGCTGGCGGGCTGCGCCGATTCCATCGGCTTCCTGGAATTCTCGCAGCTCTTCATGTCGTTCATGTCGGGCAACACCACGCGCTTCGGCGTGGCGGTGGCCAATGCCGACTGGGAGAACGTCACCCGGGTCGCCAGCACGATCTGCATCTTCTGCTTCGGCGCCTTCCTGGGGACGCTGATCGCCGCCTGGGTCGGACGCTGGCGCCTGGCCGTGCTGCTGACCATCCAGGCCCTGCTGCTGGCCGGCGGCCTGCTGATGCCCTGGGGCACCTTCGCGTATCCGCTCCACGCCTATCCGATCGTGCTGGCGCTGGGGCTCCAGAACGCGACGCTCCAGGACGAGGGCGGCCGCTCCATCGCGCTGACCTACGTCACCGGCGCGGTGGTGCGCTTCGGCACCGGCTGCGCCAACCTGCTGCTCGGGACGGTGGCGCCCTCGTTCTGGATCCAGGCGCCGCTCTGGGCCGGGCTCAGCACCGGCGCGGTGATCGGCGGGTTGCTCGACATCCGCTACGGCGAGTCGGCGTTCCTGTTTCCGGCGGCCCTGGCGGCCGTGCTGGCGCTGATCGCGATCGCCCTGACGATCGCCAAGCCGGGCAGCACCCTGGTGGCGGGCTCATCCCCGGCGCCCGACGCGAGCCCGAAGGCCGAGGTGATCGACGCGATCCATTGAGGCATCCGGTCGATGGCCGCGGAGCGCTGATGTCCCGCGGCCTTCGCCCTGCGATGGCTTATTCGGTGGCGAAGGCATCCCGCGCGATGCCGATCGCGTTGAGCGCGGCCGGGAAGCCGGCATAGGGGATCATCTGCATCACCGTCTCGACGATCTCCTGGCGCGAGGCTCCGACCCGCAACGCCGCCCGCATATGGACCTTCAGTTGCGGGGCGGCCGTGCCCATGGCGGTCAGGGCCGCGACCGTCGCGAGTTCGCGCGTCTTCACGTCCAAACCGGGGCGCGCGAACACGTCGCCGTAGGCGAACTCGACGATGTAGCGGCCGAGATCGGGCGCGATGTCGTTGAGGCTCTCGATCACCGCGGCGCCCTGCGGCCCGCTGATGGCCGTGAGCTGGTCCAGACCGCGCCGGTAGCGATCCTGGGTTTTCGATCCGTCAGGCGGTCCCGACCCCTCGGCCTGCGGAAGCGCCGCAGCGCCGGCCATCACGGTGTGTCGATCGCGCGTCATTGGCTGTCTCCACTCTGGGTTTCGCGCTCGCGGTAGTGCGTGATCTTCCCATCGAGCGCCGCGATCAGCCCGTGAAGCTCGTCCTGGCGGGCGACGAGCGCCGCCCGGTGCGCCTCCAGCATGGCGCGCCGCGCACCGAGGGTGGCGTCCCCCTCCGATCGCAGGCGGCTGTAGGCGAGCCGCTCGCGGATCGGCATGTCCATGGCCTGGAGCTTGCCCAGGAAGCGCGCCCAGGCGAGGTCATCCGGCCCGTAGCTGCGCCGTCCGCCGCCGTCGCGGGCGGTGCGCGGCAGCAATCCGATCCGCTCGTAATAGCGGAGGGTATCGATGCTGAGGCCGCTGCGGATGGAAAAGTCGCTGATCTTCATCGGGCAAGATTCGCTGCGCCGGGGCGGTGTACGTCCTGGAGCGCACTCCAGGTCAATGGCGCCGGCTGCAGCGGCCTTGCTGGACCGAGACGGCGCGCGACGCGATGCACGAACGCTTCGTCAGCCCTCGGAATCCCGGACGTTGCCCCGCCCCTGCTTGATCGTGGCGCGGTTCTTCTTAGCCCCGATGCGCCGCTCCTTGGAGCCCTTCGTGGGCTTCGTGGGACGACGGATCGGCGGCGGCGGCTTGGCGGCCTCCGCCACGAGGTCGATGAGGCGCTGCAGGATCTCCGCCCGGTTGCGCTCCTGCGTCCGGTGCCGCTGCCCGGTGAGCACGAGAACGCCGTCCTTGGTCATCCGCCGCCCGGAGAGCCGCACGAGGTTCGCCTTCACCCGGTCGTCGATGGAGGGCGAGGCGAGGACCGGCCAGCGGAGCTGCACGGCCGTCTCGACCTTGTTGACGTTCTGGCCGCCCGCCCCCGAGGCGCGCAGGAACGACATCTCGATTTCATCGTCCGCGATGGCGATGCGCGGGGTCACCTGCAGGGACATGGCGACCTCCGGACGTGATCCTTCCCTGCGCGGCGCGGCGCGAGATCGGTGCGCGCGCAGGTGCATGCGGGGCTGCGCGCGGGGCTGCGAACGAGGCCCAGGATCGCCATATCGTCTTTCGTGAGCCCCGGATGGCCATCCACAACGGTGTCGGCGCCTCCGGGGTTCAGGCTGCCTCTTCGGGCGTGCGGGCCCGCAGGGCGAGGGCGTGGAGGCCACGCGTGAACGCCTCCTCCATCAGCGCGTTCACCACCCGGTGCCGCTCGACGCGGCTCTTGCCGGCGAACGCGGAGGCGACGATGTCGAGCCGGTAATGGGTCTCGCCCCCCGGCCGTGCCCCGGCATGGCCCGCATGCAGGTGCGATTCATCGATCACGTCGAGCCGCTCGGGCGCGAGTTGCTCCCGCAGCCGCGCCTCCATCCAGTCCCGTAGGGTGCCGCCCGCGCCCGTGCCGTCCGCCATCCTGTCCTCGCGTCGTGTTCGTGGGGCCCCGTCAAGCCCGATCCCGCGCATGCGTCATCAGGCCCGGTGCCCTTGTGTCTTCAGTCCGCCCCCTCATAATCGGCCCGTCATGGATCTCAACTCGCGCCTGTTCGACAGCATCCGGATCAAGCCCTCCTGCGACGAGCCGAAGGCCGCGACCGATGGCCTCTGCGAGAGTCCGGGCTGCACGCGGCCGGGCCTGTACCGGGCGCCCAAGGGCCGGAAGGCGGAGGGCCAGTACTGGCGCTTCTGCATGGATCATGTCCGCGCCTACAACGCGAGCTACAATTATTTCGACGGCATGAACGACGCCGCCGTGCAGGCCTACCAGAAGGACGCGATCATCGGCCATCGCCCGACCTGGGCCATGGGCGTGAACCGGACCGGCGAGGCCAAGCCGGCCGACGAGCCGGTCCGCGACTGGGCCTATGTCGATCCGCTCGGCATCCTGCGGGGCGAAGGCGTGGGCGATGCGCGCCGCCGTGCCCGCCAGCCCGAAGAGCCGCAGAAGCCGCGCCACTCCGCCACCGTGCGCCGCGCCCTCGACGTGATGGGGCTCGACGAGACGGCCGACACGGCCGCCATCAAGGCGCAGTACAAGGTGCTGGTGAAGCAGTTCCACCCCGACGCCAACGGCGGCGACCGCTCGTTCGAAGACCGGCTGCGCGACATCATCCGGGCTCACGACGTGCTGCGCGCGGCCGGGCTCTGTTGACCGGCACGAACGATGCAAGCCGGTTCGCATCTAGGATAGGGCAAACCGCGCGACGCGGCCCTATATGGGATCCATGCCGGTCGGTGGCGCCTGAACGCGCCGCCGTCTAAGGATGGCTCCGCCCCGCCGCGGAGGCCCGGCTCGACGTTCTTCCGCGCGGATGCTTCACTGTTGGGAGTGGAGCGCCCGCGCCTCACGAGGTTCCGAATGCGCTCTGACGATACGCCCGCCCGGCTCCCCGACCGCACCGTCTCCGTCCGCGAGGTCTTCGGCATCGACCTCGACCTGAAGGTCCCGGCCTATGCCGAGTCCGAGGAGCACGTGCCCGATCTCGATCCCGATTACATCTTCGACCGGGAAACGACGCTCGCGATCCTGGCCGGCTTCGCGCGCAACCGCCGCGTGATGGTCACCGGTTATCACGGCACCGGCAAATCGACTCATATCGAGCAGGTCGCGGCCCGACTGAATTGGCCGTGCATCCGCATCAATCTCGACAGCCACGTCTCGCGCATCGATCTCGTCGGCAAGGACGCGATCGTCCTTCAGGACGGCAAGCAGGTCACCGCCTTCCAGGACGGCATCCTGCCCTGGGCGCTGCAGAACAACGTCGCGCTGGTGTTCGACGAGTACGATGCCGGCCGCCCGGACGTGATGTTCGTGATCCAGCGCGTGCTGGAACTCTCGGGCCGGCTGACGCTGCTCGACCAGAAGCGCGTGATCCGCCCGCATCCGGCCTTCCGGCTGTTCGCCACGGCGAACACGGTGGGCCTGGGCGACACGTCGGGCCTCTATCACGGCACCCAGCAGATCAACCAGGGCCAGATGGACCGCTGGTCGATCGTCACCACGCTGAACTACCTGCCGCACGACCGCGAGGTCGACATCGTGCTGTCGAAGGCGGTCCATTACCGGGGCGACCAGGGCCGCGACATCGTCAACCGGATGGTGCGGGTGGCCGATCTCACCCGCAACGCGTTCATGAACGGCGATCTTTCCACCGTCATGAGCCCGCGCACGGTGATTACCTGGGCCGAGAACGCCGACATTTTCCAGGATGTCGGTTTCGCCTTCCGGGTGACCTTCCTGAACAAGTGCGACGAGCTGGAGCGGACGCTGGTGGCCGAGTTCTACCAGCGCGCCTTCGGCAAGGAGCTGCCCGAGAGCGCGGTGAACGTCGCGCTGAGCTGACCCGCATGGAGGAGCCCGTGGCGCGCCCGGCCGAGATCGATGTGATGGACGTGCCGACTGCGTCCTTGTCCGCTCGCACGCGCTACGGGGACGACCTTTATACCTGGGTGCAGGAGCAGGTGGCGCTGCTCCGCGCCGGCCGGGTGGATGCGCTCGACCTCGACAATATCGCCGAGGAGCTGAGCGACGTGGGCAGCGCGCAGTATAGTCAGCTGGAAAGCGCGCTGCGCGTGCTCATCATGCACATGCTCAAGTGGGATCAGCAGCCCGAGAAGCGCACGCCAAGTTGGATCTACTCGATCCGCGAGCAGCGCCTGCGGTACGCGAAGATTCTTCGGAAAAATCCAGGCCTGAAGCCGCATCGCGATACGATGCGGGACGAGATCTACCCGATCTCCCGCAACTGGGCGGCGGACGAGTGCCAGCTCCTGCCGAGCGAGTTTCCACCGGAATGTCCCTATACCTGGGACGATTTGCTTGAGCGCCCCTTCGACTTCGACTCGGTGAAGATGTAGCCCCGCATGTCCATCTCCAACCGCAAGCCCGGCGAGCGCCGCGAACCCGTGGCCGAGCCCCTGAAACGCTCGGTGGCCGGGTGCCTGCGCGCCATCGCCCGGCGCTCCGAGGTCGAGGTCACCTACGCCACCGACCGGCCGGCGCTCACCGGCGACAAGGCCCGCCTGCCCGAGCCCCCGCGCAAACTCTCGGCGCAGGATGTCGCGGTGCTGCGCGGCAATGCCGACGCCATGGCGCTGCGGCTCGGCTGCCACGACATCACCCTGCACCGTCGGTTCGCCCCGGAGAACGCGGCCGCGCGGGCGGTCTACGATGCCGTCGAGCAGGCCCGGGTCGAAGCAATCGGCTCGCGGCGGATGGCAGGTGTCGCCAGCAACATCACGGCGATGCTGGAGGACCGCTACCACCGCGGCGGCAAGTACGAAAACATCACCGACCGGGCCGACGCGCCGATGGAGGACGCTGTCGCCCTGATGGTGCGCGAGCGCCTCACCGGCCAGCAGCCGCCCGAGGCCGCGGCCAAGATCGTCGAGCTGTGGCGCGGGCATATCGAGGCCAAGGCCGGTCCCAACCTCGACGGGCTGCTGGGCTCGATCGAGGACCAGCGCAAGTTCGCGCGCTCGGTGCGCGAGCTCCTGACCTCGCTCGACATGTCGGACGAGACGCCGTTCGACGCCGAGGACGACGAGAACGACGACGAGAACGACAGCCAGGACGACGAGCAGAACCCGAGCGAGGGCGATTCGGAGGAGAAGAGCCAGGGCGAGCGAGCCGAGATCGAAACCTCCGAGGAGGCCTCCGACGAGATCGAGGACGGCGCCCAGGAATCTGAGGACGCACCCTCGGGTGAATTGCCGGACGAGGCCGAAGACGCGGAGGCCGAGGAGGCGTCCGAAGCCTCGCGCCCGCCGCAGCGGCCGAGCAACGAGGCGCGCGGGCCGGAATACCGGGTGTTCAACGCCCGATTCGACGAGGTCATCCACGCCGAGGAATTGTGCGACGCCGACGAGCTGTCGCGCCTGCGCTCCTACCTCGACAAGCAGCTTTCGCACCTGCAGGGTGTGGTCGGGCGCCTCGCCAACCGGCTGCAGCGACGGCTGCTCGCCCAGCAGAACCGCGCCTGGGACTTCGACCTTGAGGAGGGCCAGCTCGACCCGGCGCGGCTCGTCCGCGTGGTCACCGACCCCTATCAGCCGCTCTCCTTCAAGCAGGAGAAGGACACCAACTTCCGCGATACGGTCGTCACGCTGCTGTTGGACAATTCCGGATCGATGCGTGGCCGGCCGATCACCGTGGCGGCGACCTGCGCCGACATCCTGGCGCGGACGCTGGAGCGCTGCGGCGTGAAGGTGGAGATCCTGGGCTTCACCACCCGGGCCTGGAAGGGCGGTCAGACCCGCGAGGCGTGGCTCGCCGCCGGCAAGCCGCCGAATCCCGGCCGGCTGAACGACCTGCGCCACATCGTCTACAAGTCGGCCGACGCACCCTGGCGGCGCGCGCGAAAAAACCTCGGCCTGATGATGCGCGAGGGGCTGCTCAAGGAGAACATCGACGGCGAGGCGCTCGACTGGGCGCACAAGCGCCTGCTCGGACGGCCGGAACAGCGCAAGATCCTGATGGTGATCTCCGACGGTGCGCCGGTGGACGATTCGACCCTGTCGGTCAACGCCGGCAATTATCTGGAGCGGCACCTGCGCTGGATGATCGAGGAGATCGAAACGCGCTCGCCGGTCGAGCTGCTGGCCATCGGCATCGGCCACGACGTGACGCGCTACTACCGCCGCGCTGTGACGATCATCGACGCCGAGGAGCTGGGCGGTGCCATGACGGAAAAGCTCGCCGAGCTGTTCGAGGAGAATGGCGAGTCGGTGCCGACGGGCCGGATGCTGCGGGCGGCCGGCGGCCGGCGCTGATTGCGTCTGACCTGACGTGTGATCGCTATGTTGAACCGGAGCGCCCCGGCGGCCAGCCCCTGGCGCTCGTAGTAGCGGTGGCCACGCACGTTGGTGACGGGTGTGTCGAGCAGGAGCTTCGCGCACCCGGCTCCACGGGCGAGCCCGAAGAGATGGGTCAGCATCGCGCCGCCGAGGCCCGTGCTCCGTTCCGCCGCTTCGGTCACGAGATTGTCGACATAGAGGTGCCGGCCGTGGATCAGGTTCTCCTCGATCCGCCAGCCGGCCAACGCGACCATCCCGCCGCCGCGCAGGCGCACCGCAACCGCGTCGAGCGCGTGCTGGCCGATCTCGGCCTGATGCTCCCGCAATTCTCGGTGCTGACCATGCTGGCGGCCTATCCAGGGCACAGCAACGCCGATCTGGCTCGCCTCGCGCTGCTGACGCCGCAGACGATGAGCGTGATCGTGGCGAATCTGCTGAAGGCCGATCTGATCGCGCGGCAACCGCACCGGATCCACGACCGCATTCAGACGATCGCGCTCACGGTGGCGGGACAATCGCTCCTCGAAGCCGCCAAGGGGCGCGTCTACGCGCTGGAGGCGGAGATGCTGGGCAATCTCGGAACTGCCGACCAGGCGGTCATCCGGCAATGGCTGGTGCGAATCGCGCGGGCAGACCCAGCATAGCGGCGACCCGTCTTGCCGAACGCGCAAGCGAACACCGCCGCAGCCTCGTGGGCCGTGGCGGTGTTCGGTTCATCAGCAAATGACGAAGGGCGAGACGCCCGAAACGTCAGGCCGCGATGGCCGGGGTCTCGGCGAGCTTCTTGTGAATCTCGCGCTTCAGCAGGCGGGCGGTCTGCGACAGGTCGCCCTCGCCAGCCTTGATCAGGAAGGCGTCGAGCCCGCCGCGATGCTCCACCGAGCGCAGGGCGTGCGCGGTGACGCGCAGGCGCACCCGCTTGCCGAGCGCGTCGGACTGGAGGGTGACGTTGCACAGGTTCGGCAGGAACCGGCACTTGGTCTTGTGGTTCGAGTGGCTCACGAGGTGGCCGACCTGAACGGCCTTGCCGGTGAGTTCGCAGCGGCGCGCCATGATAAATAACGATCCCGTCTCGTTCCGCTCGAAAGACCCGATCACGGCCAGCGCGATCTTTGCCGCAGCGGGCAGTGCCCGTTGCGTTTTCCAGGTCCGGCGGAGTCCTGTTGAAGGCGCGAGCCTATAGGCGACGCAGGGGCGTCGCGTCAAGGTCCGGTCAGGCGGCAAGCTGCCCGTGCGGTCCAACGGTCTGTTAACCACGATGCCGGGATATAGCCTTCTTCACCCCGCAGGAAGGCGCCTCACCCGGCTTCGGGCGTCGCGAGGATGCCGCCGGGCGGGTGTGTTCGAGAGGGCAGACGCGGGACCCAAGTCCTCGGCCGCCCGTCCTGGGATGCGATCCGGATCATGAGCGCCACGCCTGACCATCGGACGATCAAGTCGCCGACGAAGCACGCCGCCGGACGGCTGGTCGTCGGCGCCCTCGCGGTTGCGGCGCTCGTCGCGCCCGCCGACGTCTCCGCACGCACCGGCCGGTCGAAGCGGGCGGCGGCGCCGGCCGCCACCCTGGCGGTCGATTACAGCATCAACCTCGCCGGCCTGCCGATCGGCACCGCGCGTCTCGCCGGCACCTTCGAGCGCGATCGCTACGTCATGGACGTGTCGGCGGTGCTCACCGGCCTCGTCGGCGCGATCACCGGCGGCAAGGGGTCGGCCCGGGCTTCGGGAACGTTCGCGGCGGCGCCGCAGCCGGGCGCCTTCTCGATCGCGACCCACACGGCCAGTTCCGGCATCGCGGTGCGCATGGCGCTGGCCCACGGGAACGTCGTGCAGGCCGAGATCACGCCGCCGCTCATCGACATGCAGGACCGCGTGCCGGTGACCCCCGCCCACACGCGCGGCATCCTCGATCCGGTGAGTGCCCTGCTGATGCCGGTCCAGGGCCGCGGCGAGCCGCTCGACCCTGAGAACTGCAACCGGACCCTGCCGGTCTTCGACGGTGCGACCCGCTTCAACGTGGTGCTCAGCTACGCCGAGACCCGCCCGGTGCAGAAGCCCGGCTACGCGGGCCAGGTCCTTGTGTGCACCGCCCGCTACCAGGCGGTGGCCGGCCACCGGCCGGACCGGCCGGGGGTGAAATTCATGGAGGAGAACCGCGAGATGTCGGTCTGGCTCGCCCCCGTCGAGGGGACGCGGGCACTGATCCCGCTGCGCATCTCGGTGCTCACCACGATCGGCACCAACATCATCGAGGCGTCCCGCTGGACCCAGGGCGGCACGGCGGGCACCACCGGCACGGCAGGGGCCGCCGGCGCCAGCGTCGCGCAGGCGAGCCTGCAGGGGGAGTAGCGCGCGGGCTTTGACGGGAGGCCGGTTTCCCGGCACGTCCGCTTGGTGCGACAGCCGCGCCAGGGAGGCCAGCGAATGCCCAAGGGCTACATCATCGTCCGGATGACGGTCACCGATCCGGACGCCTACAAGGAATACGCCGCCATGGCCTCCGAGGCCATGCGCAAGTACGGCTGCACGCCGCTGGTGCGCGGCGGTCGCAGTGAGGCGCTCGAGGGCGAGGCCCGGCCGCGCAACGTCGTGCTGCAATTCGAATCCTACGAGGCGGCGCGCGCCTACTATTTCTCGCCGGAATATCAGGCCGCCATCGCCAAGCGCCGGCCGGCGGGAATCGGCGAGGTGGTGCTGGTCGAAGGGGCGGACTGAGCCGCCCCCTCGTCCACCGGTCAGGCCGCCAGCGGGACTTGGCCGTAATTCGTCGCGTAGGCGTTCTCCACCGCCGGAATGATCTCGACGATCGCGAACCACCGGTCCCAGAACGCCGTCTCGCGCAGGGCCTCGACGACGAGTTCATAGGCGTGATGATCGGCGGCCTCCCAGACCCAGAGGTCGGTCAGGCGGGCGGTGTAGAACTCGGCGTCGTAGAAGCGGAGCCGCACCGTTTCGGCATGCCGCCGCAGGATCGGCTCAAAGGTCTCACGCAACCGCGCGAAGCGATCGTCGATCGGCAAGGCGAGCCATTCGGGGGAGGTCTTCACCAGCATGAAGACGGTGAGCTTGGGGTCGAAGGTCTTGTCGGACATGGGGTTCTACGCTCCAGAAGTCTGTCGGAACGCCACGATGATGCCTTTGGCCGGGCCTGCGACGTACTCGCCTTCATGAGCGCCGCGCGGCCGCGCCGGCCGGCGCTCAAGCCCCGGAAAAGTCCGGGACAATCGCGCTCGGCCGAGACGGTGCGGACGATCCTGGAGGGCGCGGCTCGCGTTCTCGAGGAAAACGGCCTGGACGGCTACACGACCAACGCCGTCGCCGAGCGGGCGGGCGTGTCGATCGGCTCGGTCTACCAGTACTTCCCCGGCAAGGAGGCGCTGACCGCGGCCCTGCTGGCCCGGGAGACCGCTGTGCTGATTGAGGCGGTGCGCGCAGCGCCGGGCGCCGCGACACCGGAGGACGGGCTCCGCCTGATCGTTCGGGCTTGCGTCACCCACCAGATGGCGCGGCCTCGCCTGGCGCTGCTTCTCGACCGGGAAGAGAGTCGGCTCCAACTCGCCGACACCCTGGGCTCCGTCGCCGAGGACGTGACAGCTGCGCTGCTGGCCCTGCTGGCACGCCTCGGCGCCGCGCTTCCGGCCGAACCCGGAACTGCCGCGGGCGACCTCTTCGCCCTCGTGCGCGGCATGGTCGACGCCGCGGGCGAGCGCGGCGAGCGGGACGGCGAGGATCTGGAGCGCCGTGTTCTGCGCGCCGTGCACGGCTATCTCGGCGTGCCACAGGCGGTGGCATGAATCTTCACGATTCCCGCGATAATGCCGGATGCGCGCGCCCACCCTCCGAATCGCCCTCGCTCTGACCGCCCTCGCCGGCCCGGCCGCCGGGCAGCCGCTGACCGCCGGCTCCGCGGAGTCGAGCTGCGGCGGCGACGCCTTCTCCTCCGCCGAGATCGTCCAGCACCGCCGCGGCCCCCTCGTGGCGATGCCCGACACGCTCTGCGCCGACCTCGCACCCCAGCCGGGCACGCCGACGACGCAGGTCGACGTCTACCCGCTCGTCACGCCGCAGGGTGAACCTGTTGGACCTGGAGGCGGTGGCATCCCATATGGGGGGAGATCAAGCCGGCCCTATCGTCCCTGACGCGACCGGCCTCCACAGCCCCTCCCCGCCCGCGCCGCGACGGCGCCGCGACGGCCTTCATCCGAAGGAACCGCCGACCATCGACGCGCTGCTCCGCCCCACGCCCAGCCGCTCGCTGTCCCGCGATGCCCGCGCCCGCGGCGTCATGGCGGTCCTCGGGCCGACCAACACCGGCAAGACGCATCTCGCCATCGAGCGGATGCTCGCGCATCCGACCGGGATGATCGGGCTGCCCCTGCGGCTGCTCGCCCGGGAGGTCTACCTGCGCGTCGTCGCCAAGGTCGGCCTCGACAAGGTCGCGCTGGTGACCGGCGAGGAGAAGATCAAGCCGGACCGGCCGCGCTACTGGATCTGCACCATCGAGGCGATGCCCCGCGACCTCGACGTGGCCTACGTCGCCATCGACGAGATCCAGCTCGCCGCCGACATGGACCGCGGCCACGTCTTCACCGATCGCCTGCTCTACGTCCGCGGCCGGGAGGAGACCCTGCTGATCGGCTCCTCGACCATGCTGCCGCTGGTCCAGAGCCTGATTCCCAACGTCCAGACCACGACCCGGCCGCGGCTGTCGCAACTCACCTTCGCGGGGGAGAAGCGCCTGTCGCGTCTGCCCCGGCGCACCGCGATCGTCGCGTTCTCGGCCGAGGAGGTCTACGCCATCGCCGAGCTGATCCGCCGCCAGCGCGGCGGCGCCGCGGTGGTGCTGGGCGCCCTCTCGCCGCGCACCCGCAACGCCCAGGTCGAGATGTACCAGGCGGGCGACGTGGATTACCTCGTCGCCACGGACGCCGTCGGGATGGGCCTCAACCTCGACGTGGATCACGTCGCGTTCGCAGCGAACTGGAAGTACGACGGCACCCGCTTCCGCAAGCTCACCCCCGCCGAGATGGGTCAGATCGCCGGCCGGGCCGGGCGCCACCTCGCGGACGGCACATTCGGCTCCACCGGGCGCTGCCCGCCCTTCGAGGCCGAACTGGTCGAGCGGCTGGAGGCACACGATTTCGACCCCCTGCGCATCCTGCAATGGCGCAACCCGGATCTGAGCTTCTCAAGCCTGGAGGGGCTGCAGGCGAGCCTGGACGAGCACCCGCGCGAATCGGGCCTGACCCGCGCCCCTATGGGCGAGGATCAGCAGGCCCTCGAGATCTTGATGAAGGAGGACGACGTCCGCGACATGGCGCGCAGCGCCGCCACGGTGCGCCGCCTCTGGGACGTCTGCGGCGTGCCGGATTACCGCAAGGTCCACCCGCAGGTGCATGCCGACCTCGTGGCCCAGCTCTACCGATTCCTCATGAAGGGCATGGCGGGCCGCATCCCCGACGCGTGGTTCGCCGAGCAGGTCGCGATGATCGACCGCACCGACGGCGACATCGATACCCTGTCCCGCCGGATCGCCCACGGACGCACCTGGACCTTCGTGGCAAACCGTCCCGACTGGCTGCGCGACCCAGAACATTGGCAGGGCGAGACGCGTCGGGTAGAGGACAGGCTGTCCGACGCCCTGCACGAACGCCTCGCGAGCCGCTTCGTGGACAGGCGCACAAGCGTCCTGATGCGGCGCCTGAGAGAGAACACGATGCTCGAAGCCCAGATCACCGCCGACGGTGACGTCACCGTCGAGGGTCAGCATGTCGGCCACCTTCACGGATTCCTGTTCGTTCCCGATGCCACCGCGGAGGGTCACGAAGCCAAGACCCTGAGGAGCGCCGCCGATAAGGCGCTCGCCGGGGAGATCGAGACCCGGGCCGACCGGTTCTCGGCAACGGCCGATTCGACCCTCGTGCTCGCGCATGATGGTACGATCCGCTGGACCGGCGCGCCGGTGGCCAAGCTCAACCCCGGCGAGAAGCTGTTCGCCCCGCAGATTCGTCTGCTGGCCGACGACAGCTTGACCGGCGCTCACCGCGAAAAGGTCGAGGCGCGCCTCGATGCGTGGCTGAAAGCCTATATCGTCCGCCTGCTCGGCCCGCTGATGGAGATCGAGACCGCGGCCGATCTCACCGGTCTCGCCAAGGGTATCGGCTATCAGGTGGTCGAGGCGCTCGGCGTCCTGGAACGCTCGAAGGTGGCGCACGAGATGCGCAGCCTCGATCAGGACGGCCGCGGGGCCCTGCGCCGCCACGGCGTCCGCTTCGGCGCCTACCACATCTTCCTGCCGGCCCTGCTGAAGCCGGCGCCGCGCACGCTCGCGGCCCAGCTCTGGGCCCTGCGCAACGGCGGCCTCGACCAGCGCGGCCTCGACGAGATCGCGCATCTGGCCGGTTCCGGACGCACCTCGATCAAGGTCGATCGCGAGATCGCCAAGGGCCTCTACCGCGCGGCCGGCTTCCGGGTGAGCGGCGAGCGCGCCGTGCGGGTCGATATTTTGGAGCGGCTCGCCGACCTGATCCGGCCGGCAATCGCCTACCGGCCCGGCACCACGCCGGGCGCCCCGCCGGACGGCACGGCCGACGGTGACGGCTTCGTGGCCACCGTCGGCATGACCTCGCTGGTCGGCTGCTCGGGCGAGGACTTCGCCTCGATCCTGAAATCGCTCGGCTACAACGTGGAGCCGCGGCCCGGCCCGGCCATCACCGTGCCGCTGGTCCCGGCCGCCGCCACGACACCCGCCGCGACGGCCACCGCCGAAACCGCCTCCGATGAATCGGTCACCGCGCAGGCGGAGGCTGCAGAGATCACCGGCGACGAGGCTCCGGCCGCGGAAGCCGATGGGGCGGCCGAGGCAACCGGTGAGGACGCCGCCGGTGAGGGACCTGCCGCCAAGGCCGCGGCCACGGAGGCCGAGAGCCCGGCAGAAGCCGCCACGACCTCGGAAGCGGCCGACGCGAGTCCCGAGATCGATGAAGGCCCGGCAGTCGATGCGGCCGCGGCTGAGGAACACGAGACGGCCGGCGTCCGGGAAGAGCCCGAGGCCGACGCTGCGCCGCATGTCGAGCCCGGCCCGGAGCCGAAGGCCGCTTCCGAGGCGACGGCACCGGAACCCGCCAGCGAGGCCGAGCCCGTCGAGGTGGCTACCGAGACAGAGACCGCGCCGGAGGCCGACGGGGCCGCGGGTGAAACCTCCGCCGAAGTGCCGTTGATCGAGGTCTGGCGCCTCCAGCGTCACCAGCGTCCGGCCCATCAGCGCCCGCAGAACCGCCCGCGTGGGGCCGGTCGAGGCCGGGACGGCGGCCAGCCCGGTCAGCAACAGGGCCAAAACCGTCCGGACGGCGGCCGGCCCGAGGGTGGCCGGCCGGAGCCGCGCCGCGCCGAGGGTGGCGAGGGCGGCCCGCGTCCCGGGCGGGAGCGTGGCTCCCGTCGCGACCGCTTCGAGGGGACCGGCCGTCCCGAGCGCCGGGACGACCAGCGTGGGGCCGAGCAGCGTAACGCGGGTCCGCGGCCCGACTCGCGGCCGCCACGACGCGAGCGGGCGCCGGATCCGGATTCGCCCTTCGCCAAGCTGGCGGCGCTCAAGGCGCAGCTCGAAGCTGGCGACGGCGGGAAGCGCTGACCCCCGCGCATGCGGGAAGACCGGCAGCGCCTCGACAAGTGGTTGTGGTTCGCGCGCTTCGCGCGGACTCGCTCCCTCGCGGCGCAGCTCGCCACCGGCGGCTTCGTGCGGGTGAACGGGGTACGCGCCGAGAATCCCGCCAAGGGAATCGGCATCGGCGACGTGGTGACCGTGGCCGCGCCGCACGCCACGCTGGCGGTCCGGGTGCTCGATCTCGGAATGCGGCGAGGACCGGCACCGGAGGCGCGTCTGCTCTACGACGACCTGTCGGGCGCAGCCGCTGCGCCGGAGCCCCCCGGGTGATGAGGCTGGGCAACAGCGCTCGGGCGAGGTCGGGATGCGGCGCCCGCGCGCTTGTCAGCCCGGGAGCCAGAGTCTAAGGCCGTTGCCTCCAAAGCCCGGCCCAGAGCCGAGCTGCACCGGCATTCCCTCGCAGTGCCACCCGGGCGTGCGGGCCATCCCGAGGCTCCGCCCGGGCCAAGTCGTGTTTGAGGACGAAGACATCCGATGACCTATGTCGTCACCGACAATTGCATCAAGTGCAAGTACACGGACTGTGTCGAGGTCTGTCCGGTCGATTGCTTCTACGAGGGCGAGAACATGCTCGTCATCCACCCGGATGAGTGCATCGATTGCGGCGTCTGCGAGCCGGAATGCCCCGCCGAGGCGATCAAGCCCGACACCGAGTCGAACCTCGGCACGTGGCTGAAGTTGAACGCCGACTACGCCAAAACCTGGCCGAACATCACGCAGAAGAAAGAGGCGCCGGCCGACGCCAAGGACTGGGACGGCAAGTCCGGAAAGCTTGAGGCCTACTTCTCGGCCAACCCCGGCTCGGGCGACTGAGCGGGCGCGGCGATCCTCACGCCGTGATGCCGGCCCGAGACAGGCGGGCCGGACCGGGGAAAAGCGGTGGGGTCGTCCGCGCCCGTCGCCCGCGCGGCCTGATCTGCAGCTGGCGAAGCCCAGCCCTGCAACAGGCTCATTTCCCTCCGGCCAAGCCGGTGTAAAACGCGGTGTCGCCGGGCACGGATGCCGTCCATGGGCCCGCGCACGTCTTCCGGTATGCTTTGCTCTGCGCGCCAGATTGTGGTAGACAATCTGCCTGCCGTCGCTCGTGCCTGACGTGCCTCCTCCGGTTGAAACACCTTCGATCATCGTGGGTCATAGGAGTGGTACGCGATTGACCGCCGAAAATGTTTCGGCGGGAGGTCCAGGCGTTTGCGCGGTTGCGCCGGGGAATTCCCCGGCCCTTGCACGTGGCGAGGGCTCGGGAGCGGCGAGGCAAACCGGGTGTCCCGCCCGGAAGAACACGGTTTCGTGCGGCGCTGGACGCTGCGCGCCAGTGGAGGCCCTTCTCGCATGACCACAGCCAAGAAGACGACGACCACAGGCCGGCAAGGTTTCAAGACCGGCGAGTCTGTCGTGTATCCGGCCCACGGCGTCGGTCGCATCACTGCGATCGAGGAGCAGGAAATCGCGGGCTACAAGCTTGAGCTGTTCGTCGTCTCGTTCGAGAAGGACAAGATGGTCCTGCGCGTACCGACCGCGAAGGCCAACAGTGTCGGCATGCGCAAGCTCGCCGAGCCGGAGCTGGTGAAGAAGGCCCTCGACCTGCTGACCGGCCGCGCCCGGGTCAAGCGCACCATGTGGTCGCGCCGGGCTCAGGAATACGAGGCCAAGATCAATTCGGGCGACCTGCTCTCCGTGACAGAAGTGGTGCGGGATCTCTTCCGCTCCGAGGCCCAGCCCGAGCAGTCCTATTCCGAGCGTCAGCTCTACGAAGCGGCCCTCGACAGGATCGTGCGGGAGATCTCCTCCGTGAACCGCATCACCGAGACCGAGGCGCTCAAGCTCATCGAGCAGAGCCTCGCGAAGTCTCCGCGCCGGGCCAAGAGCGAGGCCGAGGCCGAGGCGGAGCCCGAGGGCGAGAGCGACGACATTCAGGAAGAAGCCGCCTGAGCGACACGTCTCCCTGCAGCACCGACAGACCCGGCCCTTGCGGCCGGGTTTTTTTATGGGCGCACCGCCTGCCCACCCGGGGCGCGACGTTTTTGCACCCGAGGGGCTGGACTCGCGATCCCCGCCCCCCATGTCACCCTAACGGAACACGAAATCGTGCCCGGCCGCCTGTCGCATTCAACGGCAGCGGTGCGGAACTTTCTCCTTGAGCCTCCCGTTGTCGATGGCCAGGCGTTGCTTTGCGGCTGCGCCTGTGCGCCGGCCAGAAGGTCCGGCGCCGCACCAGCACTCGACAACAAGAGGCAGGCGGAATGGCTGAGATCGCAGGGATACGCAGGCAGTTCATCCGGACTGCGATGGAGGCGCCGTTCCTGGCCCGCGAGGAGGAACGTGGTCTTGCCGTCAGCTGGAAGGACAATCGCGACGAGCGTGCCCTTCATCGCCTGATCTCGGCCCACATGCGCCTCGTCATCGCCCTGGCGGGGCGTTTTCGTCACTACGGCCTGCCGATGGCCGATCTCGTCCAGGAAGGCCACGTCGGCCTGATGGAAGCCGCCGCCCGGTTCGAGCCGGAGCGGGATGTCCGCTTCTCCACCTACGCGACATGGTGGATCCGCGCCTCGATCCAGGACTACATCCTGCGCAATTGGTCGATCGTGCGCGGTGGCACCTCCTCGGCTCAGAAGGCCCTGTTCTTCAACCTGCGCCGCCTGCGCGCCCGGCTGATGCAGTCGACCGAGGAGCATGTCGGCGACGAGATCCACCGCCGCATCGCCACCGCCATCGGCGTCTCGCGCGACGACGTCGCCCTGATGGACGCCCGTCTGTCCGGCCCGGACATGTCGCTCAACGCTCCCGTGGGTGAGGATAGCGACGCCTCCTCGGAGCGGATGGATTTCCTCGTCGATGGCGCCGCGTTGCCGGACGAGACGGTGAGCGCCACGGTCGATGGTGAGCGGCGCCTCAGCTGGCTTCAGCAGGCGCTGACTGTCCTCTCCGAGCGCGAGTTGCGCATCCTGCGCGAGCGCCGGCTCGCCGAGGATCAGGCGACGCTCGAAGCCCTTGGGCAGCGCCTCGGCATTTCGAAGGAGCGGGTCCGCCAGATCGAAAACCGGGCCCTTGAGAAGCTCCGCCGCGCCTTGGCCGATCGGTTCCCCGCTGCCACCGGCAGCCCGCATATCGGTTGATCGACCTTACAGACGTTGAAACAAGCCCGGTCCGTTTGGCCGGGCTTTTTTGTGTCCGGGGCTCAGGCCTGCTGCATCGCCGCGCTGCGCCGCTCCCGCCGCTTGCGGCGTCGGCCGGGCTCGGGCGTGGCGTCGAGCCAGATCACGAGGCCCAGGGCGAAAAGCGCCGGCACGCCGAGGGCGAGGAACGCGCCGGTCCAGCCGAACAGGCTGTAGGACAAGCCGCCGTACCAGCCCGACAGGGCGCCCCCGACTCCCTGCACCGCATTGACGCTGCCTAGGGCCGTCTGGGTCCGGCCGGAGCCCCAGGTCAGGTCCGCGACCACCACCGGCACCGCCACCCCGACGATCCCCGAGGCCACGCCGTCCAGAACCTCGGCGGCGATGAGCCAGACCGGATCGTCGATCAGGCCGGACATGACGGCCCGGACCGGCAGAACCGCAAAGGCGACCATCAGAAGCTGGCGCCGCCCCCGCTTGTCCGCGAGCGAGCCGGCAAACAGCGCCACCGGCACCATCACGAGCTGCGCGACCATCACGTAGCGGGCCGTCCAGGTGGTCGCGTCAGCCGCGGTGGCCACGAGCTTCTGGCCGAGCAGCGAGAGCATGCCGCCATTGCCGAGGTTGAACAGGGTCAGCGCCACCGTCAGCACGAGGAGCCGGCGGTTACCCAGGACCTGCCGGATTCCGCCGCGCTGGGGCTCGTCCTCCGCATCCTCCTGCCATCCCACCGCCCGCCGCCGGTTCCAGGCGCTGGCCGGCGTCGTCAGGCTCGCGACGATCGCGGCCACCGCCATGGCGCCGAGCACCCAGAAGGCGATGGCCGGGCCGAAATACCCCGTCCCCAGGCTGATGCCGCCGGCCGCGACCAGGATACCGATATGGTTGAAGGCCTGATTGCGCCCCTGCTGCTTGGGAAAGCCGTCCTTCCCGACGATCCCGAGGGTCAAGGCGGCGACCGCCGGCAGCAACAGCGTGCCGCCCGCTGCGGCCAGGAGCTGGGCGAACAGCACCGCGGCGAAGCTGCGCGCCGGCAGCAGGAGCAGCGTCCCGGCCAGAATCCCGCTGCAGGCGAGCGCGATCAGCAGGCGGGGCTTCGGAAAGCGGTCCACCAGCGCGCCGAACGGGCCGCTCAGGAACAGCGTCCCGAACCCGACCAGCGTGATGACGAAGCCGACCCGCGCCGGACTCCATGAGGCCGCCTCGGCCAGCCAGGTTCCGAGAAACGGGCCGAGACCGCCCTGGATGTCGCCGATGAAGACGTTGATGAAGGCAAGATGCGTTGTGGGAGACATTCCGACCGGCGAAACTGCAAGGGGTGCCCGAACTGAGCCGTGGCACCCGTGCGGTCAAGCCTGCCCTCCGTCACATGGGCGGCCCGTCCTGCATAAGTCCGTCGCCGAATGACCAGTTTTCTGGCGAGACCTCGACCAGATTGACGAACACGTTGCCGGGCTTCACCCCGGGGTTATCCGCGAGGTTGCGGGCGATGGCCGCGTAGAGGGCACGCTTCTGGTCGATCGTGCGGGTCGCATTGGCGGTGATCTGGATCACCACCAGATCCGCGTCCCGCGCGATGCTGAGATAGTGGGGCCCGAAGGCGAAACCGGCCGCAGAGCGCCTTGAAACGGAAACCAGAAGCCGCTTCCGACGACGACGCGACCGGGCTCGCTTTCCAGGAGTCGGGACGGCCGTTGCCGCTCGCCACCCTGGCAAGTTCCTGCAATGTCCGGATGACGGCCGAGGCGGCCCCCGACGCGGCCGGCCTGCCTTGGCGGGAGGTGTTCGTCGGCGGTGGCGTGGCGGCAATCGGTGCCGCCGTGGCGGCTGGACTCGCGGTGGCAGCGCTGGCACCGAGCACGGCGCCGGCCGGGGTGGTGGAATGCGGCGACCGTCTCGGCCTACCCGAACTCCCGCTCACCCGGATCATGCTGCACGCGCGCCCCTTGCGGGGGCCGGCCGCGGACGCGCTGCGCGCGTTGGCCGCGGCCTATCGTGGGTCCGGTGGCCGCTGAAGGGCCACTGGGGGTCACGACACCGGTCGGAGGCTCAGGAGTCGAGCGGGCCCTGCGCGCCCTGCTGCTCCATGACCTTCTGCCGGTACAGGCCGACGAAGTCGATCGGATCGATGTAGAGCGGCGGGAAGCCGCCGTTGCGCACCGCTTCGGCCACGATCTGGCGGGCGAAGGGGAACAGCAGGCGCGGGCACTCGATCATCACGGCCGGATGGATCTGGTCGGCCGGGATGTTCTGCAGGCGGAACACGCCCGCATAGGTCACCTCGAACGCGAACAGAACCTCGCTCTGGATCTTGGCGTCGCCATCGAGCTTGAGCTCGACCTCGAAGTCCGTCTCCGAGAGCTGCGACGCGTTGACGTTGACCTGGATGTTGATCTGCGGCCCCTGGCCCTCCTTGGGCTGCAGGGAGCGCGGCGCGTTCGGATTCTCGAAGGAGAGATCCTTCGTGTACTGCGCCAGGGCGTTGATCATCGGCATATCGCCCTGCGGCATGCCGCCGCCGTTGCCGTTCGCTGCCGGTGAATCGGCCATGCGGATTTTCCCTCTCGATCGGCCGGCGGAGCCGGCGCGGGTTGTCTCAGCGGGTGCCGCTGGATCGCGCCGCGGAACTGCCCCGAACGGCAGGGCCGCTAACACGGGCGCCGGGCCTGGACAAGCGAGCTGGTCGCGCGAGCTGGCGGGGCGCTGGCCGCGGCGGCCGCCGTGACCCATATCGGAACCTGATCGCGGGTTCGGGATGCGCGGGTATAACCGGCTCGCTCCCGGCGCGTTGGTCAGATATGAGTCGCCAGGATTATGCGCGCTTTGCCGGCGTCGCAGTGCGCGCGACCTGAGCAAGGGGCCCAGGGTCGCGCCGCGGCCACCATCGGATCGGTGATGCAGGACAGTTTCGACGTTACGACGATCATCTTCCTCGCGCTTGCGGTCTTCGTGATCTGGCGTCTGCGCTCGGTGCTGGGCCAGAAGACCGGCGCGGAACGCTCGCCGTTCAAGCCGGTCGACCGCAGCCGCACCGAGCCGCAGGCGCGCAGCGAGGGCGACAACGTCGTGCGCCTGCCGGGCGCCGACCGAGCGGCCCCGCCCCCGGCCGCCGCTCCGGCGTCGCGCGACTGGCGCGGAATCGCCGAGCCCGGCTCCGAGGTCGCCCGGGGCCTCGAAGCCTGTGCCCAGGCCGAGCCGGGCTTCGATCCGCGCGCGTTCCTGGAGGGCTCCAAGTCGGCCTACGAAGCGATCATGATCGCCTTCGCCAAGGGCGACCGGAAGACCCTGCGCGGGCTCCTGTCCAAGGAGGTCGGCGAGGCGTTCGAGCGGGCGATCGCGGAGCGCGAGCGCAACCGGCAGACCCTGGAGACCACCTTCGTGTCGATCGACAAGGCCGAGATCGTGGCGGTCGAGGTGCGCAATCGGGTCGCGCAGATCACTGTACGGTTCCTGTCGAACCTCATCACCGCCACCCGCAATGCCGAGGGCAAGGTGGTGGATGGCAGCGCCGAGACCGTGGTCGAGGTGCCCGATGTCTGGACCTTTGCGCGGACCCTCGGCTCGCGCGACCCGAACTGGCAGCTCGTGGCCACCGAGGCCGGCGCCTGACCGCTTGATAGCTGCATCGTGACGATCCCGCGCACCTGGCCCGGAGCCGTCACGGCTGCCCTTTTGGCGATGGCTCCGACAGGAGTATCGGCCGCCGCGCCGGCCGTGGTCGGCGGCGCAACCCTGACACCGATCTCCATCGAGGCCCTTCCGGGTTTTCCCGGACAGGACGTTGCCGCAGCCCTGGACGCGTTCCGCCGGGTCTGCGTCGCCCCGGCGCCGGCTCTGCCGCAGCCCGCCGGGATCGCCGGTGACGCAGCCGCACTCGCCGAGGCCTGTGCGGCGGCGAAAGGGGATGTGCCGGACGCGGCCGCGTTCTTCCGGGATCGCTTCGACGCCTTCCGCATCGACCGCGCGGGTGCCGGCCAGACCGGCTTCCTCACCGGCTATTTCGAACCCGAGCTGGTGGGCTCGCTCGATCCGGGACCGGACTTTCCGACGCCGGTCCTCGCCCGACCCGACGACCTCGTGTCCCTCGGCCCCGGCGAGACCCGACCCGGTCTCGATCCATCCCTGCGCGCCGCCCGCGCCACCGCGGACGGGTTCGGCCCCTACCCTGACCGCGCCGCCATCGAGGACGGAGCCCTCGGCGCGCAGGCGCGACCGATCCTGTGGCTGCGCGACGCGGTCGATCTGCTGCTCCTTCAGGTCCAGGGCTCCGGGCGCGTGCGCCTGCCCGACGGACGCGCGGTGCGGGTGCTGTACGACGGGCGCAACGGGCGGCCCTACACGGCGGTGGCCAAGCTGATCGTGCAGGAGGGGCATCTGCCCCTGGAAGGCCTGACGCTGGCCCGCTGGACCGGCTGGCTGCGCGATCACCCCGATATCGCCAAGCGCCTGATCCGGGCGAACGCCTCCTACATCTTCTTCCGCCTCGCCCCGATCGAGGATCCGGCCCTCGGGCCGCCGGGGGCCGCGAACGCGCCGCTCAGCCCCGGCCGCAGCCTCGCGGTGGACGCGTCTCTGTGGCGCTACGGGCTGCCGTTCTGGCTCGCGGGGCCGCTTCCGGGTGCGGCGCCGGGCGAGGCCGGGCGCCTCGTGATCGCGGCCGATACGGGCTCGGCGATCGTCGGCCCGGCCCGGGGCGATCTGTTCGTCGGGACCGGCGCGCAGGCCGGCATCGTGGCCGGGAACCTGCGCGACGCGATCGGCTTCGTGGTGCTTCTGCCGAAGGCCATGCCGGGCGGGAGCGCCCGATGAGGCCGCCCCGCCGCGGGCGCCGCCTCAGCGCCGGGGAGACCCGGCTCTGGGACGCGATCGCCAAGCTGGTGACGCCGCTGCCGGGCCGCGCCACGCCGATTCCCGAGGCGGTCCCCGCCCCGGTGCCTGCGACCGCCACGATGCCGGCGCTGACGGCCCCGATCCTGAAGCCGACCGCGCCGCCGAGCGCGAAAAAGCCGCGCGCCAAGAAGCCCCCGCCCAAACCGGCTTCGGAGCCGCCGCGTCCCGCCACCGCCCTGCCCTACCAGGCGCCGCCTCAGAGCCACGTTCCGAGTGCCGGGCTGGAGCGGACCGCGAAGGTCGGTCTGCGCCGGGGCCGGCTCGCCATCGACGCGCGGATCGATCTGCACGGGATGGTGCAGGCCGAGGCGCATGCCGCGCTGACGGGCTTCCTGCTCCGGGCCCGGGCCGCCGGACATGCCTATGTGCTGGTCGTCACCGGCAAGGGCGGCTCACGTTACGGAGAGGCGTTCGCCGAGCGCGGCGTGCTCCGCCGCAGCGTACCGCACTGGCTGCGGGGGCCGGACCTTCACGGCATCGTGCTGGGCTTCGAGGAGGCCGCGCGCCACCATGGCGGCGGCGGCGCACTCTACGTCCGGCTGCGGCGGCGCTGAGGAGCGGCAAACCGCGCGGGGCCAAGCCGTTGCGGCCTCGGCCGATCCCGCCGATATCCGACATCTGGCGCACGAGGCGCCGCGAGCCGCGAGTGAGATGCCGGAGCTTCCCGAGGTCGAGACGGTGCGGCGGGGGCTGGAGCCTGCCATGGTCGGGGCCCGGTTCAGCCGCGTCACCCTGCGCCGGCCCAACCTGCGCTTCCCCTTCCCCGAGCGCTTCGCCGCCCGGCTGGAGGGCCGCACCGTGACCGGGCTCGCGCGCCGGGCGAAGTACCTCGCCGCCGGCCTCGATTCCGGGGAGACGCTGATCATGCATCTCGGCATGAGCGGCCGGTTCGATGTGGCCTTGCCCGACGGCAGCAATTTATCGCCGGGGGATTTCTACCTGGAGGGCGCGCAGGGCACGCCCAAGCACGACCACGTTGTGATGGCCATGAGCACCGGCGCCACCGTCACCTACAACGACGCGCGCCGCTTCGGCTTCATGGACCTCGTCCCAAGCCGCGATCTCGAAACCTGCCGCCACTTCGCCCGGATGGGTGTCGAGCCCCTGGACGGGCTCACCGGCGCGGTGATCGCCGGGCTCTTCCGCCACAAGATCACGCCGCTGAAGGCCGCCTTGCTCGACCAGAGCCTGATCGCGGGGCTCGGCAACATCTACGTCTGCGAGGCCCTCCACCGGGCGCGCCTGCATCCCGAGACCCCGGCCGGAACCCTCGCCCGGCCCGACGGGCGGCCCGCCCCGAAGGCCAACACCCTGGCCAAGGCGATCGTGCAGGTGCTGGAGGCGGCCGTGAAGGCCGGCGGCTCGACGCTGCGCGACTACGCCCACACCGACGGCAGTTCGGGGGCCTTCCAGCACGCCTTCCGGGTGTACGACCGGGTCGGCCTCGCCTGCACCCGGCCCGGATGCGGCGGCGCCATCACCCGCATCGTGCAGGCCAACCGCTCGACCTTCCTGTGCGTGACCTGCCAACCGCCCGGCTGACGGCCCGGTCCGATGGCGGCGATCCGGCCCTTCGATGCCGCGGAACGGCATTTTCGCCACAAACCCGACTAGGGTCTCAAGCCTCGACGTGCGCACCCGGTTGCTGGCAGCCGATCCCGGCCCGCGACGCGTGACGGGTCGCGCGGACCCAGACAGGATCCCGATGTTCTTCCGCCGCTCAAAGACGTCCGCGCCCGAACGCATCGTGCGGGATCCGACGGACGAGCCCGCCCTGCCGCAGCGGCTTTCGCCGCGCTCGCCCAGCGAGGCGATCAAGCCGACCGTCGCCCCGCCGCCCCCGGAGCGCCCCGAGCGTGAGCGCGGCAGCTTCGTCGGCGTCGTCAGCGGCGCGCTGACCTTCGCGGTGGTCATCGCCATCGCGGCGATGATCGGCATCACGCTGTTCCAGCGGCAGGTGCGCGAGGCGGGGCCGCTTGCGGCCGACAAGGTCGTGGTGATTCCGCCCAGCGGCACCGGCGAGATCGCCGACGCTCTGAAGCGCGAGGGCGTGATCGACCATACCGGCCTGTTCGAGTTCGCCGCCCGCTTCGGCGGACGCCCGGCGCTCCGGGCCGGCGAGTACATGTTCAAGGCCCATGCCAGCATCGCCGACGCGCTCGACACGATCGCCACCGGCCGGCAGGTCCAGCACGCCATCACCTTCCCGGAGGGCCTGACCTCCGAGCAGATCGTGGCGCGGCTCAATGAAAATGACGTGCTCACCGGCGAGATCAACGAGATTCCGCCGGAGGGCTCGCTCCTGCCCGACACCTACAAGTTCGAACGCGGCGCGACGCGCCAGAAGATCGTCGACCTGATGAAGACGAAGCAGCGCGAGGTGCTGAACCAGATCTGGCTGCGCCGCAGCGCCGACGTGCCCGTGCGGACACCGGCCGAGATGGTCACTCTCGCCTCCATCGTCGAGAAGGAAACCGGCCGGGCCGACGAGCGGCCGCGGGTGGCGGGCGTGTTCATCAACCGCCTGAACAAGCGGATGAAGCTGCAATCGGACCCGACGATCGTCTACGGCCTCGTGGGCGGGCGCGGCACGCTGGGCCGCGGAATCATGCGCTCCGAGATCGACCGACCGACCCCCTACAACACCTACGTGATCGAGGGCCTGCCGCCGGGCCCGATCGCCAATCCGGGCAAAGCCGCCCTGGAGGCGGTGGCCAACCCGTCCCGCACCAAGGACCTCTTCTTCGTGGCGGACGGCACCGGCGGCCACGCCTTCGCGGATTCGCTGGAGGCGCACCAGCGCAACGTCGCCCGCTGGCGGGCGGTGGAGAAGAGCCGGCAGGCGCCGCCGGACGCCGTCGACAAGGTCGAGCCGGGCCCCGATCCGGCGACGCCGGGCCGGGCCTCGGCCTATGCGCCCGGTGACAACGGGGGAAGCACGAACGCGGCCTTCCTCGAAACCGGCACGCCGGGCAGCCGGGCCTTCGACGCCTCCGAGGGCACACGGCTGGATCCGCTGAAGAACCGCAGCTACGATCTGGGCTCGCCGAAGTCCGTGCCGGCGCTCACGGCGCCGACGCCCGCGCCCAAGGGCCGGCGTTGAGGGACGAAGGACACCCACCAGGGCCCGGTCCGCGCCGCTGAGCAGGATCCGGCCACTCCCCTATGCTTGAGGGTCGTTTACTCCGGAAGAACCCGGCTGGCGCCTCTTCCCGGTGGGACGATCCGTGCTACAGGCGCCGATCTTCACCGCAACGGGGTTCGCCTTGGCCCAGATCGCGAGCATGACCGGCTTTGCCCGGGCGGCGGGCACCACCGGGCCGGTGCACTGGGCCTGGGAGGTCCGCAGCGTCAACGGGCGCAGCCTCGAGGTGCGCGTCCGGGTGCCGGCCGGCCAGGACGGGCCGGGCGAGGCCGCCCGTGCCGCGCTCCAGAAGGCGCTCACCCGCGGCCAGTGCCAGTTGTCTCTTACCTTGACCAAGCCCGAGACGGCCGCGCGCGTGCGAATCAATCAGGCGCTTCTGGCGGGCCTCGCGCAGGCGGTGGCGCGGGTGCCGGTCCCCGACGGCATGGCCCCCGCCACGATGGACGGGCTGCTCGGCCTGCGCGGCGTCGTCGAGGTCGAGGACGAGACGGCCGACAGCGATGCACTCAGCCAGGACCTGACCGAAGGGGCGGTCCGGCTGGTAACGGATCTCGTTGCGGCGCGCGGCTCCGAAGGGCGCCAGCTGCAACAGGTCGTCACCGCCCAGATCGACCGGATCGCCGCGCTGACCCAGGCCGCCGAGGACAACCCCGCCCGGCAGCCCGAGGCGGTTCGCGCCCGGCTGGAGGCGGCCGTCGCGGCGCTGGGCGGCACCGGCCTCGACCCGGACCGGCTCCATCAGGAGGCGATGCTGCTCGCCGGCAAGGCCGACGTGCGCGAGGAGCTCGACCGGCTCCGGGCCCATCTCGACAGCGCCCGCGAGCTTTTGGCCGCCGGCGGTGCGGTCGGCCGGCGCCTGGATTTTCTGGCTCAGGAATTCGGCCGCGAGGCCAACACTTTGTGCGCCAAGGCCAACGACATCAGCCTGTCGCGGATCGGGCTCGACCTGAAGGCCGTGGTCGAGCAGTTCCGCGAGCAGGTCCAGAACATCGAGTGACGTGAGGGTACGGATGCGCAACACCGCAGAGCCACGCCGATGACCGAGCCGGCCGGAACCGTCTCCGACACCATCGCCCGGCGCGGGCTGATCCTGATCCTGTCCTCGCCCTCCGGGGCAGGCAAGACCACGCTCACGCGGGCGGTGGCGCAGGACCCCGCCTGGGCACTCGACCTGTCGATCTCGGTGACCACCCGGGCCCGGCGCCCCTCCGAGATCGATGGCCGGCACTACCACTTCATCGAACGCGAGGCCTTCGAGGACCTGCGCGCCCGCGACGACCTGCTCGAATGGGCCGAGGTCCACGGCAATTTCTACGGGACACCCCGCCGCCCGGTGGAGAAGGTGCTGGGCGCCGGCCGGGACATGATCTTCGACATCGACTACCAGGGCACGCGGCAGGTGCGCGCCAAACTCGCCCAGGACGTGGTGACGATCTTCATCCTGCCGCCCAGCCTGGCGGAGCTGCGCCAGCGCCTGGAGCGCCGGGCCGAGGATTCGGCCGAGACGATCGAGAAGCGCCTCGCCAACGCCCGGACCGAGATCCAGCGCTGGGTCGAGTACGATTACGTCATCGTCAACGACGACCTGCAGAACGCCTTCCGGGCCCTGCAGGGGATCCTCGCGGCCGAGCGGCTGAAGCGCGCCCGCCGGACGGGTCTCGCGACCTTCGTGGACGGGCTGCTGGCCGAAACATCGTAAGCTCCCTACCGGCGAATCAGCACGACGCCGCCGATCAGGAGCCCGACCCCGAGGAGGCGCGGCAGGTCGATGGGCCGCTGCGCGAGGCCGAGCAGGCCGATCTGATCGAAGAGCACCGAGGCGAGCATCTGGCCCGTCACCAGCAGGGCGAAGAAGGTCGCGGCGCCGAGCTTCGGGACCAGCAGAATCGCAAGCCCGATGAAGAGCGCGCCGAACAGCCCACCGCTCCAGGTCCACCAGGGGATGCGCCCAGCCACGCTCGTGGCTGGGATGGGATCGCGCAGGACGGCAGCCAGAAGCGCCATGCAGGCGAGGCCGACCGTATAGCTGGCCACCCCCGCCCAGGATGCCGATGCGAGCCCGGTGCGCAGGTTCGCGTTCAGGATCTGCTGCACGACGAGACCGGCGCCCGCCAGGACAGCGAGCAGGGCGGAGAGGGCAAGGGCGAGCATCGACGAACCTTCACGGGCTGGATTGGGCCGACATTGACAGCCGCTTCGGCCGATGCCGTCAAATGCCCGAAGGGCGCGCGTCGATGCAGGATCGGCATGATCAATCCGGCCCGCGTTGCAGATCGAGACGTTGCTGCTGCGCCCGGCCGGTCGGCCGACGAGCCGCTTCGCCGAGCGGCTGATCGTCCACCTGAAGGCGGAGCGGGACGCGTTGGTGGGCCGATGACCCGGTGGGGTCAGCCCGCGGCCGGCACCCCGTGCGGCGCACAGAGCCATGTCCGCATTGCCGCGAAGGTCGCCACCGCCGCACCGATCAGCGCAGCCTCCGCCTCCGCATCATCGCCGAATGCGTCGAGGCGTATCCGGAAGGCGGACCACATCGCCCCGGTTCGCGGGCCGTGGGCGCGGTAATAGGTAAGCCCCGTCTCACTGAGGCCATGCAGGCCCGCGATGTGCCGGCCGATCAGCTGGCCGCCTAGGGTCGAGCCCTCCAGCACGTAGAGCGCCCCGGTCGCCGCGGCGGGACCAAGGAGCGGGACAGAACCGGGCCGTGGCAGCGCTGCGATCGCCGCCGGGGCGAGGCCGAGATGGTGGAGATCGGCCGCCAGGCGTGCCAGGCGCCGCCGCGGCGCCAGGAACGGCTCGTCGGCGAGCTGCGTGCCGATCGCGTGCTCCCAGGTGGCGTGGAAACCGTGAAGCCGGGCCAGCAGGTCGCGATAGCCCGCGAGCGTCGCCACCCGCGCCTGCCAATCGAGGCCGGCTTCCAACGCCCGGTGCGCCGGGTCGGTGGCCGCACGGAGACGCGCGTGCAGGCCGTCGCGCCGGATCGGGTTGGCGGGGCTCACGCGGTGATCGTGAAGCAGGCGCCAGGATTGTTGGCGACGTCGAGCCGGGCGTTGATCTGATCGAGCATCGCCCGGATCAGCTTCATGCCGAGCCCCGAACCCTTGCCGCCGCGGGCCTTCGCGTTGGCCCAGTCATCGGGCAGGCCGGCGCCATCGTCGCAGACGCGCAGTTGCACCGCGCCGGGGCCGGAGGCCGAGACGCTGACCTCGACGCGGCCGCCGCCGGCTGGTTTGGCCGCGTACTTGAAGGCGTTGGTCACGAGTTCCGTGGCGATGAGCGACAGCGCCACCGCCTTGCGGTAGGGCACCATCAGGCCCGGCTCGGCGGTAAGATCGACCGCATGGCCCTCGCCCGCGAGTTCCGCGAGGTCGTTGCACAGGCTCTCGAGGGTCTGACCGAGATCGACCTCGTCCACGCGCTCGGCTTGGTACAGGCTATCGTGCACCCGGGCGACGCTCATCACCCGCGCCGAAGTATCGGCGAAAGCCTGACGGGCCTCGCCGTCGGAGATCTGGCGACGCTGCATCTGCAGGAAGGCCGAGACGATCTGCAGGGAGTTCTTGACCCGGTGGTCGATCTCCCGCGTGAGCAGATCTTTCTGCTCCAGCAGCCGCTCCTTCTCGGCGAGCAGGCCGGTCAGCTCGTCGATCTTGCGGCGCTGGCGGAGCACCACGCCCTCCACCGCCTCCGCGAGGGAGCCAGCGAGCTGGATCTGCCACTCGGCCCAGGGAGCCGCGAAGCCGGTCCGCTCCTCGACCCAGCGCTCGAACGAGCGCCGCGGCAGCACCGCCACCGGGCCGCTGCCGGCGAGCACCGGCTTACGCGGATCACCGCCCCACGTGACCGTGCTGGGCACCTCGGGGCGAAACCAGAGGAGCAGGTTCTCGCGCGACTGATCCACGAAGGTCGCGAGCAACCCGCTGGCGATCTCGCGATGCGGCGCCGCGTCCGGATAATCGGCCGTGAAGCTGATGCTGCTGTAGCTGAACTCTCCTGCCGGGACCTGCGCCTGCAGCCAGTTCGCGATCGCCGTCACCAGATCCGCCGGGGGCGTACGGCCGATCAGCGTGACCTGCCCACCCGAGACGATGCCGGCGCCCGTGGCGCTGAACAGATCGAGCAGCGTCGTCCCGCCGTCCGTCAGGGCGCCCACGAAGTCGTCGGAGCGGGTCAAGCGGCGCACCAGGCGGCCCTCGACATCGAGATGCGCCTGCCGCTCGGCCCAGAGCCGGCGCGACTCGATCTCCTGTACCCGCATGGCGAAGGCATCGGTCAGCACGGTGGCGGCCGAGCGGGTCTCGGGCGTGACGTAATGCGGGCGGCGATGATGCCCGATCATCAGGCCCCAGAGCCGGTCTTCGACCATGATGGAGATCGACATCGAGCCGTTCACGCCGAGGTTGCGCTGATACTCGAGGTGGATCGGCGACAGCGTCCGGTGCTGGGCGAAGGTCAGGTCGATCGGGCCGTTGCCGGCGCCCGCGGCCGACACCAGCCCCACCGGTACGCTGTCGCGGTCGATTACGAAGCGGCTCTTGGCCTTGGTGTAGAGCGCGCGGGCCTGGGCGGGGATGTCGGAGGCAGGGAAGCGCAGGCCGAGCAGGCTGCGCGACCAGTCGCGCGCCTTGTCCTCGGCCACCGCCTCGCCGTTCCAGTCCACGTCGAACCGATAGACCAGCACCGCCTCGAAGCCGGTGAGCGCGCGGATCTCCAGGGCGGCGATCCGGGCGGCATCCGCCAGGGTCTCGGCCGCGCGCAGGCGTCCGACGGCGAGTTCCGTATCGACCTGGCTGGCGGTGGCGAAATCGGCGGCCGAGTCCGGCTCCAGCTCCAGCTCGACGATCACGCGTCCGGCATGAGCGTGGGCGACCGCATAATAGGTCGCGTCGCGGCCCGGCAGGGTGAGCCGGGCGCGAACCGAGCGGCCGTCATCCAGCGTCTGGTCCGCCAGCCGACGCCGGACGGTCTCGACGAAGGGTGCGGGCAGGATCTCCCCGAGGGGGCGCCCCGCCAGGGGCGGAACGATCGGATCGACGATCTCATCGATGTTGGCCGAGTAGGCGAGCACCATCAGGGTGCTGACATCGGCCGCCAGCATCACGGCGTTGGGCTGGATCGAGCCCGGGATATGGATCGGCTCGCGCTCGCACAGGCTGGCATCCACCGGCTCGGCCCGGACCCGACGCCCGATCGCCGCCAGGACCGCTTCCCGGGACTGGCCGGCACCCAGGCTCTCGAGCGGATCGATCGTCAGCCACGTCACCGGCGGACCGCCCGCCATGATCCCATGGCGCATGTGGATTCGAGCCCGCAGCGGCTGCGGCACCCGGCCGAACACGTAGTCGAAGCGCTCGTTTAGGGCGCCGCGGCGTGCGCCCGCGAGGAAGCGCCCCCGAAAATTCGGGACGTTGGCCCCGGGCATCACGTCGCGGAAGTAGTCGCGTCCGAGCACGGCCTCGCGCGCGAAGCCCGAAAGCACGCTCGCGCCCTCGCTGAAGGCCACCACCGCGCCGGCGGCATCCAGACCGATTACCCCCTGATCCAGGCGGTCGATCGCGTCGGGTGCGAGCACATCGAGGTCAATCGTGCTGTCGTCGGCCGGACTCGGCGGCATCAGGAACCCAATCAGCTCATCGAACGGGTATGGCGGTGAGATGGGCCGAGCGCAATGCTCGGGATCGCGACTTGATCAGCACTGGTTTTTCGTCCGTGCCATGTCGGTCAGAGCGGTCTTCAGCGCTTCTTCAACTGTGGGATGGTAAATCGGCCGCTCGATCACATCCCGGGCCGTCAGCCCGTCCGCGACCGCGTAGGTGAGGAGGTGGGCGAGGTGCTCCACGGCGGGGCCGAGCATCTCGCCACCGAGCAGTCGCCCGTCCCGATCGGCCCAGATCCGGATGCCGCCCTGGTTGTGTCCTTCAACGCGGGCGCGGCCCTGATCGGAGAAATCCATCGCGCCGATCACGCAGTTGTCAGCATCCGGATCGTAGGGGGCACCGATGGCGGCGGCCTGCGGATGGGTGAACACCATGGCGAGGCGCGTCCAGGGCGCCACCGCCTGGACCGGCCGCCCGGACGCCAGGGCGGCGGCGTTGGCGCCGGCGATCCTGCCCTGGCGGCTCGCCTCGTGGAGCACCGGCCGCCAGGCATCGGCATCACCCGCGATCAGGACCGGCGCTCCGATGCAGACCTGGGTGCTGTGGTCGAAGTCCGGGACGCCATCCGCGCCGAGGCGCAGGCCGGCCGCGGGGAGATCGAGGTCGTCCAGGTTCGGCGCACGGCCGGCGGCGGCCAGCACCCGCGCGGCCCGCGTCACCTGCCCGCAGCCCTGGCGATCGGTCCAGTCGAGACGGACCCCGTCACCCTCCGGCTCCGCGCTCACCAGCGTGGCGCCGAGATGCAGGTCCAGCTCGGCGCCGAAGATCCCGGCCGCTTGGCGGGTGAGATGTGGCTCGCTCAGCCCCGCGATGGTATCGCCCGCGTCGAGCACCGTGACGGCGACGCCGAGCCGGGCCATCGCCTGCGCGATCTCGATCCCGACGGCGCCGGCCCCCAGGATGGCCAGCGAGTCCGGCAGATCGGGCATCTCGAACAGGGTATCGGTGGTGTGAAGGCGATCGCCGAGGCCGCGCAGGGGCCGCGGCACGATCGGGCTCGATCCCGTGGCGACGATGGCGGCCCGGAAGCGGACCCGCAGGCCCTCTCCGACTGCGAGCGTCCCGGCGTCCTCGAAGCGGGCGCTGCCGCGGATGCGCGCCTCTTCCGGCAGATCGTCCTGGCCCTCAAGGACGCCGCCGACGAAGCGGTCGCGCTCGGCGCGAAGGCGCGCCAGCACGGCGGGTCCGTCCACGGCGACCTCCCGCACGCGAATTCCGAACAGATCGGTGTTACGCGCCGCATGGGCGGCGGTCGCGGCGGCGATCAGCAGTTTGGAGGGCATGCAACCGACCCGCGCGCAGGTCGTGCCGCCGGGGCCACGCTCGATCAGGACGGCGTGGGCGCCGGCTTCGGTGGCGGCGCGATAGGCGGCCAGCCCCGCCGTTCCGGCGCCGACCACCGCGACGTCGCACGCCAGCTCGTCCATCATTCCCCCGGATCACCCGCCGGGGCCAAAGTCTTATCGCTGAGGTTCGTTCCGCCTGCGCGCATCCGCCCAGGTGGACTGAGGTGCCTGCGGGCGGCTCGGATCGCAGCCTGGCCGGTGTGCTGCGCGACAACCCTTCTCCCGGCGGGGGAAAGGGGAATCGCTGCGGCTCGATCGGGGATGCGGCGTCGGCGTTACACCCCGCGGCCCGGTGCCGTTCCACCGAGGTGGAACACCCGATGCGGCACCAGCTCGCCGCGCTCGACATCGCCGACGGCAACCAGGATGCCGGCACAGGTGGCGAAAGCCTTGCCCTCCACGGGGGCGTCCCGGCCGCGCAGGATCACCGGTTGGCCACGCATCAGGCGCAGGCCGAGATCCCGGGACACCGCGACCTCCGGGATCGCGTCGAGTGCCGTCTCCACCGGGCGCAGATAAGCGAGCGCCGCCTCGGGGGTGCCTTCCGACAGAGTGGCGACCGGGCAGGATTCGGCTTCGGAGAACGGTCCCACGCGGGTCCGACGCAGAGCCGCCACGTGGCCGTAGCAACCGAGCATCCGGCCGAGATCCCGGGCGAGCGCGCGGACATAGGTGCCCTTGCCGCACTCGGCCTCGATCACGGTCCGCTCGCCGTCATGTTCGATCACGGCGAGCCGGTCGATCTGCACAGGACGAGCCACGAGTTCCACGATCTCGCCTTCCCGGGCGAGATCATAGGCGCGCTCGCCCTGGATCTTGATCGCCGAGTAGCGCGGCGGCACCTGCTCGATGGCGCCCACGAAGGCCGGCAGCGCGGCCTCGACCGCGGCGCGATCCGGCCGGGCTTCGCTGTTCGCCACAGGACGGCCCTCGGCGTCGTCCGTGTCGGTCTCAACGCCCCACTGGACCGTGAACCGGTAGGCCTTGCGGCCGTCCATCACGAAGGGAACGGTCTTGGTCGCCTCGCCGAGCGCGATCGGCAGGATGCCGGAGGCCAGCGGATCGAGGGTGCCGGCATGGCCGGCCTTCTTGGCGTTGAAGGCACGCTTCACCACCGCGACCGCGTGGGTCGAGGTCATGCCGACATGCTTGTCGAGGATCACCCAGCCCGACACGTCCTGGCGCTTGGGGCGGTCGGGGCGCGGTCCACGCTGCGGGCGACGGCCCTCCGGGGGCCGGCGCTCGCCGGCCGAGCTGCCGGCCGGGCGCTCGCCCTGCGGATGATCTTCGATGGAAACCGTCATGTCCTCGTGTCCCCCGGGGTCATGCCCCGTCCCATTCTCGTTCGGTTTTCGGGGTCAATGCCCCGGCCCGGTCTCCGGTTCGTCGCCGTCCTGCTCGTCGCCGTCCTGGCCGTGATCGAGGTCGCGCTGCACGCGCTCGTCCCGCAGCAGGCGGTCGATCCGCGCCGCCTCGTCGAAAGTCTCGTCGCGCCGGAAACGCAGCTCCGGCGCGAATTTCAGGTTCACCCGCCGTGCCACCTCCTGGCGCAGCACCTTCCGGTGCCGTTCCAGGGCAGCGATCACCGGCGCCTCGTCGACGCCGCCGAGCGGCATCACGTAGGCGGTGGCGAGCTTCAGGTCGGGTGACATCCGCACCTCCGGCACGGTCACGACATGCGTGCCGAGCACAGGGTCCTGGATGTCGCCGCGCTGAAGCACCTCGGCGAGCGCATGACGGATGAGTTCGGCCACGCGCTGCTGACGGTGCGAGGGGCCGGTGGCGGTCGGTTTCTGGGCCATTCTGTCTCGGGCCGGCGCCCCGCAGGTGGCCGGCTCACGTCCTGAAAAAAGAAAAGACGGCCGCGGCAGGTGCCGCGGCCGCCCTGACCGGATGAGCCCGGGTTCTCAGAGGGTGCGGCGGATCTCCTCGACCCGGTAGCACTCGATCGTGTCACCCGCGCGCATGTTCTCGAAGTTCTCGAAGGCCATACCGCAATCCTGGCCGGAGGTGACTTCCTTCGCGTCGTCCTTGAAGCGCTTGAGCGTCTTCAGCTTGCCCTCGTGGATCACCACGCTGTCGCGGATGAGGCGGACATAGGCGCCGCGCTCCACGATGCCGTCCTGAACGCGGCAACCCGCGACCTTGCCCACCTTCGAGACCTCGAACACCTCCTGGATGGTCGCCTCGCCGAGGCGCTCCTCCCGCAGGGTCGGCGGCAGCATGCCCGACAGCGTGGCTTTGATGTCGTCCACGAGGTCGTAGATGATGTTGTAGTAGCGGATCTCGATGCCGCCCCGTTCGGCGGCCTCACGGGCCTCCTTGAGGGCACGCACGTTGAAGCCGATGATCACCGCCTTCGAGGCCTGCGCCAGGGTGATGTCCGACTCAGTGATGCCGCCAACGCCCGCCAGGAGGATGCGAGCCGCGACCTCGTCGTTCCCGAGCTTCTCCAGGGCACCCGAGATCGCCTCCACGGAGCCCTGCATGTCGCCCTTGATGACGACCGGCAGCTCCTTGCGGCCGGCGCCTTCCTTGAGGTCGCGCATCATGTCGACCAGCGAGCGGTTGGCACCGCCGGTACGCGCATTCTGGCGCTCGCGCTTCTGACGGGCGCGGTACTCGGTAACCTCACGAGCGCGCGCCTCGCTCGGGACCACGGTCACGCGGTCGCCGGCATCGGGCGTGCCGTTGAAGCCCAGCACCTCCACCGGAACCGAAGGCCCGGCGTACTGCACGTTATCGCCGAGGTCATCGATCAGGGCGCGGACGCGGCCCCACTCGGCGCCTGCCACGACGATGTCGCCGGTGAACAGGGTGCCGCGCTGGACCAGAACCGTCGCCACGGGACCACGCCCGCGATCGAGCTGCGCCTCAATGACCGTACCCTCGCCGTCGCGCTTCTCGTTGGCGCGCAGGTTCATGATCTCGGCCTGGATCTGGATACCCTCCAGAAGCTCCGGCAGACCGTCGCCGGTCTTGGCCGAGACCTCGAATTCAAGGGTTTCACCGCCCATCGACTCGACCTGGATGTCGTGCTGGAGCAGCTCGGTGCGAACCCGCTCCGGCTTGGCATCCGGCTTGTCGATCTTGTTGACCGCGATGATCATCGGGACACCGGCCGCCTTGGCGTGCTGGATGGCCTCGATGGTCTGAGGCATGACGCCGTCATCGGCCGCCACCACGATCACGACGATGTCGGTGACCTTGGCGCCACGAGCGCGCATCGACGTGAACGCCGCGTGGCCCGGGGTGTCGATGAAGGTGATCATGTCGCCGGACGGCGACGCAACCTGATAGGCGCCGATGTGCTGGGTGATGCCGCCGGCCTCGCCGTCCACGACGTTCGCCTTGCGGATCGCGTCGAGCAGCGAGGTCTTGCCGTGATCGACGTGACCCATGATCGTGACCACCGGCGGACGCGGATCGAGATCCTCCTCCAGATCCGGCTCGTCGGACGAAAGACCCTCTTCCACGTCGGATTCAGCGACGCGGCGGACGGTGTGGCCGAGTTCCTCGGCAATGAGCTGCGCGCTGTCCGAGTCGATCACGTCGGTGATCTTGTGGATCTCGCCCTGCTTCATCAACATCCGGATCACGTCTACGGCCCGCTCCGACATGCGGTTGGCGAGTTCCTGGATGGTGATCGACTCGGGGATCGTCACCTCGCGGGACAGCTTCTCCTTCTGCTCGACATGGCCGCGACCGCTCATGCGCTGCTGGCGGCGGCGGAACGACGCCACCGAGCGCGTGCGCTCGTCCTCACCCGACGTGGCCGTCGCGATGGTCAGGCGGCCGCGGTTGCGGTCGCCGCCCGGCGACTTCGGGGTCTTGGGCGGTGCGATGATCTTGAGCGGCATGCCGGGACGGCGGATCACCCGCTTGGTCTCGGACTCGTCCTCGTTGGTCTGGGTCGCGCGACCGGCGGGGCGTGCCGCCGCACCGGCACCGGCGGGACGTGCGGCCGTGGTCGGCGTCGCGCTCTTCTCGGGCTCGGGCGCCGGGGCCGGGCGGGCCATGAAGTTGAGGTCGCGGGGCTTACGCGAATCGGCCGTGATGGTCTTGCGCGGCTCACCCGTGGACGGCCGCGGTGTCAGCGGCGGACGCGGGGCAGGCGCGGCCGTGGCGGCCGGTGCCGCACGAGCGCCAGCCGGCTGACGCGCAGGCGCCGGGCGGGCCGGCGCAGCGGCAGCAGCGGCCGGGCGAGCGGGTGCGGGCGTCGCCGCGGCTTGTGCAGGCGCAGGCGCCGGACTGGCTGCGGCTGCAGGGGCAGAGGCCGCAGGCGCCGGTGGCTCCGCAACCGGCGCGGCGGCTGCCGCTTTCGAAGCCTCGGCGGCGGCCTGCTTGGCAGCCTCCTCGGCGGCGCGCGCGGCTTCCGCGGCGGCCGCCTTGCGCTCTTCCTCCTCGCGGCGGCGAGCCTCGGCGGCCTCGCGCTCGCGGCGGGCCTGCTCCTCGGCCTCCTTGCGGCGCGCCTCGACCTCGGCTTCCGCCTTGCGGCGTGCCTCGGCCTCGCGGCGCTGCGCATCGGCCAGCGCCGCTGCGCGGGCAGCACTCTCCTGCTCGCTCAGGGTGCGCAGCACGACACCCGAGGCGGCCCGCTGGGCCGGACGCGGCGGTGGCGTCGTCGGCGCGGGGGCTGCCGGACGCGGCGCCGGTGCAGGTTCACGCGCCGGGGCGGCCGGCGCTGCGCCGATGACGCGGCGCTTCACCGTCTCGACCACGACCTGCTTGGAGCGGCCATGGGAGAAGCTCTGACGCACGGTTCCCGCCTCGATCGGCCGCTTGACGGACAGCGGCTTCGGGGAAGTCCGATTCAGAGTCTTGTCGCCCGGGTTATTCGTATCGCTCATTCAGCCTGAACCCTGAGGGTTTCCATCGTCCCGTGAACCGACGCCCGGTGGCGCCAGTCAGATCATTCCTGCGTCGTCAACGTGAGGCTTCGTCGATCCCGCCGATTCGGGCTGGATCGGGCTCCCCGGTCGCCGCGGCGGCGCCCTCGAAGGAGCGTAGCCGACGCCAACGCGACAGGCAGCCGGCGGCTCCGGCTCCTGCGACGAGCGCAGCGTGTATCACATGATCCCGACCTAAGGCCATGTCCAATTCATCTTCGGACAGGTCATCGATGATCGGTATCCTTGACATGGCTTCACCGTGGCGCCGGTACAAGGCCGAAGCGATCTTGCGCCGACCGTCCGCACTGGCTTCAGACGCGTGGATCACCGCAACTGCGCGGGGATCGCCACCGATCGCCGCCTCGACCTTCGAGAAGCCTGCCACGATGCAGCCCGCCTTGTTAGCGAGTGCGATGGCCTGCCGCAGATCTGCGCGCAGCCCGACTGCGATTCGGTCCGGCAGATCGGGATCGGCCGGGGCCGGCCCCTTGAACGCCCGTGCGAACAGGTTTTTCCGCACGGCCGTCGCGACCGTGTCCCGCTGGGCGCTGACCCAGGCGCCGCGGCCCGGCAGCCGGGCGCGCAGATCGGGCACGACCCGCCCATCCGGCCCACGCACGAACCGGATCATCGCGTCCGGCGCCTGTGCGGTGCGCGTGACGATGCAGGTCCGCCCGGGCGCACGGCGGCCGGGGCCGGCATCGAGCCCCTCGGCTTCCGGTCCGCCCTCGGGCGGGTTGGCCTCGACCTCGCTCACCGCGCCTCCGCCCGCCGAGAGTCTCAGGCCTCGGCCTGGGCGGGGGCGGTCTGCTCGCCCTCGGTGCCGTCTTCGGCACCCTCTTCAGCACCTTCCTCGGCCTCCGGCTCCGGCAGAGCCTCGATCCAGCCGGCCTTGAGGCGGGCGGCCATGATCAGGGCCTCGGCCTCGGTGCGGGACAGATCGAACCCGTCGAGATAACCCGCGTGGCGCACGGCCTCGGGGCCGCGACCCTCGGTGTAACCGACGAGGTCGTCGGTGGCGCAGCCCGCCAGATCCTCGATGGACTTCACGTCGTTCTCGCCGAGCGCCACCATCATGGGCGTGGTGACGCCCTCGATCTCGCGCAGCTCGTCGGCGACGCCCAGCTCGGTGCGGCGGGCATCGTGCTCCTGCTCGATCCGGGCGAGGTGATCCTGCGCGCGGGCCTGGATCTCGGCGCCGGTCTCCTCGTCGAGGCCCTGGATCCCGGACAGCTCCTGAATGTCGACGTAGGCGATCTCCTCGACGTTCCGGAAGCCTTCCGCGGCGAGCAGCTGGCCGACGGTCTCGTCGACGTCGAGCGCCTCCATGAACACCTGGGTCCGCTCGGCGAACTCCTTCTGGCGGCGCTCCGATTCCTCGGCCTCGGTCAGGATGTCGATGTCCCAGCCGGTGAGCTGCGAGGCCAGACGCACGTTCTGGCCGCGGCGGCCGATCGCCAGCGAGAGCTGGTCGTCCGGCACCACGACCTCGATCCGGTCGGCCTCCTCGTCGAGCACGACCTTCACCACCTCGGCGGGCTGGAGGGCGTTGACGATGAAGGTCGCCTCGTCCTCCGACCACGGGATGATGTCGATCTTCTCGCCCTGAAGCTCGCCGACCACCGCCTGGACGCGCGATCCGCGCATGCCCACGCAGGCGCCGACCGGGTCGATGCTGCCGTCACGGGAGATCACCGCGATTTTCGCGCGGGAACCCGGATCGCGGGCCACCGCCTTCACCTCGACGATGCCGTCATAGATCTCGGGCACTTCCTGGCCGAACAGCTTGGCCATGAACTGGGGATGCGAGCGCGACAAGAAGATCTGCGGGCCGCGGACCTCCGAACGCACGTCGAACAGGTAGGAGCGGATGCGGTCGCCGGGCCGGAAGGTCTCGCGCGGGATCATCTCGTCCCGCCGCACGATGCCCTCGCCGCGGCCGAGATCGACGATCACGTTGCCGTACTCGACGCGCTTGACGATGCCGTTGAGGATCTCGCCGATCCGGTCCTTGTACTCGTCGAACTGGCGGGCGCGCTCGGCGTCGCGCACCTTCTGGACGATCACCTGCTTGGCCGATTGCGCGGCCACGCGCCCGAAATCGAAGGGCGGCAGGGTGTCGGAGATCACGTCGCCGACCAGCGCACCCGGATTGTAGCGGCGGGCCTGATCCAGGGTGATCTCGCGGGCGTCGTTCTCGACCTCGTCGACGACCAAGAGGTGGCGCGACAGGCGCAACGCCCCGGTCTTGTTGTCGATCTCGGCGTGAACGTCGGTCTCCGCGCCGTAGCGGGAGCGCGCGGCCTTGGCGATCGCCTCCTCCATCGCGTCGATCACGATGGAGCGGTCGATCACCTTCTCGCGGGCAACCGCGTCGGCGATCTGGAGGAGTTCGAGCCTGTTGGCGCTAACGACGGCCATCGGTGTCGGTCCTTCTCTTCCGTCAAATCTTCGGGCCGGCCGCGGGGCGGTCGACGCTTGAGGTCTCAGTGCAGCGAGTCGCGGTCCTTGATCCGGGACGCCTTGGTCACGACCGGTTTCTTCGGACCGGTCCGGACCGGATGCTTGGGCTTGGCCGCCGGGCTGGCCTTCTTCGGCCCCTGCGGGCGGAACGGGCCGCGCGCGGGCGGCGCCGCATCTTCCTCGGCGGGCTCGCCATCCTCGGCCTCATCGGCCTCGTCGTCCGCGGGCGGACCACCGCGGCGGAGCGATTCGCGGATCAACTCGTCGGTCAGCACGAGATGGGCCTCGGCGAGGTCCTTCAGCGGCAGGTCGATCCGGCTCGGCAGACCTTCCTTCACGTCGGGCAGGTCGATCGGGACGGTGAGCCCCGCCGGATCCGGCGCGCAGAGGATGCCACGAAAGCGTTTGCGACCGTCGAGTGGCGGGCTCAGCTCGACCTTGGCCTCGTACCCCACCCAGCGGGCGAAATCCGAGACCCGCACCAGCGGTCGGTCGATCCCCGGCGAGGACACTTCCAGATTGTAGGCGCCGCCCACCGGATCATCGACATCGAGGAGCGGCGAGATCGTGCGGCTCACCGCCTCGCAGTCGGCGATGGTGAAGCTGCCATCCGGCCGCTCCGCCATGATCTGCACGGTGCAGCCGTTGATGTTGTTGACCTTCACCCGGACCAGCCGGAAGCCGAGGCCCTGGAGGGGCCCCTCGATCGCCTGCGCCACACGCGCGGCGACGCCCGTCTCTCGGACGAGACGCTTCTCGGACAGATCCGCTTCGATCTCGGACGACATGTGTGGTGGTGAACACCCTTCGCGGCGTTCTGCGTGGCTCGCCCGCGCTGTGCGGCGAAAAAGACGTGCGGCGAAAAAAAAGAGCGGACCCGGTGGGGCCCACTCCCGAACCGCAGCCTCTCGACTGCCATCAGAACTGTTGACGGCTAGATAGCGGCGGAACGACACAAGTGCAAGGGCGATCCGTCAGCCGCTGCGCGGCACCCGCCCCTCCAGCGGATAGGCCGGATCGTTGTAACCCGGCGTCGTCGGATGGCCCGCCGCCACGAACCCGTCCACCAGCGCCTCGTCCTCTGGCGTGAAGGCGTAGTCGAGGGCGCCGAGGTACTCCTGCCACTGTGCCTCCGTCCGCGGTCCCGCGATGACGCCGGTGATGAGGCGGTTGTTCAGCACCCAGGCGGTGGCGAACTGGCCGGCCGTGATGCCGCGGGCCTCGGCGTGCTGCTTGAGCGTCCGGGCGATGCGCAGGGATTCCGGCCGCCACTCGGTCTGCATCATCCGCGTGTCCTGCCGGCCGGCGCGGGATTCGGCCGGCGGCGGCGCGTCGGGATCGTACTTGCCGGTGAGCACGCCGCGGGCGAGCGGCGAATACGGCACGACGCCGAGCCCGAAATGCGCGCAGGCCGGCAGATGCTCGGTCTCGGGCATGCGGTTGAAGGCGTTGTAGTAGGGCTGGCTCACCACCGGCCGGTCGATGCCGAGCTCGTCGCACAGCCGGCAGATCTCGGCGACGCGCCAGGAGCGGTGGTTCGAGACGCCGAAATGCCGGATCTTGCCAGCCCGCACGAGGTCGGCCATCGCCCGCACGGTCTCGGCCAGCGGCGTGTCGTGGTCCTCCTTGTGGAGATAGTAGATGTCGATGAACTCGGTGCCGAGCCGGCGCAGGCTGTCCTCGGCGGCCTTCATCACGTGGACGCGCGACAGGCCGCGATCGTTGACGCCGGGACCGGTCGGATTGGCGACCTTGGTAGCCAGGATCCAGGCGTTGCGCTCAGGCCCGATGGCGCGTCCGGTGATCTCCTCCGAGCGCCCATCCGTGTAGACGTTGGCCGTGTCGATAAAGTTGACCCCCGCGTCCCGGGCGCTGGCGACGATGCGGCCGGCGGTGGCCTCATCGGTGGGGCCGCCGAACATCATCGTGCCGAGGCAGATCGGCGAGACCTTGAGGCCGGAGCGGCCGAGATTGCGGTACTGCATGGGATCCATCCGGTGTCCGTCGCCCCGCTATCTCGCCGCAGCCCGGCTCAGGTCAACCACACAGGTCAATCCGCCCTGTAACCGTGGCGGCTCCGCGGCGAACCGACCCGTGACGGCACCGACGCTCCAAGGCAGCCGTTCCCGGGGGCCTGTTCGCGCTCCATCCACCGATCAAAGCCCCGTTCGCCAGCCATGATCGACCGCCTCGCCGGCTCCCTCGGCATCCCCCTCCCCTGGCTCGACCGGGCCGGACGCCTCTCATGGCTGAAGCTTGCGGTGTTCGCGGGCTGCATCGCGCCGGCCCTGTACCTCGCCGCCGCCTACCGGCTCGACGCGCTCGGCGCCAAGCCGATCACCGCTCTGATCCACGCCACCGGCGAATGGGCGGTGCGCTTCCTGCTGTTTTCCCTGGCGATCTCGCCCCTGCGCCGCATCGCCGATTGGCCGAAGGTGCTGGTGGTCCGGCGCATGCTCGGCATCACCGTGATGGCCTACGCGGTGGCCCACCTCACCCTCTACGCCGTCGATCAGAACCTGATTCTCACCAAGATCGTCTCCGAGATCGCGCTCCGGCTCTATCTGACCATCGGCTTCGTTGCGCTGATCGGCCTGATCGCCCTGGGGCTGACCTCGACCGATGCGGCGATCCGCAACCTCGGCCCGAACTGGAACCGGCTGCACCGGCTCGTCTACACGATCGCGGTGCTGGCTCTGGTCCACTACTTCCTGCAATCGAAGATCGACGTCAGCGACCCGGTCTTCTCGGCCGGGCTGTTCCTGCTGCTGATGGGCTGGCGGGTGATGCGGCGGTTCAAGTGGCCGGAGCGGCCGTGGTCGCTTCTGCTGCTCGCGGTCGTTGCCGGGCTGGCCACCGCGGCACTGGAGGCGGCGTGGTATGGGCTCGCCAGCGGCGTCCCGGCCAGCCTCGTGCTCGCCGCCAACCTGGATTTTTCAGGCCCGATCCGGCCCGCCTGGTGGGTGCTGGCGGTCGGCCTGTCCCTGCCGGCGATAGCGCTCGTGCGCGGAAAGCGGGCGCGGACGGTGAGCGCACCTGTGGGCGGACGGACGGCCTCCCCGGTTCGGCGGCCCGCCGCCAAGGAAGCGTTGCCGGAACCCTTGTCGCCGCAGGCCTGATGCCGCAGAACCCGCGGCCGGCCCCCGCCATCGACGGTCCGGGCTGCAGCGGAGCTTGTCAGGACGCCATGCGCGGCACTCTTCTCCTCATCGCGAGCCTGCTCGTACCCGGCGCCGCCCAGGCGGCCCCGAATGCGGCGCCACCGGCCGCCGCGAAGCCCGCCAAGGCCGCTCCGGCCGCCCCCCCGACAGTCGCAACCTGCAGCCCGCCCGAGCCGCCGCCCGCCTCCGCGCGCCCGGCAAAACCCGCGCTGCCGGACAAGCCGGCCTGCCTCGACACCAAGGAGGGCTGCCCGGGTTGGGAGGCCTACAGCTACAACGATGCGATCAAGGCCTATAACCTGCAGGCGCAGGCCTTCCGGCCAATCGCCGACGCCTACCTGCAGAAGCTCAACGCCTACGTGAAGGCGAGCGGCGAGTACGCGCAGTGCGAAGTGAACGCGATGCAGAAGTAGCTGGCTGAACGGCGGCCAACAGGCGCTCTGGCGGCGGTTCAGGCCGCTAGGCGCAACCTCCGGTGAATGGCCGCGATCCCCGCGCGCCCGATCACGCCGAGGCCACCCGTGCCCGCCCGTCGTCTCCTCATCCGTACCGGTTTTCTAGCCCTGCTACTCGCCGCCGGCCCGGCGTTGGCTGCCGATTTCGATGGTCCCTATCCGCCGGAGCACCGCTGGGGCGGCCCGGTTCAGGAGGACGGGCCCGAGCATCGGCCCCCGCCGCCGCCACGTCCCGAGCCGGGGTTCCGCGGGCCGCGCTTCAGCGCGGCGCCTCCCGAGGCATGCCGGGAATTCGTCCGGCGCCGGTTCGATCCGGACGGCGCGCCGGTCGTGCGCCGGGTGCGGGTCTGTGACGAGCCGGGCTTCGACCGCGGCACTCCCCCGCCGCCTCCGCCCCCGGAGGACGTCCCACCCCGGCGCTGGGGCGGGCCGGACTGGGGCGGTTCACACTGGAACGGGCCACGCTGGTAGAGCGCGCTGACCCGTTCAGATGCGGGCGGGCGCCTTCTTGAGGGCGGCCGCGAAGGCCTTGAGCTGGCGGTTCAGGTCCGTCAGCTCGTTCAGCGCGATGGTCTTGTGACCGTCGCGGACCGCGCGCTCGATATCCTCGACCTGCGTGGCGACGAGACGGCGGATGGCGTCGGCAACATGGTGGCGGTTCATCGTTACGAGCGTCTCGTGCGAGCGTCCTGACGGGCCTCAACGGACGGCCGGGATGCGGCCGTTGACACGGTTCGGTGATAGGTCGGTAGGCTTAACCGTTGGTGTCCGAACCGCGCCCATCCACACCCGATCCAAGGACTTTGAACCTACCGGCGGCCGCGCATCTCGGCACGGCGCATCGGCATCGCGTCGATGGTGGAAAACAGCCGCTGGGGCGGGATGGGCGTGGCCGCGGTGAGCTTGGCGCCACCGTCCTTGCCGACCAGGACGGCCCGGAAGCTGTCGTCCTGCAGCCCGAGCGCGGCCCGCAGGTTGCGCGCCTCGGCGCCGGGGCCCACCGCCTCCAGCACCACGAGATCGCGCTCGGCAATTCCCTCGCGGACCGGCCCCAGCGCAGCGCGCTGGGCCGCGAGCTGCGCGTCGGCGGCATCGGGCGCCGACAGGACCAGCACACGGGAACGGTCCCGATAGGTGTCGAGGGGCGCCGCGGAGGCCGCCGCCGTCAAAGCCGCGAGTCCGAGGCCGAGTGCCGTCCTGCGCATACCGAGCCTCCGCCTCACGAGACGGGACAACGCGCGATCCGCCCCGGAGATCGCCAGACGCCTTTGCGGATGACGGCGGGCGCCCCAGATCGGGGCAGGCCGCCAGTCTCCGGGAGTCTTCTCATGACCGCCATGAACCGCCGCATCGTCCTGGCCTCACGCCCCCACGGTGAGCCGCGCTCCGAAAATTTTCGTCTGGAGGAGGTGCCGGTGCCGCAGCCCGGCCCCGGCCAGATCCTGCTGCGCACCCGCTGGCTGTCGCTGGATCCCTACATGCGCGGCCGGATGAGCGACGCGAAATCCTACGCGACACCCGTGGAGATCGGCGCGCCGATCACCGCCGAGACAGTGGGCGAGGTGGTCGCCTCGAACCATCCGGACTTCGCCGTGGGCGATCTGCTCACCGCCTTCGCGGGCTGGCAGGAGTATTTCGTCACGGACGGCAAGGGCTCGCGCCGGGTCGACCCCAGCGCCGCTCCGCCCTCGACGGCTTTGGGTGTGCTCGGGATGCCGGGCATGACCGCCTATACCGGCCTCCTCAATATCGGCCGACCCAAGGCCGGCGAGACCGTGGTGGTGGCCGCCGCCGCGGGTCCGGTGGGCTCGCTGGTCGGGCAGATCGCCAAGCTGAAGGGCGCCCGGGCCGTCGGGATCGCAGGCGGGCCGGACAAGTGCCGCTATCTCACCGAGGAACTCGGCTTCGACGCCGCTGTGGACCATCGCGGCGACGACCTGCCGGGGGCGCTGGCCGCCGCCTGCCCCAATGGCATCGACGTCTATTTCGAGAATGTCGGCGGCGCGGTCTTCGCGGCCGTGATGCCGCTGCTCAATCCCTTCGCGCGGATCCCGGTCTGCGGCCTCGTCTCGGCCTACAACGCCACCGAGGTCCCGCCCGGGCCCGACCGTCTGCCGGGCCTGATGCGTTCGGTGCTGACCAACCGCCTCCACATCCAGGGCTTCATCGTGTGGGACTTCGCCGATCAGGCCGAGACCTTCCGCCAGGAGGTCGGCGGCTGGATCCGGGAGGGCCGCGTCCACTATCGCGAGGATGTGGTCGAAGGCCTGGAGAAGGCGCCCGAGGCCTTCATCGGCCTGTTGAAGGGCCGCAATTTCGGCAAGCTGGTCGTGCGCGTGACCTGACAGAGGCTTGCTGCCGTTAAAGAACAGATATAGAACATCCAAATCCGGCGACACTGCGGAAAGCGGGCACAAGCTCGAACCGCTGGTTGCCGCTCCGGAGGCCCGGGCGCATGGTTCGCGCGCCGCCGGGCAGGTGCCCTGTGAGATCCGTACGGTAAGGAGAGAAGCATGGCGGGCAGCGTCAACAAGGTGATTCTGGTGGGCAATCTCGGGCGCGATCCTGAGATGCGCCGCCTCGGCTCGGGCGATCCGGTATGCAACCTTCGGATTGCCACCTCGGAGTCCTGGAAGGACAAGGCGAGCGGCGAGCGCAAGGAGAAGACCGAGTGGCACTCGGTCGTGATCTACAACGACAACCTCGCCCGGGTCGCCGAGCAGTACCTGCGCAAGGGCTCGAAGGTCTACATTGAGGGCCAGCTCCAGACCCGGAAGTGGACCGACAATTCCGGCGTCGAGAAGTACACGACCGAGGTGGTGCTCCAGCGCTTCCGCGGTGAGATGACGATTCTCGACGGGCGTGGCGGTGGCGGCGGCGGCGAATTCGCCGGCGAGGACGAGGGCGGCGGGCAGATCAGTCGCGGCGGTGATCGGGGTGGGGACCGCGGCGGCGATTTCGGCGGCGGTGGCGGTCGGGCTCAGGGCGGCGAGCGCCGTCCGGCACCCGCTTCTTCGGGCAGCGGTGGCGGCGGCAGCCGCGGCGGCTACGACCTCGACGACGACATCCCGTTCTAGGCCTCGTCGCGGGTCAGCACCCCCGACATCGGAGACGTACGACAGGGCCAGGACTCGATCCTGGCCCTGTGCCCTACTTCTCGCGGAACGCCCGTCGCGCCTGATCGACGAGGGGCTTGGTGAGATACGACAGAACTGTCCGGTCTGCCGTGCGGATGAACGCCTCCACGGGCATGCCGGGCATCAGCTTGGCCCCGTCGAGCTTGGCAAGCTCGTCCTTCGTCACGCCGAGCCGGACGAGGTAGTAGAAGCTGCCGGTCCGCTTGTCCTCGCTGACGTCGGCAGCGATCCGGGTGACGCGGCCGTTGAGTTCCGGCGTGGTCCGCTGGTCGAAGCTCGGGAAGCGCAGGCCCGCGCCTTGGCCCGTCTGGAGCCGGTCGATGTCCTGGGGCGCGACGCGAACCTCGGCCACGAGCGAATCCGCATTCGGCACGATCAGCAGGATCGACTCGCCCGGGGCGATCACGCCGCCGCGGGTGTGGACCGCAAGTTCATGCACGTAGCCGGTCTGCGGCGCGCGGATCTCTATGCGCTGGAGCTGATCGAAGGCGGTGATCTTCTGCTCCATCAGGGTCGCGGTCTTGGCGCGGTTCTCGGCCAGCTCCTTGCCGACCTCGCTGCGCAGATTCTGTTCGAGCTGGATGATCTGCAGTTCGGTCTCGGAGACCTTGCCGCGTGTCTGGGCGATGCTGGCCACGAGGACGCCGCGCTCGCCCTTGAGCCGGGACATGTCGCGCTGCAGGCTGGTGAGCCGCGTCAGCTGGATCAGGTTCTTCCTCCACAGTTCCTCGACGCCGGCGTATTCCCGGCCGATGATCGTGGTCTCCTGCTCCTTCGCGGCGGCCTGCTCGACCAAGCCCTTGATCTCCTCGTTGAGCTGCCCGATTCGTTCGCGCAGCTGCGCCTTCTGACCCTGGAGCGCCTCGCGGCGGAAGCGGAACAGCTTGCGCTCCCCGTCGATGATCCGCCCGACCTCGGGCCCCGCTGCGTTGAGTTCGGCCGGGATCGCGAGATCCGGGCGGCCATCGCGCTCCGCCTCCAGGCGAGCGTTGCGGGCGGCGATCTCCCACAGGCTCTTTGTGACGCTGTCGTAGGTGGCGCGCGCCGCCGTCGCATCGAGGCGCACCAGGAGGTCGCCTGCCCGAACCCGCTCGCCCTCCTGAACCGGCAATTCGGCCACGACGCCGCCGGTCGGATGCTGGACCTTCTTGATGTTGCTCTCGACCACGAGGGACCCGGTGGCGATGATCGCGCCGGACAGATCCGTCGCCGCGGTCCAGGCGCCCACGCCGGTGGCGACCGCGATCACGGCGGCAACCCCGGCGATGTGGCGGCGCAGGGAGCGACGTGTCCCCTCGGTCGGGTCGGCATCCCGGGCGGAGGGATCGTGATGCTTCGTCATGCGACCCTCGTGGGTGTCTGCCGGGTCAGGGCGCTGAGCTTCGTCAGAACCTCGTCGCGCGGCCCGTGCAGCTGTACGCGCCCGTCGCCGAGCACGAGGATCCGGTCGACCGCAGCCAGGGCGCTGGGCCGGTGGGCGATCACCACCACGATGCCGCCGCGGACGCGCACGCCCTGGACGGCCGCCGACAGGGCACGGTCGCCATCGACGTCGAGGTTGGAGTTCGGCTCGTCGAGGACGACCAGGAAAGGATCGCCGTAGAGCGCCCGTGCGAGGGCGATCCGCTGGCGCTGCCCACCCGAGAGCCCGAGCCCGCCGACCCCGCCGACCCGGGCGTCGTATCCGCCCGGCAGCCGGAGCACGACCTCGTGGACGCCCGCAGCCTTGGCGGCGGCCAGCAGGGCCTCGGGATCGGGCGCCGGGTCGAACCGGGTGATGTTCTCGGCGATTGTCCCGTCGAACATCTCGGTATCCTGCGGCAGGTAGCCGATCGCGCGGCCGAGATCGTCGGGATCCCACTGGTCGAGGGCCGCCCCATCGAGGCGGATCACGCCGCGGCTCGGCCGCGCCAGCCCGACCAGGGCGCGGGCGAAAGTCGATTTGCCGGAGCCGCTGGCGCCGATCACGCCGAGGGCACTGCCAGGCGCGAGGGCGACGTTCACGTCGTGCAGCACGAGCGTGTCGGTGCCCGGTACGGCGATCGACAGGGCGGTCACGCGCAGGCTCTCGCGCGGGGCCGGCAAGGGCGTCGGGGCGGTCGGCTCGCGCAGGGGCAGGAAGGCGACGAGCCGGCCCCAGGCCTGCCGGGCGGCCGTGAACGATTTCCAGTTGGCGATCGCGAGATCGACCGGCGCCAGCGCCCGGGCCGACAGGATCGTGGCGGCGAGCATCACCCCGGCGGTCGCCTCCTCACGCACGACCAGCAGCGCCCCGAGGCCGAGGATGCCGGATTGCAGCAGCGTGCGCAGCAGGCGTGCCGTCGTGCCGAAGCCGATGGCGAGGTCGTTCCCCTGGGTCGCCACGTCGAGGTTCCGGCGCGTCCGGACCTGCCAGATCGACGCGATGCGGGAGCGCATCCCCAGCGCCGAGAGCAGCGGCGCCGTCCGGTGCGCCATGTCGGTGAAGGACCGGCGTTCGCCCGCCACGCGGACGGCCTCCTGGGTAACGGCGGCCGAGGCCCAGTCGGTCAGGACCGTCAGGACGCAAAGGAACAGGGCGCCTCCGGCAATCGCCGCCCCGAGCCAGGGATGGAACAGGAAGCAGACCGCCACGTAGAGCGGCACCCAGGGCAGGTCGAAGAACGCGCTCACCGCCATGCTCGACACGAACCCGCGCACGGTATCGAGGTCGCGCAGGGCCTGGGGGCCCTCGTCGCTGCGCGGCATCTCGGAGCCGCGGGCCAGCAGGGTGCGGAAGATCCGGTGGCCGAGGCGCTCGTCGATGAGGCGTCCGAACCGGGACAGAATCCGCGCGCGGAAGATCTCGAAGACGCTCTGGATCACCAGCAGCATCAGCGTGATGCCGGCGAGGCCGACCAGCGTGGCGATGCTCCGGCTCGGCAACACCCGGTCGTAGACCTGGAGCATGAAGATCGGGGCGGTCAGCATCAGCAGGTTGATCAGGCCGCTGACGACCATCACGGTGATCAGACTGGCGCGCCCGGCCCGGAGGGCGGCCCAGAACTCGCGACACCTCGCAACACGCAACAACCGCTCGTCGGTCACAGGTACTTCCCCGGTTGCTCGGTGTGGCGCGGCGGCGGCGATAATGGCCCCCGCCGCGGCTGCGGCGGGGGCTCTCGGCCTCAGAGGCCGAGCAGGTGCAGACCGCTCGTCGTCGTGTGCGGGGTCGGGTCGGTGTGCTGGACATCGGCGTGGCCGCCGAGATCGAGCGTGACGACCCCGAGATCGATGCTGGCGCCATGGGACGCCCCGGCATCGGCCGAGCCCGCATGCGTAGCCGGGACAACGTTGGCGAGTTGGCCGACCAGGGAATCCACGCCGCCGCCGCTGGTCTGCGGCAGTTGGATGCTGTCACCGCTCAGCAGGTTCGCCGTCGCCAGGCTCGGCTGATCGGCGCCTACCGCGACCGCGCTCACCTGAACAGTGTGGGCGGGATCAGCGGAGGGCGTGAGGATCGCGGCGTCCGCCACCGGCGATGTGGTCGCCGGCCCTGCCGACACGTCGACCAGCGGGTGCGTCCCGGCGCCGCCATCGCCGATCGTGCCGCCGGTGAGGTTGCCGAGCAGGGTACCGGCCGCATTTCCGGCGGCCCCGGACCCGACCGAGCCCAAAGCCGTCGTCACCGGGGTCAGGACGCCGTCGAGCACCGCGCCCGATCCCGCGCCACTGCCTGCGGGGATGAGACCCGTCACCGAGCCCAAGACCCCGCCCGCCGCATCCGCGACATGACCGACGTCGCTCACGATCTGGCCCGCTGCAGGGACGCCGTTCCCGGCCAGCACGGCCCCGGGCAGGTTGACCACGTCGGTGACGAGGTTGCTCGTCTCGCCAAGGCCCGCCGTGTTGCCGAGGTTGATGACGGTATGGAGTGGGTCGTTCAGCACCGGCACGTCGTGGCCGACCTGCTCCAGGCCCGCATGGACCGTGTCAATCAGCGTGTTGGCGACAGCGCCCACCGGCTGAAGCGGGGCGCCGGCTCCCAGCAGGGCACCGGTTCCACTCTGCGCCCCACCGGCCACGCCGCCGAGGAGGCCGGCGAGCGGATCCGTGGCGTGATCGCCGAGCAGCCCGTCCACCGTGGCGGTCACCGGCGTGAGGAGGCTGCCGACGGCCGGGATGCCGGTCCCGCCGCTGCCGAGGCCGCCGGCGATGCCGGTCACCCCGTCGACGAGGCCGCCCGCGGAGTGTGTCACCGCGCCGAGATCGCCGAGGATCGGGGACACCGCGCCGAGCCCGTGGCCACCCAGCACGTCGCCAGGCAAACCAACCACGTCGGTGACGAGGTTTCCGCTTGTGCCGATATAGCCGAGGCCGACCGTCTCGCCGAGGTTGGTCAGGCCGTGGATGGCATCGTTGAGCAGAGGAATCTCATGGCCGAGATTCTCGAGGGTCATGTGAAGGTCGAGGACGCCCGTGTTCGCGAGGTTCGTGACCGGGGCGAGGAGCCCATTCGACGCCAGCAGATTGCCGCCGCTGACGGCGCCGGTGACGGAGCCGAGCAGCGTGTCGGTCGAACCCAGCACATGGCCGAGGTCGGACAGGACAGGGCTCGCCGAGGCGAGGCCGCCGCCGTTCAGGATCGATCCGGCGACCGGGAGGGTGTCGGTCAGCAGATTGCCCGGCTCGCCGAGATGGCCGAGGCCGACCGTCTCGCCGAGGCCCGTGAGGCCGTGGATCGGCCCGTTGAGCTGCGGGATCGAATGGCCTGCATCCTCGAGCGTCGTATGGAGATCGAGCACCGTCTGGTTGAGGATATCGGTCGCTGGCGTGAGGACGCTGCCAGAGCCGACGAGACCGTTGCCGGCGCTCGGAACCGCCGCCACCAAGTCGACCAGCGCGTTGGCTGCATCGGTGACATGGCCGGCATCGGCGAGGAGCGGCGCGACCGTATCGAGACCAGCCGGATTCGCGACCGCGCCCGAAAGATCGGTGATCAGGTTGCCGGCCTCGCCGATATGGCCCAGGCCGATCGTCTCGCCGAGATTGGTGAGGCCGTGCAGCGGTCCGTTCAGCGGCGCGACGTTGTGGCCGACCGTCTCAAGCTGCGCATGCGTATCGAGGACGATGGTGTTGGCGGTCTCGGCCAGCGTTTCGGGAAGGGGCGAGCCGCCTTCACTTCCCGTGCCGGCGCTGAGCGCCCCCTCGATCTGCGAGGCGATCGGGCCGAGGCTCGCGAGCTGGCCGGTCGAGAGTGCAGTGGACGAGAGCAACGCGCCTGGACCGACGAGCCATTCGAGCGAGCGCGTGGTGGGGCTGAGGATCGCGAGTGGGGATGACGACATGAGCACCTCCGATTTTCGCCAATAACCGAATATGCAATCTTCGGTTGCTTTCGCCTTTCTACAGTGGTTAATTTCGCGTTCTCGAAATCACTTATAGTTGTATTGAATGCGCGACCTGCTGTGTCGGCCGCGTACGCACATGACCGAACCCGTATACGCTTGGTCGGCAGGGCGCGATCCGAGCCGATGACGCCGCTGGGCGCCATCGTACGGATCTCACCCCACGCAAGCACAGGTTTGCCCGGCGTAGTCCTCCCGATCGCGGGCGCATCCGCCAGGCCTCAGCCGGCCAGAAGTCGGGTACGGCTCCGGGCTGTCCGGCCCGCGCGCCATCCGGTGCTCAGAGCATCGGCATGCCGCCGGTCACCGGCACCAGGGCGCCCGACATGTAGCTGCCCTCCCGGGAAGCGAGCAGCACGTAAGCCGGGGCCAGTTCGGCGGGCTGGCCGGCGCGGCCGAGCGGCGTCTGCGCGCCGAGCTGTGCGATCTGCTCGGGATCCTTCACGATCGGCTGGATCGGGGTCCAGACCGGCCCGGGCGCGACGCAGTTCACCCGGATGCCCTTTGGCGCGAGCAGGTTCGACAGGCCGATCGTCAGGCTCGCGATCGCACCCTTGGTGGCCGCATAGATCAGCATGCTGGGATCGGCGACCTTGGCTTGCACGCTCGTGCTGTTCACGATCGCCGCGCCCGGCTTCATATGGGGCACCGCCGCCTGGGTGAGATAGTACATCGCGAACACGTTGGCCCGGAACGAGCCTTCGATGTCGGGGGCCTTCAGATCGTCGAGGCCATCGTTCACCACCTGGGCGGCCGCGTTGTTCACGAGGATGTCGAGGCGGCCGAACGCCTCCACGGTGCACGCCACGAGGCTTCGGCAATGGGCCTCGTCGCGGATATCGCCGGGCAGCAGCAGGCAGCGGCGGCCGGCCTTCTCGACCCAGGCCTTCGTGTCCTCGGCGTCTTTCTGCTCGACGTCGAGGTAGGAGATCGCGACGTCCGCGCCCTCGCGGGCATACGCGATGGCGACCGCCCGGCCGATGCCGGAATCGCCGCCGGTGATCAGCGCGGCCTGACCGACGAGCAGGCCCTTGCCGACGTAGCTCACCTCGCCATGGTCGGGGCGCGGCGTCATCTTCGTGGTCAGCCCCGGGCGGGGCTGCTGCTGGTCGCCGGGGTAGGGCGGACGTGGGCCGGCCTCGCGGGGATCCTGGGTCATCGGTACGGCTCCTGGGCGGACGGGTCCCGCCGGATCTAGGGCCGCGGCCGATCGAACCGTCTGCGCCCGGCCGTCACAGCCGCGCGCAGGTCGTCTGCCGGCTTAGAACGCCCGGCCGCGGTTCGCATGCGGCTTGCCGTAGCGATTGCGGAGAAACGAAACGACTCGGGGAAGGAGGAAGGCGATCAGGATCTTGCGCATCGGGTCACCTCACGTCACGGGCTCGTGAGCGGGCAATGCCCCGGAAGAAGCGCGGTTCCGCCCGGTGCTCGGGATCAGAGGTCCAGCGTCAATGTGACCGGCGCGTGGTCGGAGGGTCGCTCCCAGCCCCTTGCGTCGCGCAGCACCTCGACCTTGCGGACCGTGCCGGCGAGATCGGACGAGACCCAGAGGTGATCGAGACGCCGGCCCTTGTTGGCAGCCGCCCAATCGGGGGAGCGGTAGCTCCACCACGTGTAGATCTTCTCGGGCTCCGGAGTGAGGTGGCGCGCCGTGTCGATCCAGCCGGCCTCGCCGCGCAGGATTTCCAGCGCCTCGGTCTCTACGGGCGTGTGGCTCACCACGTCGAGGAGCTGCTTGTGCGACCAGACGTCGTGCTCGAGTGGCGCGACGTTGAGGTCGCCCATCAGGATCGCCGGACCGGAGACGCGCTTGCCGCCCCAGGCGCGCAGTTCGGACAGGAAGTCGAGCTTGTGGGCGAATTTCGGATTGAGGTCGCGGTCCGGCACGTCGCCGCCGGCCGGGACGTAGAAATCGTGCAGCACGATCCCCGCGGCGGCGCCCGCTTCCGGCCCAAGCACCGCCGAGATGTGGCGGGCATCCTGGCGCTCGCAGAAACCCATCACGGCGCGGGTGTGCAGGGGAAAGCGCGAGAGGATCGCGACGCCGTTGTAGCCCTTTTGGCCGGCGAACATCACGTGCTCGTAGCCGGAGCCGCGCAGGGCCTTCAGCGGGAAGGCGTCGTCCGGGCACTTCGTCTCCTGAAGGCACAGCACATCCGGTCTGTGCTCGGCCAGGAAACGCAGCACGAGATCGATGCGCAGGCGCACCGAATTGATGTTCCAGGTGGTGACGGAGAGTTGCACGGGCAGGGTCTGGGTTCGGACGGGGCTGTGCTCCGATAGCGGATTTCGCGGTCCGCGACAGTCCGCTCGCCGTCGATGAGGCAAAAGGCCGTGCGTGTCCGGCAGGCACGCGCTATGCCCGGGCGCTGCCCTGTCCCCGCGTCGAAGCCCAGCCATGGCCCATGCCCGCTCGTTCCTGTTCGCCGTCTACTGGGCGGCCTGGACGACTCTGTTCCTCGTCCCCCTGGTGATCTTCCTGCTGTCCGGCTCGCCACAGCGGCCGATCCGCCGGGCGACGCGGCTGTGGGCCCGCGGGATTCTGGCCGGACTGCGGGGCATCGTCGGCCTGCGCTACGTCGAGGAGGGCCGCCAGCACCTGCCGGCCGAGCCCTGCCTGATCGTGGCCAACCACCAATCGACCTGGGAGACGCTGGCCTTCCTGGTTCTGGTGCCGGACGTGGCGATCGTCGCCAAACGGGAGCTGCTGTCGATCCCGGTGGTCGGCTGGTTCCTGCGGCGCTCGCCAATGATCATCATCGACCGCGGCAATGGCACCCAGGCCCTGCGCACCATGATCGACGAGGGGCGCGCCGCCGTGGCGGCCGGCCGGTCGGTTCTGATCTTCCCCGAAGGCACCCGCGGCGGCATTGCCGCGCCGCTGCGCTTCAAGCGCGGGGTCGAACTGCTCTACGGGCGGCTCGGCCTGCCGGTGGTGCCGGTGGCGGTGAATTCCGGGCTGTTCTGGCCAGGGGGGATGGCCACCCGGGCCGGGACCGTCGTGGTCAGCTACCTCGCCGCCGTCGCCCCGGGCCTGCCGGCCGCCGAATTCCTGCGCTGTACCGAGGCGGCGATCGACCGGGAGCTCGACCGCTGGCGCAGCGCCGGCCTCGACGCGACGGCGGCGTGAGGACGTCGCCTACTGCTGCGACTGCTGGATCTGCTGCTGCATCGCCTTGTCCTCGGCGCGCCCGTAATTGATGAAGAACAAGCTGCCGTCGACGCTCTTGCCCCTCTGCAGGTTCGAGAGCGTCACCGTGGTGATGTAGCCCTGCGGATCGGTGATCCGCCACTGGCTCAGCGTCTTGAGATCGGCATCGAAGAACAGCTGAATCTTCGAGGTCCCGCCCAGCGTCGCGCGGTCCTCCAGGCTGATGCGCACGCCGGAGGGATCGTTGGCCACGTCGGTCACCGTGAGGTCGCGGGCGAGGTCGATCTTCTCGCGCAGCAGGAATTTCAGCGGCGTCTGGGCGATGAAGTAGAGATCCTGGGTGTTGAGCTTGCGGTCGCGCACCGCCACCGAGGTGCCGTCGGCCACCACCTCCAGCGGCGAGGGCTGGTCGTAGTCGAAGCGCAGGCGGCCGGGCTTGGCCAGCGTCAGCTTGCCGCCGATCCGACGCCCGTCGGCGCCGATCTGCATGAAGTTGCCCGTCAGCGTGTTGATCCCGTTGAAATAGGCGTTGGCCTGGGCGAGCAGGGTGGCGGCATCCGCCGGCTCGCCGGGGGCGACCGCCGCAGGCGCGCCGACCGCCGCAACCTTGGACTCGGGCGCCTTGTGGTCGGCCTTCTCGGCGGCCTTCGCGGATTTGGCGCCCGCCTTCGCGTCCTTGGCGGCGTCCTTCTTGGGCGCGGCCTTCTTGGCGGGCGCGGGAGCCGGGGCGGCCTCCGGCTGCGGGGCCGGCTCCTCCTTGTGGCCGAACAGGCTGTCGATGAACGCGCCAACCTGAGCCTCGGCCGGGTTGGCGGTCGCGAGCCACAGCCCGGCGGCGAACACGGAGCCGGCTGTGCGGATGCGGCGGCCGATCATCGGCAGAGTCTCCTGGCGGGCCCGCGGGCGGGCCTCAGCGGCAAACGAGGGCGAGACCCGAGGCTTAGAGCCTCGCCCTGTGGCGAAGATGCGACGTCCGGGCCGCCGCACGAGCAGGCGGCCCGGACGGAGTTTCACTCGTCGTCGTACATCCCGGCCGAGCTGTGCGACGCCCCCGTGACCAGGATCTCGCGCTTGCCGGCATGGTTGGCCGGGCCGACGATCCCCTCGATCTCCATCCGCTCCATGATCGAGGCGGCGCGGTTGTAGCCGATCTGCAGGCGGCGCTGGATGTAGCTGGTCGAGGCCTTCTCGTCGCGCAGCACCACCTCGATGGCCTGCTTGTACAGGTCGTCCGAGTCGCCGCCCGTGGCCGCCGCGAAGGCGCCGATGTCGAACACCGGGGCCTCCTCGGCCGGCTCCTCCGAGCGGTCCGCCCGGTCGGCGGCGGCGCTCTTCGAGCCCCGGCCGGAGCGGCCGCCCTCCTTGGCGGGCTCCTCGGGCCCATCGTCCGCCGTGACGGCGTCGAGGTAGCTGCGGCGGCCCTGGCGCGTGAGTTGGGCGACCACGGTCTCGACCCCGCTGTCCGAGCAGAACGCCCCGTGCACCCGGGTCGGGCGCCCGCCCCCGGCCAAGAACACAATGTCGCGCTGACCCCGACGCTGCTCCGCCCCCATCCCACCCTGGATCGTGCGGCTCTGGATCTTTCTGGCAACCTGGAAGCCGATCCGGGACGGGAAGTTCGCCTTGATCGCTCCGGTGATCACGTCCACTGACAGGCGCTGGCGCGACATGATCAGGTGGAGGCCGGCCGCGCGTGCCATCTGAGCCAGACGCTGGATCGCGCCCTCGATGTCATTGCCGGCCACCATCATCAGGTCGGCGATCTCGTCGACCACGATTACGGTGTACGGCAGCGGCGACATGTCCATCGCCTCGTCGACGAACACCGCCTCGCCG
>NZ_JAKSYD010000093.1 GCF_022829605.1 Methylobacterium sp. E-065 | reverse complement strand
GGCGCGGCATGCTCGGGCGGGACCCGACCAGGCCGATCCCGCAGCGAAGCACGTCCCAGAGGTGGGGAGGCTGGTCGACCAGGGTCTTGCGCAGGCCCGGCCCGATCGGGGTGATGCGCGGATCGTGGCTGGGATGGGGCGTGGCGGCCCGTTCGGCCCGGGCCCGCGGGTCGGAGGACAGATGGGCGGCCCGCACCGCGTCGCCGTCGGTGACCATGCAGCGGAACTGGAGGCAGCCGAAGGAGCGGCCGTCGCGGCCCAGGCGCAGGTGGCGGAAGATCGGGGCGCGGCCATCGCCGGCCCAGACCAGGAGGGCGATGAGCAGGAGGAGCGGCAGCAGCAGGAACAGGGCGGTGACGGCCACGCCGACGTCGAGGCCGCGCTTGGCCGCCCAGTTCAGGCGCAGACCGCGGGCGACGAAGGGGGCGTCCGGCAGGACCAGGTCGCTGACCGCCTCGGCGGCGACGCTGACCTGACCGACGAGATGGGCTGCAACCGGCTCGGCAATTTCCGGCTGCTCCGCTCGATAGTGCGCCGCAGCGAAGTCTGCGGAGGCGGCGGCCTCAGCACGAGTCAGCATGGTCTCAGCTCCTTTGGTGAGCCCAATGGCGAACGTTAATGATTGGTTATTAGCCCGGTTGTAGCGGCCGAAGATTGCTTTGACAAGTAGGCGTTATAGTCTTTTGTTAAAAATTGGCCCGTTAAAATGGCAGAATATCCTATCTCCGCGCTGCAGTCGTGGGCGAACCTTTCGCAACCATGGTAAGTACTCCGGCTAGCGCGGACTACGTAGACCTGAGTTATTTATTGAATAAAGACAAAAACAAGTTGGTGCCGGTGACACACGATGTAAAAAAATAGACGCACGACAAAGCCAGGCAGGATTTCGTGGTCGGCCTTTAAGCAAACTGTCAGCGGCGATAAAGCGGCCTCACTGACCATGGGCGTGCATCCTCCCCCGACTGAGCTGCCTATCTGGAAACGTCCCCACGGATTGCAGGGTCCTCATGCGGCGCGCAGTTGCGAGACGGCATCCCGCATTGCGAAAACGCCGGGGTCGACCTTGGGGACTATCCGGACTCGGTCCGCCTCCGAAGCGCCTGACGGCGGGCCGCGCCGGCTTCCACGTCGCGTGCATTCGGCTAAAGCGGACACTGATCGAACACCGCGGAGCGTCGACAACGGTCAGAGAAAGCGACTGGCCTGTTGAGCGGTCCTTCGCGGTGCCTGTCTCGCACCGGCGATCACGCGAAGAATGCCTTTGCACGGCGTCATCGGCACACCGTGCAGCGGCCAGCCCGGGTCCGCCCATCGCAGGAAGCTGAAACGGCAACCGTCCGCACCACGTCTGCGCAGATATCACCACTCAAATAATTCCGTCGCGCATGCGATGAGAATGGTGAACCGGGCCGTCGATGGACCAACGCTCCGCACGAACCGAGCGCAAGCGTTGCTGTTGCTTTGCACCATAAGATTGGATATAAAAATTACAAATTTTCTTGATGTAAATCTGAGCATTGGATGGATTAATCCTTCCCGTTCCGCCCAAAGCTTTTCTTGAGTGACCGTCGGGATTTCTTGTAGATCACGGATGGCGGATCGCAGCCTTCCATGATCGCGTAGACTAGATAGCTCATCCGAACCGTCGCCCCGAACGCCAATTGGATCGATACGCATGCTGGATAAGACACAGATCTTTACAGCCAACCAGCAGCAGGACAGTATCCGCCGCGACCGGAGGCATACCGGCCTGGAGGATCTGTTCGACTTTCTCCGCAAATGGGCTCGGATCATCGCCGGCAGCGCCGTCGTCTTTGCGATCCTCGCATATATCTACGTCCAGGTGTCACCGCCCGACTTCGTCGCGTCCGCGCAGATTTTGATCAACCCTCCGCAGCCGCAACAGATGCTCAAGCAGGATTCCGGCCTGATCGATCTGACGCTTAATAACTCGCAGGTCGAGAGCCAGATCGAGATCATCCGCTCCTACAGCACGATCCTTCCGGTCGTTCAGGAGCTCAAGCTCGACACCGACGACGAACTGGCATTGCCGAACAAGGCGGACGCCGCATCGCAAAGCAACAAGCAGCTCTATGGGGTCGTCGGCCGGTTCGCCAGTCGGCTCGACGTTAAACGCGTTTCGCAATCTTATATCATCCAAGTCTCATTCAAGTCTCAGAGCGCCAGTAAAGCGTCGAAAATCGTGAATGCCTTGTGCGAGGCTTACATCAAGAATCAGCTCGCGCGAAAAGTGGAAGACGCGACACGCTCACGGGAATGGCTGGAACATCGCGTGCAACAGTTGCAGGCGCAGCTGCACAAGGCTGCGCATGCCGCACAGGATTTCCGGACCGGCGTCAGCGGCCAAGCGCAAACCACCGGGCAGCTCGATGCCGAGGTCACGCTCTCCCAGCTCGACAGCGCGACGACCACCTATCGAAAGATGTATGAATCCGCGCTCGAGAAGCTGACTGAGAACGTCCAATCGACCTCGTTCCTGGTGGCGGATGCGAATATCGTATCTTCGGCAAGTCCGGATTTGGCCCGCGTCTTCCCGAACCCCAAGCTCGTGATTGCCGTCGCCCTGCTCGGCGGCGCTCTGTTTGGTGTTAGCATCGCGGCTCTCCTCGATTCGCTGGACACCTCGGTTCGGTCCACCGCGCAGATCGAGGATGACTTGAACTGCCCATGCTTCGGAAAAGTGAACCTGTCGAAGGGCGCGCGACGGCCCCTGCGCAGCAAGGCCCGCCTGAAGGTCGATACGCGAACGAAGTTCTTCTTCAACCGGGTCATGGTCGCGGTCGAAGCCGCCAACTTACAGAATGCGCGTCACACGATCGGGATCGTTGCCATCGCGGATGGAACCGCGTCCGCGATCCTGACCAAGCAACTCGCCAACACGCTGGCCCTGTCGGGCAAGAAGACGTTGATCGTCGATGCCAGCATGTCGGCGACCAATCCCCTGACGACGCTCACCTACGCATCGGGCTTCGACACGGCGATACCGACGCGCGATGCCGACGCGCACGACGGTCTCGGCCGCATCGTTTCGGTCTCGTCGAATCTGTCGATCATCAAATTGGAAGCATCGATCGATACCGCGTCAACGTTCGGGGCCATTTCGGACAATCTCGTCTTCTCGTCCGCGGTCTCGGCCTTCGACAGTATCATCACCAACCTACCCGACCTCGAGTCGATGCCGACCTCACTGTCCCTCCTGTCGAACATGGATGCCATCATCTTGGTCGCGCATCTCGGCAAGTCGTCACAGGAGAGCTTGTCCGAAGCCGCCGATTTCATCAGGGCCAGCGGTACCTTGTTGCTCGGCGTCGTTCTGGACGAGCCGAAGGCGTGACCCTCACGGCGCGGCTGTAGCGGCGGCGTCACGGGCGCGCCGACTGCCGTGTCACCCCCGAAGGCCGCGGTATGTGATCGACGCGGGCCGTCGGAATTCGCCACGCACACCCACGCCTCCGTTGAAACGCGAGCCCCGATCAGATGTCCGACATAGCGCCTCCGTTGCTCCATCTCATGTGCGCAGCCGATCGGAACTATGGCGCCTACGCGGGTCTGGTGATGCAATCCGCCATGGCGGTGACCCGAAAGGGCCGCATCCATTTTCATCTGCTGTCCGATAACGTGGCACCGGACGACATCAAAAAATGCAGTCTGGCCGCCCGGAAGGCCGGGCATGAATTCACGAGCTATGAGGTCTCGTCGAAGCTGGATAATTTGCCCAAAGAATTGCGGATGGCAAATCATCTCAGCAGGGCCGCTTACTCCCGACTGCTCTTCTCGGATTTGCTTCCGAACAATATCCATCGCATCATCTATCTCGATTGCGATATCGTCTGTCAGCAGGATCTGACCGACCTTTGGAATTTCGGCGACGGTCTAAAAACCATCGCCGCGGTGAGAGACCCTTGGCTGGATCCCGATGCTGAACTCAAATCCTCGCTGGGCTTGGAACCGAGCGATGTCTATTTCAATTCCGGCGTCCTGCTCATCAATGTGGATGCTTGGCGAGCGGAAAATACCGAAACCCGCCTCCGGGATTTTGTCCTGAAGCGGCGAGACATCAAGCATGCCGATCAGGATACACTGAACGCGGTGCTCTCATCCGGCCTGACGGAACTGCCGGAACAATGGAACATGATGATCAACCATCCGCGCCGCGATGAGGAAGGGCGCCTGCGGCAGAGCGCCGGCATCCTCCACTACGTCGGTGGCTTCAAGCCATGGCATTTCGGCTATCGTCTGCTTCACCCGGGAAAGGGGCAGCCCTACGCATCGGTCAAGCGGCGCTCGCCCTGGGCGTCCAAACTCCCCGATTTCCAGTCACGCCGGGTCACCAAGAAATTCCGGTCCCTGGTGCAGCACTGACCCCGATGCGGGAGGTAGGCTTGAAAGCGATCAATGCCCCGGCCGCTCTGCTTCTCGGCCTTGCGCTCCTGTCGAGCCCATGCATTGCGGCCGATGATGCCCAGACCGAATGCACGGATCTGATCAGCGGCCTGAGAATAAAAGCTGGCTCCGACTATGACGCAATTACCGGCAAATTGAGAGCGAAGGGGTGGCACCAGACCATATCCACGACGCAAAATATCGGCGTCTGGACGAAGGGCGGGCATGCCATTTCGGTGACGCTCAATATCGGCTCGGGAACCTCGCCCACGACCACGGGTGCTGTCCGATGCAGACATTGACCGTCGAGTTCTATCGGAACGCCACAGTCTAACGGTATACCCGCGTATCGATCCCCATCGCTACTTCGGCAAGACATACTTCGCGATAGGCGGCAGACTCTCGCGCCACTGCGCGCTCTGGCGCTGGTAGTCGCTCAAGCGGTTCGGCGCGACTTCGAGATCTTCTAGCGCCACCACAGGCTTTCCGCAGAAGTAGGGGCGCCGTGGAGGACGGGGATAGTAATTGAAGAAGATCGCGGTTCGGTTCTGCCCCGTAGCCGGCTTCCCACGATGGTAATAGCGCGCGGTATCGCAGAAAATTACGCTGCCCTTCGGTCCCGTGCAGGTGACGATTTCATCCGCACCAATATTGCGTCCGATTACGCGTTCCAACTTTTCGTGACGCGCCGGGCGTGTATAGGGCTGAGATCCCTTGTAAAGCCGGTGGCGGATCATCTCGAACGGGCCGCCATCGACATCGACGTCGTTCAGATAAACCGCGACCTTTACAATACTCTCGTCCTCACCATCCAGGTGCCAGACGCGGGCGCCACGCTCGCAACCATCCGCGAGCGTATAAAAGAAATTAAATCCCCCGAAGGCGACGGGCAACCCTAAGTAATTCTCGACGATTTCAAGCAGCCGCTCGTTCAACCCGAACAGAAAAATTTCTGCCCGGTCCGCAAGCTCGGACTTGTTGGCCTGTATTAAAAACGGATCATCTACAAGCGCGGATCCTGCCGCCAAACGTGTCTCAATATCGGCACGGACTTCGTGCGCCTGAGACAGCATCTGCTCAGTCCCGGAGAGGTTCAAATCTTCCAATCGTGTCTGATATACGCCAGCCTCGCGCAGAGCCGTCACAATTTTTTTATCGGCTGCACTCAGTGTGGCCGGTGCCGCTAACCGTTCAGCGCGCAGATTATCGTAGTAACTCTCGACATTTCTTCGCGCCAGATCGGTCGACATGAATTCGTGTACGGCACTTCGCGCTATACTCTCCAGCTTTCGACGGACACGTTTGGCGATGTACATTCTGGCAGGCCCTCTCGCTGCCCGGCAGCCATGCAAAGCGTATGCCCAGGACCGGTCGTGACTTGCGAAATATGTCGGCGGATCGCATAAATAAATACGCGATTCGCTCGTTTAGTAGACTTAAACACCCAGTCGTTAGAGTTTGTCAAGAAACTTGACGCGGGCTTCCGATTGATCGCGCCATATGATCGAGCGAAATTCGCAATCGTATTTCCCGAGCACATGTAGAAATATTGCGACCGCACGGAACACTACCAAAAACCTCACACGCGCAGTCGAGTCACTGTCTCAAGTATATCGTGACACTCCGTGTTACGTGACTTCGTCGCGCATCAATCACACGTGATACCCGCAGGACGATCGAGTCCTTACTCGAATCCGCACGATGCTCCGCTGACGCGGTGTTCACTGTCCAGCTTGCCTCGTGCACTGGATCGCTGCGTATTTTGTGCCGATCTCATAATCCAACACGCGCGGCATCAAAGGACCGGCGGAAGGCGTGTTGCTGTTTGGTGGACCGCGCCTTTTCCACCCGGTCCATTCGGCATCGCGTAGGCGCTGCCTCACAGGCATGACGGTTGCGAGGTCGATCGGCGACTCGCACTCGTCCGACCGCATCAAATGCACGTTGCCTTGTTTGGTTGCTCAAGGCAGCGGTCGCGAGTGGGATCCCGGCGGATCTCCGTCAGCGGCAAAACGTTCCATGTCCCTTATTATGAAATTGCGAAATGGAAGCGGCGATCTGAGCGCGGCGTCGCATATTATTACTGATGCAAAGGCTAGTTTGACGACCTTCGACTAGAGCACTATGTGTATCGAGATAGTGATTGAGTCTGCTAGGGATACGCATGCGGTTACGGTTTTATTCGATCTTGGCAAGCGTGTCGGTTCTCACGGCAGGCAGTGTGGCGCTGGCCCAACGCGAGCCGCGCGCCTCCATGATTAAGCTGGCTCAGAATATGTCGGGCGCAACCCCGGTGACCAACGTCACGGAGATCGGAACGAAGGCGGTCCGCAGTCAGGACTTTATCGATACGATCGGTATTAATACCCACATTCCCTATACCGACAGCAGCTACGCGGACATCGACAAGGTTCTTGAGGCGCTGCGATATCTCGGCGTCGGCAACCTACGCGATGCAGTCCCGGATCCGTCGCTGCCTGGAGGCGGGGGATCGCATTTCGGGCCTTTCGCGACCGCCGGTTTCAAATTCGATTTCGTCGTCGCGTCCAACCTGCCGCTTACGAAGACGCTGTCCCTCCTCGACGATTTCGCTCGGATCCACCCACGCGCGATCACGTCCGTCGAAGGCCCCAATGAGGTCAACAACTGGCCCGTTACCTATAACGGACAGACGGGTCCTGACGCGGCAATCGAATATCAGAACGATCTCTACACGGGCGTCAAAGCCAGCCCGTCGCTCGACAAGGTGCCTGTTTACAATCTGACGTCCTGGCCAGAATTGTTCGGCCAGTCCGACGTCTACAATGCGCACATCTACCCGCCGAAAGGCGAGCAGCCGGGCGTGCATGTCAAGAACGTCGTGGATCAGGCCAATCGCTTAGACCCGAAGCGTGCGGCTGCCATCACCGAGGTCGGGTACTACACGTTGCCGGGCAAGGGCACGTGGGGTGGGGTCGATGAGCCGACCCAGGCGAAGCTGTCGCTCAACCTGATCCTCGATGCCGTCGATATGGGTGTCGCGAAGGTCTATCTGTATCAGCTCCTGGATGCTTACCCCGATCCGGCGGCGAGTGAGATGGAGAAGCATTTCGGCTTGTTCGATATCGACTATCGCCCCAAGCCGGCCGCAACAGCGATCCACAATCTCCTCCAAACGGTATCCGCGAAGGGTCGCGGGGGCGCCGCACGCGAGACCCGGTTGCCGAAGCTGACGGTGTCTTCGGGCGAACTCGAGATCAAACACCTCCTCGTGGAGGGCGAGGGTGGTCTTACGACCCTCATCCTCTGGGATGAGAGGCCGATCTGGGACAGCGAGAAGAACGTGCCCCTGCCAGTGACGCCTGTCGACGTGACGGTGGACAGCGACGCGGATCTGCCCGCGGTGAAGATCTTCGATCCGACCGCAGGTGCAGAGGCCGTCCAGACGCTCGATAAGGCCCGGTCGGTGAGGGTGCCGTTGCAGGGCTATCCGAAAATGATCCAGTTCCGGACCCGTTAGCTCGCGCACCATCGTGACGAGACGTTCGACACAGAACTCGCCCGGCTGGGGCAGGCGCTGCTCGCGCGGCTAAGCGATTAGGCCCTGTTGCGAGAATGGCGGTGCGGGCCTGTGACGCCATGTGCCTGATCGTCGGAAGAAGCCTTCCGGGCTCCGGACCGTGACGCCGGGTCGGATCGTCACGGCCCCTGTCGAAGGTCCACAGCTGTTGGGCTGAGACGCCAGCCCTCAGACGCGATATTTGCCGTTGCGCTTCACGAGGACGCGGGTTCCGACCGGAACGCGCTCGTAGAGGTCGGCGATGTCCTCGTTCAGCATCCGGACGCAGCCCGAGGAGAGTTGCTCCCCGATGCTCCACGGCTCGTTGGTGCCGTGGATCCGGAACAGAATGTCGCGGTTGCCCTGGTAGAGGTACAGGGCACGGGCACCGAGTGGATTGTCGAGACCGCCTTTGCGGGTCCGCGGCAGGTCGGGATTGAGCGCGACCATGGTGGTGGTCGGGCTCCAATTCGGCCAGACGCCCTTGCGGCCGACCCGGGCTTCGCCCTTCCAGGAGAAGCCGGCCTTCCCGACGCCGACCCCGTACTGCATCGCGGTGCCATCCGCCTGCACCAGCATGAGCTGCCGCTTGTCGATGTCGACGACGATCGTCCCCAGCTGCTCGGGCCCGTTGTAGCTGACCTGCTGGCGGCGGTACTTCGGATCCAGGCGGTCCGTGTCGACCAGCGGAATGTCGAAGGGCTTGTCGGGTTTGGCCCCGACGTACCAAGCCGCCTCGTCATCCTGCGCGACCTGCATGGACCTGGTCTGGCAGGCGGCCAGCGGGGCGATCGCCACGAGGGCGAAGAGAACCCGCGAGAGCGTCGCCCGGCACCGCGGTGCCGGGCGTTGGTCCGCGTTCATCAGGTGCGTCATGCGGTGTCCGATCATCCGGACATGCGTATCGTCATCACGCCCATGACGATGTAGCTTTTCCGCCGCAGCGAGCCCCGGCCGGGCGCCTCACCCAGCCACGATTGCGCCCTATTTCAGAATGGCAGACGAGCGCTGCGGAGACCCGCGCGGAGCGAACGATGCCTGAAACCGAGACACTTCCCGTTGAGGCGGCCATCGCAGCCGCCGGGTCGCTCAGCCCCGCGATCCACCTCGACCATTGCGTGATTCATGTGAGCGACTGGGCCCGGTCGAACGCCTTCTACCGCGACGTCGTGGGCGCCGAGATCGTCGAGCGGAGCGGCGGCTACGCGTATCGGTTCGGCGGCGTGCAGCTGAATTGTCACGGGCCCGGCGTCAACCCGAAGATGGTGGCCGCACAACCGGTTATGCCGGGCAACAGCGATCTCTGCTTCCGATGGTCCGGGGCGATCACGGACGCGATCGCGCATCTGGAAGCGCTGGGCGTCCCGGTGGAACTCGGACCGGTGGACACGTTCGGCGCGGCCGGGACCGGCGTCAGCGTCTATTTCCGGGATCCGGACGGGTCTCTTCTGGAGTTCATCACCTATCCGGCGCCGTGATGATGCTGCGAGTTGCTCAGCCGCGGCTCTCGGCCAGGGCCTGGTTGGTCTGTTCCAGGCGCAAGGCGAGCACGCGCATCAGGGCGATACTGATCTGTGGAAACTGTGCGAGCAATTCGAGGAACACGCCGCGGTCGATGCGCAGGGCGGTCACTGCGGTTTCCGCCGTGACCGTGGCCGACCGGGGTTGCTCAGCGAGGATGCCCATCTCGCCCACCAGGGCATCCTGGCCGAGCAGCGCCAACCGGACCGGGCCGGCCGGACCATCGATGCTGACCTCCGCATTCCCCTTGAGGATCACGTAGGCCGCATCCGCCACATCGCCGCGGGCGAAGAAGCGTTGCCCGGGCTCGAAATGCACCCGCTCGCTGGTGAAGGCCAGGAGCTTCAGGCGCGCCGGCTCCACCTCGCGGAACAGCGGCACCTGCTTCAGGGAGGAAACCTCTGTGTCGAGGGTCATACCGGGGCTCCGCGGCGGCTCTGAAGCCCAGGACGGTGGGACCGGACGGGCCCGCCCATCCATGCGATTCATCCTACGCTTGTCCAGCCCTGCCCGGCTTTTCGGCCACGGCACCGTGATGATCATCGCTCTGGGTCTGGCGACCGCGCCGGCCCGCGCTCGATTGGTTCAGGCCGACTTGGCCCGGGTCGCGCTGGCGCCGCCCGCCGGAGCCCGCGCCCCGCTCGACCTCGCCGCCACGGACGCGGGCACCGGGCAGGTGGTGACGCTGAGCAGCGTTATCGCGGGACGGCCGGTCCTGCTGCTGCCCGTCGATTACACCTGTGGCAACGTCTGCGACCCCATGGTGTCGATGTCCGTGGATGCCCTGGCAGCGACCGGTCTCACGCCGGACGATTACGCCCTGGTGCTGATCGGCATCGATCCCCGTGACGATGCCGCGGCTGCGCGCCGCATGCTGGCCGATACGTTGGGCGACCGCGCCGCCACCGTGCGCCCCCGGGCGCTGATCGTGTCGGATACGGCGTTGAGCCGCATCACGACCGCCCTCGGCTACACGGCGATCTACGATGCCGGGACCGACAGCTTCGCTCATCCGGCGGCCGCTCTGCTGCTCGCCGGCGATGGGCGGGTCGCTCGGGTTCTCTCGCCACTGGCGCTCACCGGACGGGACCTCCGTTTGGCCCTCACCGAGGCCGGGAACGGCCGCATCGGAAGCTTGGCGGACCGCCTCACCCTGCTTTGCTACGGCTACGATGCCGCACGCGGGGTCTACACGCCGCTGATCCAGCGGATCCTGACCGTCGCCGGAATTGTGACGATCCTGGCGATCGGCCTCTTCATCGTCTGGCTGACCCGCCATGCCCGGAGGCGGGCCGCCTGACGAGATCTTGGTCAGCGCTTCGTCGATAGCCCCAGCTCGCCGGGTTTCGGTGCCTCGCGCTTGGGGCTGGCATTGAGATGGGGCGAATCGATCGGCTCATCCCGGGTCGTCGGCGTCGCAGAATCCTCCGGCGCGGGCATCGGCGGCAGGGGCGGCGTGTTGGGGTGCGGAGCCGGAGCACCGCTGCCGACCTCTTTCACCATGTTGCGATTCGTCATGGGTGCTCATCTCCTCGTCTTGGCCGTGGGATGGGACAGGTTGCGCGGAGCAGTTGGGCGGCCCATCGAGGCATCCGCCGGCCGCTGCTCCCGCATCAAGGCAGGTCCATCTGCGACCAACGCCGCGGATAACAGCCTGGTTGCCGTCAAGCTTGACTGCAGGAAGCTTGACCAGGTCTGGGCAGAGGAACCTTGGTTACTGCTGAAGGTTGTTGCGAGGTGAAGCGAAGCCTGAGGAGGAACTGATGGCATCCGGGAATTCGACCTCGAAGCGGGGCTTTGCCTCGATGGACTTGGAGCGGCAGCGCGAGATCGCCAGCAAGGGCGGACGCAGCGTGCCGGCCGAGAAGCGCTCCTTCTCGCAGGACCGCGAGCTTGCCTCGACGGCGGGTCGCAAGGGTGGCCAGTCGACGGGTACCGGCCGAGCCGAGTGAGGCCACGCTGTAACCGTTTCGCGTAGCGGCGCCGCGTCCTCGGGACCGGCGCCGTTTTCATGTAATCGGCTCGCCAAATTTCCGGGACGTCATGCCAATGCCAAAAGGGCCCCGCCGTGTTGGCAGAGCCCTTTTCAATCTGAGAAATAAAACCTGGGTCAGGAGATGCAGCGACCGGGGGTCATGCGCCGGGCCTCGGGACCAACCAGCGAACTCAGAGCGGTTTCGCAACCCTCGCGCACGAGACGACGGCCTGGTTGCTTCAGGATCGACTTGATCCCGAGCTCCTGCGCCTCGATGGCGGTGGGGCCAACGGGTCCGTCCATCTTCTGAACACCGGCGACCCGCGTCGGGCTGATCGCCAGCGAGACCGGCCGCATGCCGGGCAGGGGCGCCGGCGCAAGTTGAGCCACCGGCACCGGAGGAACCCAGCGATCGGCTGTTTCGCGCACGACGGGCTGGATCAGCACGGTCAGGAGAGCGGCGGGAGCACTGACGCCCAGGATGAAACCAGACCGCAACATTGCCCCGACCTCATCGCGAGAGCTTGACAGGATGTTTCAACAACGCGTCCCGCAATCGCAGGTTCCTCAACTATCGCGCGTCTTGGAATGGTGAGTATTCGAACGCGCAACGGCTGTTGGTGCGGCGGCACCCCGCGCTGTCCACAACCATCCCATGTGCCATTGATGCAACGCTCGCCAAAAAAGTGCTTTTTTGGAACCCGGCGGCGCGATGGCCGTTCTCCCTGTACCCGGCCACCTGGTCCTCCCCGCATTCCCCTTGTGCATCGGCCGGAACCTGTTCGACGGGCTGGAGCTTTCTCCGGCCCGTTTTTTTGTGCGCAGCCGGCACCTCATTCAGACAATAAAAAACCCCGGCTCTCGCCGGGGTTGATGTGACTACCGATGCTTCAACCTGCGGCCCCGCGGGACCGAGGCAGCCTTGGGTTAAGCCGTCTTGGCTTCCCGCCGGCGGGCCGTCTGCTGGAAGAACAGCGCTTGGCTGATCACCGCGGAGACATTCGCGGGCTGGAACGGCTTGGCGATCAGGAAGGCTGGCTCCGGCCGCTCGCCGGTAAGGAAGCGCTCCGGATAAGCCGTGATGAAGATCACCGGCACTTCGAAGGTCTTCAGCAGGTCGTTGACCGCGTCGAGCCCGGACGATCCGTCCGCGAGTTGGATATCGGCCAGGATCAGGCCGGGGCGCTTGCCGCCCTCGCCGGCGATCTTGACCGCCTCCGTCCGGGTCCGGGCGACGCCGATGACGTTGTGGCCCAGGCCCTCGACCAGCGCCTCAAGATCCATCGCGATGAGCGGCTCATCCTCGATGATGAGGATCTCGGTCGCCATGTCGGCGGCGAGCTCGCGCCCGGCCTCGTCCACGAGATCGCGGACTTCCGAAACGTCGACACCCAGGATGATCGCGGCGTCCTCCTCGGAGAATCCCTCCAGGCACGACAGCAGGAACGCCTGCCGCGGCAGCGGCGTGATCTGGCCGAGCCGGACTTCGGCGGGAAGATCGTGCTGAACCTGCTCGCCACGGCCGTTCACCGAGAGCGAATTCCAGATCCGGGTGAAGACCCGGAACAGGTCGGCCTTGATGTTGGTGCTCCGGCCCAGCGTGTCCGGTTCGTTGACGAGGGTCTCCAGGGTAGCGGCGACATACGCGTCACCGGCCACTTGGCTCCCCGTGAGCGCCCGCGCGTAGCGGCGCAGGTACGGCAGGTGCTGTACCACGAGTTGCGATGTCGACATTCGATCCCCTGTGCCTCGCCGTGTTGCCCGGCCGCGATTGCCCGGTCCGTGACCGAGGGCATGCCGGGGCCGGCATTCTGTCCTGCGCAGCTTTCCGCCCAACGCGGAGGCCCGCACTCCGTTCCACCCCCCGGCGGAACCGATCCCGGCGGGCAGGCGTTGCCGGCGCAGCCATGGCGTATGTCGAGCCGCAGCACAATGTGGCCGGGCCAAGTTCGGCAACAAGGGGCGTGTGGATGGCCGATGAGGGGAAGGAGGCAGGTCTTCGCGTGCCTCAAGTGCACGGAAGTTCTGCTTCGACGCACGGTGCGCCCAGCCAGAACCACACGACGGGACAGACTGCAGGCGCGTCCCAGGTTCAACCCCGCGGCGGCCTCAGCGAACAGACCCGTACTCGCCTCGCGACGCAGTTGCGCGCGATGTACGATACGATGACCCAACAACCGGTACCCGACCGGTTTGCCGAACTCATCGCGAAGCTCGACAGTGGCGAGCACGACAAGCCATAGTGTCGATGGTAGAGCCTGGGCATCCGCGCATGCGGTTCGGAGCAAGTCGATTGAAAAAAAGCCGTCGCGTGGGGCGACGGCTTCGTTGCTTTTGAGCGCCCGCCCCAAATCAGGGCCGGCGATCAACGAAACTTCGTCAGAGTGTCGGCGAGCGACCGCGCATCAGGCCGATCACGGCCGAGATCGCAAACAGGACGATCGCCACGAAGAAGACCAGCTTGGCGGCTTCCATTGCCGTGCCGGCGATACCGCCGAAGCCGAGCAGCGCGGCGACGAGGGCAACCACGAGAAAAGTTACGGCCCAACCCAGCATCGTTCGTATCCTTCGAAAGTATCAACGCGGGCGGGCCGCGTCGTTCTGAACACAAAAACGCCAAGGTTTTGCTCTGGTTCCGCCGTTTCGACAAAGTCCGATGTGGACGGCACGGGCGTTCCGCCCGGGCGCGACAATCAGCAACGGAACGGTGCAGGATCGGTAGCGTTCGAAGAATAGGTCCACCGGTTCGATTCGGGATCCGTGATGCTGCAAGCTGCGAAGAACGCCGTTCAAGTGAAGGTGGCCGCGATGCGCGCCGGTGTGGCAGCGGCGAGCGATGCCGTGCGGGCCGCGGTGATCGGGCTCGTTCCAGCCCCCGCACCCGTCCTCGTGCCTGTGCGCGTCCGCAACCGCCGTTCCGGCCATTTCGGCTGACCGGACACTTCCGGACTAGCAGGCTGCTGAAGAAGTCCTGATTTGGCGGCGTCGGAGATGATTTCCGTCGTTTGGACGGTTTCGGCTGACCGGCGATAGCCGGTGGTTCAGCCCCGTCCGCAGCGCCGGGGGCGGTGTCGCCCGGTCAGGCCGCTGA
>NZ_JAKSYD010000090.1 GCF_022829605.1 Methylobacterium sp. E-065 | reverse complement strand
ACGGTCTCCAAGCCTATGCCCTGGCTGGCACCGATGACGAGGATGTGGGCCATGCGAACCGTGGGGCGCGATGCGGAAGGCAGACCGGTAGATCGGGCGCGTCGAGCTGCCCGCCATGTGGCCGTTTGCCCGAAGGCAGGCGTCGCCTCGGAGCGGATGACCTTGCGCACGACCTTGCGCGAGACCTTCAGCTCCCGGCAGATCTGCTTGATCGGCTTCTGCTGCACGAAGTACGCGCGGCGGATCTTTGCGACCGTCTCCACGACCAACATCCCGCGCAAGCCTCCCGTTCGAGCCGGAAGGCAGTGTGGATGACTTGTCCTGGGGGTCCCGTTTGGACGCCGATCACCCCGAAAACGGGGTCCTTATTCCACGCCTAATCACAGCTCTGAGCGACAGTAGCATCGTCTTCGACTAACAGAACACGCATGACGCTACCCCAATTCGAGAAGCTTCATACTCGATCAAGGATACCGAGCCGTTAACACGCGTCCCCTCTATTCAGTGCTCGGTGACGAACCGCTCCGCCCACTCCTCGGCCGTCAGCTCGGGGCCAGTGAGACATAGCACGCCGTTGCTGACCGTCGCGCGGCCCTGTGCAGTCCAGCGCTGCCAGTTGGCAAGGGCGTCGGCCGCCCGCAGATCGCCAGCGGTGTCGCCGATCGGGTGATCCGAGAGAATTGCAGTCGGCGCGCCAGTGCGGCGGCCAGCTTCGATGCGGGCAAGCCGGCGCTCCAGGTCGATGATGCTTATGGCAGAAGCCCCTCGCGACGCATCAGGCGCTCTGCCCATTCCTCCCGGTCAGGGTCGATCGGCTCGCCGTTCTCGGACTGCCGTAGGATGGCAATCAGCCCATGCAGTTCATCGTCGGTGTACCGGTGAATGCCCTGGATCCGGTGCTGGAACCGCTGCTCGGCCTTCGCCAGCCGGGCCTCAATGGTACCGCGCATCTGAGCCCTCGATATCTTCCTCGATCAGATGGGCGAGGGCGGCGTCTCCCACGTCGCCGGTCTCGCGGAGGCGCCAAGCCGGTTCGGCTAGGCTTCCGTGCTCGGCTCGCAGCCCGGCGTAGCCGCTGCGGATGAACGTCATGAGCTGCCGGTCGGTAGCGCTGGCGATTTCACCCCTAAAGATGCGGCGGGTCTCGATCCGGCGCAGGCGGTTCTCAAGGCTGCCGGTCGTCATCGTCAGAGGCTCCGCTGTATGGCGTCGAATGCGCCGGGCCTCGATCTTCCGTAGTCGCGCCTCCAGGCTGACCACGCTCATGCGTCGGCCCTCCAGAATGCCGCGACGACTGCACGGGATCGCTCGCGGATGGCGAGGTTCGGGTGAGCCTCTGCGGTCGCGTAGGCCAACGCCACGGCGCCAGGACAGATCAGTTCGGTTGCCGCTCGGGTGTCGCGCTCGGCCTTGGTGAGCGGCGGACGGTAGGCAACCCGGGCGCGCGCCTCCTCGATCCGCTTCAACCGGGCTTCGAGACTTACCACCGTCACAGCCCACCCTCCTCAATCCGGGCCAGCCGCTCGGCCAGATCCGCCGTCTTGATGGCGCTCACGTGCGCATCGACCAGCTTGGACAGTTCGGCAGCCTCGCTCGGGGTGATCTCGCCGGCAGCAACGCCCTGCATCAGGGCGTGCGTCGCCCGGGTGAGGTCGGCCGGCTTCTCGATCGGCGGAAGCGTGAAGGTGATAGGCCGGTCCCTCCGAACCGGGATGAGGCGATCAAGACAGAGGCGCATGGCAACTAGGTCGCCGTCCTTCGCCATCTCCACGGCCTTGTTGAGGATCGCCTCGGCGTCGCCGTCGAGGATCTTCTCAAGGGCTTCGGTCGCGCGGTTGCGGGCGCCCTTGGGACGGCCGGCAGGGTTGCCGCTCTTGCCCTGCCCGAACTGGCCTTCTTCCTTCGGCATCACGCGGCCGTCCCGTGGTTGGTCGTCCTGTAAAGATCAGGATGAAAACAGGTTGATGATAGATAGCACCGGCTAAGAGGTTTCACGACTGCGCCTCATCTGCGGGTGCCTTCAGCGACTGCAATCCCTCGGCAAGCCCCTGCAACGCGGCGGCGGCAGCCTGCTGGCGAACAGCTCCGGCGTCCCCCCGAACCTCGATCGTGATGGCAGCAGTAAGTGCCATCTGACGGGCGGCCTCGATGCCGGCGGTGGAAGCCGCGCGTTTGCGAGCAGTAAAGCTGTCCATTAAAATGGTTCGAACCCCATCATCCGATAGAGTACTCAGTCCGTGGATGGCCAACAAGGGTCCGCACCTTCAAAACGAGCGGCATCCATGATCCATCGAACAGAAATGCCCGGCAATTTCTGGTCCGAGCTTGAGCGCAACGTGTCATCTAAGGTGGGCGACGCCCTTAACACAGATGAAGTTCCGCATGAGCTGCTGATCTCATATCTGCGCGATTTGGAAGTCATGGCACGGACGGCATGCCATAGCCGACAGACCGTCCAGATCATCGCCTCCGGGCGTAGCCTTCTCGGCGACCGAGAGGTGCTAGGACCGAAGGATTGTGCGTTCTCATACGCGCATCTGTGATCGGGATGGTTCTTGCAGCATCTCAACGGCCTGAACCCAGATCGGAGATAAAAATGCTCTATGACGAGATGGGTCGTCTGGCCGGCGAGGCGTTCCAGTTGAACGCGAGAATGGTCCAGAACGCCATGCTGCTTACAGTGGCGATGAATTACGCCTGGACCGCTAGTCGGCGACAGGAGGTTCGACGAACCGGAGGCGAGATGAAGACTTCTGCAAAGCGCACTGCACGAACGAGCCGCCCGAAGCGTCGTAGCTTGCCCAGAGAGGTCGCGGCTCGGGGTATGCACGTTTTGTAGCCGCTTAGCCCCGCGGTAGCGCGGGAGCATCAGAACACCCGCGTTTAGAGCGGCACGCAAGGCATCATCGGCTAGGCTCACTGAGGGCAGGCTGAGCCGCGGCCAGGATGGCAGCGCGGGCCTTGGTCCGGCGGGGGTCCGCAGCCGTGATCTCGCGCCATATGGCGTCGAGGGTTGCGGGACCGCCGGCCGCATGCGCCTCGCGCAGCTTGCGGGCGAGGGCGCTCCGGAAGGCGAGAGTGGCCGGTGCGTCGGCCCCGCGCTGCTCGATGCTCTCCACGAGGGCGAGGATGCTGGCGGTCATCATGCCTGGGCTCTCCCGATCCCGTGCCATGCCATCTCCAGCACGATCATCCGCCAGCTCGCGTACCTAGAGTATCGTGGCCTGCCAGTGCTGAACACACTGTACGCCGCATGACCGGCGGCAGACAGCTGCACTGGGATCTAAACTGTGTTGGAGAACGCGTGCCCGACACGATGCAGCCTGCCCGACTTGAGTCGCGGAAGGTCCGGCGCATGCAGTCTCTTATACCAATCGACGGTGAGGCTGACTCACGGGGTATCGTTGCGGCTCTGGATCTGATTCGATGAGGTGAACCGGAGGGTTTGCCATGTCATCTGCGGTGCGGCTGCGTGAGGACTTCACGGCCGACGATCTGCGGCGGCACGCCAAGGTCAGCCGGGATGCGGGCCAGGGCCGTCGTCTCCTGGCTCTGGCTGAGATCTACGACGGCGGCAGCCGGACCGATGCGGCGCGGATCGGGGCGGTGGGCCTGCAGACGGTGCGCGACTGGGTGCTGGCCTTCAACGCGGATGGCCCGGCGGGGCTGATCGACCGCAAGGCGCCGGGCCAGAAGCCGAAGCTGGACGCGGCACAGCGCCAAGCCCTGATGCAGATCGTCGAGAGCGGGCCGGACCCGGACCGGCACGGCGTGGTGCGTTGGCGGCTGAAGGATCTGGCCGCCTGGGTCTACGCGAGCTTCGGCGTCAGCCTGGACGAGAGCACACTCGGACGGCTGATCAATCGCCTCGGCTTCCGCAAGCTGTCGGTGCGTCCGCGCCATCACGCGCAGGATCCGGCTGCGCTCACCGCGTTCAAAAAAACCTCCCCGCCGCCGTGACGGCGATCCGCGCGGGGCTACCAGCTGGAACGGCCATCGAGGTCTGGTGGCAAGACGAAGCGCGCGTCGGCCAGAAGAACACCCTACCGCGACGATGGGCACGCCGCGGGACACGACCCTCGGCACCCAAGGACCAGCGCACGGCCTACGCCTACATCTTCGGCGCGATCTGTCCGGAGAAGGGCAAGGGTGCCGGTCTCGTCCTCCCCCGCTGCGACAGCGCGGCGATGACCCTGCATCTGGCCGAGATCAGCCGCTCCGTCGCGCCCCGCGCGCATGCCGTACTGATCCTGGATGGCGCAGGCTGGCACAGCGCTCACGACGTCATCGTGCCGGCCAACATCACCCTGCTCACGCTGCCGCCCTGCGCGCCTGAACTCAACCCGGTGGAGAACGTCTGGCAATTCATGCGCGACAACTGGCTCGGCGACCGGATCTTCGCCTCCTACGACGACATCGTCGACCGGTGCTGCGACGCCTGGAATCGCCTCATCGACCAGCCCTGGAAGATCATGTCCCTTGGCCTGCGCCCGTGGGCCTACCGGTTATGAGCAACGCCGATTGGTATAAGTCATTGTTTTAAGGCTCTCTCGCGCGCCGAACCGGTGCCACTTCGGCGGACAGCGCTCTCAGCGGGCGCCGGCCGTCACGCCGGCTCGACTGTCAGGCGATCGAGTCATCGACGACCTGGTAGGCGAAGAACTTGAACGGGTCCTCGACCACGCCCTCTTGCGCATCCATGGCGTCCGCGCAGTGCTGGCTCTCGATCGGAGTCGAGGGTCGCTGGGTGAAAGTCGCCGTCGGCGCCTTCGCCCGGGCGGTCTCGATCTGCCGTTCGATCTCGCCCGCATGGGTCGAATGGCAGAGCATCCAGGGCTCGCCGTCCTTCTCGATCGTCACGTAGGCCATGCGCTGTCTCCTGCGTTTCGGGTGGGACAACGCAGCAGGACGCGATTGGTCAGCGGGCGATCGTCGCGGTGACGACACATCTGCGCGCGTGGGGTGTTGGAGTCACACCGCGGCACACGCTTCGAAAGGGCGCCGGTGTTCGTCCCGCCCGAGAACCGATCCATCCTCCCTCGTTGGGAGCCGCCGCGGCGACCGGATCCGCCGGCCAAGCGGGCAGGAGAACGCCGCCATCACGCGCATCCTCCTGATCTCGGTTCTGGCTCTGTTTGCGCCGATCGCAGGCGGCTCGCGCATCAGTGTCGTGGTCGCGCTGTTTGGATCCTGACCGATCAGTCCTGCCGATTCGGCAGCCAGCGCGCCATGAACCGAGCCGGCCGCACGGGATCGGCATGCGTTTCCACCGCGGATTCATCGTCCGGCAGCAGCGACGCGATCAGGTGCAGGAGGTCGTCCCTTTCCTGGCCGCGGAACAGCACGAGGAATGAGCCGAGGTCGAGCTGAACCTCCGGCACGTCCTCGCCGGGTCGGTGCAGCACGTAGGGCTGGCCGGTTTTCAGATCTCGCGTCAACGCATACCGGTCACCGCGCGCGCCGACGTGGAATTCCTTGGCGGCCCGTGGCGCATCCTCAATCATATCGTTCTCTACGCACACACGAAGACTGGTCATAAACTTCGCATAACGCCCACGACTGGTCACTAACATGCGTCATATCTGCCGCACTGTGGACATCAGTATTCCCCGGACGGGAAAAGCCATGGGCAGGCTGTAGGGCGGGCCGTATTGAGAGGCCGAGCGGCGCGTCGGAACCAGATCGGGCAGCCGGATCGTGGCGAGAGACGGATCGATTCAAAGCGATTCGCGGCAGTGGCTCGATCCAGCCTGCGCCGCCCTCGTGGAGATCCATCTGATCGACACGGCACTCGCGATCCGCAGCACCGCCGACGACTCGATGAGGCCCGTCCTCAAGGCGGACAGGACCTTCCGGCTGATCACAGCCGTTCTCAGGATCGAGACGATCAACGCCATGCGGGCCGTGGCCGACCTGCTGCGCTTGAGCTGAAAGCGCGCCGCCTGCAAGATGGGTGGATTAAGCTGTCGACAATTTGCACGCGCTGGAACCGGGTCGATCCGCAGCCGTAATTGTCGAGGTGCGGTAAACTGCGGAGGCCACCATGATGTCGTTTGGCATATTCTGTGTCGTCGCCGGCACCTGCATGGCGGCCGGGTCCCTGTGGTCCCCGCGCTACCGCGCCCTTCTCGAGGTGATGGGCGGGAGCTTGTTCCTCGCCGGTCTCGGCTTCGCGGGCGCCACGTTCGCGTTGGCGGCCTGATCCGCGCCGGCTTGAGCGGTTTCGGGTGCCCGGTCCGGGCGGACTCCGGCGGCGGGACACCCGAGGATCGCACCGATATTTGCAATGAACCCGGCAGTACAACAGTCACCCGGGAATCTGTGCCAATGTCGGACGAATTCATCCCGTTCTGGAGATTACTCGTCTCCGCGGAAGATCAGCTCCAGTGGGGCGTCGAGCCGGAGACGATGGAAGATACGGCCCGCGCGCTGGCATGCCGGCATCCGGGCAGCGCATTGGCCGAGCGCCTGATGGCGCGCGCCGCCTATGTCCGCGTGATGGGCGCGCGCATGCCGCGTCATGGGGAACGGACGGCTTCCGCCGCCGCATCGTGACCGGGCGGGTGATCGAAGCCGCCATCGGCGGCCCCGGCACGATCGTCGAGCGTCCGTAACCGGAGTCGCGACCCCAGTCGCGCGGCGATCGGGCGAGGCTCGTAGCTGTCGCCGCCAAGTCTTTGACGCGACGCGCTCTTGCGCTTCAGGCGACCCGGTGATGCTCGGCGGAGGACCGCGGGGCCGAAGCGGCGGGCTTGGCCTGCTCGGCCAACGTCCGAAGCGCCGCCACCATCGCGTCGGTCTGCAGGTCGGAGACCTGATTCTCCGAGGCGTCGCGGCTTCGGCTCCACGCCACAGCGAAGCTGGCCAGGAGGGCGGTCGCGCTGGCGATGAACGGGGCGGTGATCAGCGCCACGAGTGGACTGACCGGACCCAGGAGGGCGGCCGTCGCCACACCACCACCGAGCGCTGCCGCGACGACAAAGAGCATCGGAATCTCGCCCGATAGAGGGAGCGGACCCCAGCGGTCGGCCCTCACCCAAGAGATAGGATCTAAGCGTTAAGAACCGGTTAACGGAAAGGTTTGCCTGTAACACAAATCTTAGCACTTCGGATGAAGGCCAAGCTTCGATTCGATGTTCCAGCATCCGGGGCGCAATCGGAAGGTTCCATCCCAGGCGGTAGCGCCGGAGGGGCTGGGCGAGCAGCATCGCCCAGGGATCCCGAGGCTGCGGAACGGATCACCGCGCCCCCGCGGCGGCCGGCACAAGAGAGCGCGTGGACGTTGCGGTTCGGCACCCACACGTTCAGACCCGTCACGGAACGCTGAACCGCGCCTGCTCCGCGATCCGCCCGGCCTATTCGGCCGGCAGGGTTGCAATTGATCTACAAATGGCTAAGCTCATGCGTAGAGACTACTGAGGAGGGCGGCAATGAAACCAGTCTATCCCCAGGGCGATGACCGCTCGGAAGCCCCGCTTCGCTCCGTGACGGCCGTTCATCCCGTGAACGAGGATCTGCTCCTCCAGGAACAGATGCGGCGCCTCCACAACACGCGCGCCCGCCAGCGCGCCGCCCGGCATCACCGTGCCGGCCGATCCCTGATCTGAAACACCGTGCTCGACACCATCCTTCTCATCTGCGCCGCGATCGCCATCGTGGGAACGGCGGTCCGGATCGGCATTGGCGCGGCCGTGCCGGCGATCCGGCCCCGCCGGATCGAGTGGGATGAGCACGTCGAGACGGACGGCTGAGAAGGTGGGCACCGGGCGGGCGCTTCAAGCGTGCGGTCAACACGGACGATTGGGCTGCCCACCGCCATCGTAGGCGATTCGGATCGACGCGGGCGCATGTCCTCCCTATACGCGCCGGGCGGGCGGCACGGTGATTGGAGCTTCTGGCGTCCGCTGAGGGATGCGGCGTGGCAGAGAGCGTGGCAGTCGTCGGCCTGGGCTATGTCGGGCTCCCCTTGGCCCTCGCCTTCGGCCGGATGCGGACAACGATCGGCTACGAGCGATCCGCCGACAAGGTGGCGGCCTACCGCGCCGGCCGCGACCCCGCGGGCGAAGTCGACGCAGCGACGTTCGAGTCCGCCCGACACCTCACGATCACCGACGATCCCGTCGCGCTGTCGGCGGTCGACGTCATCATCGTCACGGTCCCGACCCCCGTCGACGCGGCCCAGCGGCCGGATTTCGATCTGCTGATCCAGGCCGCCGCGCTGGTCGGACAGCACATGCGGCCGGGGACGACCGTGGTGTTCGAATCCACCGTCTATCCCGGCGCCACCGAGGAAATCTGCATCCCCGTCTTGGAGCAATCCTCCGGCCTGCGCTGGAAGACGGACTTCTTCGTCGGCTACTCCCCGGAGCGGATCAACCCGGGCGACCGGGAGCACAGCCTCGCCCGGGTGGTGAAGATCGTCTCGGGCGATACCCCTGAGACGCTGGCACGGCTCGGCGCGCTCTACGGGTCGATCATCGAGGCGGGCATCCATGCCGCCGCGTCGATCCGGGTCGCGGAGGCCGCCAAGGTGATCGAGAACACCCAGCGCGACCTCAACATCGCCCTCATGAACGAGCTGTCGCTGATCTTCGACAAGCTCGGCCTCGACACGCTGGAGGTGCTCGAGGCGGCCGGCACCAAGTGGAATTTCCTGCCGTTCCGCCCGGGTCTCGTCGGCGGCCACTGCATCGGGGTCGATCCCTACTACCTCACCCACAAGGCCGCGATGATCGGCTACCACCCACAGGTGATCCTGGCCGGGCGGCGCATCAACGACAGCATGGCCGCTCACGTCGCCCGCGGGACGGTCAAACGGATCGTCCGCGGGGGAGGGGGGCCGGGCGAAGGCCGTGTCATCGTGCTCGGCCTGACCTTCAAGGAGAATTGCGCGGACCTGCGCAACTCCAAGGTCGCCGACCTCGTGCGGGAGTTGGAAGACTTCGGCTGCACCGTCGCAGTTCACGATCCCCGCGCCAGCGCCGCGGAGGCCCGGGCCGAGTACGGGCTCGCGCTGGTCGACTGGGACGACCTGCCCAGCGCGGCGGACGCGGTGGTGATCGCCGTCCCGCATCAGGATTATGCCGCTCTGGGGCCGGAAGCGATCACCGCGCGGCTGCGGCCCGGGGGTCTGGTGGTGGACGTGAAGGCGCTCCACGACCGGGCGACCTTCGCGCGGCTGGGCTTCGAGGTCTGGCGGCTGTAGCACGGGTCGCGCAGCGGAGGAGGCACGCCATGCAGGCGACAGGCGACGAACCCGGCATGGTTGCCGACCGGCATGCGCGCTACCCCGACGTGCGGATCCGCGCAATCCTGAACGACACGCGCACGATCGCGCTGGTGGGCGCCTCGGCAAACCCTGCCCGCCCGAGCTGGATCGTGCTGAAATACCTGCTCGCCCGGGGCTATGCGGTGATCCCGGTCAATCCCAGCCTCGCCGGCCAGGACCTGCTTGGCCGCCGGGTCGCGGCGACGCTCGCAGAGGCGCAGGCCTCCCTGGGCGGCCAAGCGATCGACATGGTCGAGATCTTTCGCAATTCCGCCGCTGCGGGCCCGCTGGTCGACGAAGCGCTGGCGCTCTCGCCCCTGCCCAGAATCATCTGGATGCAGCTTGGCGTGCGCGACGACGCGGCTGCCGCCCGGGCCGAGGCCCAGGGCCTCACGGTGATCATGAACCGCTGCCCCAAGATCGAGTACGGGCGGCTCTCGGGCGAGATCGGCTGGACGGGGGTGAATTCCCGGATCCTCACCGCGCGCAAGCCCGTGCTCGCCGCCAAGGGTGTCCAGAAGCTCACCATCGCCGAGCGGGGCCGGCGCAGCGAGTGAATGCGGTATTGTGATACCCCATTTGCTAAACCACTTGGAGAGCTGGATTTTCGAGAAAAAATCAGTTCCGTGTTGACCCGACATGCGGGTCCCGCTATGCACCCGCTACCGCCGCCGCGTGTCCCCCACGCGGCGGCTCCTTTTTCGGCACCCCGATGCCTGACGGCCCCGCCGGTCGGGGTCGGATGCGTCGGAACCCCTGGGATTTGGCTATGAAGACCACCTCGCTGAAGCCCGCCGAGGTCGACAAGAAGTGGATCGTGATCGACGCGGAGGGCCTCGTCGTGGGCCGTCTGGCGTCGATCGTGGCGATGCGCCTGCGCGGCAAGCACAAGGCCGCCTACACGCCCCACGTCGATTGCGGCGACCATGTCATCGTCGTCAACGCGGACAAGGTGAAGTTCACCGGCCGCAAGTACGTCCAGAAGCGCTACTACTACCACACGGGCTATCCGGGCGGGATCAAGGAGCGCACGGCCAAGTTCATCCTCGAAGGGCGCTTCCCCGAGCGCGTGGTCGAGAAGGCCGTCGAGCGCATGCTGCCCCGCGGCCCGCTCTTCCGCCAGATCCTCGGCAACCTCCGCGTCTACAAGGGCGCCGAGCACCCGCACGTCGCCCAGCAGCCGCAGGCGCTCGACGTCGGCGCCCTCAACCGCAAGAACGTGAGCGCTTGATCATGGCGACCCTGCAGTCCCTCGCCGACCTCAACCGGGCGAATACCGGCGCGGCCGACCCCGCCAACGAGGCCCCCGTCCACGTCCAGAAGCTGGACGCCCAGGGCCGGGCCTACGCCACCGGCAAGCGGAAGGACGCGGTCGCCCGCGTCTGGATCAAGCCCGGCAACGGCACGGTCACGATCAACAAGCGTCCGGTAGAGGTGTACTTCGCCCGTCCGGTGCTGCGCATGATCCTGCGCCAGCCGCTGGAGATCGCCGGCCGCATCGACCAGTACGACATCAACGTCACGGTGGCGGGCGGTGGCCTCTCGGGCCAGGCCGGCGCGGTGCGCCACGGCCTCTCGAAGGCGCTGACCTACTACGAGCCGGAGCTGCGCGCGCCGCTGAAGCGCGAAGGCTTCCTGACGCGCGACGCCCGCGTGGTCGAGCGTAAGAAGTACGGCCGCAAGAAGGCCCGCCGCAGCTTCCAGTTCTCCAAGCGTTAAGACATCCGGTCATACCGGTGTCACGGAGAGGGCGGTTCCTGCGGGGACCGCCCTTTCGCGTTTCTGACGGTTCCGCGCGGCCGTTGACACGATGGTGCAGCGCGATCACCTGAACAACCGTGCCCGACTCGGGCGGCGCATGAGACTTCAACAGCGAGACGGACGATGGCTGGCGACGGCGCGAGAAAGCCCACCGTGTTCATCGACGGCGAGGCCGGCACCACCGGTCTCGGCATCCGCGAGCGCCTGGAGCGCGACGGGCGGGTCGCCCTGCGCAGCATCGCCTCGGAACACCGGAAGGATCCGGAGGCGAAGCGTGCGCTTCTGGCCGAGGTCGATCTCGTCGTGCTGTGCCTGCCCGACGAGGCCGCTAAGGCGACGGTGGCGCTCGCCGACAGCCTGCCGGGCGGCGGGCCCCGCATCCTCGACGCCAGCACCGCCCATCGCGTGGCCGAAGGCTGGAGCTACGGCTTCCCCGAGATGACCCGGGAGCAGGGCGCCGCGATCGCCCGCGCCCGGCGGGTGGCCAATCCCGGCTGCTATCCGACCGGGGGCATCGCGCTCCTGCGGCCCCTGGTGGAGGGCGGCCTGATCCCGGCTGATCATCCGATCAGCGTCAACGCGGTCAGCGGCTACAGCGGCGGCGGCAAGAGCATGATCGAGGCCTACGAGCAGGGCGCGGCGGCGCCGTTCCTGCTCTACGGGCTGGGCTTCGCCCACAAGCACGTGCCGGAGCTACAGCTTTACAGCAGGCTCGCCCGGCGACCGATCTTCGTGCCGTCCGTGGGCAATTTCCGGCAGGGCATGCTGGTGAGCATCCCGCTCCATCTCGACGCGTTGCCGGGCAAGCCCGCTTCCGCCGATCTGGAAGCTGCGCTGCGCGACTGGTACGCCGACCGGCCGCTGGTGCAGGTCGTGCCGGGCGCCGCCACGGGGGCGCAGGGCGAGAAGATCGAGCCGGCGGGTCTCAACGACACCGACCGGCTGGAGCTGCGTGTGTTCGGCTCGTCCGAGCACGGGCAGGCGGTGCTGGTGGCGCGCCTCGACAATCTCGGCAAGGGCGCCTCCGGGGCGGCGGTGCAGAATATCGGGCTGATGCTCGGCCTCGACGGCTGAGGATCGCGCGTCCCGGTTCGATGCAACGAAGCGGCGCCGGTGGCCGTCCGATGGCCACGCGGCTTGTTTACCGCGTGCCAGCGATCCGATAGGGCGGGTGCCTGACGACGGCACGCGCTCCGCTGCGGGTCTGCGCCTCCGCGCAAATCCGCCCGATCCGCCCTGAGACAAGCACGGTTCGTCGGTCGGTCAGGATCCACGCAGCGGGTCGGGAAGGCCGAGGGAGCGGCTTGGTGAGATTGATCGCGTGACGCAGCTGAAAGCTCTGTACCCCCGCGGCTCGGTCCTGGGCTGGGTGCGGGCCAACGGCAATCCGTTGCTGCGGCGCCTGACCGGCCCGACCCTGCCGGCCGCCGACGATCTCGCCAGCGCCGACGCGCAGATCGCCGCGCTCACCCCGCATGTCGACGCCGCCTTCTACGCCACGTGGTACGGCATCACCGCCGATCCCGTGCGCGACTACCTCGTCCACGGATGGCGCGAGGGCCGCGATCCCCGCCCGGACTTCTCCTCCGCCGATTACCTCGCCGCGCACCCCGTCCTGGCCAAAGCCGGGATCAACCCGTTCCTGCACGCCCTCGTGCGCCAAGCCGGCAGCCTCGCGGAGGCCGGCACAGCGGTTCTGCCCCCGCCCGACACCCGCCAGGCCCAGCGCCTCGCCCGGCGGCTGGTCGACGCGCCGTTCTACCTCGCCGCCAACCCCGACCTGCAGCAAGCCGGCGTCGATCCGGCCGCGCACTACATGGCCTCGGGCTGGCGCGAGGGCCGCGAGCCGGCGCCACAATTCGACACCCTGGCCTACTGCCTGACCCGCGGCATCACCTACGCCACCCAGAACCCGCTGGTGCACTACGTCCTGCATGGCGGCCCCGCCCGGCCGGACCGGGAGGCGGCCCTGGCGCTGCGGGTCGAGACGCTCGCGCCGTACTTCGACGCTGCCCACTACCGGGCGTCGCTCCGCGGGCCGGCCGCGGACGCGCTGGCGGGCGCCTCCGAGGCCGAGCTGCTGCGGTCCTACGTGGAGACCGGCTGGCGGGCGCTCGTCAGCCCGCGCCCGGATTTCGACCCGGCCGGCTTCGTGCAGGCGCGGGCCGGCAGCCGGGCGGTTCAGGACGACCCGTTCTTCCGCTACGTGGCGGAGACGCGTCTGTCGGGGGGTAAGCCGTTTGCGGAGGCCGATCGGCTGAACCTGCCGGCAGTGGAGGCGGCGTGGTACCGGGCCACCTACCCGGACGTGGGTACTCAGGCGCCGTACCTGCACTTTGCCGGGGCGGGCTGGCGCGAGCTGCGCGATCCGGGTCCGGGGCGTTCGACGCTCGACGCGCTGTTGCGGGTGTGCGGGCTAGAACCGGCCCGGGCGCCGATCGAAGACACGGCCTGGCTCGGGGCGATCGGGCGGGAGCCCGTGGACGAGGCGGCGGCGCTGGCGCGTCAGGCAGAGCTGATCGCGAAGCACTTCGACCACGCGTTCTACCGAGCGCGCTATGGTCTCGCGCCGGAGGCGGACGCGGTGGGCGACTACTGCGACACCGGTTGGCGCCGCGGCCGCAACCCAAGGCCCGACTTCAACGGCTGGGCCTACCGGGCGCATCACCCGCACGTGGAGGCGACGGGCATCGCACCCTTCGTCCACTTCCTGGCGACGGCTTTGTTGCGCGGCACAGATATCTCGGCCGATGCCTTCGACGCGCGCTATGGCGCGCCGCCGCCCGAAGAGGACGCGGAGTTGCTGGAGCAGGCGCGCCTGATCGAGCCCTACTTCGACGCCGCCTGGTATCTGAAGCGCTATCCCGACACACGCGGCTTCGAGAACGGGCCGGCGGTCCACTTCCTGTCCCATGGGCAGGAGGAGGATCGCGACCCGAGCAAGACCTTCTCGACCCGTTTCTATCGCCGGGCCTACGGCCATCTGTTCGGTCCGGGGGAGTCGCCGTTCCTGCACTACGTGCGCGTCGGCCGCGCCGCCGGCCTGATGGGCTGCCCCGAGGATCTCGGGACGCTCCCGCCCCTGACCGCCCCCGATCCGCACGACTGGGACGGCCTGCCCCAGGCCC
>NZ_JAKSYD010000086.1 GCF_022829605.1 Methylobacterium sp. E-065 | reverse complement strand
CGGATCGAGCGCCTGTTTGGTCATCTCAAGAACTGGCGGCGCGTGGCGACCCGATACGACCGCTTGGCCTGCAACTACCTCGCCGCCGTCGCACTCGTTTCCTGTGTCATCGCATGGACCTGAATGAGTCCCCTACCTAGTGGTCCAAATCTGACGCTTGATACCCACGTGCAGGGTGGGTTGCAGTCAGCGGGGCCGAGCTTGCGCTCAGCTGGGTATGCGTCTCACGAGTGATAGCAAGCAGCCCGGCCGTGCGGTGTGAATGTTCACAAATTCAGTGCGTGGATCGCTGAGAGCACACATAAGCGGGCCGTCAACGTCATAGCCAGAACAGACGTGACCAAGATCGTAGAGACATAGGTGGTCAACATCATAAGCTCGAACTGATACGAGCGGGTTCGCTCGCACGATGGGCGCCACATCGTTGACGACTTCGCCACACGGGCATTCTGTCTCGTGCAGGAAAATCGGACTTGGCGTCCAGTAGACACCCAGGGGTTGCGGTAAATCGTAAGACCCCAGCAGCATCGTTTCACCGGGGCGGGCGAGCTGCAGACAGTGTCTACAGGGAAAAGCACGGCTCGATGTCGCTATGACGCTCCGGATCTGGTTGCCTCGATCATCGAGTCTGGTGCGGCGGAAGCGATTGGCGACCTCCGTCGCGATCGGAATACATTGAAACGCAGTCATTCAGGCACCTCCGCGGCGTGCCGTAAGGCGCGTCGCGGCGTGTCGCATCCCGTTTCTTGCGTTCGAATCGAGGGCTCGACGCCTGAACACCCCTTTGGATCGGGAGCGGCCCACGGCGGCGGGTATCAGGCGTCAGACCTGGGCCAGGAGCGCTTCTCCCCTCTCCGCAAGCTTGAGCGATCCCGGGCAGGCCCGGGATCGCCAGGGGAGGAGAGAACCCCGCAGCCAACGTGGCGTGAACATCAGAACCCATACGGGAGGGAGGGCCTCGCAGCCCCGGCCCCGCTCACCCCAGCTTGTACACCGCCGCCAGCTCCGGATCCTTCGCGGCCACCAGCTTGGCCAGATCGACGATGACCTTGGCCTGCTTCCACGTGGCGTCGTCCTGCATCTTGCCGTCGAGCATCACGGCGCCGGTGCCGTCCGGCATGGCCTCGACGATCCGGGCCGCGAAGGCCACCTCGGCGGGGTCCGGGGCGAAGACCGTCTTGGCGATCACCACCTGGCTCGGATGCAGCGTCCAGGCGCCGGCGCAGCCCATCAGGAAGGCGTTGCGGAACTGCGACTCGCACGCCGCGCCATCGGAGAAATCACCGAACGGGCCGTAGAACGCCTTGATGCCGTTGGCCATGCAGGCATCGACCATCTTGGCGATCGTGTAGTGCCAGAGATCCTGCTGGGCCGTGGCCCGGGGGGCGTCGCCGGCGGGATCGCTGAGCACCCGGTAATCCGGATGGCCGCCGCCGACCCGGGTGGTCTTCATGCCGCGGGAGGCCGCCAGATCGGCCGGCCCGAGGCTCATGCCGTGCATCCGCGGCGAGGCCGACGCGATGGCGTCGACATTGGCCACGCCCTCGGCGGTCTCCAGGATCGCGTGGACCAGGATCGGCTTCGTCACCCCGTGCCGCGCCTCGAGCTGGGCGAGCAATTGGTCGATGTAGTGGATGTCCCACGGGCCCTCGACCTTGGGCACCATCACGACGTCGAGCTTGTCGCCGACCTCGGCCACGATCGTGAACAGGTCGTCCAAGATCCAGGGGGAGTTGAGGGCGTTGATCCGGGTCCAGAGGCCGGTGCCGGTGGCGGCGAAGTCGGTCGCCTGGGCCATCGCCACGAAACCCTTGCGGGCCGCCTCCTTCTGGTCGGCCGGGACCGCGTCCTCCAGGTTGCCCAGCACCACGTCGACCGTGCCGGCGAGCTCCGGCACCCGGGCGCGGACCTTGTCGTTGTGCGGCGGCACGAAGTGGATCATCCGCTCCAGCCGCACCGGCAAGTCGCGGAACGGGGCCGGCGCGCCGGTGGCGAGGGGCTGGAAGAAGCGGCGGGGCAGTTTCATCGGGTGCCTCTTGTCGGGGGCTGGCGTCTGCTCCCGTTAGAGCCGTTCCCGATCGCATTGCAATCGGGAACACTGGCACGGCCCCGTGAAGACACAGAACCCGATCACGGATTCCAAAGGACAAGTCCTTTGGCGGGTGCAGGGCAGGGCCCTGCGGTACGGATCCTGAACCCCCGTTCGGGGGTCCAGGATCCGTAGGCCGGGGTTTCACCCCGACACCCCACCAAAGGGACGGGGTCCCTTTAGAAACCCATCAGCCCCGGCTGCCCCCGCGCTCGCCCATGCCGACCCGGCCGAACAGGCCGTCGCCGGCCACGACCACGAGGCGCCGGACCTCGCCCCGCAGGAAGGCCTGCAGGAAGCGGTTGTAGTCGCGGAACGAGACACAGCCGTTCGAGGCGCCGGGCTGGCGCAGCATGTAGGTGTGAGCGAGCAGGCCGTCGCGGCCGTGGATCGAACCGCTGCCGCCGACCGGGGTGAGGCGGATCGCCCGCACCCCGTGGAACAGGCGCTCGCGCTCGGTCAGCATGTAGGTGCCCGGCGGCGTCGAGCCGCGCATGCGCAGGTGGACGAAGCGCGGGCTGTCCATCGCCTCACCGAGGCCGGAATGGGCCTCCAGCACCTCGCCGGACGGGAGCGTCACCGTGCGGGCGGTGATGTCGTAGACCGCCGTGCCGCCGACGGATTCGGGCTCCGGGCTGATCCGGGTGCGCGGGGCCGCCTGCGGCAGGGTATCGGGGCTGGCATAGGCCAGGGCCTGACGCGGCTCCTGCCGGGGCGCGGCGGCGCCGACGCCGAACAGCTTCTCGAAGAAGGACGGCTCCTCCGCCATGGCGGCGCGGAACACGTCGCGAGTGCGGGGCAGGGCGCGGGCCGCCACCCGGGCGGGCAGGGCGGCACGCGGTGCGGCAGGCTGCGGCCGCAGCTCGGCCGGGCGGGCCACCGGCAGCGGCACCAGGGCGGAGGCCGGATTGGGCACGAAGGCGGCGGGGGTCGGCTCGGCCATGGCAAGCCGCAGGGGCGCGGGCGCCTGCGTGCCAGCAATCCCCTTGGGCGCGGCCAGCCCCTTGGACGCGGCGACAGGCGCGTCCGGGGCCTGCGCGGTCCGGATCCGCTCGGCCTTGACCTGCTCCGCGCGCGCGACCTGCCGGGCGATCTCCCGGACCGCCGGAGATGGCTCGGACAGGGCGACCTGGGTTGTGGCGGCGACCTGGAAGTCCGTCGGCAGCGCGGCGCCGCCGAAGTCGGTCGCGGCGCCGGAGCCCAAAGCGGGGCTCGGATCGAGCATCCAGGCGAGATTCGGCTGCGACGCGGCGTGCGGCGCGGTGGCGAGGGCCGGCCGCAATGCGGGCCCCTCGGAGGGGGCGGGGCCCTGCGGCTGGATGAGGATCGCCCAGCCGGCCAGGGTCACGGCGGTCAGGCCGATGAGCCCCGTGAGACGGGCGCGGCGGCGGGCCCGGCGCATGGCGCTCGGGTAGGGCACACGGGTGCGGGCGACGGGATCGTAGGGCGTCTCGACGTAGACGATGCGCTGCGGCGCGGCCCGCCGCACGGGCTCCGCGACCTGATACGCGGTTCGGGACATTGCAGCCTGAGCCATTCGGGGAACTCGCGCACGCGCTTCCCCGGAGGCAGCCGCCGCCGTTCGCCCGCGGAAGCCGTTTCCGCGCACGTGGCCTGGGTTGCCCATCTGGGAAGGACATCAACCGTCCACCCATTAAGCGGCCTTATGGTTAAGTCTTGCTGAAGACGCGCACGCCGCCGCGAATACGCGTTCAGGACGCCTGCGCGGGGGTCTCCATCGGCGCGTCCATCGGCCCGTGCCGGCGCGCGACCAGCACGCAGAGCAGGGCCACCGGCACGCCGATCAGGGACGTGCCGACGAAGAACCACGTGAACCCGGTCCATTCGATCACGAAGCCCGAGAACCCGGCGAGCAGGCTGCCCGGCAGGGCGCAGAGCGAGGTCAACAGGGCGTACTGGCTCGCCGCATGCGCGGTGGCCGAGAGCCGCGACATGTAGGTGATCAGCACGATCGACGCGAAGGCGTAGGCGAAGCCGTCGATCCCGACGGTGAACGCGAAGGTCCAGAACGCCGCCCCGCCATGGCCGCCGTGCCACGCGAGATAGGCGAGCGCGAGGTGCGAGGCCGAGGCCACCACGGTGCCGATCAGCAGGCTCGCCATCATGCCGATCCGCGGGATGATGGCGCTCGCCAGGAACGTCCCGCCGAGCGCGATCCAGAAGCCGAACAGTTTCGTCACCGTGGCGATGTCGGTGTTGGAATAGCCGAGCGTCTTGAACAGCGGGATCGCCATGGCGTTCGAGACGTAGCCGGGCATCCGGAAGCCCGCGACCAGCGCCAGCACCGGCACGGCCAGCGGCCCGAGGCGGGCCAGCAGGTCGCGGATCGGCGCCCAGACGGTCTCGACGAAGCCGCCGGTGGCGGGGGTCTCGGGGGCGGGGGGTTCGGGCGCCAGCAGCGCCGCGATCGTGCCGGGGGCCATGAGCGCGGCCATGCACAGATAGGCGACGCGCCAGCCATACGCGTCGGACAGGTAGAGGGCGCCGGCCCCTGCCGCGAGGTTGCCGATCCGGTAGCCGATCTCCGACCACGACGACATCAGCGCCTGCTGCTCGGGCGGTGCGGCGGTGATGCGCCAGCCGTCGATGACCACGTCCTGGGTGGCACCCGCGACGCCGAGCGCCAGGGAGAACGCCACCGTCCAGGCGAGCCAGTGGGCCGGATCGCCGAAGGCGACGCCCGCGAGCGCCAGCGCCACCAGGATCTGGGTGGCGACGATCCAGCCCCGGCGCCGGCCGAGCCAGCGGCCGATGAGCGGCGCGTCGTGACGGTCGAGGAAGGGGGCCCAGAGGAACTTGAGCTTGTAGGCGATGGTGAGCTCGCTCATCAGCCCGATCGTGGCCAGCGGCACCTTCGCCTGGACGAGCCACGCCGACTGGGTCGCGTAGACGAGCAGGAACGGGATGCCCTGCGCGAAGCCGAGCCCGAGCACCGCGGCGACGCGCCGGTCGGCGAACAGGGGGGCGAGGAAGGCGCCTGTGGCGGCCTTCACCGGCTCGGGCGCGCCGGTGACCGGTGCCGGGTTTGCCATCCACGCGTCTCCTGAGTTTCAGGGAGGAGAAGCAGAGATGCGCTGTCAGCGCAACGATCAGGCCCTGCGATGGCACGGCGCGACGGCGTGCGGGAATCACGCTATGCTGATGCCGTGAAAGGACGGCGACGGAGGTCGACATGGACGCCCCCACGGTCCTCACGGCCGCCGAGGCCCAGGGACAGGCCACCTACGGCATGGCGAACCTGCGCTCGAAGACCACAGGTTTGCCGTTCATCGTGTTCATCTCGCAGAGGGGCGGCGCCCGGCACGACGCCCGCGTGAAGGTCTCGCTCGGACCTCGGGTCCAGCCCGATCAGATGGGCTCGTATCAGGTGAGACCCTTCCGATACACGGACGGCCCACGCCTCGATCCCGCCGACGAGGCGCGCCTGAAAGCCTGGGTCGCGCTGAATCGCGACGTGCTCATCAGCTACTGGGACGGGCACATCGAGTTCACGGAAGACGCGATCGACTTGCTCAAGCCGGTGTGAGTCCACGCCGGCTCAGGCCCTCACAAGATCGTCACGCCGCCTTCTTCGCCCGCCCGGCGATCGTCACCAGGCTGCGCAGTACCTCGGTGGCGGTCTTGAGCCGCGCCGGGACGGTGTTCAGGTCGCGCACGAACACCACGCTCATGTCGGGCCGCACCTTTGCGAAGGAGGCCTGCTCGGCGACATAGGCCACCAGCCCCTGCGGGTTGGCGTAGGACTTGTCGCGGAAGTGGACCACCACGCCCTTCGGCCCGGCCTCGACCTTCTCGACATTGGCCTTGAGGCACAGGATCTTGATCGTGCCGATCTTGAGAAGCTGCTCCACCTCGGGCGGCAGCGGCCCGAACCGGTCAATCATCTCGGCCCCGAAACTCTCCATCTCGGCATCGTCCTGGATGGTGGCGAGCCGCCGGTAGAGCGCCAGCCGCACCCCCAGATCCTCGACGTAATCCCCCGGGATCGTGACCGGCGCGCCGAGCGCGATGGTCGGCGACCACGCCTCCTCGGGCAGGTCCTCGATGCCGGCCTTGAGCGCGGTGACCGCGTCTTCCAACATCTGCTGGTAGAGTTCGTAGCCGACTTCCTTGATGTGGCCGGACTGGGCATCGCCCAGCAGGTTGCCAGCGCCGCGGATGTCGAGGTCGTGGGAGGCGAGCTGGAAGCCCGCGCCCAGCGTGTCGAGGCTCTGCAGCACCTTGAGCCGCTGCTCGGCCTGGGCGGTGAGCTGGCGGTTGGCCGGGGTCGTGAACAGCGCGTAGGCCCGGGCCTTCGAGCGCCCGACCCGGCCGCGCAGCTGGTAGAGCTGGGCCAGACCGAACATGTCGGCCCGGTGGACGATCAGGGTGTTGGCGGTCGGGATGTCGAGGCCCGATTCCACGATCGTGGTCGAGAGCAGCACGTCGAACTTGCCCTCGTAGAAGGCCGTCATCACGTCCTCGAGCTGGCCCGCCGCCATCTGGCCGTGGGCCACCGCGACCTTGATCTCGGGCATCTCGGTGTCGAGGAATCGTTTGACCTCCGCCAGATCCTCGATCCGCGGAACCACGTAGAAGGCCTGCCCGCCGCGGTAGCGCTCGCGCAGCAGGGCCTCCCGGATGGTCAGGGGATCGAACGGCGTCACGAAGGTGCGCACCACCAGCCGGTCGACCGGGGGCGTGGCGATGATCGACAGTTCGCGCACGCCCGTCATGGCGAGCTGGAGCGTACGCGGGATCGGGGTCGCCGACAGCGTCAGCACGTGGACGTCGGCCTGCAGCGCCTTCAGCCGCTCCTTGTGGGCGACGCCGAAATGCTGCTCCTCGTCCACGATGATCAGGCCGAGATCCCTGAACGCGATGTTCTTGGCGAGCAGCGCGTGGGTGCCGACCACGATGTCGACCGTGCCGGCGGCGAGACCGGCGCGGGCCTGCTTCATCTCGGCCGCGGAGGCGAAGCGCGAGAGCTGCGCGATCTGGATCGGCAGTCCCGAGAAGCGCTCGGCGAACGTGCGAAAATGCTGGCGGGCCAGCAGGGTGGTGGGCACGATCACCGCCACCTGCTTGCCCGAGATCGCCGCCGCGAAGGCGGCGCGCAACGCCACCTCGGTCTTGCCGAAGCCGACATCGCCGCAGACCAGCCGGTCCATGGGCCGGCCGGCATTGAGGTCGTCGAGCACCGCATCGATGGCGTTGGCCTGATCCTCGGTCTCCTCGAACGGGAAGCGGGCGGCGAACTCGCCGTAGAGCCCCTCCGGCGCCTTGAGGGCCGGCGCCTTCCGGACGAAGCGCTGGGCCGCGACCTTGATCAGCTCGCCCGCCATCTCGAGGATGCGGCGCTTCATCTTGGCCTTGCGGGCCTGCCACGCGCCGCCGCCGAGCCGGTCGAGGGCGACCTCGGCATCCTCCGAGCCGTAGCGGGTCAGGAGTTCGATATTCTCTACCGGCAGCAGCAGCAGGCCGCCGGTGTACTGCAGCTCCAGGCAATCGTGCGGGGCGCCGGCGGCGTGGATCGTCTTGAGCCCGACGAACCGGCCGATGCCGTGGTCGGCATGGACCACGATGTCGCCGGGCTGCAGCGCCTGGACTTCCAGGATCACGTCCTGGGGCCGCTTGGCCTTGCGCTTCTGGCGGACCAGCCGGTCGCCGAGGATGTCGCCCTCGGACACCACGGCGAGTTCGCCCGCGACGAAGCCCGATTCCAGGCCCCAGACCGCCACAGCCGCGTCGGTGCCGCGCTTCAACGCGTAGACGTCGGTGAGCCGGGTGATCGCCACGGGCTTCTTCAGGCCGTGATCGGTGAGCACGCCGCAGAGCCGGTCGCGGGAGCCGTCGGACCACGCGCCCAGGATCACATGATGACCGGATCCCTGGAGGTCGCGGATATGCGCCACCGCGGCGTCGAACACGCTGGTGTTCTCCTCGGCCCGCTCCGGCGCAAAATTCCGGCCGGCCTTGGCGCCGCAATCGATCACCGCACGCTCAGGAGACTCGGGCTGCGCGAAGGGTGTCAGCCGCGCCACCGTGGCGGTGGCGATCCGCTCCTTCAGCTCGTTCGGCATCAGGTAGAGGGCGCGCGGCGGCAGCGGCTTGTAGGGGGCGACGCCGGCCTGCGGCGTCTTCATCGCGGCTTCGCGGGCCTGATAGTAATCCTGGACCAGCGCGATCCGCTCGGCGGCCGCATCCTCGACCTGCGGGTCGAACACCAGCGGCACGCCGCCGAGATAATCGAACAGGGTGTCGAGGCCGTCGTAGAACAGCGGCATCCAGTGCTCGAGGCCGGCATAGCGCCGTCCCTCGCTCACGGTCTCGTAGAGCCGGTCGTCCCGGGTGGCGGCGCCGAAACTCTGGATGTAGCCCTGGCGGAAGCGCCGGATCGTCTCGGTGGTGAGCTGGACCTCGCTCATCGGCATCAGGTCGAGGGAGCGGAGCTGGCCGGTGGTGCGCTGGGTCTCCGGATCGAAGGCGCGGATCGATTCCAGCGTGTCGCCGAAGAAATCGAGGCGGATCGGCGCCGGCAGGCCCGGCGGCGACAGATCGAGGATACCGCCGCGCACGGCGTACTCACCGGTATCCCGCACCGTCCCGGTGCGCAGGAAGCCGTTGGCCTCGACCCAGGCGACCACGTCGTCCATGGCCACGACGTTGCCGATCGCCGCCGAGAACGCCTCCCGGGCGATGTGGGCCCGGGGCGGCACACGCTGCACCAGGGCGTTGACGGTGGTGCAGAGGATGCGCGGCCGGTCCTCGGCCGAGCGGGTCCGGGCGAGGCGGGCGAGCGCGGTCATCCGGGCCGCGGCCGTAGCGGTGGTCGGCGAGACCCGGTCGTAGGGCTGGCAGTCCCAGGCCGGCAGGCTCATCACCTCCATCTCGGGCGCGACGAAGCCGAGGGCCGCCTGGAACGACGCCGAGCGCCCGGAATCGCGCGCCACGTGGACCAGCACGGCCGGCGCATCGACGGTGGGGGCCAGCGCGCGGGCGAGGTCGGCGAGCGCCAGGGCGTCGAACCCCTCCGGGGCGCTCGCCAGGACCGGGCTGTCGCCGCGCTTGAGGGCGTCGATCGCCTGGGCGAGCGCCGAGGATTTCGGCAGGGCGAAGCGCGCGACCTGCTGTTTGGCGGGCGCGGGCGCGGAAGGCTTCGGTTGCGGCTTGGCCATCGGGTCTTTCGCGGGGGATCCCGCCGGGCACGTCAGGGGCAGAGGTCGGGTGGCGTTAGCCGATCGGGCCGCCACGATAAAGCGTTCCCGGGGTCACGGCTGAACGGACCCTATATGGCCGTTCTGCTGCAGTCACGGAACGGTTGTCGGGCTGCGTTTCGGGGAAGCGCGCCGCTGCTGGAGAGATAACGCGACAGGGGGGGCACCGACGAACGTTCCGGACGCGACGAGCCCCCTCTCCCGTGCGGGAGAGGGTTGGGGTGAGGGGCGAGAACGCTCAGGATCGAACATCGCCGCGCCGATAGAGCGCTCCTCTTCCTGAAGGCCCCGATCCCTTACCCTGTCCCTCTCCCGCACGGGAGAGGGGACCCGCGCCTCGTCCGGCGATGACGGGGAAGAGCATTGCATCACCGTCGGCCAAGCCCTCGATGGTGTCTTCACCGTCGTCTACACCATGCGCGGACCGGGTGACGCGGCTCGTCACCGCTTGGCCTGCGAACAGGAAGGAGCGCGCACGCGATGGCGCACGCTGACGCGATCACCTTCACCCGCTTGGCGGACGGTACGCTGCTGCAACGGCAGCCCGACGGAACGTTCCGGCCTGTCGCTACCGACAGCGACCGTGGGCAGCTCGCGGCGCTCACCGAGGAGGCGATCAAGCACATGAGCTCATCCGACTTGGACCATCCCGGGCTCGACGACGCCTTCTGGGACGATGCCGAAACGGGCTCGCCGGACAGGGAGGCAGTCTCGATCCAGCGCGACAGCGACGTGCTGCGTTACTTCCGGAACGCCGGCCGGGGCCATCAGGCGCGGATCAACGCGGTGTTGCGGCGCCCCATGCTCGCCGTCAGGAAGGGGCGCTGAGCGCTTTCCCAACCGGCTCCTTCACGCATCCGGCCCGACGATCTCGGCCAAAGCCGCCTCGACCCGGCCGCGGAAGAAATCCGCGTTGGGCATGTCCTGGGTCATTGCCTCCGCGCGGGCCGTGGCCTGCCGCAGGATCTCGCCGCGGAGCGCCGGATCGGAGCGCTCCATCATCTCCAGCATGATCCGCACCACCAGTTCGGTCGCGATCGACCGGGCCGGGTGGTCGTAAGGAGGCTTGGGTTCGTCCATCACGGTCCCTCTCAGGAATGGATCGGCGCATCGTGCCGGTGGAACGCGCGCACGCGCTGCCAGACCGACGTGTCGTAGTTCGAAGGTGTCTCGACCTCGCCGGTGAGCCACTTGAACAGGTCGCGGTCCGGCACCTCGATCAGCGCCTCGAACTGGTCGAGTTCCGCCTCCGACAGCTCACCGATCTCGGCATCGGCGAAGCGGCCCATGATCAGGTCCATCTCGCGGATGCCTCGGTGCCAGGCGCGGAAGAGGAGGCGGCGGCGGCGCGGATCGAGGTCGGCGCTGGTGCGGGTGGTGCCGGACATTTTCTTCGGGACTTCCGGTCGGAGGGACGGGCGGGCGTTCATGCCAAGATAGGCGGCCATCCGCCGAGGATCCAGGATCCGGCCCCGGAGGCCCAGCGGGGCGAGGGCCAAAAAGCAATTGCCTCCGTCAGACGCTTCGTTATTTCGAATGCCAACGCCCCGCACGGGGCGGCGAGCGGGAGTCCAGCGATGCCGAAGGCGATCCGGGTCTACGAGTACGGCGGCCCCGAGGTGATGAAGTTCGAGGACGTGCCCCTGGCCGAGCCCGGCCCCGGCCAGATCCGGGTCAAACAGGCGGCGATCGGCGTCAACTTCATCGACATCTACTTCCGCACCGGCGCCTACAAGGCGCCGCACCTGCCCTACACCCCCGGCAAGGAGGGGGCCGGCACCGTCACGGCGGTCGGCGAGGGCGTGACCCAGTTCAAGCCGGGCGACCGGGTCGCCTACGGCTCGGTCGCCGATGGCTGCTACGCCGAGGAGGCGCTGATTCCGGCCGCGGCGGCCGTTCCGATCCCGGACGGCGTCGACGAAAAGACCGCCGCCGCCATGATGCTCAAGGGCCTGACCGCCGAGTACCTGCTGCATCGGACCTACGCGGTGAAGCCCGGCGACACGATCCTGTGGCACGCCGCCGCCGGCGGCGTCGGCCTGATCGCCTGCCAATGGGCCAAGCATCTCGGTGCCACGGTGATCGGCACCGCCGGCAGCCCCGAGAAGGCCGCGCTCGCCAAGCAGAACGGCTGCGACCACGTCATCCTGTACCGCGAGGAGGATGTCGCCAAGCGGGTGCGCGAGATCACCGGCGGCAAGGGCGTGCCGGTGGTCTATGACGGCGTCGGCCAGGCGACCCTGATGGGCTCGCTCGATAGCCTCGCGCCGATGGGCCTGCTGGCGAGCTTCGGCTCCGCCTCCGGGGCGATCACGGGGCTCGACCTCGGCCTGCTCGCCCCGCGCGGCTCGCTCTACGTGACCCGCCCGACGCTGGCGACCTTCTCGTCCAACCGCGCCACCCTGGAGGAGGCCGCCGCCCGCCTGTTCGAGGTGGTCGGCAGCGGCGCGGTGAAGATCGCGGTCAACGCCACCTACCCGCTGACCGAGGCGCAGCAGGTGCATCGCGACCTCGCGGGCCGGGAGACCACCGGCTCGATCGTGATGCTGCCGTGACACCCGGCGCCTCCGACCTGCTCCTCGTGATCGACGTGCAGGTCGATTTCCTTCCGGGCGGGGCGCTCCCCGTCCCGGAGGGCGACGCGGTGGTCGGGCCGGTCAATGCGCTGCAGGGCCGCTTCCGCAACGTCGCCCTGACGCAGGACTGGCACCCGGCCGACCACGTCTCCTTCGCGGACAACCATGCCGGGCGGGCCCCGTTCGAGCGCGTGGCGCTCCCCTACGGCGAGCAGGTGCTGTGGCCCCGGCACTGCGTCCAGGGCAGTCCGGGCGCGGCGTTCGCGCCGGGGCTCGCCACCGACCCGGCGGGACTCGTAATCCGCAAGGGCCTGGATCCCCGGATCGACAGCTACTCGGCCTTCCTGGAGGCCGACCGGACCACCCGCACCGGGCTCGCCGGGGCGCTCCGGGAGCGTGGGATCAGCCGCCTCGTCCTATGCGGCCTCGCCGCGGATTTCTGCGTGGCCTGGAGTGCGCTGGATTCACGTGACGCGGGCTTCGAGGTCTGGGTCGTGGCGGATGCAGTGCGCGGCATCGACGTGGACGGGTCGCTCGCGCAGGCCTGGGCGCGGATGGACGCGGCCGGCGTGCACCGGATCGAGGCGGCCGAGATCGGCTGAATCCCAGGGAGGCGAACCGCCGCACGGGTTGGGCGCGACCGCCCCCGCCCCGACGCGTTGGCCTGACATCCGCATCCGACAGGAGCCCACATGTCAGGCAAGCACCCCAAGACCGAGACCCCGACCGACGCCGACCTCAAGGGCAATCCCGGCATCGGCACCTCGAAGGGCATGACCGGTGCCGACCCGGCGGATCTGCAGGCGGATTCGACCTTCGAGGGCGACGTCGACAACGAGACAAAGCTCGACGGCGGCATCGACCCGAACCATCGTCCGCGCAAGAACGCCTGAAGACGAGCACCCGCGGTCGCGGGACGACCCCGGACCGCTCGACCGGTCCGGGGCCTCGGAATCCTCAGCGGGTGCGCGCCGGCGCCGGGCGGTTCTGGGGCGTGACCGGTCCGGTGATGGCCGGATCGCCGTGCGGTGGCGTCTGGATGAAGATCTGGCCGGGGCTCGCCGTATAGCCCCGCTGCATGGCGGCGTTGGCGGCACTGAACCCGGAGGTGCCATCGGCCAGGGCCGCGCCGGCCGAGGCGGTCAGCATCAGGGCCGTGGCGACGACAAGGGAAGCGCGTTTCGACACAAGCTGGCTCCTGCGGTTGGGTCCGACGCGCTCGGTGGCGTCAGTCGGGATTCTCGCTATCTGGGTCTCCACAGGCCAAGACTGTGTGCGACACCGCACAATCGGCAGCGGATTGCAGTATGAAGCCGACTTTCCAGCTTCAGGTCCTGTCGTTCCACCCAGCGTTCAGAGCATCGTCTCGGAAGCTGGCCGCCACATTTCGGGGCGCGGCCTGCTAAAGTCCCAGCCCGAGCTGCATCGGCTCCTCATCCTCCCCCTGGGCGAAGCCCGACAGCGACACGCCGATCAGCCGGGCACTGCGCCGCAGCGGGAACAGTCCCGCGAGCAGATCGAGGCCGATCCGCTCCAGGCTCGGCCGGTCGGGCACGGGGGCGACGAGCGATTTCGCCCGGGTGACCTGGGCAAAATCCGAGAACTTGAGCTTCAGGGTCACGGTCCGGCCGCGCATGCCCTTGGCGACGGCGCCGGCCCAGACCTTGTCCAGCAGGGGTGCCAGCCGGGCGGCCAGGACCTCGAAGGCGGCGGTGTCCTCCGAGAAGGTGGTCTCGGCGCCGATCGACTTGCGCACCCGGTGGGCGCGCACCGGCCGCATGTCGATGCCGCGGGCGACCGCGTGGTAGTACCCCGCCGACGAGCCGAAGATCTCGCGCAGGCGCTCCGGCGCCCAGGCGCGCAGGTCCGCCCCGGTGTGGATCCCGAGCCGCTTCATCTTGGCCTCGGTGACCGGACCGACCCCGTGGAACCGGCCGATCGGCAGCGCGGCCACGAAGTCCGACCCCATGGCGGGGGTGATGACGAACAGGGCGTTCGGCTTCTTGTGGTCGGAGGCCACCTTGGCCAGGAACTTGTTGTACGAGACCCCGGCCGAGGCCACGAGCCCGGTGCGCTCCAGGATCTCGGCCCGGATCGCCTTGGCCACCGCGGTGGCGGTGGGCAGCCCCAGAAGATTCTCGGTGACGTCGAGATAGGCCTCGTCGAGGGCCACCGGCTCGATGAGCGCCGTGTGCCGGGCGAAGACCGCGCGGATCTCCTCCGAGACCCCCCGGTAGACCTCGAAGCGCGGCTTCACGAACAGCAGGTCCGGGCAGAGCCGCCGGGCGGTGGCCGACGGCATGGCCGAGCGGACGCCGAACGTGCGCGCCTCGTAGCTCGCCGCCGCCACCACGCCCCGCTCCCGCGAGCCGCCCACCGCCAGGGGTTTGCCGCGCAAGGACGGGTCGTCGCGCTGCTCCACGGAGGCGTAGAACGCGTCCATGTCGATGTGGATGATTTTTCGGAGCGCGACCTCCGGATCCATCGCCGCCTCGGAGATCCGCGGTTAGTTCCCGATCTGTTCTGAAAGAGCGCGGCGGGGCGGCCGGGTCAAGGCGTGTCGGATGGGGCTCAACAGGGATGTTCCATCCGCACCCTGGAGCGACCGATCAAGCTGGTCTGTCCCACCTCCTGAGGTGCGAGCGCAGCGAGCCTCGAAGGAGGGCTCCAGGCACTGACGATCTATCTCGACATCGACGGTGTCGTGACGACGGTCGGCTATCAGCGGCAAGCCGGCAAGGACAGGCTCGATCCGGCACAGGTGGCCCGCGTCGCCGCCCTTGTGCGGGATTTCGACGCCAAGGTGGTCGTCT
>NZ_JAKSYD010000078.1 GCF_022829605.1 Methylobacterium sp. E-065 | reverse complement strand
GCCAACACCGCCTCTGCGGGGAAGCCGCCATTGCGTGTGATGACTGCAACACAGTCGGCTGCCTCCCGGGCGAGAGTCGCGGGGGAAAGGTCGGTCGCGACTCGGATCTCGAGCCCCGCCGCGCGGAGCTGCGCCAGGCCTCGGGCCCGATGCCGCCCGCGCTCGCATCGAGGTTCACCACCGGCCAGCTCGCCGTCCTGCGGATCGTCGGGGACGAGATGGCTCTAAACGGTGCCTGCGGGCTGTGCATCGACGCCGTAGCCGCCCGGGCTGGGGTCTGCCGGCGACTCGCCCAGGCCGCGATCCGGCTGATGATGCGGACCACGTTCGGATCCGACTTCCGCCCTTGGTGGCGCCGCTCTTGGATGTCAGCAAGCCGTCGCCCTCAGCCAGCCGGATCGCGGCCTGGGCGAGTCGCCGGCAGACCCCAGCCCGGGCGGCTATGGCGTCGATGCACAGCCCGCAGGCACCGTTTCGAGCCATCTCGTCCCCGACGATCCGCAGGACGGCGAGCTGGCCGGTGGTGAACCTCGATGCGAGAGCAGGCGGCATCGGGCCGGAGCAGGCCAGCCGACGGCGACGCTCGATCGCCACGGATCGCTCAGGCGCGCGCTGGAGGCGCTTCGGTGGGAACAGCGTCACACGGCCGAGCGGAATGCCGACGGGCGCCACGGCCTCGCGCACGGCGCTCCTGCGGGTGTGCAGCGCCTCGGCGAGCCCCTGCGCCTCATCGTCGGTGACGGCCTCGGTGGCGTGGGCCTGCCAGATGGTGCGCGACAGGTCGTCGAGCTGCGCGAGTGTCCGCGCCTCCTCGATCGCCGACCGCATGGTGGCGTGAAACATCGATCCCGGTCCCTCACGGGCCGCGGCTAGGGTCCAGGCAAAGCCTTCCCGGTGCGAGAATTGGCGTTCTCGCTTGACTCCACGGGGGAGGTCATGGCTTGTGAGGAGCTATCGACGCGGCCTCACAAGGCCCCAGGATTTTCAGCAGGCTCCCGTTTGGCGACGGGGGCCTGTTGGCTTTTCAGGGTCTATCTCGCGGCGATGGTCTCCTGAATGGCGGCCGCGACTCGCCT
>NZ_JAKSYD010000073.1 GCF_022829605.1 Methylobacterium sp. E-065 | reverse complement strand
CAATCGGATCTTTGCTTCATACCAAGCCATCCTCGACCACTGCTGCGACGCCTGGAACAAGCTCATCGACCAGCCCTGGCGCATCATGTCCATCGGCCTGCGCGCATGGGCCCATGAGTTCTGATCAATGGGAGTTGGTATTCGTGGCGAGATCGCCGGCATCACGACCCGGCGTGCCGAACTCGACGCGGCCGTGCAGGCCCGGGACGAGGCCTTGGAGCGCCTAGATAGCGCTGAGATGGCCAAGCGGGCCGTGGACGGCCTGCGAATCCGTGGGCGCAACGCCGGCGCCGCCATGAACCCGGTGGGCGCCTGGGGGCTCAATGGCCCCGCCGGCCAGGGGCCGAGCTTTGGCAGCTCGGCGCCCGGCCCGATGAACGTGCCGCTACCGCCGGCCCGCCCGGCCGGCTTGTCGGGCGAGGTGCCCCAGCAGCTGAAAGACCTCAAGGACGTGCTGGGCGGGGGCGGAGACGCCCTCAACCCCACCATCGTGCCCAGGGTGGACACAGCTGGCATCGAGGCGGTGCGGCCCAAGGCCGAGGAGGCCAAGGGCGCCGTGGAGGCGGTGGGGGCGGTAACAGCCAAGCCCACGGTGGACGCCAGCAGCATCGAGCAGGCCACGGCGGCCGCCCAGCTGCTGCTGTCGGTGCTGCAGAGCATTCCGGGGGCAGCTGGCGGGGCGATCGCCGCGGCTGGCCGTGCCGGCACTGCGGCCGGTACCTTGCGAGGGCGTTCAAGCGCCTCGTTTTCTGATGGCGTGACACCAGGGGCAGGCGCCGAGTGATGGCCGACAACGAGGACGAAAAGGGCACTGGCGAGGCTTTCCGTGCTGATGTCGCCCGGGCCTTTGGAGCGATCAGCGGGGCCATGGAGGTGATGCAGGCACACCTGTTCATGACCCGCGCCGTGATCGAATTGCTGCAGGAGCGCGACCTTCTGCAGATTGCTGACGTGCGCGAACGTGCCCAGGTGATGGCGAGGGCGGCCGGGTTGGCTGCAAAGGCCTTGGCCGCGCTCGACCAGTTGCTGGACGAAGACGGGCTAGCGGTACCGCAGGTGCTAAACTGATGCCGGTAGCTACAGCACGCCAGCCGGCGGCAGGCCGGGCCGCCCCCAAGGCGGCCCCGGCCGCGGACCCGCAAGTGGTCATCGCGTACATTTCGCTGACGCCCCCGGCTCCGATCGTCTACCCGCCTTCGTCCCGAACGATTGCCCGGTTGAAGGCGAAGGCTGAGGAGGCCGTCCGCAACGCCGCGGCAGCTCAGGCGCTGGCCCGGCAGGTGCAGCCGGCTCTGCGGCCGCCGGCCGGGCGCCTGTTCGCGGTGGACGCGGCAGCCTTGCTGCTCCGCGGGCCGCTGGGCGGCATCGGCAGCACCGAGCGGATGGTGCGCACCCTGGGCCCGCTGGCCGGTGGTGGCAGGCACCTGCCGGCGGTGCTGGTGGCCGCTGGCGGTTGGTCGGGCGAGGATGCCTTGCGCGAGGCCCTGGTGGGCATCGGCGGGAAGCTGGCAGCCCTGGGCCTGCGCATCGACCGGCGGAAGGCCGGGATCAGGATGGCTAAGGTGAAGACGGCGTGAGGCCTGCCCTCGAGGGGCAGGCTGTCTGCCTCAGTTGAAAGAGCCCACTGCTGGCAGGTCACGGTCTGCTATCAGACGGCGCTTGGTGATCTGCACCCGCGGCAGCCGCGCCATCGCCTTCGTGTAACCTGGCGCAACAGCCTCAGGTACGAGCACAACACGCGCAGCGGCGCGGTCTTTTAGGGTCGACATGGAGGTACTCCATACAGCACAGGACAAGGCCCAGTGTGCGCTGCAAGAGATATGGGGTGCGGTGCGATAAACCGCCCGACTGCGCGGCGTTGTGTCAGCGCCGTTGGTGATCGCTTTTCATCGAGGAGAACACCCGATGCATATGCCCTTGGTGATCGTATCGTTTCGCTGATCATTCTGAGTGCGTCGCTGGATGCCGCCGGTCTCTTTGGGTCCGAGTGCGCTAGGGTTCGGCACCCTCTGTCCCGTGTGGACCATGCCGGGCGATCCCGCAGCTGAGGCGCGCCCTGAGCCAGTTCCCATTTGATCCGCATCCTGGGCCAAGACGGGATAAGCGGTCACGCTGATGAGCGCGGCCATCGTGATCATTAGCTGTATACGCATGTTAAAGCCCCGATGGTTGAGTACGTAAAATCGGCTGTATATGGGTTCGACAACTCTATGATCTGGAAGTTCCATCTATCGGGTGCGGCAAATATTTCGAAAACTCAGGCGTTTCTAAGCCGAACTGCTGCATATCGCACCATCCGCGCACGATTCTCGCCGGCTCGCGCGGCTGGGGGCGCCCGCTGCCCCTCGGCAGCCCTTATCGGTTCCGCTGGCCGCGTGGGCTGCAGATCTCGGTACCGTATCCCTAAGCCTGGGCCGGCCGCTCGCCGTTCATGCGAGCGCAGCGGCCGGATCAGGCGCCTGCAACGCGCGCTGTAGGCCGTGTGGTGCGATTCTCAGCTGCAGGGTGCCTGTTCTCAGCCTGTGAGCGGCTTGTGGATCGCCCTCTAAGAATCTGGATATCCGTGGGGCGCACAACCGTGCCCCCTATACCCTGCAGCCCGGCGTGGCTGGCGCGGGGCATCCGCAGGCGCAGCCACCCAGCCCACTCGCTGCTGGCCACCCGCACCACGTTGGTGTCGTTGCGGAAGCCGGTCAGCCGCCGCTCCTCCACCGTGACCAGCCCCACCGTACGGGCCTGCCGCAGGGCCCGCTTGGCTACCGTGGCGCACACGCCGGCCAGGGCGGCTATGTGGCCCAACGCCAGCGTGCAGGTGCCGCGCTTGCCGACTTCCATGGCCACCACAGCCAACACCGCCTGCTCGCCGGATGTGAACGCCGCGGCAAGCCTGGGCGGCAGGTAGCCCGCTGCAGCCCAGCGCCGGCGTCGGGCTGCGCTTTCGGCCGATCGGGGCCGAGATCCTGTGCGGTGATGCGTCCTGGCAGGCGCGGTCCCCTGCCCTTCCGGGGCAGGGGCCGCTGCCGGGACCAGCTGCGCGCATGCGGTGGCCAGCGTCTGCATCCGCACGGGAGCGGCCTGGGCTACGCGCCGCCGGGCGGCCAGCAGACCGTCCAGCTGCTCGTATTGCTCATCGGTCAGCCCGCCAGCCCCGTAGGCCTGGGCCATGGCCGACGCCACGGTGGCGAGCCTATCCGGCGCGGCCGCTTCGACGGCGGCGCGCAACTCCTCATAGACGAGCGTCGTCATTCACGAACCCTCTCGGGCCGCGGTCAGGGTCCAGGCAAAGCCTTCCCGTGGACGAAACTGGTGTTTCGCCTTGACTCCCGGGCGGGAGCTATGGCTTGTGAGGGGAACCGCTTCCGGCCTCACAAGGCCCCAGGTTTTCGACGGCCTCACCCTTGCCGGGGTGGGGCCGTTGGCTTTTCAGGGTCTCAGTTCCGCAGCGTCTGTATCTCCTGATCCCCGACTCGCCACTGATGCGGGAGCCGGAACGGTCCATGTCGGCCGAGCCGTACCGCTAAGTCAACGACCCGCAGCCTAGCCCGATCGGCACAGGCACCTGGCCTACCCTCAGTTGAGTTCAGTCTCAAGACCTTCCACGTATCGACGTGCCGTAAGTCTGGCGTTCTGGACCTCGATTATTTGCGGTCGGTTAGTAGTACGGCAGGCACTTAGCTCTGCCCGCCGATACTCTGCAGCCTGTTCTTGAAATTGCGCGGCAAGTCTACCGGACGCCGCATCTTCTCCAAATGGCCAAGGGCGCTTTCGTGCCCACGGTCATCTGGGCGAAATCGCTTGTTCCCCTACGCCCTTAAGGGCACCTGGGCCGATGGGCGATCGGTCAGATGCCCAATAACCCAAAGGGGAACTTGCCCCTCAGGGCGTTCGGGTTAAGGGATCGTTGACCATTTGGGCTTCAGCTCGCTTGGGCGCTGGGGAAGGCGCGCAACGGGGGACTGGGGCAATGGCTGTCATCAGCGTGTGCAGTACCAAGGGTGGGGTTGGAAAGACCACGCTGGTGATCTGCCTAGCCGACGCCTATGCGCGCCAGGGGGGCAGCGTCGCCATCATTGATGCGGATCCGAACGGGCATGTATCCTCCTGGCGCGAGCGTGCCGGCGAGGACTGCGGCGTGGATGTGATCGCGGATGTGACCGAGAAGACGGTGCTCGACCGGATCTCCGACGCGGCGTCGCGCTACAGCCTGGTGTTCGTGGATCTGGAAGGTGCCGCATCGCAATCGGTCACGTACGCGATCGCCGAGAGCGACCTGGTGCTGATCCCCAGCAAGGTGTCCGGCATGGACCTGCAGGAGGTGTTCCGCACGTACGAGGTGGTGCAGCGCGCGGAGAAGATGCTGCGCCGGCCGATCCCGGCCCGGGCGGTGTTCACCCAGATGTCGCCGCTCAGCAGCCGCGTCGCCCAGCATGCCCGCACGGAGGTCCAGTCCGCCAGCATCCCGGTGTTGCGCACCGAGATCATCCAGCGGGCGGCCTATCAGAGCATCCACTTCACCGGCGCAACGCCGGCCCACCCAGACGGCGACCCCAAGGCCCTGCAGGAAGTCGCCGGCGCGCTGGGCGAGCTCCTCGAGGTGCTGGCAGTCCAGCAGCAGGCGGCCTGAGATGATGAAGCCCGCCTTCCAGCCCGCGCCGCGCCCGCGGCCCCGCATCTCGCCCGAGGATGCCCAGCAGCTTGCCGTGGCTACCAGCGACCTGGGTTTCACCCGGCCCTCGTCCGCGCCCGAGGCGTGGACTGAGGAGCCAATGGCGCCGCCGGCCGAACCCGCACGGACTGCGGGCCCGTCTGCCCAAGCACCCAAAGCCCCACTTGCCCCTGCCGCTCCTACTAAGGGCACAGCCCTCAAGTTCGAAGTGCCGGATCTGGTGTGGACAGCGCTGCGACAGGAGGCACTGAACCGCCGTGTCACGGTAAAGTACCTAGTCCTCGAAGCCTTGGCCGCGAAGGGATACAACGTCGATCTGGCCGCCGTGCCGGAAGACGGGAGGCGTCTGCGATGATCGAGATGGCCATAGTTGCGTTCCTGGCGGCGGCCTTGAGCGCCGCCGCAGCCGGCGCCGTCAGCGGCCCGGGGGCGGAATGATCACCGCCGCCTTCCTCGTGTCGCTCACCAGCACGCTGGGCGGCATCGGCGTTGCTGTGCTCGCCCTTGAGCGAGCGCCACTGCGCCGGTGATGATGCCTACACCCAACGCGGCCCACCTCGCCCTCCAAGTCGAGGTTGCCGAGCTAAGGCAGCAATTGTCTGAGACCCAGGACCAGTGCGTGGAACTGGCGGTGGACGCCGGCGAGCTACATGCGCAGATCCAGGCGCTGCAGGACGAGCTTGCCCGCGTACGGGCCGACCGGGATGCTTGGCGTGCTGCAGCACGGGCAGCCGCCAAAGCGGTTGCTTGATCACACTGGTTCGGTGGGCTCTACGCTTGCGCCCAATGACCCTCCGTCGCGCATAGTTGCGGTGGGCTTACCCCCGCTTGCCGAGTCCACACGTTCAGCGGTCCGTGCGTCCGATTGACGGCGCTCTTCGCTGGCTTTTTCCCGGTGTGTTGGAAGGTACCGCCAAGGAGCCGTAGCTGCACCCAGGCGAAGAGCAGCCGGTGCGCGATTGAAAAACGTAGCGAGCAGAACCCACGGCACAACAAAAGCAATAAATACGACCAAACCCATGGCGGTCCTCCTATCGAAATTTGGGGATCTAAAATAAACCTTGGGTGATCAGCCTTTGATCCTCACTGTTGTATTAGCCGCACCTGGGCGCCGTCCGCGCCCCATCCCGGGTGGCCAGGATCCAACTCGCGTTCAGCGATGCCGCCGCGGCGTTCTGGAGCGGACCATTCGCATTGAGGCCTATCTACGAAGTCATTCTGTCGCACAGCACCGATTTCATTCTCGGCCTGTTGATCCCGAAACCCCTCGGGAGTCGCGTACCTTTGTCCTTACCCTTGATCATCATGCTGGTTGCGGCCGTGGGGGCCATTGCCTTGACGATTGCCGCTCTACCAGCCCTCGATCGGTTCATCAGGTGGTGAACTGGAACGATTGAAATTTTGCCAGCTCGCCTCAGTTAGTCCCTGGTAGATCTGCCGGAGGTACGGTGTGGAGTTTGTCGTAATGGCCGCCGGAGTGCTTGGGGCCGGTGCAACGCTGGCTTTCATGTTGCCCGGGTTAGACTCGTTTTTTTCCTGGTGACAGGTCCCGCCATGGTCTGCCGCACCTGTGTTGCGGTCCAAGTTCCACCCCGAGCTACTAAGATCCGGTAGCTGATCTACGCGGCAAGGTGCTGGCGCAGGCGGCGCACCCCTGCCGGGGTCCAGGCGCCGATGCCTGACACCGTGGGCACCTCCTCACCGTTCAGCGCCTTGGCCAGCCCATGCAGGGACAGGGCGCCACCGGGATCCAAGCGCGCGATCACCGGCGCGAGGGCCCGGGCACGGGCCTGGGCCTTCTCGGTTTTGGCGGCTCGTGCCTGGGCGGCCTCCAAGGCCGTCCCGGGCCGGCCACGGAAGCCCCCTAGGACAACACCGCGGGCCTTAGCGGCTTGCAGGGCGGCTTTTGTGCGGGCGCTGATCATCTCCCGCTCGTGCTCGGCCACTGCCGCCAGGATGTGGATGGTCAGCCGGTTGGCCTGCGGAAAGTCCACCGCCACGAACTCCACCCCGCTGTCCATCAGCGTGGCGATGAAGGCGACGTTGCGCGCCAGCCGATCCAGCTTGGCGATCACCAGGGTGGCCCGGTGGGCGCGGCACAGGGCCAGCGCGTCGGCCAACTGCGGGCGGTCACTGCGCCGGCCGCTTTCGACCTCGACCAGTTCGGCCACCACCCGGCCGCCACCGACGTAGCCGGCGACGGCTGTACGTTGGGCTTCGAGCCCCAGCCCTGACCGGCCCTGGCGATCGGTGGACACCCGCAAGTATGAAACGAAGCGCCCTGCCACGGCTTGGCTCCTGCGGGGTGTCAGTCTGCGCACCCCTCGATGCCTAGAGCGATACAGCCAGGCCCTTGCCGAAGCGTTGCCCCGCAGCCGCCTAGCCCGCGCCCTTGGGCCAGTGCAGACCTCTAAGGATTTTCACCCTTCCGCTTGCCATCATCTCGTCCCACGTATCGTATGGCATACAGCTACATATAGGTGCCGCCCAGAGAGTATCTACCTCCGGGGTAATTATTGAATTTGGTCCACGATGCCAATTGTGAAGATCAATCTGCCCTCGTTTCTTAGATTTATTGATCACCCTCACAACTAATCGGCCATCCTTTCGGCGAACTATTGCCTGTTGCCCATCAAACCGCTTAATGTTTACGGCTTGAGGTCCGCAGGCCATAAAATCATATGATCCAGGGAAGTTTGCGCTCTCGTCGTTGTTCGAATTACGCATGTAGATACGTAAACCGAAAAAGAAGTAATTTGTTATAATAACTTCGTTCGACGTAGGGGGCTGATTGCCAATTTCCTCCAGAGTTGCGTCGGCATCATGTTGTCTCATCAGCTGTATATGTCGCTCAAACCACGAGTGGCGTCCCTGGGTATTGTGGCGTGCATCATCCATGGGGTGCCGCTCTCCCTGCGCAATATACGACAGACTTGATCACCGCTCGTCGGCGGAAATCTCTGTTACCGAATGACGATCGCGACAGACAACAATAAGTTGGTAGTTCGCGCCGAGGGCAATATGCCGCGAGTAGCAATAGGACCCAGGATCTATTGGGCCGATATCCGTCCGCGTGCGGATCCGCCGAGCAACAATAGAACGAGCATATCCCTGGTGCATCAGGCTGCTGCGCATGATCCGCGAACCAAGCGGCACCTTGGCCGTTCCTATGCATGCATGCCCCTGCTGGGGCCATCCAACGGAGGCCTGATGCGCGCACTACTGACCGGCGCCACCCTGCTCGTCCTCGCGACGACCGGGGCAGGCGCCCAGCCGTACGACGATCGGCGGCCTCCACCCCCGCGGGGTGATGAGGACTTCGACCGGCCACCGCCTCCCCCGCACCGCTTCCGGCCCCCGCCGCCGGGCGAAGACTTCGATGACGACCGGCCGCCGCCCCCGCATCATCACCGCGGGCCGCCCCCGCCGGATGATGACGACGATGATGGGCCGCCCCCGCCGCCCCCGCCGCCCCCGCCCCGGCGCTACTGAGGAGCAGCTGCAGGGCTTCCTTAACCGCTCTGTCGGACCCTGAACCCCGGCCGCCCTCTGGTGGCTGAACCGGCGGGATCCGGTTGCTTACGGCCCTGCGCGCCCTCACGCGCGGGGCCGTTCAGGCTCACGAGGACAGCGATGCGTGGTTCTCTTCTGCGGACCGGCGGCATGGCCGCCCTGGCCGCTCTCATCCTCTGCAATGCCCTGCCAGCGGCTGAGGCTCGCGACGGGATCGGGGTCGGCGGTGCCGCCGCACTTGGCGTGCTCGGTGGCGTCGTGGCTGGCAGCGCGATCGCCTCGGCCAACAACGGCTACTACCCAGGCCAGCCGGTCTACCGCGCCCCGCCGCCGGCCTATGTCGAGGAGGTCTGCCACTTCGAGCGGCGGGGCTACATCGACCCCTATGGCTACGAGCACGTCCGCCGCGTGCGCGTCTGCGAGTAGTAGCCACACGGCCGCCACGCCGCGGCCGTTCTCATTTTATGCGGCTGTGCTTTCGCCGTGGCAGCCCGTCTCATACGGCTCAGCTATCGTGCAGGCGTCTCACCGAGGCGTCTCCCATGCTGCTCCCCGTGCTCTCCGTTCGTCGCTTCCTGCTGCTTGGGATGATGCTGGCCAGCCTTGTGGCGCTGGCGGACGGCATCGCGCGATACGAGCTGCAGCAGGCCACGGGCGGGGTGGCGTTCACCGCGGCGGGCGCGTCCGATGAATAGCCAGGCCGCGCGTGCACGGGCCTTGGCCCTGCTTATAGCGCTTGCGGGTGTCGGACCGGCCTCGGCTCTTGGGGCCAACCTACCTGCAGTGCCGTGTCAATCAGCGTCGGCGGGTGCTTCAGGATCTACCTGTTTTATGCGCTGATCGGTGATCTGTTTTAATGGGCCTCCAATAAGTTTTGGTACATTTTCCGATATCGCATGCACATATCCTCTATACGAAGGTATGGCATCAACTATCTTGGGTGGTAAAAGTAATACGTTTGTTGCAAGACTGAACACACCAATGGTTTTCACTAATTTATGCTGCGATATTTCACTAATCTTTAACATGAAGTCGAATGAAGCTCTAACTTCAGCCTCAACTTTGAGAAGCTGGTCAATCGCTGCATCATGACCGAATACGTCGAAGAACATCATAATCAACTTTAGACGCCGCATTCCGTCTGTAATTGGATTGATAGCCCATTTAGGAAAATGTTTGTCATCTACTAGCTCAGTCAAAGATGCATCTATTTGCTCGATAAGATGCTTTTTGTCTGCATCTGACAGAAGGCGTAGGGCTCTATGATCCCGGGCAGTTCGAGAAAAACTTCTCAGTAACCTAATATCATCTTCTCTGAGAGACTGACTAACAACCTGCGACCATGGAGCCGCCATGTTGCTTGGCTTGGTGACTAGCGACATGCGGCCAACGCCATTAATTACAGCATTTCGCAAGTCATCATCAAGATAGTCGTCTTTTATACCAGCAATAAATTCCATTAATATATTGGCTCGAACACCCAATATGCCAAGCATCTCGACAAACTGATAATCGTTGGACGACAATCCAACAAACTTAGCCAAAATCTCACATGCCGCGACATTAGAATTCTGCGAATTAACACGAAGCCTATGTGCTAATGTGGCAAATTCTAACGCTGGATCAGTAAGACGAATTGAATTAGCTGTAACATCCATCGTGACCTCAGAAATGTAACCTTATAAATTGCCACGGTAATTTCCTGCCGTGGATCGAGGCCGAGTTCTCGATGAGTGAAGACAGCGCCGCACGGTTTATGTCGGTTGCGCGCATGCTGGGCGAGCGAATTCCGCACGGTGCGGAATTTCCCCCATCGGTCCTCTACCAGCTCGCCGCCCCATCCACCCCCGAACCCATCCGGGAGGAGTTCATGCGCGAGGCCGAGGCGGCCGGCGGCGCCACGGTTGAAACTACGCCGCGTGTGCAGCCTCGGCCGGCAGCCAGCCGCGATTGGTCTCCCGGAAACAGACCTTGGCCTCAGCAACGCAATCGAGTTCGGCAAGCCGATCGACCATGCGTCGTACATCGCTCTGACCGTCAACGTATTGCATGTAGATTGCGCGCAGGAGCCGATCCGCAGAGCCAGGGATGGCCTTGGTACGAGCCCGCTCCCAGTTGCGCACGTTCTGCTCCTTCGAGCCAAGGATGCCCGCCAGCGTGCGCTGCGCAAGCTCCATCTCTAGGCGAAGGAAGCGCAGCTCGGCGCCGGTGATGCCATTGGGTTCGGCCACGATCCAGCGACCGATGGCCTTGTGCAGTCCGGGGGTATCCTGGATCGACACACCTTCGCCGTAGGGGGTTTTGTGGATCGTGTAGCCGTTCTCGATGTAGACGTTGTCGAGACCGCTCTCCTGGTAGTGGTAAGCCATCTCCGCCTCCTAATATGTCGTAATCACGAGGAGCTTAGTCGCCCACTCGATCGCTACGACGCAGGTGATCTCCTCGCCGGCAGCGTGCCTGTACAGGGTGACCTGCCAGTGCCCGTGCTGGTTCTGGAACGGCCCCTCCGTGATCGTGCCCTTCAAGCAGCAGAGCTCGATCTGACGACGGGTGATGTTCCGCTGGCGCCCGCGCTTCTTGCCATGCGGAAGGATCACGATCCGATCTGTGTCGGATGCGATGTCCCGCAGGACGCGGAGCGCGCGACTCGCGTCGAGCGCGAGCGGTATCACTTCGGCCATGAACCTATAAATATTATATGCTCACGACACGTCAAGTTTGCCGCGTCGCTTCAGTTCCGTGGCATAGTGCGCAGCCTGTGCATGAGCCGTGCGACGTGCGCCAGGGCGGGCTGCGCGATGCAATCCTACACAGCGCCGGGGCCAACTTTGACCACGGCCTGCGCCGCACGAACGCTGACAAGCGCCGGGCCGTCTGGATCCTGCTTGAAGAAGAACTGGTCTCAATCAACCCGGAGACGGGCGACCCGTGGTCCAACCGGGAAATCGCGCGCCGCTGTGCTGTCGATGAGGGCTTGGTGCGCAAGCTGCGCCCTGCATCTGCGGACAATCCGCAGATAGACCAGCCCCGCACGGTCTCGCGCGGTGGCAAGGTCTACTCGATGGAGACCGGCCGCATCGGCCGGCAGCAGCCAGAACCCGATGCGGCAGCCGTGCCGCGGGTTGCGGATCCAGCCCCAGAGCCAGAGCAGGGCCCGGGCAACGTGGTGGTGCTGGGCTCACGCCTCACCATCATGCTCTTACCCGGCGCCGTGGCCGCCTTTGGCGTTGTCGGGTTTAGGGAGGTCCGGCCGGTTGTCGTAACCGCCGCTCTCCGGCCCTACGTCGGCATCAGGCTCGGGGCTGCCCGGCGAATGCGGGCCACTGCCGCCAGCCGCCGGATCGGGCTTCTTCACCTCACCGATCGGCCGGCCTGGCGGCACGGTCCCGAAGGCTTCGCGTGCCGCGTCTACATCCGAGCCCATGTTGGCCTCCCTTGAAGTTGTGGGAGGGCAAGGCGCGGGTTCTGATTGAAGTTCCTAGCCGGACTTTTTGGCGGGAGCCTTAGTCCGTCAGCACAGCGACGAGCGAGAACGATGTAGCGAGCACGAACGTGCCTACGATGAGGGAGGAGATGAGTAACATGAGAGGACTTGGGGTCTGAATGGCTATGCTTCCTCAATGTCTGAGGGCCACTCTCGGTTGCAACTTATGTGTGCATAGCCGCCCACCACTTGCGGGCCTTCCCGAACGTGACTGCGATGCAGGGCTGTTAATCGCCGCTGTCGCCATCCCCAGCGTCATCGCTGTCGCCTAGCAGCCAGTCGAGCAGATCCACCCCAACATCAGCGGTCGCGTCTCCACCTGACTTGCCCCGCGGCTTCTCCGCGTGCTGCGCCCGCACCTCGGCGAATAGCTCTCGCGCCAGCTGATCCAGTTCCGCGTCGGAGAGCTTCCGCTCTGGCAGGACCGGCATAGGCACTCCCCTTCGTACGGGCCGCTCGGCCCCGCCCCGATCTGCTCACGGGGCGGGGGAGCGTCCGATCTCACCAGCGGTCGGGCCAATACGCGACATGGCCCAACAGCATGATGGCACGGGGCGGTTACAGGCGCGTGTACGGCACCCGTAGGCCGATCTCAGTAGCCGTAGCCGTAGTAACTCCGGCCGTAGTACCCGCGGCCATAGCCGTACGGGTTCCCGTAGTACCCAGCCGGGGCGTAGCCATCGCTGTAGGGGTCGCCGTAGCCGTATCCCCCATAGCCACCGTACCCACCATATCCGCCGGCGAGGCCGTATCCGACCGCAGCACCCGTGGCCAAGCCAAGACCCAGTCCGAGGCCACCGTAACCGTACCCCCGGCCATAGCCGTAGCCGCGGCCGTAACCACCATATCCGCCTCGGAACCCGCCGTAGCCGCCGCGGAAGCCAGCGCCGCGGAACCCACCGCCGAAGCCGCCGCCGCGGAAACCACCCCCACCGAAGCCACGCGCATCAGCCCCAGTCGGGATGAAAGCCAGCGCAGCCAGGAGCGCAGTTGATGCAAGAGCAACACGTTTCATCAAGATCATCTCCTATCCAGAGGTATGATCGAGAAACCGTGGCCGCCAAGTAAAGGATCCCGACGCCTTACACCCATGGCGCCGCAGATTTGTATCAGCGTGTTGCCGATAGACATAAAAGCCCGACCAAG
>NZ_JAKSYD010000068.1 GCF_022829605.1 Methylobacterium sp. E-065 | reverse complement strand
TCGTAGAACTCGAGCCGGATCGGGATGCCGAACCGGTCGCGCAGCGGCGTGGTCAGCAGGCCCGCGCGCGTGGTGGCGCCGACCAGGGTGAACTTGGGCAGCTCGATCTTGACCGAGCGCGCCGCCGGGCCTTCGCCGATGATCAGGTCGAGCTGGTAATCCTCCATGGCCGGGTAGAGGATCTCCTCGACCGCCGGGTTGAGCCGGTGGATCTCGTCGATGAACAGGACGTCGCGCTCGTCGAGATTGGTGAGCTGGGCGGCGAGATCGCCGGCCTTGGCGATGACCGGCCCGGAGGTGGAGCGGAAGTTCACCCCGAGTTCGCGGGCGACGATCTGGGCGAGCGTGGTCTTGCCGAGCCCGGGGGGCCCGACGAACAGCACGTGGTCGAGCGCCTGGCCCGTCTTGCGGGCGGCCTCGATGAAGATCTGCATGTTGGCCCGGGCCGCGCGCTGGCCGATGAACTCGGCCAGGCTCAGCGGACGGATCGTCTGGTCGACGTCCTCGGTCCGCTTCTCCGGCGTCAGAAGCGCGTTGGTCGGCGGTTTCGGCTTGCTCATAAACCCTGGCTTCCGGACCCTCGCAGCGTGGACCAAGCGCGGCAATCCCCGAGCCGGGGCATCTGCAGGGCGCCGTCGCGTCTGGGCTCGATCTCCTTAACGGCGATTGCAGGGAAATCTAAGCGCCCCCGCTTGCGATGAAACCGAAACGGTCGGCCGCGCATTTCTGCATCAATCCCGCAGTACGGCCGCAGGGCACTCTCTCCATCATGACATTTCGCACGACCGCACTCGCCGCAGCCGCAGCCGCGCTTCTCCTTGCCACCGCAACGGCCCAGGCCGCGACGGATCCGGTCGAGACCAAGGTCGCCGATGCCAGCCCGCAGGCGCACGCCATTGCGGGCGTGGACCGCGACGACGAAGCCAGCTGCAGCCGGGCCCGTCGCCGTCTGTGGATCGAGGGTGAGGGCTGGGTCGTCCGTCGCATCACCACCTGCCGCTGAGCCTACCCAAGTCGTCCGGCGTTAAGCAGTCTTCGCGGCTGGAGCCGCGGAACGGTGTGGGGTGGACCCGGTTGCCCCTGCATCCTGCGCGACCCGCGCCTTTCGACGGAGTGGAACCGGCCCATGGCGATCCGGACGATCCTGCCGCTCATGGCCTTCATCCTGGCCACGCCCGCTGCGGCCCAGGGCCTCGGAGGTCCAACGCCCTACGCAGATGGGTACGGCTTCGCCGGGGAGTTCGTGCGGGGCGACTATATCGGGGCGCCCCTGACCCGCGTGCCGCGGCCCTCGGAGCTCGTCCCGTCACCCTGGAGCTACGGCACCTACGGCGTTCCCACGGTCTCCGGAATCGCAGCTGCCCCGACGGCTCGGCCGATGCTGACGGTGATCCAGGCGGCCGGCGCGAAGGGTCGCCAGCGCCTCGGGGCGGTGGCCGAGGAGCGGACGGCCGGAGCCCAGATCATCGCGGTCCGGGTTCCCCGTCGCTGAGCGCGGCGTACCAGTCCGCGTAGGGCGTGGTACGCACCAGATGCCGGTTGAGATCGGGCGCCCCGTCGCGCCACCAGACCGGTCCCCGCTCGCCCAGCCCCACCTTGGCGGCATCGACCGCAGCGCGGGCCGCTTTCAGGGCCTCGGCGGCGCCGGACGCGCCCTCGCGCTCGGACTGCTTGGCCGCCTTCACGGAACGGCGAGCCGCCATCAGATCGGCCACCAGATCCGATCGACGCTCCGGCGAAAGATCGGGGTTCGCGCAGCGCCAAAGTCGTCCGCGAACAATGATATAGCGCTGATCCGGGGTAGTTATTGCTACGCTCATATTATTATCTGGCCCGTTTGTGGTGGGTTAAGTCTTCTGCGCCAGACTGCGGATATCGTGTCCAGGTCACGCCATGCAGATCGTTATCGTCGATTCGAGCCGGGTCGTTCTTCAGATCATCACGTCGTTGATCGAGCCCCGGGGCCACACCGTGCACGCCTTCACGGATTCGGCCCAGGCGCTCGCGTTCCTGAAAGGCACGCCGGCCGTGCGTGTCCTCATCACCAGCCTTGAGGTCCGGCCGCTCTGCGGGCTCGAATTGTGCTGGTCCGCGCGGTTGCTCGCAGAGGAGCGGGGGCCTCTGCACGTCATCACGATGTCGTCGATCCGCAACGTCCGCAGCCTCGCCGAGGCGCTGGACAGCGGTGCCGACGACTTCATCGAGAAGCCGCCGAGCGCCGAGGAGCTGAACGCGCGGCTGCGCGCGGCCGAGCGCTTGACCACCATGCAGGAAGAGCTGATCCGCCTCGCCGAGACGGACCCGCTGACCGGCGCCCTGAATCGCCGCGCGTTCTTCAACCGGGCCCGCATCGCCGCAGCTCAGAATGGCCGGCCGGGCGGCGTCTCGGCGATCCTGGCCGACATCGATCACTTCAAGCGCATCAACGACCGGTACGGGCACGATGTCGGCGATCTCGCGATCACGGCCGTGGCCGATCTGATCGCCGGCGGCGGTATCGGTGGTCGGCTCGGCGGAGAGGAATTCGCCCTGATCCTGCCGGGATGCTGCATCGCGGATGCGACGGCGTGGGCCGAGCGCCTGCGTGCGAGTGTGCAGGACCTTCGGATTCGCGCGGGCAACGCGACCGTCACGCTGAGTTGCAGCTTCGGCGTCAGCAGCTGGATCGACGGGGACAGCGTCGAAGCCTTGATGAAGCGTGCGGATATTGCCCTCTACGCAGCCAAAAGCGGCGGGCGGAACCGCGTCGTGGCGTCTTCGGACCACGCGATGCCAGTCGTCGCGTAATGAGCCAGCGGCGCTGCCCCAAATCGGAACGCTGCAATTAAGCATACCGCAGCCCGATCCCAGAACGGGACGCGGCCTGATTAAAATCACCTGATTTGGCGGCATATATGCCGATATAAAGCTTAATATTTCTGAATTCGTGGTGGAACAGTTCTTGGAACTTAGCCTCCGATCCCGGACGTCTGTATCGAGCCGGGAGAGTGGAGTGCGAGGCAATGAGTACCGCCGTTGGCGTCCTGATCCTGGATGAGCCGCAGGACCTGAGCGCGACTGTCCGCGCCACCCTGGAACACATGCCGGAATTCCATACGATCGGCGAGGCCGATCTGGAGTTCACCAATACCGAGCACGCGGTCGCCCTGGTCTTCCTCGACGAGATCCGGCTCGCCGACGGGATCGCGCGCATCGTCGATCTCAAGGAGCGGCAGCCGCGCCTGCGCACCCTGGTGGTGTTCGGTGCACTGACGGCCGACGATCTCCGCGCCCTGCTGACCGCAGGCGCCGACGCCTTCGTGGCGCGCTCGAAGGCCCCGCGCGAACTCGCGGCGGCGCTCCTCGCCCTCGCAGAGGGCTCGGATTGTCTGGTTCCGCCGGAGCAGCCCCTGGCGCTGTCCAACGAGCCGGCCGACAGCCTTGGGCTGACGCCGCGCGAGGCGGAGGTGCTGCGCTTCCTCAGCTCGGGTTTCAGCAACAAGGAAGTGGCCCGGCGCCTTGCGCTCAGCGTCCGCACGGTCGAGACGCACCGGCTCAACCTGCGGCGCAAGACCCAGACCGGACGCCTGAAGGACCTCGTTTCCCTGGCACGCCAGCTCGGGCTGGCCCCGGTCGTGGACACGGCCGATCAGGTCCGACGCAACGCCGACCGGCGGTCGCCCAGCAACACCATCCAGTCCCGGCACTGATCGGAAACCGTGAGACCGCGCAGGGTGTCGCCGACTCAGGCGGCACCGACCCGCGCCTCGGCACCGACGCGTGCGTCGGCTCCGGCCGGCGACGGGAGTTCCGCCTTGGCGGCCGCAGCCTTGATGGCTGAAGCCTTGGTGGCTGAAGCCTTGGTGGCTGAAACCTTGGAGGCCGTAGCCTTGGGCCGCGCCTTCCGTCCCTGAGAACCCCGCTTGGCGGCCGGCCTGACCGGCTTGCCGCCCCCCGCCTTGCCATCGCTCGCGGAGAGCCGGGCCTGGAGCAGCGCGAGGACGGCAGCTTCCTCCGATCGGAGGCTGGAGAGATCCTCGCTCAGCTCGGACTCGACGACATCCTTCACGTGCTCGAGCAGGCCCCCTTCCATGTAGCAGTCGAGGACTTGCGGATGGATGTAGCACTTGCGGCAGATGGTCGGCGTGTTGCCCAGCCGCCCCGCCACGCTCTCGATCGCGGCCCGGACATTACGCTTGGCGGCCGCGTCGCTGTCGAAGCTCTCGAAGGCGCGGAGCGCAAGGGCGGCCAGCACCGTGCCGGCCCAGGTGCGGAAATCCTTGGCGGTGAAATCCTCGCCCGTGATCTCGCGCAGATACGCGTTCACGTCCGAAGAGGTGACGTCGCGCTGCGTGCCGTCCGCGTCGATGTACTGGAACAGCTCCTGCCCGGGCAGGTCCTGGCAGGCCTTCACGATCCGGGCGACGCGGCGGTCCTTCAAGGACACGTCCCAGGTCTTGCCGCTCTTGCCCTTGAAGCGGAACGACAGGGCGGATCCTTCGATGCGGACATGCGGGTCGCGCAGGGTGGTGAGCCCGTAGCTCTTGTTGGTGCGCGCGTAATCGTCGTTGCCGACACGGATCAGGGTCGTCTCCAGCAGGTGGACGACCGTGCCGAGCACCTTCTCGCGCGGGAGCCCCAGCCGCTTCATGTCGGCATCGACCCGCTGGCGGATACGCGGCAGGGCATCCGCGAAGGCCATGATCCGTGCGAACTTGTTGGCTTCGCGCGCCTGCCGGAAATCCGGATGGTAGCGGTACTGCTTGCGCCCCTTGGCGTCCCGGCCGGTCGCCTGGATGTGGCCGTTGCGGCGGGGGCAGATCCAGACGTCCGTGTAGGCCGGGGGGATGGCGAGCGACTTGATGCGGGTCAGCACCGCCTTGTCGCGCACCGGGGCGCCCCGCGCGTCGAGATAGCGGAAGCCGGTGCCGCTGCGCTTGCGGGTCAGACCCGGCCGGCCGTCATCGACGTAGGCCAGCCCGGCCTCCTCCGCCGCTTCGCGCAGGGTCCCGCCACCTTCGACCGTTTCGACCGCCGCCATCACCCGTTCCTCCCGCATACGCCGCCGGCTAGAAGGCTTCGGTCAACCGGCGGTGCGCGAGCCCTGTTCCTGGCCTGCGCATCCGCCGCAGGCCGATCCGCCGCGGCGTGCTAGAGGGCTGCGATGACGCCTGCCGCCCCCGAAAACTTGCCCGCACCGATGCGCCGCATCGCCTTCGTGGTGACGGAGGACTGGTTCTTCGCCTCGCACTTCCTGCCGATGGCGCGGGCCGCCATCGCGATGGGCCTGTCGGTCACCGTGGTCACACGGGTGCGCGCCCACCGCGCCGCCATCGAGGCGACCGGCGCCAGGGTCGTGCCCCTGGAGGCGGAGCGTTCGAGCCTCAATCCCATGGCCGCCGGCTACGCGGCCGGGCAGCTCGCCGGGATCCTGAAGGCGCTCCAGGTCGACATCGTCCACTGCATCGCGCTGCGCGGGATCCTGGTCGGCGGCTCCGCCGCCGCGATGGCCGGCATCCCGGCGCGGGTCTACGCGCTGACCGGCCTCGGACTTATGGGCGCCCGCAGCGACCGGCTGGGCTACGCGGCGCGGCTCGCTCTCCGGGGCTTGATCCGCGGCCCGCTCGCCTCTTCGCGCACCCGCTTCCTGTTCGAGAACCCGGACGACGCCCGGGCGCTGGGCCTCGACCCGCTGGATCAGGCGGTCACCGTCATCGGCGGCGCCGGAGTCGACCCCGCCGCCTACCGGCCGCACCCTTTGCCGCCGATGCCGCCCCTGCGCGTCGCCCTGGTCGCGCGCATGCTGTGGTCGAAGGGTGTCGACGTCGCGGTGGAAGCCGTCCGCCTCGCCCGGGCCCAGGGCGCCCTCATCGAGCTCGATCTCTACGGCGCGCCGGATCCGTCGAACCGGCGCGCGATCGCCGAGGCGACGCTGCGGGACTGGAGCCGCGACGGCGTCGCATGGCACGGGCCCACCGCCGATGTGCCCGCCGCATGGGCGTCCCACCACGTCGCCTGCCTGCCGTCCCGGGGCGGGGAGGGCCTGCCGCGCACGTTGCTGGAGGCTGCCGCCTGCGGCCGGGCGCTGGTCGCCTCGGATGTCCCAGGCTGCCGCAGCCTCGTGCGCGACGGCGTCGAGGGACTGCTGGTCCCGCCGGACGACGCGCCGGCACTGGCACGGGCCTTGGTTCGGCTGAGCCGCGACCCCACCCTCGTGGCGAGTCTCGGCGATGCGGCGCGGGCGCGGATCGAGGCGGGCGGCTTCACCGAGGCCGCGGTGACCGAGGCCGTCTGCGCCCTGTGGCGCGACCTGCTGGAGGGTTGAGGATGCGCCCGCCCGACGATCCCGCCGGCTTCATCCGGGCCAACACCCGCCTGCTGCCGGTGCCCCACGCCCCCGAGATCCGGCTCCATGTCGCCGACGAGGCGACCGCCCTGTGGGAGAAGACCGAGGAAGAGTTGGAGGCGATCGGCCTGCCGCCGCCCTTCTGGGCCTTCGCTTGGGCGGGCGGTCAGGCGCTGGCCCGCTACATCCTCGACAATCCGGACCGCGTAACCGGCGCCCGCATCATCGACTTCGCGTCGGGCTCCGGCCTCGTGGCGATCGCCGCGGCGCAGGCCGGCGCCCGGCACGTCACCGCCAGCGACCTCGACCCGTTCGCCATGGCGGCGATCCGCCTGAATGCCGCCGCCAACGACGTGGCGGGCCGGATCGAGCCGGTCTCCGACAACCTCCTGGGGACGGAACCCGAGGTCGATCTCGTTCTGGCAGCCGACGTCTTCTACGAGCGCGACCTCGCCGCGGCGGTGACGGCGTGGCTCTATGGCTTGCAGGCGCGCGGGGTTCAGGTCCTGATCGGCGATCCGGGCCGCACCTACCTGCCGCGCGACCGCCTCGAGTGTCTCGCGACCTATGCGGTTCCCGTCTCGCGATCCCTGGAAGACACCGAGATCAAGCGCAGCCACGTCTGGCGGTTGCGTCCATGAGGATTGCCATCGGCAAACGTCCCGATCGATTCACCCAATCGCGGCGCGCCGACGCGCCGAGGGTTCTTCCGGGACCGAAATGCGCTACCCTCGCCTTGGCCCACGCGGCGTGTCGGGCAGGCGCCAGATCGTTCGACGTCCCGAACCCGGGCGTCCCGCCGCGGAAGGTTATCCGATGAATATGCAGTCGAGCGCCATGCCGCATTCCGCCCGCGTCGTCGCCTTCTCGGGAAGCGCCAAGCGCCCGTCCCGGACCCGCGTCCTGGTCGAGGCGCTCGGGGCCGAACTCGGCCGCCTGCGCCGGATCGACCTGACGGTCTACGACCTGATCGATGCCGGCCCGGGCCTCGGCGCGACGCAGCGCGACGAATTGTCGGCCTCGGCCGCGCAACTGATCGAGGCGATCGAGGGTGCAGATGCGCTGATCGTCGGAACGCCCGTCTATCAAGGCGGTTACGCCGGGTTGTTCAAGCACGTGTTCGACTTCGTGGATCCGGCCCGGATGGCGGGAATGCCGGTGGCGATCACCGCCACGGGGGGCGGCCTGCGCCATGCCCTGGTGGTCGAGCACAGCCTGCGGCCCCTGTTCGGCTTCTTCGCCGCGCACGTGGCGCCGACCTCGGTCTATGCCGGCTCCGACGATATCGTCGACGGCCAGATCCTGGACCGGACGGTCGCGGCCCGGATCGGATCGGCGGCGGCGGAACTCGCGGCACTGATCGACGTGGCGCGGCCGGTGGATGTGGCCGTTCTGAACGCGCGCTGAGGTTATTCGTATAGGGGCGATGCGCCAGACATCCGACTCGCACCCTCGTCCAATCGACGCCTCGAAACCACACGCGAAAGCGATGCGATCACGCACTCCCCGGGGTCGCAGCCGGCCCTAGGTGCTGAGACGAGCCACGCTCATGCGCGAGGGATCATGTCAGGTTCTCCGATCTCGGTTGGTAAGGCCGCGCCGACCGCGCTGCCCGCGACTTACGTCACGGCCACCGGGATGCCGCGCTACAACCCGGTCGCGCAGGCCCTGCACTGGCTGACGGCCGGCCTGTTCCTGGCCGTCCTGCCGCTGGCCTGGGTGGCGATCAGCCTGCCGCCCGCGCCCGCCAAGGGCAGCATGTTCGTCCTGCACAAGTCGGTTGGCCTGACGATCCTGGCGATCGTGGTCCTGCGGATCGTCTGGCGCATGGTCCGGCCCGCCCCGCCGGATCCCCAGGCGCCGCGGCTCCTGACGCTGATCGGGCGGGTTAACCACTTTCTGCTCTACGCGATCTTCCTGATCATGCCGATCAGCGGGTACCTGCTGAGCGCCTTCTCGGGCCGCGACACGCCGTACTTTTGGCTGTTCACGATTCCGGGCCTGACCAAGGACGAGGGACCCCAACGAATCGCCGAATCGATCCACCTCGTCGGGCAGTGGTTCGTCTACGCCTTGGTGCTCCTGCACATCGCCGGCACCGCGTGGCACCTGATCATCCGTCGCGACGGCCTTCTGGAGCGGATGCTGCCGGTTCAGGACGGCCGGAATTCGTCGCTTTAGCGGCTACTCCACGCGGCGCAGCACGAAGGTCGTGCCGACCTCCGGATCGCGCCGCCAGCGGCCATCACCGCTCGGCACGAGGTCGATGCTGTGGCCGCGCTTGGCCGTGAGGGTCATCCGGCCGTTGGCGTAGCGCCAACGGACCGGATCGAACACTTCCAGGCCGCCATCGTGGCAACCGGGAACGACGTGGACGCCGCCGCCCGCCGCATCGAGCGTGAGCCGGCAGGTATCGCGCTCCTGGAACCGGTCGAGGGTGTAGAGCCCCGGCGCCGGGCCGGGCGCCACGGCCGTGGCGGTCGCCGAGGGCTGCAGCTCGGCCTGAAGGGGCGCTGCCGCCTGAAGCGGGGAGGGGGCGGGGGACGTCGCGGCGGTCGGCTCTGCCTCCGCGGCTGCCGCGGCGGCCGGACGCATGCCCACAGTGTCGAGCGGCACAAGACTGTAGTGCTCGCCGTTCTCCAGCTTGGCGACGAGGCTGCGCTTGTCGGAGCGCCGGACGAATTCGAGGATCGGGCGGACGTTCTTGTCGACCAAGCTCACGCCGTCATTGACGAACAGCCATCCGGCGATCCCGTTCATGATCGGCAGGGCCCGCCGGCAACCCGCGGGGAAGCGCAGGCGCCGGCCAGCGTCGCCGCTGTCGAGGGCCAGCGTCATCACGCAGCGCCGGTTGGTCCCATCACGCGACAGATCCCAGGTGCCCGGAGCCTCGCCGAGCCTCTCAGGGAGAGTCGGCAGGGCGGGCGGCGCGGCAGGCGTCTCCACAGGTGCCGCCTCGGGCGGCGCATCCGGGGCATCCTGCGCCGCGGCGGGCCACGGCGACAGGGTGAGGGCGGCGAGCAGGGCAGCCGAGGCCGGCTTCACGATTTCGGTCTCCACGGCGTCTCGGCGACGGGCGTCAGTGGTCCCCGCCCCTCGAACCACGAGACGACGTTGTCGACGACGAGCTGGGCCATCGCCGCGCGGGTGTGCTCGGAGGCCGAGCCGACATGTGGCAGGAGCACCGTGTTGTCGAGGGCGGCGAGATCCTCCGGCACGTGCGGCTCGTTCTCGAACACGTCGAGGCCGGCCCCCAGGATCGTGCCGGCCTTGAGGGCAGCGGTGAGCGCCGCCTCGTCGACCAGGGTGCCCCGCGCCACGTTGATCAGGATGCCTTCCGGCCCCAGCGCCTCCAGCACGGCAGCATCGATCAGGCCGCGGGTCTCGGGGCCGCCGGGGGCGACCACGATCAGGATGTGGACCGCCTTGGCCATCCCGATCAGGCTGTCGTGATAGGTGTAGGGCACGTCCGCCTGCCGGCGCCGGCCGTGATAGTCGATCGCGACGCCGAAACTCTCCAGCCGCCGGGCGATCGCCCGCCCGATCCGTCCGAGCCCGAGGATGCCGACGCGCCGCCCGCGCAGCGAGGCGGTGAGCGGGAAGGGGGCCTTGGGCCAGTGGCCGGCGCGCAGGTAGCGGTCGGCCTGCGGAAGCCGCCGCAGGGTGGCGAGGGTGAGCCCGATCGCGAGGTCGGCCACCTCGTCGGTGAGCACGTCGGGCGTGTTGGTGACGACCACGCCACGCTGCTGCGCCGCCACGGCATCGACCGCGTCGTACCCGACACCGAAATTGGCGATGAGTTCGAGCTTCGGCAGCCGGTCCATCAAGGCGGCATCGGCCCCGCCGCCGACGACCAAGGCTCGGATCCTCGATCCGACCTCGGCGAGCAGGGCGTCGGGATCCGCGGCACCGGCGAGCCGATGGACGATGTGCCGCCCTTCGAAGGCCGCCTCCACCAGCGGGTGCATCTTCCGCAGGAACAGGATCTCGGCCGGCGCATCAGGCATCGCACACTCCCACCTTCGACCGTTCGGCGGCACGGCCGGCTCCCCCATCCCGGCATAGGGCCTCGACGGGGTGCAAAGCCAGCGGGATCCGGCGCGGCCCGTGACATCCGCCCGCCGGCGCCGGGCGGCCATATGACAGGGGCGGGGCTCGCCTCTTTCGCAAACCCACCGCGATGCCTACTAAGGAAGCCGCACCATCGCGAGAATTCTGCACCGCCCCAACGTCGAAGACGAATACCGATGACCAGCCCGCGCACCCTCTACGATAAGATCTGGGACGACCACGTCGTCGATGTTCAGCCGGACGGCTCCAGCCTCCTCTACATCGACCGGCACCTCGTTCACGAAGTCACGAGCCCGCAGGCGTTCGAGGGCCTTCGCACGGCCGGCCGCAAGGTCCGCCACCCGGAGAAGACGCTGGCGGTGGTCGATCACAACGTCCAGACGTCCGACCGCAGCCAGGGCATCGAGGATCCCGAGAGCCGGACTCAGCTCGAGGCTCTGGCCGAGAACGTGCGCGACTTCGGCATCGAGTTCTACGACGCCCTCGACCGGCGCCAGGGCATCGTCCACATCATCGGGCCGGAGCAGGGCTTCACGCTGCCGGGCCAGACCATCGTGTGCGGCGATTCCCACACCTCGACGCACGGCGCCTTCGGGTCGCTGGCGCACGGCATCGGCACCTCGGAGGTCGAGCACGTGCTGGCCACCCAGACGCTGGTGCAGCGCAAGGCCAGGAACATGCGCGTCACCGTCGACAATACCCTGCCGCCGGGCGTGACCGCCAAGGACATCATCCTGGCGATCATCGGCGAGATCGGCACCGCGGGCGGCACCGGCCACGTGATCGAATATGCCGGCGAGGCGATCCGCGCCCTCTCGATGGAGGGGCGGATGACGATCTGCAACATGTCGATCGAGGGCGGTGCCCGCGCCGGCCTTGTGGCGCCCGACGCCACGACCTTTGCGTACGTGAAGGACCGACCGAAGGCCCCGAAGGGCGCGGCGTTCGAAGCGGCGTGCCGCCACTGGGAGAGCCTCGTCACGGACGAAGGCGCTTTCTTCGACCGCGAGGTGCGCCTCGACGCCGCCAACCTGCCGCCGATCGTCAGCTGGGGCACCAGCCCCGAGGACGTGATCTCGGTCCAGGGCCGCGTGCCGGACCCGTCCGAGATCGCCGACGAGAACAAGCGGCAATCCAAGGAGAAGGCGCTGGCCTATATGGGCCTGACGCCGGGTACCCGGATCACCGACATCACCCTCGACCGGATCTTCATCGGCTCCTGCACCAATGGCCGAATCGAGGATCTGCGCGAGGTCGCGCGGGTGGTCGGCGACCGGAAGGTACACGACGGCGTCTCGGCCATGATCGTGCCGGGTTCGGGCCTCGTGAAGGCGCAGGCCGAGGCCGAGGGTCTCGACAAGATCCTGAAGGCGGCGGGCTTCGACTGGCGCGAGCCGGGCTGCTCCATGTGCCTCGGCATGAACCCGGACAAACTGCGGCCGGGCGAGCGCTGCGCCTCGACCTCGAACCGCAATTTCGAGGGCCGCCAGGGTCCGCGCGGGCGCACGCATCTGGTCTCGCCCGCAATGGCGGCGGCGGCGGCGGTGGCCGGACGCTTCGTCGACATCCGGGAATGGCCACGGGGCTGAAATCGCGATTGACGGCGACGGCTCGGTTGCCTAAACGGAGCCGTCGCCGGCCGATAGCCGGCGGCATGCCCAGGTGGCGGAATTGGTAGACGCGCTGGTTTCAGGTACCAGTCTCGCGAGAGGTGAAGGTTCGAGTCCTTTCCTGGGCACCACCGCCCACTAAGTTGTTGGCAGGCTGATATTATAGGCGAATTTGGGCGCGACCGGTATACATCACCGGGGTACACGCCTGATGGGCCTGCGAATGACCACTGCGACGAAACGCCGCGACTCCAGGAATGACCAGTATCAGCGCCGCGTGTCGAAGGTGGTGTTGGCCAAGGCCGAGGGTCGCGTCTACCCGGTTCAGCTTCCAAAGGTAGGCGGAGCCGCCGCGGCGATTGTCAATGTTACAATCCGACCGACGATAAGCTTCTCGTTGAGGATAGCTGATAGTAGCGGTGGGAAGCTTCGCGCGGCCGCGGTCAACGCACAGCTGGACGCGTTGTTTGCAGGCGTTCTAGCTGGTCCAATCGAACTGACGCATATGGAAATTATCGCTCTGGCTGGGCAAGTTTATAATTTGCTCTTTGAAAGCTTCAAAAGCAATCCAGGCGAACCTGAACACTGGGAGGCTTGGAAAGCATTCACGTGGGCAGCTATCGAAGGACGAGTTTCCAATCCGCCGTCCGCTTCGTGGCGCGATTTTATGCTTGATCACCACGCTGCCCATGGACATTTCGGCGTTGATCGTGGTCCTGATCTTCTCGATGCGGTCGAGAGGCTCCCCCCCGGTGACAACGTAAAAAGTCTTGAGCGTCGCTTCGGCGATTTAGCCATGTGGGTTCTAGCGCGTCACGGCTATGAAGTGACGGCGAACAGCCGCCGGAAGCTATTATTTCAGATCGGGGAAGCCTCACTTCTTGCCGGTGGGCGGTTAAAGCGAGCAGCCTTGGGGGATTATTCTCCAGATCCCGCACAGCAACGCTTCCCCGCTGTCTCATCATCGCGCCCGGACGCCGCTGTAAGTCTCACGGGCCTCTTTGAAGCATGGTGGCGGGAGGCGAAGGGTGCCGGTCGGAAGCCAAGTACTTATGAGAGCTATGAGAAAACTGTCCGCTACCTCGTAGCTTTCCTCAAGCACGACGATGCCACACGGGTGACGGCGGAGGACATCGTTGCCTTCAAGGTCCATCGGCTGGCTACACCGTCAAAACTCACCGGCAAGGCGCCGTCGGCCAAGACGGTGAAGGACAGCGATCTCGCTGCGCTGAAGACGTTGTTCGGTTGGGCGGTGATCAATCGCAAGCTTCCGGCGAATCCGGCAGCCGGGCTGACGATCAAGGTCAGCAAGAGGCAGCGCGTTCGGGCGAAGGGGTTCGTCGAAGCCGAGATTCACGCGATCCTCTCGGCCGCGCTGCACTACGTCGCCGGTAAGCAAGAGAACCTGCGCACGGCCGCCGCGAAGCGCTGGCTCCCATGGCTCTGTGCCTTCAGCGGTGCGCGGGTCGGGGAAATGGGCCAACTGAGGCGGCAGGACCTTCGCCGCGAGGGTGATCTTTGGGTCATCAAGATCACACCTGAGGCCGGCACGGTGAAGACCGACGAGGCGCGGGACGTGGTGCTGCACCAGCAACTGGTCGAGCTTGGCTTTCCTGCCTTCGTCGCAGCGAGCGTCGAGGGGCCGCTCTTCCTCACGCCCGGCAAAGGCGGCGATGTCCTTGGCCCGCTCGCCGGCCTGCTGAACCGGATGCGGGAGTTCGTCCGGCCCATCGTGCCCGACCCGAATGTCCAGCCGAATCATGGGTGGCGGCACCTCTTCACGACGATTTGTGAGGAGGCCGAGATCAACCCGCGCGTCTACAACGCGATCATGGGCCATGCCGGGCGCACGGTTGCGGAGAGCTACGGCGACGTCACCTTGAAGGCCAAAGCCGCCGCTATCCGCAAGCTGCCATCGTTCGATCTGGATAAACTCCGCCAGCCTGCCGGCAGCATTTGACCCTTTGCGGACCTCGCGCATCGAACACTTGAAGGACTGCTTTGCATCCGGAAGCAGAAGCTATCCACGGTCAAGGGAACTTGACGGTCCGTCGGCTGGCGGAGCGCGATCACGCCTTTGAACCGGTCAATTGCTAGACTTGGATGAAGTGCCCCCGAAGCCAATCTCGCAGGTAACCTCTGAAGGCGACCGTCCTCGGGGCGTAGTGGACGAGGCGCCGCAGCCAGTCGAGCCAGTCTTCCCGCCGGCCCCGGAGGAATGCCTCGAACACCAAGCCCGTCGCTGCCTTCCTTCTCAGGATCGGTAGGTCGCCGTGGTAGTCCCAAACCGCCTCGAGGAACTCGACGACCACCATGAGGTGGGAGGTCATCTCCGCGCCGCTCCCCCCGATATACTTCAGGGCAGCCTTGAGGCGGCATAGCCGGTCGTCGTCCTGCCGGCAGATTTCGTGGAGGGCATCGCCCTTGAGCGACACGAAGGAATGCTGACGGGCCGCCAAGCCGACTAGGGCCGTGCCATAGGCGGCCAAAGGAAGCGCGCCGGTCTCGACCGCGGTCATCAAGACCCCCTGCATCCAGACGCCTTCGCACCCGGTCGCCGCCGTGGCCCAAGAACGGTAGCGTGCATCGTCCGAGAGCAAGGGCACGCCGTGTTCCTGCGCGAGGAAAGCCGCGTCGAGAAAGCTCGAACCGGCCATTTCCAGCATCGTGTCGGCGACTTCGGACGTCTCGTCCGGAACCAGAACCGAGCGGACCTCGCACGCCGCGACGATCTTGTCCCGACCTGCCTCAAGCACCGCGATCTGGGAGCGGAGAAAATCGTCGTCGATCTCCTCCCGGTAGAATTGACCCTCGTGCCACGACATCGTCATCTGGCGGTGGCCAATTCCTTGGCGCTGCTTCTCGATCATGCGCTCGATCATGCGGATGCAGGAAGCGGGAGCGTAAAGCATTCCGAACCAGGACTTCAGCGTCGGCAGCAGGTCCATCTCCCCGGCGATCCACGCCGTGTAGGGATCCAGGACCGCGCCGCGCCTGCGCGCCGCTAGCGCCGTGGCGCAGGCCACCTCTCGTTCTTTGCCGTCGCCGGTGCAGGTGGTGACGTGTGCGCCGAGCGTCCTCACGTACTGCGCGAAGCCCACCGGATCGCCTCCGAGCGCACGAGCCACCACTGTTAGCGGCAGATACTGATCGACGTAGAGCCTAGCGGTTCGCTCGTTATGCTCCGCAGACCTGCGGACCATCGCCAGCGCCGCCGAGACGTCGCCTTCCGGCATCGTGAACCGCGACAGCCCCGGCGTCCCGGGAAACCTGATCTCGAATTCCTCCATGATCCGCTGGTGGAGCTGAAGGTACTTCCCGTGGACAGACGCGACCGTCCATGTCTCGGGGTCGCCTCCCATTTTCGGGATCTCGAACGTAGCGCCCTGCCGCTTGCCTGCGACAAGCCTCGCGATAGGGCTGCCGGGCGTCTCGACGGGAATGCCGAAGAACTCGGGTCCGTCGTCGATGGCAAAGGATCGGCGTGCCCCCGTGGGTCCTTCGAGCGCGATGAAGGCGCCTGGGCCAGCTTCCTTCATCCGGAAGCCCGGTCCCCCATCCCGGAGAAGCCCGAGGCCGACGTATCCCAGGGCGATGTCGGGGCGATCGGAGTGCCTCCTGACGAGCTCGTAAGCCGCCGCGTAGGCCTCGTCACGACTCCCGGCCGCGGCAACCTGCGAAATCAGCGTCATCGCGTGCTCGGGTGCCCCCTTCATCCGTTGCAGTGGCACCGACCTAAGAAGCTTGCGGGCGGCCTTCGCCTGGCCGGAGCGTCGCATTGCCTCGACGAGACGGAGCGTCACGTAGGTATCGTCTTCCTCCGCGGCGCGCAGGCGACGCAGCAGGGCCAGCGCGTCGGGCACCTTGTCGAGATCCAGCAGGATGCTGGCATGCGCCCGCGCTATCTCATGGCTTGCCCGGACCGCAGCCGGTAGTCCCTCGAAGAACCGCAGGTTTCTGGAACGATGTGGCCGCTCGTTCGCGTGCGCGATGGCAAGCCACGCGTTCTCCCGCTCGTATCCCCGGGCCGGGACGTTGCCGTCCAGCAACTCGATGATGTCGGACGGGATGCCGAGGTCACGCGCAAGGCTAGCCACCATCAATCGGCCGGCCATGTGCGTGTCGGCATCCACGCAGGCGAGCGCATCCCTATAGGCGCGCTCGGCCAAGGCGACATCGCCGGTCTCGGTCGCGACGCGGGAAACGAGCACGAGCGCCCGAGGGCTATGTGCGAATTCGGTCAGGAGATCTTCGAGGGCGGGCGCATCCGCCGTTCGTGCTCTCACCTTCGCCAAGCGGCAGATGGCGTCGACCACCGGTCGCTCGAAGTCCGGAACGTTCGCGACCGCAAAACGCTCGGCCGCCAGGTCCCACCGCCCGTCCTGCACGTCGATGTAGCCCGCATGGAAGGCTAAGTCAGGGTCGTCGGGAAGGCGGTCGATCAGGCGGCGTCCGAGTTCCATGGCCCCGTTCGCGAGCGCGACCATAACTGCGTTCAGGAGCACGTCGTGCTCTACGAAGCCGGCATCCGCGATCTGCGTCGCCCTCTCGACCGCCTTCTTAGTGTCGCTGAGGATGTGATGGGCGATCATGGCACCCACCAACGCCTCGACGCCGTTCTCGAAGCGGCTTCTCAGGCTGAACCGAACCGTCGTCCAGTGCGCATCAAGCACCTCAACGCCAGATTGGAGGCGCCGACGTTGGTCCTCCGTCGGTAGATGGGTTCGCTGAACGCGCTCGTCGCGGCTGATTTCGTCGATGTCCGCCAGAGCGCGGACGAACGCCAAATGCTTCGAGGTCGGGAACAGGTCCAGGCCGCGACGGGCCAATTCCCACCAGATCGGGCGGCTCTCGCGCCCACGATGGAAGGCAATTTCCCCGGCCGCGACTTCCTCGCATCCGCGGATGCCTTCCGGGACATCGGCAAGCGGGCGTTCAATCTCGGGAAGCCGCACGGCAAACTGAGGTAGGTAAGAGGCGAGTGTTTTGTTCGTCGGGTCCCGCCGCAGTTCCTCGGCAGCGAAGTCGTAGGCAGCCCGTACCTCGCCGCGGACAAAATAGGCGAGCGCGCGGTTGGCCACGGCTCGCTGATCCGTGGGCGCCTCTTCGAAGGCTTCGAGCAACCAGCGGCTGGCGCTCTCGCCGTCGTCGAGCGCGAGGTACCGATGACCGATGTTCGCCTTAACGCGGAAACGGATGGTGCCACTGGCCGCCGGGGGCAGTTCGTCCAGCAGGTGCAGAAAGTCCTGCAGGGCCTCGGCAGGATCAATCGCGTGGGCGCGGTCGCGAAGCCTATCGATCTGCCGATCGAGCAGTTGCCCGAGCGGATCGGACGAGGGCGGACCGTCGCTCGGGGCGATGCTCGACAGCCCGGACGGCGCGGCCAGCCGCATCTTCTCGGCGAGCAGCGTCGCGAGGGCATCGTGATCGACCGCCGCGTACGTCAGCGAACTGCCGGCCAGCGCGAAGATGGCATCGCGTCCCGACCGGTTGTTGATCGCGGTGTTTTGGACGACCTGCTCGGATACTCGATTTCGCGCGCCGTGCTGGTCCCACGGCGCGCCGCTCAGTTTCCCGAGCGGTTGCCTGTATCCATCCTGACATTGCTGAAGGTGAAGTCGCCATCCGACCGGGATCGGACGCCGATTTCCCGCGCATCCTGGACGTTGTCGATCAGCACGTTGCCACCGACGTCGAGGTCCAGCGCGATCCTGGCGTGGGCGAGACCCTCCCGGGCTGCCCCGTCTTGGCCCATCGCGTCGAGGAAGGTTTGCAGCACCGGTCGTATCTCGTCGGCTTCGTCGGGACGAAGATCGGGAATAGCCAGCGCCAATTCCGCCTTTCCCTCGTCGCGGGTGTCGGCGGCCTCCAGCTTGTCCGTGGCCTTGAGGGCGCGGCGTCCGAAAAGGTCTCCTACCTTCCCCTTGAGGGCCTGATATGCGTCCTTGGTCATCTCCTTGATGGTCGCATCGCCGACCAGCGTGCCCCCCGCGATCAGGGCAGTGCTCAGCAAGGTTGGGTCCAACGCCATCAGATCTGATCCATACTGCGAACTAGAACAAACTAGGCACAAAGCGTTCTAGCGGGAAGCCCTGGTCGGTCCCTATCGGATGGCATTGATAGGCGGGCAGCGCGGTCATCTCTCATATCATGTTGATGAACTGCCCGGCGCCGATCCAAGGCCTGGCGCCGGAAGGCTCTTGAGTTGCTTCGGCTCGGGCGCCCTTGCTACCACCGGTCGCCGCGAGCCCGCGCTTCCCTGACCCCGTAAGAGGGTCCGCCCCGGCGTCGTCATACCCCGGAGGACGCTCAATGATCGTTCTGACGCTGAAGGCGAAGCACGATCACCTCAGGAAGGTCGCTGCGACCCGCGACTACGTCAAGGCGCTCGGGGAGTTCGTCTGGAACGCGTTGGACGCCGACGCGACCGAGGTCTCCGTCGACTTCGTCCGTAACGCCCTGGGCGGCCTTGAGAGCATCCTCGTTCGCGACAACGGTACTGGCATCTCAAAAGCGCGGGCGCAGCACGATTTCGAGAGCCTCGGGGATTCCTGGAAGCTCGCCGCGAACCGGACGGCCATCCTGTCCCATGCTGTGCACGGCAAGGAGGGCCAGGGGCGCTTCAGGTTCTTTTCGCTGGCGCAGAAGGCCCTCTGGACCACGGTCTACGGCGACGACGGGAAGCGCCTCAAGCTTTCAATCGAGATCGGCGCCGACAGGCTCCACACCAGCAAGATCACGGAGCTCGGCGACGCCCCTCCCGAGACGCCGACCGGCACAACCGTAGAGCTCGCCCCGCTCAAGGGAACGTTCGATTGGTTGACCGGAAGCGAGGCGCGGGCCGATTTCGGCGCGACCTTCGCGCCCTACGTTCTGCAGTATCCGGACACGACTATCTTCTACGACGGCCAGCCGGTCGATCCGGCCGCCACGATCCTGCGCACCCACGCGATCGAGACCAAGGCCATCGTCTGCCCGGGGCGGACCGTGAGGAACCTCGCCCTGAAGGTCATCGAGTGGAAGCCGGGGGTCGGCAGCCGAAAGCTGTACTTCGGCGGCGAGAGCGGCGTGGTGCTGGGCTCGCAGCCGGCGAACGTGACGGCCCCCGGCTTCGATTTCTCGGTCTACGCCTACTGCCCCTTCTTCCAGGAGGTCGCGCATGCCAACCTCCTGGAAGCCGAAGGGCTGACCGACCCCGATTTCGCCCGCATCCTGGAATACATCCGCGACGAGGTCGGCGACTACTTCCGCACGCGGCACGCGGAGAAGTCCGGTGAACTCATACAGGACCTCAAGGACGCCGGGGTCTATCCCTACGAGGGTGATCCACGCGACGAGGTCGAACGGCGCGAGAGGGAGGTGTTCGAGATCGCGACCCACGCGGTCTCGTCCTACTCGCGCGATTTTAAAAAGGCGGACAATCCGCTCAAGAAGATCACGCTCGGGCTGCTGCGCGAGGCGGTGAGCCACAACCCCGAGTCTGTCTCGCGCATCCTGCGGGCCGTCTTTAACCTACCGAAGGTTCGGCAGGACGAGTTCTCAAGCCTCCTCGACAAGACCGAGCTCGGCGCGATCATCTCGACGTCCACGTTGATCGCAGACCGGATCGTGACCCTAAAGGTGCTGCGCGAGATCGTCTTCGAGCCGAAGCACCGGCGGACGATCAAGGAGCGCGGCGAACTCGACAACCTGATCCGCGATGCCACCTGGATCTTCGGGGAGCGCTTTCACTTCACGATGCCGGAAGCCGGTCTGACGAAGATCATGAACCGCGTCTCGGACGACCTTGCCCTCAAGCGCGCCAAAGGCACGAAGGGCCGCAAGCCGGACGGCAAGACCGGACGGGCCGATTGCTTCATGGGCCGCGTGGTACCGCATGCGGATCGCCACCATCGGGACTACCTGCTCGTGGAGCTGAAGAGGCCCTCGCTCGTCGTCGGGCGAAAGGAGCTCGACCAGTTGGAGGATTATGTGAACGCGATCCTCAGCCAGCCGGATTTCGTGAACGCATCGACGTTCTGGAACTTCTACCTCGTCAGCAGTGAGCTCGATCCGGTCGTCACCGAGCGGATTACCCAAAAGGACCGTCCCTTCGGCCTGTTCCTGGACAAGCCCAATCACCGCGTCTGGGTGAAATCCTGGGCCGAACTGATCAGGGAATGCGAGAGCAGACTGGCGTTCGTGCAGGAGCGCCTGCAGGTCGATGTGTCAGCCGAACTCATCGACGAGCGCATCTCGAAGCTGAAATCATCGATCTTAAAGGCTCATCCCGAACAAAAATCGGCGAGACCGCCCACGGAACTGGACGGTGCGGAATTGAGTCCAAATGCTGCGTCTATGCCAGCTCGACCGGTTCCGAAGTCAGGATTGCCGGATCAACCGCTAACCTGAAGTCGTCCGGGATCGACGACCGCGCTAGGACGACATGGCAACCTTGGTTCAGCGCAGGGCGATGCCAACATCCGATCGGCACCGCGAACGTTTCGCAGCGACCGACTAGAACCGGTCGCCAAGCTGACTAGGTGCAAGGTTTGCACGCCGGACAACGCCTGATTGACGTGTCCGAACGGCAGTGCATTGCGGCCGCTGGGGCTAATCTCGGATTGCAACGTTGTCCGATTATGCCCCGAGAGCGGAACTTGGGCAAGCCGACCGCGAAAGTCTGCAAATGGCGCGTTTCTGACCTGCCAGCACGAGCGAGCACACCTGGGTATACCCGATGGGACGTAACACTGGCGACGCCGCGCATCGTAACATTTAGGCTGACGGCGACTATCTGTGACGCGGTAGCCTCGGGCCTACAGCCTGAGGTGACACATGACCCTCATGACGTACGACTACGATAGCACCATTTACTAAGATTTCGACGGTCAAGTCGCCCGGCTCATGCCGAGGGCTGCGGCGTCATTCGCGTCGAGAAAGCTAGGGGCGCCTTGCACGAGGGCCGACGTGAACTCGCAACCGTCCTCGCTGTCCTAAGCCCTGGCAACGAACTGGTTGTCACTCGCCGCAACCGACTGGGGGCGACACCCGGGATGTGCTCAATCTGATTCACAAGGCAGAGTAGCGCGGGGCGTTCGTCACTGTGCTCGGCCCACATGGCCCGGCACGCGGGGATCTGGGGCATGTCGTTCTGACCGTGCTTGGCAGGTTCGCTCCAGTGGAACGGCGCTTCATCAAAGGAAATATGCGCGAAGGCATCGCGCGGGCACAGGCAACCGGCGTTTACACCGACGGCCAGCGCCGCCGCCGTGGCAAACGTATTCGGATGCTCCAAGCAGACAGCCTTTCCCCGGTCGCTATCGCGCAGGCCGTCGGTTGTTCGCGGAGGCAGATTTATCGGGTTTCGCCGGAGAGGTGACCATACTAGCGCATCACGTCCATCACGCTCCGCCCTTCCTATCGAACTTGGATGTTGGTCACGATCTGCTCGGCGCTGCGCTCGACGGTGTAGACGACCGTGTAGGCTTGCCCGTTCGAGGCACCGATCTGCGCGGCGCAGGTGCGCACCTCACCCGCGGCGCCGAGTTCACGGGCACTGGTCACGCCGCTCGACGCGATACCCGCAGCCTTCGCTGCATCGAGCCCGTCGAACAGCTGCCGCACCTGTCGAATCTCGAAACGGCTGTCACAAGCCGGCACGCCGGTGCCGAGGTAGGTCTCACCGTCGAGCAGCGAGCCCGCTTCACCCCCGACGAACAGCGAAGCCGCGAACGAGGCCAGCCAAGCCCAGACGTAGTACCGTGGGCCCTTGAGCGCCCGCGCTCGCTGGTAGAGGTACACCGGGACGAGCCAGACCCAGGCGCCGAGGCGGATCGTGCGGTCGCTAACACCGCTGCGGATAACTCGCCGCTCGTCGAGCACGCTGACCGCGACGTTGGCTAGAAAGACGGCAAGCGGCCAACCCCACAGCGAGGTGCTCGTCCACCCCATCGCCCGTTCCAGCAGCGCCGCCCCCAGCGGGATCGCGACCAGCACCCAGGCCAGCGTGTCGTCCACCGCGCTGGCCGGTAGCGGCGGCGGTTCAGTCGCGGGGGGAGCCAGCGTCGTCTCGCCGAGTGGCACGAAATTCGGCCCGAGGCCGGCGTTCCAAACCAGGGTAGCTCGGGTGATCGTGCCGGCGGCGAGCAGCCGGTGCATCTCCGCCTCATCGACCGGCCCGGCCCGCGTACCGGCGCGTTCGTAGTACCAGTCTGGCACCCCGGTGCTCCTTCCCGTCTGATTGTTCGTGTGAGACGCCTCAGCAGCCCTGGTCGAGGATGAGGTCGCGCAACTCGCTCGCGAGCTGATTGAAGGGGATCGCCTCCAGCAGCTCGCAGCGGGCGGCCGTGACCCGCATATGCTCGGCCGCGGTGAAGGCCCGGCGGGCCGCCGCGCAGGCCTCGACACGCATCCCCGCGCTCAGCTTCACCGCAATGTCGGGCACGGTGATGCCGGCCTTCTGCAGCGCCTTTGCTTCCTCCTGGGCGACCCGGTCGGACTCGCGACACTCGGGCCGCTTGGCACGCTCGGCGGCCTGCGCCGCGGTGCGCCGCTCGGTATCTAGCCGGTCGATCTCCGTGGTGAGCTGGCGCGACTGCGCCTCGGTGGCATAGCGAGCCTGGGCGTCCGACTGGGCCCTGGCCAGCGTCTCCTGCTGCTCACGGATCTGCCGGGCCTGCCTCTCGCGCTCGACCGCCGCCTCCCGCTCGCTTACCACGCGCTGGGCTGCCGCCTCGGCCTGAAGTGCGTCGGCGCGGGCGCGCGCCGCCACGAGGTCGGCTTGCCGTTCGCGCTCTTGGTCGGCGCGAGCTTGTTGCTGCCGGGCGAGTTCGCGCGCCGCCTCCTCGCGCTCGCGCAGCGCGAGTTCGGCTTGCTGGCGCCGGGTCGCCTCAGCCCTGGCCGCGACCCCGGCGTTAATCGCCTCCTCTCGGACCTGCAACGCGTCCGCGCGCGCCTGGGCGGCTTCGCGGTTGGCGCGGTGCCGCTCGGCCATCTGTGCGCGTTGCGCCTCGTAGCGCTGCATGCCCGTGCTTGGAGCCGTTGGTGTGGCAGCGGCAGGTGTCGGTTCGCGCGCGCCCGCCAGTACGGCTGCCAGTTGGGGCCAGCAGGCAGCGACCGTCGTCCGGTCGAGGCGGGCTAGATCGTCACGGCTTGCGGCATACGCGGCCCCCGGCAGTTCAAGCCGGGCGCTCGCGTTCACCTCGCGGCGGGCTAGAACCAGGGCCGTCCGCGTGTCGAAGCTGGCCACCTGCCCGGCGAGCTTACGCGCAACTCGTCCGGCGATGTCCACCAACGCCGGGTTCGCCAGCGACGGCGGGCAACCTCGCGATGCCTCAGCAGGTAGAGCCTGTGCAGCTGCCCCCATCGTGGGCTGGGCCGATGATGAAGACGGCCCACCGACCAACACAGCAACGATGAGGATGGCGACAGCAGCGGGGCGTTTCCCTGCTGGTGATCCATCGCCACCACCCCGTGGTCCGCGGCGACCGACTACACACCGCCTCACACCACGCATCGTTATGCTCATGCTCCTGCCCATCGCGCCCCCTCCCGTCCAGCAAATTGGGGACTAACAGTCCGTCGATTGTCAAGCCGCGCGTCGGGCTTGCTCGTCCTATGGAGGCGCGGGCGATCATTGGGTGGAACTTGCGGCGGCTGCGGGTTGCGCAGGGGCTGTCTCAGGAGCGGCTGGCGCTCGCGTCCAGTATTGACCGCGCGTATGTCGGGCGGGTCGAGCGGGGTTCGGAGAACGTGACCGTCTCGACGCTCGAAGCCCTGGCGCAAGCCCTGTCCGTACCGGTCGCCGACCTGTTCGTCGCCCCGGTGCCGGGGGCGGCTCGCCCCGCACCGCTGCGCGCTGGGCGCCGGCCGAAGCGCGACTGAACAGCCGAGCGGCCATGGTGCTGCCAAGAGGCGGCACCCAGCCAAGCTGATGTGCGGCAGCCCAGCCAGCGTCACCGGCCGATCTCCAAGTGTGGGGCGACCGCGATTAGCAAGTCCCAGCCGGCGGTGACGGCGTCGGGAGTGCGTGGGTCGAGGTCGCGAGTCGTCAGGCCAGGTGAGATCAGCAACCGCAGCAGCACTGCGGTCAGATTCGGTGCGGCAGCGATTAGCCGGGCGTCGGCCAATCGCTGGATCCCGACCGCGATGTGTCGGGGGCAGCTGCCGGGTTCGACCGGGCGGTTCCGGCGAATGAAGTACGGCCAGCCGCCCGCGAGCTCGGCCGTCGCAGGCTCGACGCCGAGCATGAGTTCCGCCGGGGCGGCATCCGCTTCGGCCGTGCCGCGTACCAGCCAGGGGCCGGGGGTCGGGATGGCGGCGGCTGGTAGCTCGCGCCCCCCGGCCATCTCAATACTCCTCAGCCAGCATGATGGTCAGCACGCGGACCGTCGCCGCCGGGTCAGTCGGGTCAGGCGAGGCGCAGCGCAGGCTGAGGTCGTGAGTGTCGATCTTCCAAAAGCAGCGATAGCCTGCGACGGTGACAGCGCCGAAGTCGTGCTCGCCGTGTGGATCATCGTCGGCGTCGAAACAGTCGGAGCCGCGCACAGCCGCCACCAGCGCGGCGCGGGCCACACTCGGTAGCGCTGCGACCCCGGCACTCAGTACGATCCGGCCGCCAGAGAGACTCCGGCGGAAGGCATCATTGAGGGTCGCAATGCAGCCCGGCGGCGTGACTGCCGGATCGGCCGGACATATCGATAGCACATCACTCGGGCCGTTCGCTCTTTGTTCTGAAAACGGTTTAGCTACGTACGTTCCCTCAAGGGCACTCGAAGCAACGGGATCGGCGATCAGTCGGTCAGCGGCGGCGAATGCGCTGCGCGCGAGATGGACGTAGCGGTGTGCCTCAGCCTCAAAAGCGGCACGCAAAGCGAGCCTTACACCGGGGCGGCTCGCCTCAGCTATAACGAGCACCGCCTCTAGGTCAGCCCCCTCCAGGGTAGCGACTGCCTTAAGAGCGGTCGCTAATTTCGCGTCAAGACAAACACAAGGGCTGGGCGGCCTTAGCTCAGGTGGGGAAGCAACTAGCAGCGCCGGCCTAGTGATTTGAAAACGTTCGAGGTCGCTACCATCGGTCATCGGAAATCCTTCTACTTCATTGCTATGGGTGAGGCATTCAGCCCTGCGGATCGGTCGCTGGGTGGAGCAGGGCGAGTTCGTCGCGGCGGCGGGTGAACTCGGGCTCCTCGGGCCAGTCACGCCAGCGCAGAGAGAACCGCTCGTCGGCGCGGGTGGCAACGACGAGCGACTCGAACCAACCCTCCATCGGCCCGGTGGTGGCCAACACGAGCGAACCCGACCTGATCGCGTCCCAGGTGCCGAGCACGTTGGTATCGCCGGCCGGCGGCTCGGATGGTCCTGAGACTGGCTGGGTAAGGGTGGTCGATGTCACCGGAGCCGTGGGCGTCGATGGCGTTGCCGCAGCAGCATTGGCCACGGGCTGCAAGCTGCCCGCAGGCTCACCAAGCTTGACGGCTTTTGGCGGTTGACCCCGGCTACTGCTGGTGCTGGTTGGTTTAGGCTGCTGATTGGACATACTGAGGCTCCAGAAACGACGAAGGCGGCCCGGAGGCCGCCTTGCGAGGGGGAAGATGCTTTGCGCTGGGGCCGCGCTGATCGCGGTGGCAAGGGCACACCAAGCAGGCGGCCTTGGCGCGAGGTAACTCGACGTCATCGCAAGTGCTTTCAGTCGCCCAGGGTGCGCGACAGGGCTAGCAGTACCGGATAATTATCCTAATGTCAAGGCTGCGAACGTTGTTCCAATTTTGTGATGAGTCAACGGCTCAAGTGAAAACTCCTTTAGAGGATCGATCGCAGCCCGAATCGAGCAGCCGGACTGAGATCGGTCGATACAATGTTGTAGAGCATTTAGAGGTAAAACATTAAATTTTTGAGACAACCTTAGCCGCTTGAGCAGGGGCCACCGCATAGAACAAATGGATGCGGTTCATTTGAAAAGCCAAGCTGCCTCAGTACCTAAAAGCGGACCTTCGGCTTTGCGCCCAACCCGGACATCCTGCCGCAATGAAGTGCTTCCCGGAAGCGGACGTCTCGCTCGTCCGCGTGCATCAGCGCGTCAGCGTACCAGGCCCGCGCTCGACGACGCGCAGGCCGTTGGGGACGTTGGCACCACCTTCCTCTGCAGAGCCAGGCCGACGCCGCTCAGCGTCAGGACAAAGGCGAGCATCTGTCGAGATCCGATCGTCTCATGTAGCACCAGCGCAGCCGCGGCCGTGCCGATAATCGGCACCAACAGCATGCCCGTGGTCGCCATGCTGGTCGGCAGCCGGCGTAGGGCGGCCTGCCAGCTAAGGTAGCAGAGCGCGAGCGGGCCGATTGCCATGTAGCTTATGCCGGCCAGGCTCGGCAGGCTCAGGCCCTTGATGTCGGAAGCCTCGGTGAACAAGCTGATCAGCGTCATCGCCAGGCAGCCGAGCCCGACCTGCCACGCGGTGAGGGCGATCGGTGGCAAGTCGATCGGCCTTCGCTCGAGGACCGTTCCCAGCGCGAACAGGATAGCCGCGGCCAGGGCGAGGGCGATGCCCGGCGCCTTCCGGAGGATCTGGCCGGTGCCGGTGCCGTCGACGAGGACGCAGATCCCGAGGATGCCGAGAGCGAGGGCCGCGAACCCGCGCAGGTCCGGACGCTCGCCGCGCAGAACCCAGGCGAGAAGCACGGCCCAGATCGGCATCGAGTACGCCAGCAGCGCCCCTTCCGGTACGGTGAGCCATCTCAGGGACAGACCGGTGAAACCCATCCAGGCGAAGACGTTGATCGCGGCGGCGAGGCCGAGCCGTCCGAGAAGCGCGCGCGGCACCGTCAGGCGCTCGCCGCGCCCGTAGGCGAGGAGGCCCAGTCCGGAGGCCGCAATGAGACCGGCGACGCCCCGCGCGAACAGCGGCGGCCAGTCCTGAAGGACCAGCTTGAGCACCGGCCAGTTCAGGCCCCAGCCCGTCGCCGTGGCGAGGAGGAAGAGCCGTCCGGCCTGCGTGCGTGTCACGTGAGGGAGTCGCACGAGGTCCGGGCTCCCTTACTTCTCGACGAAGGCCTTCTCGATTACGTAGTGGGCCGCCTCGCCGTGGTTGCCCTCCTCGTAGCCGCGGGAGGTCAGGAGTTTCCGGGTGTCGCGGATCATGTCGGGGCTGCCGCAGAGCATGAAGCGGTCGGCCTCGATCGCCATGTCCGGCAGGCCGATATCCTCGAACAACTTGCCCGAGACCATCAGGTCGGTGATCCGGCCGCGGTTGCGGAACGGCTCGCGGGTCACGGTCGGGTAGTAGATCAACTGCTGCGCGATCATCTCGCCCAGGAACTCGTGCTGGGGCAGGGTCTCCGTGATGGTCTCGCCGTAGGCGAGCTCCTGCACCTGCCGGCAGCCGTGGACCAGCACGACCTTCTCGAACCGGTCGTAGGTCTCCGGATCCTTGATGATCGACAGGAACGGCGCCAGCCCCGTGCCGGTGCCGAGCAGGTAGAGGTGCCGGCCGGGCAGCAGGTTGTCGAGCACCAGCGTGCCGGTGGGCTTCTTGCCGATGATGATCGGGTCGCCGACCTTGAGGTGCTGGAGCTTCGAGGTCAGCGGCCCGTCCTGGACCTTGATCGAGAAGAACTCCAGCTCCTCCTCGTAATTGGCCGAGACCACCGAGTAGGCGCGCAGCAGCGGGCGTCCCTCGACCTCCAGGCCGATCATGGTGAACTCGCCGTTGCGGAAGCGGAACGCGGGATCACGGGTGGTGCGGAACGAGAACAGGTTGTCGGTCCAGTGATGGACCGACAGGACGCGCTCCTCGTGGAACTTGCTCATGACTCTTTCGTCCTCACTCAGGCGGCCGCTGGATCCGCATTCCCGAACGCTTCGAGCAGCTTGCCGTCGCGGCCGTCCCACGCCGCCGCGTCGTCGGCCGGCTCGGTCTTCTCGGTGATGTTGGGCCAGAGGTCGGCGTACTTGGCGTTGAAGGCCTTCCAGCCTGCCGTTTCCGGCTCCGTATCGGCCTTGATGGCGTCGGCCGGGCACTCCGGCTCGCACACGCCGCAGTCGATGCATTCGTCCGGGTTGATCACCAGCATGGTGTCACCGACGTAGAAGCAGTCGACCGGACAGACCTCGACGCAGTCGGTGTACTTGCAGCGGATGCAGTTCTCGGTGACGACGTAGGTCATGGTTTCACCCGTTGGCGCGGAGCTCAGAGCAGCGCGGCGAGATCCTGGCCCTCGACATCGATGGACAGGCCCTTCATCGCCTCGGCGCTGACCTCCCCGCCCATCGCGCGGATGCTCTCCTCGCGGATCAGCGACATGAGTCCCCGGCGCAGGCCCAGGAACTCGGACGTCAGGGTCAGGGCCGGTTGCCGCGGGCGGGGCAGCGGCACCACGATCTCGGCCTTGATGCTCCCGGGACGGGCGGTCATCACGTAGACGCGGTCGGAGAGGAAGATCGCCTCGTCGATGTCGTGGGTCACGAAGAGCACCGAGATCTTCAGGCGCTGCCACATGTTGGTGAGGATCTGCTGCATGATCAGCCGAGTCTGCGCGTCGAGGGCACCGAACGGCTCGTCGAGCAGGAGGATGCGCGGACCGGTGGCCAGCGCACGCACGATTCCGACGCGCTGCTTCATCCCCCCTGACAGCCGGTCGGGGTAGTGGTTCTCGAACGGCGTGAGACCGGCGAGGCCTAGGAGCGTGCGCGCCTGTCGCTCGCGTTCGCCGCGCCTGAGTCCCTTCATCTTCAGGCCGAACTCGACGTTCTCGCGCACCGTCTTCCACGGGAAGAGTGAGTACTGCTGGAAGATCATGCCCCGGTCCGCGCTTGGCCCCGAGATCGCCTCACCGTCGACGGTCACCCGTCCCGACGATGGCTTGAGAAAACCGGCCAGGGCGTTGAGCAACGTCGACTTCCCGCAACCGGATGGGCCGATGATCGATACGAATTCGCCGGGCTGCACCGTGAGTGACGTATTCGAGACGGCCTCGACGGCGCCCTCCATCGTCTCGTACCGCAGGCAGAAGTCGCGGACCTCGATCAGGCCCCGGCTCGGCTCGGGCATGGCAGGCTCCTCGATTGATGGGGGCGGGTATCCGCCGCGTGAGGTGACGCACCACGGAGGGAGGCGCGGTCGTCGGGTATCCTACCGGGCGGAAGCCCAGGGCATGACGAGGCGGCCGACGAGCCGGATCGCGAAGCTCGAGCCGAGCCCGAGCAGCCCGATCGTGATCATGCCAAGCGCGATGTCCGGGTACTGGACCAGGGAGTAGGCCTCCCAGGTGAAGTAGCCGATGCCGAACTGGCCGGAGATCATCTCGGCGGCGATCAGCGAGACCCAGGCCACGCCCATGCCGACCGTCAGCCCGGTGAAGATCTGCGGCAATGAGGCTGGCAGGTAGACCTCGCGGAACACCGCTATTTCCCTGGCTCCGAGACACCGGGCGGCACGCACCAGCACCGGGTCGACCTGCACCATGCCCTGGAGGGTGTTGATCAGGATCGGGAAGAACGAGCCGAGGAAGGTGATGAAGATGATTGATCCCTCGTTCGTCGGCCAGAGCATGATCGCCATCGGAACCCACGCGATGGCCGGGATCGGCCGCAGCACCTCGCAGATCGGGAAGGCAATCTCGCGCAGGAGGTGATAGCGGCCCATGAGGAGGCCGAGCGGGACGGCGACACCGCCGGCCAGGAGAAAGCCGAACAGGATCCGGCGGCAGGAGATGAGTACGTGGTCGCCGAAGACCGGGTTGTGCAGAGCGATCACCGCCCGGCCCACGACGTCCATCGGCGTGGGTATGTTCAGGAACCGCACGTAGAAGGTGACGCGGTTGGCAGTCAGATACTGCCAGAGGGCGACGAACAGGATGAGCGACGCGAGCCCGATCAGCGCGGCGCGGAACTCACCATGGTGCAGGCGAAGCCAGCGGCGGGTGCGGCCGGTCGTGGGTTGGGAAGACGCGGACGGCGGCGCGAGGGTCGCCGTTCGCGGCGGCTCGGGCTCGGCGGTGGACCGGAGGGCGACAGCTTCCATAAGGGTCTAGCCTCCCGTCACAGCGGTCTTGAGGGCCTCGTCGTAGGGCATCACCTTGCCGCCGCCCTGAGCCGCGGTTTCGGCATCCTGCTTCAGCAGGAAGGGCGCGATGCCGCCCTTGCTGTCGACCACGTAGAAGGCCTCGCGAGCGAACAGCTTGATGCCGCGGGCGGTGTCGAAGACGTAGGCGACGTCGACGGGCTGCCCCTTAGTCTTCATCTCGTTCAGCGCGCCGAGCGTGCAGGCGGCGCTGGAATAGGGCTGTATCGCGCCGCCTTTCACCCAGATCTCGCCGGCCTTACGCGGCTCGGTGATCGGCTTCTTGCAGAACGTGTCCTCGCCGCTTACCTCGTAGTTGGCGGTGCTCGCGCGCTGCTGCTCGTAGTCGAGACTGCGCTCGGCGAAGACCTTGCGCAGATACGCGTCGTCGACCCACGGGCCGACGTCGAACTCCTTGATCCGGTCGAGCTTCTGCAGGACCTTCACGTCCTCGCGTGCGGCGTCGATCAGCTGCGGCTTGATTGTGGGATCGATGGTCATGATCCCACCGGGCCCGAGGAAGATGTATACCACCTCCTTGTCGGTGCCGGTCCACGTCGCGATCTGCTCGGCGGCGCGCTTCGGGTCTGCCTTGACCCAGGCGTCGGCGTCGAGCACCGCCTTGACGTAGGCCTCGACGATTTCGGGGTATTGCTTGGCGAAATCGGTGCGCACGACGACGCCGTGCCAGGTCGGCAGCTTGGTCTCGACACCGTCGAACACCTTACGGGCGAAGCCGCGGAACGGCAGCAGCTCGGCGAAGGGGACGAAATCGGCGTGCGCGTCGATCTTCTTCTCCTGAAGGTTGGTCGAACCGACCTCCGGGCTCTGGCTCACGAGGCGGAAGTAGGTGGCTGGGTAGCCCTTGTCCTGTAGCGCCTTCAGAACCATGCCGTGGGCGGCAGAACCGAAAGGCACGCTGACTACCTTTCCCTTCAGATCCTCGAAGGAGAAGTATTCGGAGTCCTTGTTGACGACGATGCCATTGCCGGAACCGTAGAGGTTGTACGCCGCGACCGCGATCAGCTGCGACTTGCTCTCGGGATTGTTCTGGAAGGTGGCGCCGTTGACGACCAACGGGTAATCGCCCATGGCGCCGAACTGAAGCTTGCCGGCCATCATGCCATTCGTGACCGGCGGCCCCGAGGTGAAGTTCTGCCAGTCGAGCTGGATGGTCTTGTCGGCATACTTCCCGGTCCTGGGCAGGTACCTCTCGAGCAGCTTGAGCTGTCGGATAACCACCCCCACGGTCGCGGTGTTGGTCGTCGTGTCCTGCGTACCGATGCCGACAGTCAGGGTCTCAGCGCGGGCCGGCGTACCGATCCCGGTGCCGGTGAGTGCGAGAAGCGCGAGAGCGGATACTGATCCGAGCCCGGGGAACCGTCTTGCCATCGCCCGCTCCGTCATGTCGGTCCGATGCCGCAACGACATCGAGGGCATGATCGGACTTGGAGACGAGTTCGATCAAACACTGAGAGCGCGCGCGGGTCGATTAGTTGCGCAAAAAGGTTGTGTCGGCCCGGATGTGCTGTCGATTTGAGCGGGAAGCTTCGGATTTAAGCGCATTCCTCGCCACCACGCATCTGCGCTAGGATCTCAGGGCGCAGCACGACGATCTGCGTGCGCCGTGTCGCAACGACCCCTTGCTCCGAAAGGCGCTTCAGGCTGATCGTTACCCATTGCCGGGTGGCGCCGACCATGTGTGCGAGGTCGGCGTGGGTAAAGGTCGCCGCGATTACGGTCCCGTCCTCCTCCGGCACGCCGTAGAGATCGCACAGGTGCAGGATGAGATGGGCGAGACGCTCAGTGATTGAGCGAGTCCCGAGCATCTGGGCTAGGGTCGAGTAGCAGCGGCCCTTAAAGGTCAGGCCGTCGATGACCCCGATCGCCAGCGTCGGGATCTGCGTCACGAGCTGCTTGAGGGCCTTGCCCGGCAGGTGTAGCACACTGGAATTGCTTGCCGCCATGCCCGACCACTTGTGAAGGCCGGTGCCAAATACGTCGGGACCGCCGACGAAGTTGCCGGGGTACCAGTAGGCCAGCGTGATCTCGCGACCGGAAGGCGCCGCGTAGAAGACCCGGATGCGGCCGCTCTCGACGATCCAGATCCCGTCGTTCGGCGTCTCCTGCGTGAACAGGGTCGCGCCGCGGTAGAGTACACGGCGTCGCCCCTTCTCCATGACGAGGGCAAGCTCGCCTTCGGTCAATCCGTCGAGCAGCGGGCGCTGGCCGGCGCCAGGCCTGGGTGCCGCCTCGGACAGCAGAAGGGCGTTCGCCTGGGTGTGAAGCCCCGCCGGGGCTTGAGACGGGCGTATCGGCGCCGTGGTCTGCATCGCCATCTCCTGCGTCTTGCAGGGATGTCGCCGCAAACCCTGTACCAGCTCTAAACTATCCCTGATCGCATGCGGCGTCCCGCTGTCGGCGAGCCGTCTGTGAACGCCGTGCGGCGCCCCACCCGAAGGAGAGGGGCGCCGCATCAAACGACGTCGGTTGGATTGGTCAGGGGCGTCCCTGGCAGCGCCCGATGGCCCATTGGATGAGCTTGCGGACGTCGGGATCTGGATCGTTGGAGGACGCCTCAAGGGCAGCGAGACCGCGTGGGTCGGCGATCTCGCCGATGGCCGCGGCGGACTCCTTGCGCAGGTTACTTACCTCCGAAGTCAGTGCGCGCCCCAGGACTTCGACCGCAGCCGAGGCTTTGATCCGGCCCAGAGCGTTGGCAGCCTTGATACGGACCTGCCAGACGGGATCGTCCATCGCCGTGATCAGGGGGGGCGTCGCCTCGGGCAGCCGGATCTTGGCGCACGAGACTGCTGCCTCCTCGCGCACCTGCCAGTTGTCGTCAGACAAGCCAGCGATCAACGTGGAGACGCCCGGGCCGCCGTTTCGCAGGAAAATCAGCGCCGCCATCGTCGCGCGCCGGACGGTCGGGTCGGGATCGCCTGCGGTGGCGATCAGCGCAGGCAGCGCTTCCTCGGCCTTGAGATAGCCGATGACGCCGAGGCCCTCGCGGCGAACCTCAGGCGCCGAACTCTGGAGCGCCTTCAATGCGGCCGACAGGGCGTCCGGCAGGACGAGCTCGCGCAGCGCCCGCAGGGCGGACGCCTGCACGAAGGGGTCAGCGTGCTCGGCGCGCTCGATCAGCAGCGGACCGCAGGTCGGCTCCTTCTTCTCGGCGAGGGTGTCGGCGGCGGTGCGCCGCACGGCCTCGTCGGCGTCCTCCAGGGAACGCACCAGGCCCTCGACGACGTCCGCGCCGTCGTGCTCGTCCAGGGCCCTGGCGGCGGCTGCACGAACGGTGGCGTCCGGGTCGCCGAGACCCTTCAGAAGCAGGACCTTCGCCTCGGGGCCGACAGCCTCGGCGAGCTCCATCATCGCGACGCGCCGGACGACCGCATCGGCGCTGGCGCAGCGCTCGGCCACGTCATCGAGGTCGTCGTCGAAGGAATCGAATACGGGGCTCATGGTCGGCCTCAACGCAGCAGGTACGGGATGTTGACCTTGACTGCGTTCGTCGGGCAGTCGACCTCGCACGGCATGCAGTACCAGCACTCGTCGTACTTCATGTAGGCCTTCTGCCGCGTCTCATCGATCGCGAGGATGTCGAGCGGGCAGACGTCAACGCAGACGCGGCAGCCCTTCTCGGCGATGCACTTCTCGTCGTCGATGACGACCGCGGCACTGCTGGCCTGATTGATGATCGGCATGGATCGATCTCCGGTTCTTGGGAGGGCTACTCGGCGGCGGCCGGCGTCTTGATGCGGAGCTGGTGGTAGGCGCTCATCTCCTCGGCGGCGACCGGCACGATGAACGGGTCGACCGCGCGCTTGGCGTGGGCCATCCGGCCCTGACCGTCCTTGAACAGGACGGTGTGGCAGTTCCAGTTCGCGTCGTCGGTTTCGGGGTGATCGACGCGCAAGTGGTAGAAGCCCCAGCGGCTCTCGGTGCGATAGAGCGAGGCCGCGGCCGCCATGTCGGCGCAGTCGAGGATCGTCTGCATTTCCAGAGCCCGGTGCAACTCGTGCGCGTCGCGGGCGCAGAGCAGGTCGAGGTCCTCGCGGATCTCGGCGAAGCGGCGCTGTCCAAGTTCCATCTTGGCCGTCACCTTCGGCGGCTCGAGGTAATCGTTGACGAGGCGGCGCGTCTTGAACTCCATCTCATGAGGCGTGAGACCGTCGTCGCGCCGGGTCGGGGCCAGGACCCGCTCCCGCTCGGCGGTGATATCGGCCTCGTCATGGCCCGCCAGGGTGTTGGCCGAGCAGTAGGCGGCTGCATCAGCGCCCGCGATGCCGCCGTTCACGAAGGCGCCGAGCATATAGTTATGCGGCACGCTCGCCATGTCACCAACGGCGTAGAGACCTGGAACCGTGGTGCGAGCATACTCGTCGACGAAGACGCCCGAGGCCGAGTGACCGGAGCAGAAGCCGATCTCGGAGATATGCATCTCGACTGGCCGGCGGCGATAATTGGTGCCGCGCCGTTCGTGGAAGCGCCCGCGTGAGGGCCGCTCGTTCGAGTGGAGGATGGTTTCGATCTCCGAGATCGTCTCCTCGCGCAGATGGTCCATCTTCAGGAAAACCGGGCCGTTGCCGCCCTGCAGCTCACGCCAGAACTCGAGCATCATCTGGCCCGACCAGTAGTCACACTCGATAAAGCGCTCGCCCCGGTTGTTGGCCGTATATCCGCCGAACGGGCCGGTGACGTAGGCGCAGGACGGCCCGTTATAGTCCTTGATCAGCGGGTTGATCTGGTAGCATTCGAGGTTCGCGAGCTGTGCGCCGGCATGGTAGGCCATCGCGTAGCCGTCGCCGCAATTCGCCGCGTTCTCGTAGGTGCCGAAAAGGTAGCCCGAGGCCGGCAGGCCGAGTCGCCCGGCTGCGCCGCAGGCGAGGATCACCGCCTTCGCCTTCACCACCAAGAATTGGCTCGTGCGGGTGTTGACCCCGATGGCGCCCGCGATGCGCCCGTCCGGACCTTTCAGCAGGCGGGTCGCCATGTAGCGGTTGGTCACGCCGATTTGGAGGCGGCGAAGCTGCCGGTAGAGCACCTTCTTGACGTTGTGCCCCTCGGGCATCGGCAGCACGTAGGTCCCCATGTGGTGGACCTTGCGCATGTTATACTCGCCCGAGCCGTCCTTCTCGAATTTGACCCCGAGCTTGTCGAGGTACTGGATCATCGGGAACGATCCTTGCGCGTAGGCCATCACCGCCTTCTGGTCGACGATGCCGTCGTTGGCGACGGTGATCTCCTTCACGTACTGCTCCGGCGTGGCGTAGCCCGGCACCACGGCGTTGTTCAGCCCGTCCATGCCCATGCTGATCGCGCCTGAGCGCTTCACGTTCGCTTTCTCCATCAGGACGACGCGGAGCTTCGGGTCGGCTTCCTTGGCCTTGATCGCGGCCATCGGGCCGCCGGTGCCGCCGCCGATCACCAGGATGTCGGTCTCGATGATCTCGGTCTTCGTCGCGGATTCGAAGGCGCTCATGGCAAGGTCTCGCGTCAACGGAGTGGCGGCGCTCATGCACTCGCCAAGAGGTCGGATCGGAGGTCAGGCGGCCTGGGCAGTGGCAGGCGGGTTGTCGACAGCCTCGGCCGCGAGTGCGCGCAGGTAGGTCCAGGGAAAGATCCCGCGGGCATGGCCGTCGGTGAACGCGATATGGACGGCATAGCCGCCCATTGGCTCGACGCGGGTGATCGCGACGCCGGGGAAAGCCTCGGGGAAGCGGTCCACGACGCGGTCACGGGTACACCACGCGCATCGGCAGCGAAGGCGCAGATGCTCGGCAGGCAGCGCCACGGACAGCCCGTCACGCCACAGCAGCCTAAGTTCGGTTCCGCCCCGTGACAGGATGGCAGAGTCGGGGATCGCGTTGGGATCGAATGGAGGCGGGCTGGGAAGCTCGATCGCGTGATTTGCCATACGCTCCTCCTCTGATGCCTTTCACAGAAGCGCAGAAGCGTTCGGGCGGACAGCAATTAGTTGCCCGGAATTTCAGTCAGGCGGCAGCAGGAGAAGCGCATCACTCGTTCACGGTGCGCTCAGCGTGGCGTTGAGTGAGCTGTTCGCGGTCCCGGGACCAGACGCAACGCCGCCGACGCCGCTTCAGATCGGCCGGCGGAAGGATTGATCATCCTGGGAGCACTCGCCTCGACTTATCCGAACTACGACCGACGCCTCAACCGACAAGCAGCCGTTCCGCTTTGCGCCCATCTCGGTCATTCAAGGAGCCGCGGTCGCTCCTCAATAGCGGACGTCCACCACGACGGCTGCAGGGGCCCGTTCGCATAAGGGCACGCTACGGAACGTCGGTGTGTAGATCGGCGTTGAAGCGGGGCCCCAGCTAAAACCAAGATAGCGTATTGATATTATTGGCAGAAGCAAAAGAGGAGCGGGATCTCGGTCGGCGCCGATTGGGACCCCGCCTCTAAATGGAAATCTTTCGTTTGTTGAGGACGTTACCGTCCTTCAGGAAGGAGTCCCGGATCGGCGCTTATCTGCAGCCATTCGCAAAATCAGGCGCGTTGCACAGCGAGTGCCTCGGCAGCGTGGCCAACCGGGCTGTGTTGGATACCCTGGTAGCCGAGCCAACCGGTGTAGAGGCCGATGAGAACGATCAGACCTGCGGAGGCGTAGGGGGCCAGCTGCGCGAAGCTGCTGAACCCGGACCAGCGGCTGGCGATGTGCTTGACGCTCAACGCCCCAATCACGCCCGCCGAGGGCCGAGAGCAGCCCTGGCGAGCCGACGATCACTATCATTCAGTTGAACGCCCTGATGCAGGCCCTGCGCGCTGCCGGCGCCAGCTTCTCAGAAGCCGATCCTGACCATAGCTCTGGAGAGGGACGGTCCTGAGCTTGGTCATGCCGAGCGTCTGGAGCTATAGCGAGGGCCAGGGCTTAGAATGCCGGTAGCGCCAAACGCGCCACTCAATGACTGCGGATGGTGGGTGGATACGCTCTGGATGCAGCAGTGCCCGCGATCCGACGCACCCTAGCGATGATCCGGCAAGAAGCTTCTTCCGCTCCCTGACGCTCCGCGTCCATCTCCAGTTCAAGCAAGCGATTGAACAAAAGCGCGTCCTGCGTGCTGGCCATTGTCGACTGATCCTCGGAGAGGATAATGACGAGCTTTCGCATAAAGCGGCATGTTATCGACGGCGACCACGCGGCCATTGGCGTGCCCCAACATTCAAGTATCAGCGTGAAAACAATAATCATAAATATGATACCGGCGCAATCATTTGATAGAGTCGCATCGATATAATTATGCTCGCTTTGAGATGGTCAACTCTGACAGGAGCATGGATGCAGCCATGCCGAATGACCTCCCGCAAGGCCGAGTCACTTTTCGTGGCCGCGGACTGGCCTTTATCTCCGGCACACGAATTGTCGTAAAAATCTGTCCGCTTTGTTCGCAATGGAATGCACCAAAGGCGGCGGAGAACGGCCACTGCGGCTGGTGTGCCTACGTTCCATCGTACTTGGACGTGGAGCCGGTTGCTGTCGCACGGATCGGCATGATCTGATGCCGAGTTGCGCATCCTTGAGAGCAAGATAAGCCAATCGATGGCCCGGCACGATTAGTGCTTTAGGTCCATATGCCGCCGGCACATCTAAATTGTATGCCGTTGTACTTCTTCCACGTACGCGATGGGGACCGACTGATTGAAGACGTGGATGGCAGTTATTTGCCGAGCTTGGCAGCAGCATGCGCCGACGCTTCTGCTTCTGCCCGTCATGTGCTCGCAAAGGGCTGATCGCTCGGCGAGGTGCTGGATGGACGATGCTTTCAGATCAGCGACAGCACCGGGTTGATCCTCGCCGTGATGCCCTTCAAGGAAGCGATCATCCCGAGGTAAATATCCCGGCAGGATAGCCACTGGCGCACGGGTATCGAGCGGCCCCGACCCACGGTGGGCAAGGTCCTTCTCGCCGCATAGCCTACCGACGTCAGGAACCATGCCTTCGCGCCTTGAATACCCTAACTTGAACGCTTGGCGCTCCAACTGCCGGTGCATTCGACCAGTCCGCCGGACGTGCGCCATGTGCCGCTGCCGTCGCCCTTGGCGTCGAGGCTGCCGGAGATCGGGACCTTGTTGGCGCCGCTGGTGATCGTGGCGTGCACGGAGCCGCTCGCAGACACGCCGCCGTCGATATCGACCTCCTCACCGGGGATCGAGGCATCGCTATCCTTGATCTGCACGTGATAGCTCGTGCTCGCCGAACAGGGGCCTTGAGCCGTGGTGGCGACGATGGTCCAAGAGCCATCGTACTGGTTCGGCACCCGGACTTTTTTCATGGCGGCACCAGCCGAGCAGAGAGCGCCAGCCGTCAGGCCAGTTGCGAGGATCAAGACAGGAATACGGGCCACGGACAGCTCCGACGGTTGCGCCGTCGGGACTGACTTCGCGCTCTGAAAACAATAGCATCGCACAAACAGTTTCCGGATCTCGGCGCCTTCACCGCTTCTCAGGCGATTTCCCTCGGCAGTCTAATCTGATGCGAGCGGGGCAGTCCGACGATCGAGCAGACGCCGGCGCATACGGGGTCCAACTCGACTCTGGTCCAGCACAGCGTTGGCGGTCAGCTCGGCGGCAAGATCCCGCATCACTGGGAGCGCGCAGGTCTGCGCGTGCTGATCTCGATGCCGATGACCCAGCTGCTGCCGATGAACGGGACCGGATCGGGCTCCCTCAGCCCCACAGAGCGCTGAAGGTTCGCTCGAAGTCTCCGACCAAAGTCCGGTTGCAGAAACGGTGCAGGACGGGACCGTCCATCGTTCCCTCGCGCATCTCGATCGACTCGGTATTCTGGTCGTAGGAGAAGGTCAGATGGCGACCGCCGAGGGTGGTCGACAGGATGGCGTTGGTACCCATCTCGTCCTGGATCATCTCAGTCGATCCCGGCGCGCCGCGCCACATGATCCCGCCGAGCAGCGCCAAGGTGACCGTCTTCATCTGCAAGGCCTCACCTTCGGATTGCGCGATGACGCTCACCGCGTACCGCCGCACGGCGTCGAGGTCGGTCGTCTCGGACCTGACGGGAGCGAACTGAGGCATCGGCTTATTCCCGTCTCGTCGTGATGTCCGTGGCACCGGTCGAGGTGGCGGAATAGCCGCCCCACCCCTCTGTCGAGACCGGCGACGTGCCGCCCCACCCCTCGGCGCGCCACGTCGCGACGCGCAGCGTCGGGTCGACCGAGCCGTGGTCCTCCAGGATGCTCATGACGTGGTCCCGCTGGGCGTCCGCGACCACCAGGTCCAGCATCGCCGCGCCCTGCCTCAGCCGCGCGCAGCAGGCGTCCAATGCCTCCCGGGGCAGGCCCATCGTCCCGAGCCTATCCCGGAGGCCGGGGCCGTCGGGAAGCGCCGCCGTCGCCTCGACGCGTCCGGGTTCCGGATCAGCGGAGCCGACGACGAGCCGGATCGCTCGCTCGGGAATGCCGGCCGCGACCAGCGTGGCCATCGCCGCCTGCGCCTTGCTGCGGCTCTCATACAGCGCGAGGATCCCGAGACTCATGGTCGGGTCTTCGCTCGTGGCAGGGGTGCCTCCGATCGGTCGGCCGCGCCGCCCTCGGATGCGATCTCCGCTCGCGCCGCGGCGATGAACGCGGCGCGCTGATCCGCGCTCAGAGCGAAGCAGGCACTCATCGCGGATCCCTCCATCGGGGAGGGATCTACCCACATCCGGTCGCCCGGACCGGTGTCGAGAAAGTTCTGCTGAGCTCGTTCAAGCACCGCAGCCTCGACTGGATCTTCGTTCGCCGTCTCAACCGCGGTCACGGGTTCAGTGCTCTGTCCCAGGCATGTTCGGACGTGGCGCGCCGCCATGATCCTTGATGAGATTGGAACGTTCCGGGTCGCCCTTCAAATTGGCGACCTGCTTCCGTGCGGCCAATGCGAGGACGCCGACTCCGCCTATCGTACCGAGCGCTAGAAATAGCAGAGAGATACCGCTGCCCATGGGCGAAGCCTTTCATCGAAAGAACCGCCGAAGGAAGGGCGACGGGGAGCATGATGCTACAGATCGAACTAAGCCCAGGGTCATAGGTTGCCATTTTAGATTATATCAGGGGTGCGGCGTCTTTTCTTAACATTTTTAGGGAGGATCAACGTGGCCTTAAGCCGCGTTAATCTAGGCACTATCTACCACATCGCGGAGTTTTAACGTGTATAATCCCATCTTTTCATCGATAATGCTCGCGATTGAGTCGCGACGGGTCATCGAGTTGCGCATGGTACGCCTCGCTTGGGGTGGCCGTGAGGGCCGGGCCGAGATGCAGTCGATGGTGATCGAGAAGGTGCACGCCGCCGGTGAGGCGATGACGACGCTGATGCTCGGCGGCTCGTCCGAGACAGTCATCGCTCGCTACCGCGAGCACGTTGCCTTCAACACCAAGCGGCTATCAGCAGCCCGAGGATGAAGTACTTAATTTCCACCATAAGGTCTCGCGAATGGTTTTTAAATACCAGACTATATTTTTGATTTCGGTCCTTGGCCTTTCGGCAACATCTCCATCGCTCGCTCAGGATAAGACGGTGGTCAGCACCGATACAATACTTTCTGGCACGGGTCAAAGCTCCTCGACCGACGGAACGGGCGGCCAACTCAGGCAGGTCGCCAGGGCGGATGATGCAACGCGGCGCAGTAATCCCAAACCCATCACCTTCCTGACGTCACAGATGATCGGCACAGGGGTGCACAATCTGTCGGGACAGAGCGTCGGCAAGATGACTGACCTTCTGATCGGTGATGGGGGCGCCCTCAAGGCGGTGGTTCTAGATGTCGGAGGCGTCCTCGGCGTCGGCAGCCGCCGTATCGCGGTCGAGCCCTCAGCGCTGGTGCTGTATCCCGGTGGCGACCGGTTCTCGGCCATGCTCGTCATGGGCAAAGACACGATCGCGGCGGCTGCCACTTTCAAGCCGGATCAGACAGTCAAGTCCGACTAGTGTCCACACCGTGCTGATTTTCGTCGGCTTGGTCGAAGAGAACCGAGCCGGCTGGATTATTGCGGGTTCTGATGGTCGGGGGCGGACCGGCGCGTGGCGTTGAGGCCGACCGGATCTTGTTTGAGCGAACCTCCGGATATCGGAATGGGCCGGGCCAGCAATGGGGTATCTCAGTATGGGAGTTCGTCGAGAAGGGCGCGGGCCGGTGAGCTGCCGGCTCTTCGCGCAAATCGGCAGCGCGAAGTCGCTGCTGGGTGTCACGATGCTGGTGACGGCACTGCCCGCGTGCAGGTTCACCGGTCTCGTGCAGTGACCTTCGGCCCAGAGTTCATCCCTGAGAACGGTGGGGTGCCGGGCTCCGCTTACGGCTCCAGAAAGATGGAACGCGGGGCGAGCATTGTCGGCCCGAAACCAAGCAAGGAGATCTCGCCCCTAAATCCCGGCACATCAATGGCTTAGGCTCAAATCGTGGGTCAGAGGGAATTATCCCTGCGGGCTGGCCAAGCAGCCACTTCCTTCCTGCGCCAGCCGCTTCCCGAGCGCCCCATCGGATAGACCCGCTAAGAAAGCAGGTCTGGAGACCTTGAGCGGCCATTGACATCAACCTGCGGTATTGCGCAGGAGACACCTATGTTAAAAAATCTCCCTCAAGGCACGACCACCTTCGGTGGCCGCGGACTGGCGTTCGTCCACGGCACCCGCATTGTGATGAAGGTCTGCCCCACCTGCTCGCAGTGGAATGCCCCAAAGGCGGCTGATAGGGGCGTATGCGGCTGGTGCGCCTACATCCCCTCATGCGAGGACCTGGAGCCCGCCGTACAGTTCGAGCGTCCCTGATCTGCTCCACGGTGCGCCAATTCTCGGATAACAAGACTAACCCTAACGTCGTTGCGTCTCGTCTATCGCCGTGCGGAACGGCACCAAGCCCCGCCATCCGGTAATCAGATCAGGTGACGGAACGGTCCACCCAGGGTCCGGCTCCGGACGCGGGTAGTTTCACTGACCGACAGCCGAGGTCCGGCCTACTCTTTCTAAGCCGGGTGACAAAACCTCAGATGCGCGTCCCATCGTCCTTCGGTGGCTTCCCACAGCGGAAGCGCTCAACCCGCCAATCGGCGTGAGAGCCCTGCCAATGGGCCATCTGAGGCTGGGCGACAGACATACACTGCTGGGGCGTCGTGACATCTTCGTCGAAGGCGTGAACGCGCATAATGCAGTGTGCCGGGTTCGAAACCATGCACGTTATGAAATAGAGACCATAAAGCATCGTCCGAAATCCTCAGTTCGGCAAAGCATTCTGGGATTTGTGCGTTTGCTTGGCTTTCCTCGTCACACCACGGAACGGATGATCCGCACAAAAAGGCCCCGCTACTCGAACCGGGCAACGGAGCCTGAGTGCGCTCGGGTTAGGAAAGGCCATGCGGGCGATGAAGGGGCAAGGAACGCTCGCGTGGCCATCTGCGCTCACATCATCGCGGCGACAGCCGGACACTCATGCCAGCAAACAAAAAGATCCATCTGATCAAAAGACGGACGTTGGTCAGGTTTTGTCCTCAATCGCCTCGTGTAATCGAGGGTGCAAGCTTGGAATTTTGATCAAGGTCATGCCGATAGCCATGCCTTCGCCGCGCGATCGAAGCAAATGGACCCCGAATCTGAGCATTGCGGGCGTATGATCGGCTCAAGAACATATCTTATGACAGAACTTCGAGGTAAAATCAGTCTATCGTAGGGATCATCATCGGTTGATCCGATACAGGCGCTGATGACTGGAAGAGCCGTGCGCTTCCGCCTGCGATGCGAGGTGGGAAATATGAACGCAGCCCCCGACCAGCACGCCCCGGGCATGCTCATCCGCAAGCTGGAGAGCATCACCACCCTCTCGGACAAGGAACGTCAGGCCGTTCGGAGCTTGCCGATGAGGATCCACAACCTCGACGCTCGCCAGGACATCGTGCGCGACGGCGACCAGCCCACGCACTGCTGCCTCATCCTCGACGGATGGGCCTGCCGGTACAAGATGCTTAGCCAGGGCAAGCGCCAGATCCTATCGTTCCACATCGCAGGCGACATCCCGGATCTGCAGAGCCTACACATTCACACCATGGATCACAGCCTCGCCACGCTGACCAAAGCGGTCGTGGCCTTCATCCCGCACGAGAGCCTGCGGGAGCTGACGGCGTGCTACCCTGGCATCGCGTCGATCTTCTGGCGCGACACCCTGATCGATGCGGGCATCTTCCGCGAGTGGCTGATCAGCATGGGCCGCCGCTCGGCCTTCGAGCACGTCGCGCACCTGTTCTGCGAACTGTACCTGAAGCTGCAGGCGGTCGGCTTGGCCGGCAACTTCCGCTGTCCGCTGCCGATCACCCAGACCGATATTGCCGACGCGCTGGGGCTCACCTCCGTGCACGTCAACCGCGTGCTCCAGGAGATGCGCGGCCGGACCATGATCACGCTCCGGAGCCAGATGCTCGTGATCGAGGCGTGGGACGAACTTCTTCGGGTCTCGGAGTTTGACTCCACATACCTGCAGCTTGAGAAGCGGGCGGCCGGATGACCCTTCGCCTACAGCCCGTGCAGGTCGGAACGGGCAGCTACGATATCGAGGGCCAACTCGTCTTCGCCGATGCCTTCCTCGCGGCGGTGCTGGTGCGGCTCTCAGGATTTCACGAGGACATAGCCGGGATGTGGTTCTTGGAAGCGGGCTTCGGGCTGGTGAGCAGCGCGACCCCGCCCACCTTCGCCGACCTCGATGCCGCGCAGACCTGGATCGAGCAGCGGCTGGCGGACGCGGCCTGAGCCTACTGTATCCTTGAAAGGCACGCGTCATTTAGAGGCTGGCGGGCCAAATTATTCTGGTTCGCTAGACGACGTACCAAGGCCCTTCAGCCTGTCGACAATCCCGAGTGATCCCATCCAGCGAGCGCTAGCCAGCGACGCCGGTTATTCTGTAGCGCAGCACAGATTTCATTCTGGGAATATTGATCCGGAAATTGGTTCTTGGATCAACGAGGAGCGACGCGGCTGTGTCTCTGTCTCTCGGAAGCATGCTTGTAGCAGCGGTCTGCGCTATCGCACTGACCATCGCCGTCCTCCCCTCTTTCGATCGCTTCTTTCGCTGGTGAGCTGATAAGTGGACACATCAGCGCTTCAACAGGTCAGGCTGAGTTCAATCTAATGGGAGGACGCCGCGATGGAATTCGTGGTCATGATTGCGGGCGTGCTGGGCGCCGGGGCGACAATGGTGTTCATGCTGCCGAAACTCGACTGGCTGTTCTCGTGGTGATTAGCGGTCCCGTGCATGGGTTCGCTCGTGCTCCGACCCGATCGCACTCGTTCGGTGGCGTCATCCTCGGATCTGTAGGTCATGCGCTCCGGCCGATAGCCTGCGGACAGATCACGCCGCCTTCAGATGCCGTCGCAGCCAGCGCGTCGCTTCTTCCAGAGTGGGGAAGGTAGGGACCCTCTGCCCTTGCAGTCGACCAAACCCTGCCTCCATGAACCAGCTCCCGCGATCATCGTGCTCCGGCCCTTCGAGGCGCACCAGAACCGCCACGAGCAGGCCATTGGCGATCACCAGCATGCCTTCACGGTCGGGGCTGTTGGTGTCGACCGCAATCGGCTGAAGCTGCAGCACGAGGAGCGTCTCGACGTTGCCCCGCCCGGACATCGTCTAGCCCTCCTGGGCTCGACCGGGCCAGCTCAGGTCGCGGCGATCCCCCCAGCGCGTGCTGCGCAGGTGCAGGTAGTTCGGTGTGAAGCTGCAGAAGGCCTTCAGGCGCTCGACGTCGAGGATGGTCAGCACCCGGCGCTTGAGGTGGATCAGGCCGAGGGCGCGAAGCTCGCGCAGCGTCCGGTTCACGTGCACGTCGGACAGACCCATCGTCTCGGCGATCTCGGTCTGCGTGAGTGGAAACGCGTAGCTGTTGTCGGTGACACGCCCGACCGCTTCCAAGCGCATGAGAAGCTCGCACAGAAGGTGGGAGATGCGCTGGTCCGGAGCGCGTGCTCCCATGTTGACCAGCCACTCGCGTAGGACGGCACCATCGACCAGGGAGCACCACCAGAAAGCGCGCGCGATGCTCGGGTGATGGGCTGCGATGTCATCGATGGCTTGGCGTGGGATGTCCACGATTTGGCACGTCGAGATCGTGCCGATGGTGTGGTCCATCTCGTCGAGGATGAAGACGTTCAGGTCGCAGAAGTCGCCGGGCACCAGCAGAGCCATGATCTGGCGCTGGCCGTCCGGGAGCACCTTGTACCGGCATGCGAAGCCGTCGAGGATCAGGAGGACGTTGTCAGGCTTGTCGCCTTCCTGGATCAGATCCTGGCGTGCACCGACCTGCCGGACCTTGAGCACCAAGCCGTTGAGGGCCCAGCGGGCTTGGTCGGACAAGGGTTCGAAGCTCTCAAGCTTCCGCGTCAGCGCCTGCTGCATGGGGCCCACATCGCCGAGACTCGCTGTCAGCCCATATGTCAGATATCCGACCAAATCTCCATCAAATGACCGATATCTTGCGCTCTTAGGAGATTAGGCTCAAAGACAGGCGAGGCGTCGCGCGCAGGCATGTCCAGGGGCTCCCGACCGAGGGCACTTGGCCCCCCGCTCCAAGTGAACGGGACCATGTCGCACCCGACGCAGCATAGCTGCCTCAATCGCCTGCTTAGATCCCTGGATCCGGACGATTTCGGTCTGCTTCGGCCGCACCTCGAACTTATGACCCTGTCGTTGGGTGATGTGCTGATCAAAGCCGACACCTCGATCACGCAGGTCGCCTTCGTCGAACAGGGCATCGTCTCGCTCGTCAGCATCGCGGCAGACGGACAGCAGGTCGAGGTCGGGCTGGTCGGATGCGAGGGCATGGTCGGCGTACCCATCCTGCTCAACGCCGAGCGGACGCCGGACGAGGCCCGAGTTCAGGCTATCGGGTTGGCGCGGGCCATGCCGGCGAGCGCCTTCTCCGAGGCGCTTCGGCACAGTCCGCGCCTGCACAATCAGCTGTTGCGGTATGCGCACGTCCTCGGCGTGCAGGCCACGGCCACGGCCCTGGCCAACGGCCGCTACACTCTGCAGCCGCGTCTCGCCCGCTGGCTCCTCATGTGTCACGATCGGACCGAGGGTGACGAACTGCCGACGACGCACCGCTTTCTGTCGCTGATGCTGGGGGTCAATCGTCCGGGCCTGACGGGCGCGATCTCGGTACTGGAGCGTTCCGGCGTGATCGGTAGGCAGCGCGGTACCCTGATCGTCCGCGATCGCGCGGCGCTGCTCGCCCTAGCCGGCCCCTCCTACGGCGCTCCCGAGGCCGAATACGAGCGCCTGATTACGGATCCGACGCCGGATGGCCACTGATAACCTTCTCAGTCCCACCCCAAGCTACGCGCTGCCGCGCTTGCTGCTGAGGTGCCCCTCGATCCAATCTTGAGCCGCATCGAGGTCAAAGAACAGGGGCGCGCGGGCTACCGAGGTTAGGCCGAACCCAGCTTCTAGGAACCACAAGCCCACGTCAGCACCATGCTGGTCTGAAAGCCGCACCAGGACTGCCACGAGGAAGTCATCCGCGAACACAAGCTGGCCGTCGCCGTCTTCGCTGCTGGTGGCGACATGCACAGGCTGAAGATGCAAGCTCATCCGAGGGCTCGCTTCTGCAGGTGCAGATACTTACCGTCGAACTCGGAGGCACGGATAAGTTCGTCCCAGGCCTTAACGACCAGCGTCTGTCGGTGCAGCGTGATCAGGCCGCGGCCGCGCATCTCCTTCAACACGCGATTGATGTGAACGCCGGTCATTCCGGTGGCGTCGGCGAGATCGACCTGAGTGATCGGCAGTGAGCAGCGGTGATCACCTGCCAAGCCGACCGCCTCCTGCTTGAGGTACAGCTCACAGAATAGGTGAGCGAGGTGCTCGAACGCCGGGCGGCGACCCATGGCGATCAACCATTCCCGGAAGATCGCCGCATCGATCAGCGTGTCACGCCAGAGCTTGGCCGCAATGCTCGGGAAGCGCGCCGTGAGGTCGTGCATGCTCTCATGCGGGATGAAGGCGACCGTGGCCTGGGTCATCGTCCCGAGGTTGTGGTCCATCAACGGGATGTGCAGGCTCTGCAGATCCGGGATGTCGCCCGCGATGTGGAACGAGAAGATCTGCCGCCGCCCCTCGCTCAGGAGCTTGTAGCGGTAGGCCCAACCCTCTAGGATGAGGCAGCACTGAGTGGCGAGGTCGCCCTCCCGCGCGATGTCCTGCCGCGCTGAGAGGGTTCGAACCCGGACCGGCAGCGCTTCGATTGCGTGCCGCTCCTCGTCCGAGAGGCGGGTGACGCTCTCCAGCTTGCGGATGAGCGGGCAGAGAGCGTGGGGGATCTTCGAAGCCATCGTGGCGTCGCCTTGCATTGCAGGCGGAAGCGCACGGCTCTCCCAGGCGGCAGCACCTGTTTCGGAGCGGCTGACGATCAGTCAGGTCTAAAGGTTATATCAGCGCCGCAATCATACCTGGGTTAAGTATTTTCAAGATTAACCCCCGGGTCTCAAGGCTAACCGTCATCATTAGCCGCTACGGTCGCGCCGCGGCCGCGGCGTCGGACTTCCTCCCCAAGCGCATAGAGCAGCAGGCGAGAGGCGGTCTTCATCTCAGATGAACCGTGCTGCATGATCTCAGCGTGGTTGGCGATGCAGGCTTCTATCATCGCCTCGAACTCGTTGAGCGCATTCATCCTGCCCTCCGGCAAGTACCGCCTCTCTTGTCCGAGGTAGCTAACTCTAGATAGACAGCGCCCGACATATAAATTAATACTCCAACCCCAAATCCATCAAATGACGTTGCGCTGAGCTTAATATCTCGCTCTAACTGTTGTCTACCCGCAATCTAAGTAGCGCGTGGAAACTTTTTTGCGAGAAGCTTTGCGTCGCCGCTGCGAGGAAGACGATGCCGGAAGCGTCAACATCCTGAAGCGCATTGCTTCTGCGCTCGGCAAGCCCGAGACCGCATTCGTCGATGGGCCCGAGGCGCTGGCAGACCTTAATGACGCTTCTGAGATGCTACGGCTATGGGATAGACTGAAACACGCCTCAGACCGCCGGAAGGTACTGGCGTTCGCGCAATCCCTCGCTGCGCGGGATTGAATGCATAGCGACCGGCATGTGCTGCCTCCGTGAGGAGCAAGCCTTGCTGATGCGGGACACGCGGCGAGGCGTCTACGCAGAGGGTACGATCATTTGCCTGCGCGCTTCGCCCATGCGCTCGTCATCGGAGCGGACCAGCATGTCGACGAAGACCTTCTGCACGATCTGCCGCGTAGTCGCCTGATCCAGGCCAAGCCCGCGGGCGAACCCATCAAGGCGACGGGGGCGGCCATACCATCACGGCTCGCCCGCCCTCGCGCACTCCCGACCGTACCGCGGCTGGTGCGCCCGAGATGGACCCCGAGCCCAGCTTGGGGAGCAGCGGTATGTCTCTGGCGTCCTCGCGGACGGCCTTCTGCTCGACTTCTCGACCAGCTCGCCGCTGGGCGCGCAGATCCACCAACAAAGCCTTGAAGTCGACGACCTCCCGCGCGGGCGGTTGCCGGAGCAGGTCTACGGTTTCGTGTCCGCTCACGCGAGCACTCCAGCCACCGCTGCTTCAACGAAACCGGGTGATGCCCTCCGTATCGAACCGCTCGCGGACCCACTTCAAGCCTGACCAGCTGCAAAGTTGGCCTCGACAATCCGTAGGAAGTGTCCGACCGGGGAGTTTCAAAGCGAGCGTATCATCGCGACTCCGCTAAACCATGGCTCTTCCGATCGAACGCTGCACTAGAAAAGCCAATCACAGTGGAATTTGCTATCAGCCAACCGCCAAATTAGAGGCTCGGGTCTCCGTCCATTTTATGAATTCATCGGCTGGAATAGGACGAGCGAAGAAGTAACCCTGCACCTCATCGCACGCAGTTAATCGGAGCTGGTCGAGCACTTCCTGCGTTTCGACGCCCTCCGCGACGACACGATGGCCGAGATGCTTCGCCATCAAGACCATCATCGTGACCAGCGAGAGCTGACGCGGGTCGGTATCAAGATCACCCATGAAGGAGCGATCGATCTTCACGACGTGCACCGGCAGCCGCTGAAGGTAGGACAGGCTGCTGTACCCAGTACCAAAGTCGTCGATCGCCAACCGAATTCCGGCAGCCGCGAGGTCCTTAAGCTGACGTAAGGCCTGCTCGGCATCATTCATCACCGCCGTCTCGGTGATTTCCAGTTCGAGGAACTCGGGAGAGACACCATGTCGAGCCAGGACTTGGCTGACACGAGAAGCGAAATCGGGCTCGTGCAGGTTGGTCGAGGAGATGTTGACCGAGACGATCAGCTCCATGCCGGCCGCGTGCCACCGGGCCATCTGCGAGACCGCCGTCTCCAGCACCCAGGCGGTCGTTGGCGTGGCTAGGGCCATTCGCTCGACCAACGGGATGAACTCACCCGGCGAGATCGGCCCAAGCGTCGGATGCATCCACCGCATCAGCGCCTCGGCCCCGACACAGCGTCCGGAGGTCAGGTCGACGCGGGGCTGATAGACCAGACGGAAACCGGAGGGGCTTTGCAAAGCCGCCTCGAAGTCGCGCAGCAGCGTGAAGCTTCGCTGGGATGCGTTATCCAGCGTGTTCGAGTGGATCTGGAAGAGTTTGCCTTTTGAGCGCGCATCCTGGGCCGCTCCCTGAGCGATCCTCAGCACATCGGTCGGAGGTAGATCGCCAAGGGCGAAAGGGGCAACCCCAATCACGGTCGTGCCGATCGCGTCGGGCCCACCGAGCTTGCGCAGCCGCTCGGCCCGGACGGTCAAGAGATCGCTGTATGCGACCTCATCCATTCCGTCGGGAGCCAGGGCTGCCAGTTGTGTGGCGCCGACGTGGTAGGCTTTCCGCTGCGGCCCGATCAAAAGCCGGAAATTGCGCGCGGCTGCCTTGACCATACTGTCGATGGCAGCCTGTCCCATGACGCGCACGACATGGTTCATCTGATCGACGGAGATCAAATCCACTAGGACCGCGATCCGCCGTTCTCCAGACGTATGATCACGAGCAAAGTCGCTCAGGTCATCGATGAACTGCGTTCGGTTCGGCAGTTCACTGATAGGGTCGATGCGTCCGAAGGCATGCTGCAGCTCGATCTGCGACATGACCATGGCGGCGAGATCGCGCAACGCCGCCAATTCTGACGGTTGTGCTTGCCGAGGCGACGTCCCCAGGACGCACATGGCACCGAGGCCGAAACCGTCTCGCGTGACAAGTGGGGCACCGGCATAGAAACGGACGCCGGCCTTTGCCAAAGCGCTGTCGTGATAGTAGGGGTCCGTCAGGAAGTCCTCTATCACCACCAAATCACAGCTCTCGGCTACCTGAGAACACGGTGCTTTTTGGCGCGTGACCGACCAGTGCTCTACTCCGATCCTGGACTTGAACCATTGTCTGTCGCTATCAGTCAAAGAGACGGCGGCGATTGACAGGCCGAATATCTGGCTTGCCATACGCGTGATGCGGTCGAAGCTTTCTCCTGGGGGCGTATCCAAGAGGTCGAACCTTCGAAGCGCATCAAGACGCTCAGTTTCTGCGGCCGACACCATAAGTTGCTCCCTCATGCCGTCCACGTACTGGCTGCGGTCGCCTCATGTCCTAGAGTGTGGCGACCCCCTGCACCGGCCTCCTCCCGAGATGCCGCCTCGGCAGAAGTCCGTCTCGTCCGATATGACAGGGCCATGGCCCGTGATCAGGCTTGATCTACTCGCTGGCAATAAGTCGCGACGTAATCACTTTTTCCCGTGCTGGATATAGTACCAATTTATTACTTATTGCTTAAAAACATCTTGTTACTGTGTCGGAAGAAATACAACAAATGACGGGAATTCAGTGTTGTAGCGATGATTAGAACAGTGCTGCCGATTGTGGCGGGCGGGAATTTGCATCTCCGGAGCTGAAAACACCCAAACTGCGCAAAGCGTCCCCTAACAAATCGTTACTTATGGAGATTGCTTCATACCGCCCCCCACGGCTTTCAAAGGGGCGTCCGATGCGCCGCGCCACCTCACGCTCGAACGAGATGAAGCCCTCGATCTCACCACACACGTTGCGCAATGGCCGGCAATCGATCTCGGCCCGGTATTTGGTGCCGTCGCCTCGGTAGTTGGTCAGATACCCGTGGAAGCGTTCACCGGCCCTCAGGGCCCGATGAAAGGCGTCGAGAGTCGCCTGACGCGTTTCCTTGCCCTGCATGAAGCGGGGGCTCTGCCCGATGATCTCATCTGGATCGCGTCCAACAAGCCGGCCAAAGGCCGAGTTGGCATAGACGATGATCGGGCCCGGCCGCTCTATGGATGCGTCCGTAATCAGGATGCCGACCGGGAGGTCGCGGCCAAAGGCACGGATCAATTCAACGATTGTCATATAGGTTGGTCGTCACTTGGTGAGGCTCAGCCTACGGGCGTCCGAGCGTGAACAGGATCGGGACGTTCCGTAAGTCCGCCTTATACGACCGGCCAAGATTGCCGGCTGATTGCACGCCGACCTCGCGCACCTCCCGACCGCGTCGGCAGCAGATAGTCCTGAGATAGGCGCGAGCGCGGCCGCGGGGAAGCCTCTGAGTGTCCCTGGCGTCATCGCGGGCGGGTGTTTCATCCGGTTGAACGCTCGTTAATCTGCATCATGTGAGACGGGTCGCCCCTTCTCGGGCGAACATCTGGTCAAGGCAAGCCGGAGAACCTATCGAACCGGGAGGCCGGCCAAGTGCGCGGGCACGACAGACCCGGCGGCCCGAGGAGTGGGCCCGGGACCTCGCCCCAGTGATAGCCGCCGTGCGGGCCGAGGGCGCGGTCCCGCTGCGCCAGATCGCGGCGGCGCTGAACGCGCGGGGCATCCCGGCCGCTCGGGGTGGGGCGTGGACGGCTACACAGGTACGGCGCGTCTCGTAACGAATGTTTGAACCTAGACCCGTGGCAGAGCCGTACTTTCACATAGGTTAGTTCAAGCTCAGTTTAGCACCATCTTTCAACAATGTGAGGCTTACAAAAACGGGAACATCTCCTGATGCTGATAGTTTATTGGGCAAGATCCTGTCTGGGATCTACTTACAAACAAAAGTTGGGTTTTGAGATGAACGTCAAAAATCTATGCGTTCCCTTGATTGCTGCAGCTCTGCTTACCGGCGGCGCTAGCTTTGCTCTCGCCCAGGGCGGAGCTGCCGGCGGCGGTGCAGGTGGTGCTGGAACTGGCATGAGCGGCGGTTCCACAGGAACAGGCGGCTCGATGGGTGCAGGTAGTGGATCCGGCACCGGCATGAGCACCGGCGGTCAGATGAACAATGGGAGCGGCACGGGGGACCGCATGGGTGCGGGCAACTCTGGATCGATGAGCACCGGCTCGACCGGAACGTCTGGTTCGATGGGTAAGGGAACCGGCAGCTCGTCCGGCAGCTCGTCCGGCAGCATGGGTCGCTAATCACTCATTTCGCCCCGTCACCCGCGAGAAGCGGGTGGCGGGTCAATCGGTATAAACCTCGTGTGGCTGCAATCTGCCCACCGAGGTTTCAGGTGGCCGAGCATCAGAACATCAAGATCTTCGGCGAAGTCTTGCAACGCCTGGATGGCGGTACAATCCCGGACACAAGTTGAGCCCTCATGGGTCTCCAGGGTGACGGCGGTAGTCAGCGCCGCCTGCCGGACCGGCTTGATACCGGCGGCGAAGGCGACTTCCTCGCGAACAGTAGCGTTACGCATTTAAGCACTCCAACTGTCATTTGACCGGATGGGCATCAAATAAAGGTGCAAGAAATCAACCCGACATTTTCGAGTCGGGGAGTTTTAACAATGCAAGAAATGTTAATTTCGCCAGAATTCTGGACTGAGCTTGAGCGTAAGGTGTCGTCCAAAGTAGACGAGGCTCTTAACACAGATGATGTTCCGCACGGGTTGCTAATTTCATATCTGCGCGATCTAGAGGTCATGGCGCGGACTGCCTGCGATAGCCGACAGACTGTCCAGATCATCGCCTCTGGCCGAAGAGTTCTCGGGGATCGAACCCAAGTTGGGCCGCAGGACGGGCCGTTCACATACGCCGTCGCGTGAGCGGATTGGATCTCGGGGCGCCTCAACTGCCAGAGCCCAGATCGGAGAAAAAAATGCTCTACGACGAGATGGGCCGGTTGGCCGATGAAGCACTTCGGTTGAACGCGAGAATGGTCCAGAACGCCATGCTGCTTACGGTGGCGATGAACTACGCCTGGACCGCAAGTCAGCACCGCGAACCTCGGCGAACGAGAAGCGAGATCAAGGCTCACGTGAAGCGGCAAGCGCGAACGAGGCGACCTAAGCGTCGCGGTGTGCCAACAGAGGTCGCGGCCCGAGGTCTGCGCATCCTGTAGAGGGATGTTGCGGTACTCGCTGGACGTCATCGGGCTTGCTGCACCGGCTTGATGCCAAAATTTCCCACTCGCGGGCGCGCTCGCGCGAGGCGGTCATGGCTGGCGCTCATCTCGGCCTCGAACGCTTCCATCTCCTCGTCGGTGAAGGCGACGGCGCTGCACCACTGGTAGTGGACCGGGAGCGGCATGCCATAGGATGGTACTTTGTAGAGCCCGAAGGCGTCGCGCCGGACTTCTCCGCCGTGGTCGACGATCAGACCGGCATCGAGCAGGGCCTTCAGCGTCTTTGCCGAGCTGCCCGGGGACTTGCCGCAGCCGATCCGGTCGAGGGCGCGGCGCTCGGCCGAGGTCTGGCCGAGATGGGGCATGCGGGCAGTCTCGGACATCAGCAGGCCTCCCGGTGAGTAGCGGTCATGACATCACCTCGGCGTCCGAAGCCTGTCGGGATGCGTTGTCTTCTATGACAGGGCGCATCCGCTGCTGCCCGCTCAGGAGCCCCCCCGATGAACATCATCAGTTGGCTGATCTCCATGATCATTCAGTTCTTCATCGGCAGCGGAGATGAGCAAAGAAACACCTCTATGGCTAAGGAGAAAGAGGCGGGGCTTTACGTCGGGGAAACATCGGCAAAGGCTAGGAATTTCGAGGACGACTATCATGCTGCCACAAACATGCTGAAGCTGCGGATGGATAAGAATTTCCCGGACAATTATCACGCAAGGCTGAGTTCCGGCGAGAATAGCCCCTATGACCACGGAGAGGATCGGGCACTTGCCGTCGACACCACGTCGACCGCGATAGCCATGGCGCTTCGGAGCGGAGCCACCGTGAGACAGGCAGCGGAAGCGGGCGCGGTGAGCGTCGGTATCTAACCTAGCAGGCAGCGCCACGGCTGAGCAGGAAATCGACTGCCTCGCCGTGCTTGTCGATGGCGCGGTTAGAGATCCCGCCATTGGTCCCGGACGCGGATGTAGGTTCCGTCCACGCGCATAGACCTGCAGTTCGGCTTGCGGAACTGGCGTAGGCGGTGCTCGATGGTGGCGCGTAGGCCAGCACCCCACGGTTGATGGTGGAGTGATCCATCTTCATGCCACGTTCCAGGAGCATCTCTCCGATACTGCGGTAGCTGAGCGCGTAGTGCAGGTACCAGGACACTGCCTGCACGATCAGGCTGGCCTCGAAGTGCCGGCCTCTGAAGTCGCCGCCGGCTTCTCATTTCAACTTGAGGTCAGGTGCGTTAAGGATCATGGGCCGGCTCAGAGGCGGAGGCGGCCAGCTGGGCAGGTAGGGCTAACAACTCGTGAAAACCAGCGTTATCGCTTTTGCGACAGGCCCAGGCGCCGCGGGTGAACGGCACGGCTCAGTTCCAGTTACGTCGTTCCATTGCGCAAGCCCTATTGGAACGCAACGGCGGGTAACACGATCGGTCGTGCACGGAAAACGATCGTCTTCCCGACAAACGCTGGCAATGCATGTTGCGCCCGCCGAGGCTGTCGGAAAACCACGTCGGAAATTCAAACGTCGAAAAAACGTGTCCGTCGGCAGCCGGCAGCCGGCAGCCGGCAGCGAGAACGCTGTGATGTCCGGTTTAGCACCTCGCGCAACCGAACACCGCCAGAGCGCTTTCGGCCAGCATCTGCCGCAACGCATCGCGTGTCCGAACGTCTCGGATGCATGGATTGCCGCCGGTCTTTTTTCGGGCAAAATGCAGCAAGAACCGACATCAAATCGCGCGATCAAACATCCTCAGGTTAACCGATTCAAGGTGGTGACCTCTTGATATAAGCAGCGGCATCAAGACAGTGTCCGTGGTCTCGCTCACAGCGCCAAGCCCATGAAGTCCCTCATTGGAGCGGGATCCGTTCGGAGAGCTGAAGCCTGCCCCTCGTAGACGACGTGGCCGTTGTTGAAGCCGTAGACCCGATCGGCGAAGCTCAGTACCGCTGCGACGTTCTGCTCGACCACGACGATCGTGCGCCCTTCCGCGGCCAGACGCTTCGTCAACACGACTAGATCCTGAACGATCAGTGGCGCCAGCCCCTCAAAGGGTTCGTCGAGGAGGAGGATGCGCGGGTCGCGGACCAGGGCGCGGGCGATCGAGAGCATCTGCTGCTCGCCCCCCGAGAGGGTGCGCCCCCGCGAGGTGCGTCGCTCCTTGAGCCGGGGGAAGATCTCCCAGATCCGGCTGAGGGGCCACGCCTTAGGGGCGCTTAGGCACGCGACCCGGAGGTTCTCCTCCACGGTCAGGCCGCCGAACACGGCGCGCTCCTCCGGCACGAGCTGCATGCCGACGCGGGCGATCTTCGAGGGCGGGAGCCCGTGGATCGGCTGACCGTCGAGGCGGATCGTGCCCGTCCTAGGGCTGAGCACGCCCATGAGGGTGCGCAGCGTCGTGGTCTTGCCCGCACCGTTGCGGCCGAGCAGGGCCACGACCTCGTTCTGTTCCACTCGCAGGGAGACACCGAACAGGACGTGGGAATCGCCGTAGAGGGTGTCGATGCCCTCGACTTCGAGCAGGCTCATGCGGCGCTCCCCAGCGTGGCACCAGCTTCCGCTGGCCCGGCACCGAGATAGGCGCGCTGGACGGCTGCGTCCCGGCGCACGGAATCGGTTGGGCCGTCGGCAAGGAGGCGGCCCTCGCACAGCACGGTGATCCGCTCGGCGAGGTCGAAGATAGCGTCGAGGTCGTGCTCCACCACGACGACCGTGCAAGCCTTCGCGATGCGTCGGATCAGGGCGCAGGTCGCCGCCCGCTCCGACAGGCTCATGCCGGCCAAGGGTTCGTCGAGGAGCAGCACGTTCGGGCTGGTGGCGAGCGCCATGCCGATCTCCAGCCGTCGCTTCTCACCATAGGCCAGGACGCTCGCCGGGGTGCCGGCTCGCTCGCTGAGATCGAGAAGGTCCATCAGGGTCGCGACCTGCGCCTCCATCTCGGGGCGTCCGTCGGCGGGGGCGAGAAGATCCAGACGGAAGCCGCCCCGCGCCCGCGCCAGCGCCGCTACCCGCAGGTTGTCCTGCACCGTGAGGTTCAGGAAGAGCTGGTTGAGCTGGTTACTCTTGGCGATACCCCGCTGGGCCGCCCGGCTTACGCCGCCCCCGGTCAGACGCTCGCCGAACAGCAGCACCTCGCCCGCGCTCGGGCTCACCTCGTCGGAGAGCATCTTGAACAGGGTGCTCTTGCCCGCCCCATTCGGCCCGATCACCGCATGGATCGAACCCCGGCGCACGGTGAAGCTCACGCCATCGACCGCCTTCAGGCCACCGTAGTGCCGGGCGAGCCCGCGCGCCTCAAGGGCGATCTCCCCGCGCGCGCTGCGTCCGTCCACCGCCGGGCGCGGCATCGGCAGGGCGATCTCAGCCGGGATGGCGCGGGCCGGTGCCCCGCCGCTCACCTCGATGGCCTCCGTTCGGGCCAGCTCCGCGCGGAGGCGATGGGCCTCCCGGCGGCGGTTCCAGAGATGCAGGATCTCCCCGCAGATGCCCCGACGGAGGCCGATCACGAGGCCGATGAAGGCGAGCCCAAGGACGAGCTTCCACAGCGGACCGAGGCCAGGGATGAGCTGGAGGTTGTCGCGCAGCCACAGCCAGAGGGCCGCGCCGACCAGTGGCCCGACCAAGGTGCCGACGCCGCCGACGATGGTCTGCACCACGAGTTGCCCCGAGGTCTCCAGGGCGAAAGCGTCCGGCGGCATATAGCTCTGGAACGGCCCGAGCATCGCCCCGGCGAGCCCCGCATAGAGCGCGGCGATGGTGAAGGCGGCGAGCTTGTAGGCCGGGACGTCGTGGCCGAGCATCGCCACGCGGGCGGTGTTCTCCTTCACCGCCCGCAGAATCAGCCCCACAGGAGATTTCGCGATGCGGCGGGCCAGGACGAAGCCGACAAGGAAGGTGGCCGCAAGGAGCGTGTACATCGGCAGCCCGGCGGTGATCCGCACCGCGTCCGCCCCGAAGCCGATTGTCGGAAGGGGCACGCCGGCGATGCCGTTCTCGCCGCCGGTCCAGCCCGAGAGCGGGGAGTTTTCGATAAAATACGCCATCTGGCCGAAGGCCAGGGTGATCATGGCGAAGTAGATGCCGATGCGCCGGACGGCGAGCCACCCGACGAGTAGGCCGAACAGCCCCGCCGCCAGCGTCCCGGCCAGGAGGGCGAGCCAGACGCTTCCCACCGTCCCGGAGACGAGGAGGGTGGCGGTGACGAACCCGCCCGTCCCGTAGAAGGCGGCCTGGCCGAAGGAGAGGAGGCCCGTGAGACCGAACAGGATGTCGAGCCCGAGGCCGAACAGCGCCCAATTGAGCGCCCGCGACAGCAGGTCGTGCGAGAAGCCCAGCGGCGGCAGCAGGAGAGGGGCGACCAATAGGAAGGCGGCGAGCGCCAGTTCGGGGAGGATGCGGCGGAGAGCAGGGGGCATCAGACGCGGCCCTCCGTGCCGAACAGCCCTTGCGGGCGCGCCACCAGCACCAGAGCCATCAGGCCGTAGAGCATCACCTCCGAATAGGCGGAGCTGAAGGCGCTCGTCAGGCTGATGACCTCGCCTGCGATCAGCCCTCCCACCACCGCACCGGGGAACGAGCCGAGCCCGCCCAGCACGATGACCACGAAGGATTGCACCATGAAGCTGGCGCCCATGTCAGGCGTCACCGAGACGACGGGGGCGTAGAGCATCCCGGCGAGCCCTACCGCGACGACGCCGATGCCGAAGACGAGGAGGAAGGTGCGGCGCACGTCGATGCCGAGGATGCCGACCATGCCGGCATTCTCGATGCCCGCCCGCACCACGAGGCCGATCGCCGTCCGGTAGAGGACGAGGTAGAGGCCGAGGAGGAGCGCCGCGACGATGCCGATCAGTTGGAGTCGGTAGGTCGGGTAGACGAGGAAGCCGAGCTTGGTCGCCCCCACGCCCCACGAGGGCACCGGCACCCGCTGGCTGTTCCCCCCGAACCACGCGCGCAATGCCTCCACGAGGACGATGCCAATGCCGTAGGTGACGAGGATCTGGTCCTCGTCTGGCCTCGCGTAGAAATGGCGGATCACCAGGCGCTCCATGGCGAAGCCGACAACCAGCATGATGGCGCAGCCGCCGAGCAGGGCGAGCAGGAAGGAATGCGTCGCTGACATCATCACGAAGGCGGTGTAGGCCCCCACGGCGAACAGCGCGCCGTGGGCGAAGTTGAGCACCCCCAGGGTGCCCAGGATGATGGTGAGCCCGCTGGACACGAGCGCCAGAAGGCTCCCGAGGGCAAGGCCGTTGAAGGCCTGAGAGAGGAGAACCGCCGTGCTGGGCATGGCCGGTCCCTCAGGTGTAGGGGCCGAGCTTGCAACCGAACAGGTCGGTCGGGTTCATCACGCTCTCCCCCTCGACCATGTCCACGATCTCGTAGAAATCCTCCGGCCCCTTCATCGCGGCGGGCGCCTTGCCTTTCAGGATCGGGATCGGTCGGACCATCTGGTGGTCCTCGGCACGGTAATAGACGCGGCCGATGGTCGAGTCATAGGGCTGGCTCTTCGAGGCCTCCATCGCTTTGATCATGTCAACCGGGTTGAACCCGCCGACCCGCTCGACCGTAAGCGCCCAGAGATAGGTCTGCATGTAGGCAATGTGGGCGCCCCAGCGCGGATGATATTTGTTCTTGTCGAGGAAGCTCGCCACGAAGGTCTTGGCGAGGGGGTAGCGATCCTCCAGCGTCCACCAAAAATCGCAGGAGCCATAGACGCCTTGCATCAGTTCGGCGCCCAGTTCCTTGTCCTGGAAGGAGGACAGGTTCGGCACGACGAGCTTCATGCTCGACAGGACGCCGAACTGCTCGGCCTGCTTGGTTGAGGCGACCGCATCGGCGCCGAAGCAGATGTTCACGAAGACGTCGGCACCGCTATTAGCGATGTTGAGGAGCGCCGAGCTGTAATCCGCGGTGCCCAGCGGCACGGTCTCCTTCAGAACCTGTGTCCAGCCCGCCTCTTTGGCGAACTTGGCAAAAGATTCGTAGACCGTCTGGCCGTAGGTGTAGTCCGGCACCAGGAAGGCCATCTTGCGCTTGGGACCGAGTGCCTTTGCCACCACCGGGGCCAGCGCCTTGGCGGCCATGAAGGCGTTCTGCTGCGAGCGGAAGCCGTAGCGCTGGCAGTTCTTGCCGGTGACGTCGTTCGAACCGGCAATGCCGACCATGTAGAGGACCTTGTCGCGGCTCGCGAGTTCCTCCAGGGCGATGGCCTCGGAACTGCTCACGGAGCCCGAGAACTGAATCGCCTTGTCACGCTGAATGAACTGGGTCGCCGCCTGCACCGCGACGTTGGGCTTCCCCTCCGTGTCGGCGACCTTGTAGCGAATCTGGCGTCCAAGGACGCCCTTGCCCTTCAGGCCCCAGGCAGCCGGGATCTCGCCACCCCCGTTGATCTGCGCGATGGCGAGTTCATAGCCGAGCTTGAGGTCGTTGCCATCACCTGAGAAGACGCCTGTCAGGGGCATGTTGAGGCCGACGAAGACGGAGTCGGCGCTGACGCCCTCCGGGAAGGTGCCGATCGCGGCGGGCGCCTGCGCCCGGGCCAAACCCGGCAGCATCAGCCCGGCGGCGCCCCCGAGGAGCAGCTTACGACGGTCGAACATCAGGGCACATCTCCGCTTAGGCAGGGGTCGAGGTAAAGCTCAGCAAGTCACGCGCCGTCGCCGGGAACGGGCGCGGACACGGTCGTGGGCGGCGGGGCCGAGCCGGGATCGCGAAAGGCCGCGGGGGCGAGGCGGCGGCGGTTCACCGTGAGGTCGAACACGTCGAAGCGGTTGTAGTAGCCGACCACGTCGTGGAACTGCTTCGGCTCGATGCAGGCTGCGAGGTCGATCTCCGCGTAGAGGATCCCCTCGTCCCGAAGGGCTTCGCCGATCTGGGCACCGGTGGGATCGAGGAAGAACGAGGCCGCGCGCGGGGTTGCTTCCAGCACCTCGGCGGCCCGGGGATCGCAGGCGGCGATGGTGTCGAACGCCGCCCGGTCGAGCACACTCGCGGTGACAAGGCCGAAGACCTTGGCCTCGAAGCAATGGGCGCCCGCCCGGAGTCGGTTCGCGGCGAGGTTGTCGTAATTGCCTCCGCCCGCTGGGCGCCGCGTCGGCCAAACCGGCGGCCAGGACGAGATGTGGAACTGCTCGCCCTGCGCCATCAGGCTGAAGCGGGCCAGCGGATTGGTGTTCTCGCCGCAGATGAGTTGGCCGATGCGTCCGATCGCGGTCTCGACCACCCGCAGCCCGGCTCCATCGCCTGCCGCCCAGACAAGCTTCTCGTAGAAGGTCGGTACGAGCTTGCGGTGGTGGTTGAGGATGTCGCCGCCCTCGCCGATCAGCAGGTTGCTGTTCCACAGGCAGCCGACACTCACGGGCGAACGCTCGCTGAAACCGATGGAGACGATGACCCCCGCCGCCTTCGCGGTCTCGCGGATGCGGGCGACTTCCGGCCCGTCGACGAGGACCGACTGGTCGGCCATGCGGGTGAACAGGTCGTGATTGTCGATCGGCGCAGCCAGGGCGGCCCAGACTGGAAAGGCCGGGATGAAGGTTTCCGGGAAGGCGACGAGGGCCGCGCCGGCCCTGGCCGCTTCGTGGATGAGCGAGACCGCCTTGTCCGTAGTCGCCGTGGCGTCGAGGAAGACCGGTGCGGCATGGATGGCTGCTGCCTTGAAACGGGGATGCATAGGTTACCCTTTCTAAGCCGAGCTTAGGCGCCTCGTCCGCGGCTTGAAGCGGCCAATTCCGCAAGCGCCCTTGCACAGATCCCGAGCCGCCGACGTGGCGCGCCTCTTGCGGCGCGCGAGGCGATGCGTGCCCTCGATCAGCTCGACTGGGATGACCTGAAGGTCTTCGTCCATGCCGCCCGTGGGGGCAGCCTTGCGGGTGCGGCCAAGAGGCTGCGGGTCGATCAATCGACCGTCAGCCGACGACTCGCCCATCTGGAAGCTGCCCTGGGCGTCTCCCTGTTCGAGCGTGTACCCTCCGGCCTGCGCCTAAGCGAGGCGGGCCAGCGCTTGCTGCGCCATGCGGAGCGGGTGGAGAGCGCCATCATCGCTATGGAGGAGGAGGTCACCCCCGGATCGGGGCAGGCCGGGGGCCGCGTCCGGCTTGCGACGATGGAAGGAATCGCCTCCCTCTACCTCGCTGAGCGGTTCGTGTGCCTGCACGAGACGCACCCCCACCTCACCGTCGAGCTGCTGACCTCGTCTCAGACAGTCTACGTGAACCGCCGGGAGGCCGACCTTTTCCTCAGCTTTTTTAAGCCTCCGGGACAAGGGCTCGTCTCCGAGCGGATCGGCCGCTTCCGGCTCGGGCTGTACGCCTCGCCGGGCTACCTCGACCGGGCGGGAACGCCCCAATCCATCCAGGATCTGGAGCGCCACGCCTTTGTCACCTACGTCGAGGACCTCGTGCAGGTCGATTGCGTTCGGTGGCTCGACGAGATCATTGCGGATCGGCGTACCGTGTTCCATTCGACGAGCATGATCGCGCAGAAGCAGGCGGCCGCCGGAGGGCTCGGCATCGTCCTCCTCCCAAGCTTCGCGGTTACCAGTCGCGACCTCTTGGTCCCCGTACTGCACGATGACTTGTCGACAACCCGAGATCTCTGGCTCAACGTCCACACCGACCTGCAATTCTCGCCCCGCATCAGGGCGGTTTCGGCCTTCCTGAAAACCCTGTTCCGCTCCGACTCCTCGCTACAGGTTGATCTTCGGCATTCGCAACCGGTCTCGGCCTTGGGTGCCCCGACATCTTCAACGGACTGGTCTGAAATACCCACGCCGTTTGCTTCTTGACGACGAAAAGTATCTCCCAACTGTTGCTCGATGCGCGTTTTTGGTGAGCCGCGCCGATCATGTCCTGTGACCGCGTCGGGTCGATAGGAGGTTGTCCGCTTCTCCGATCTGCCTTTTCCGAAGCGGTCATTCCGCTTTCGGCCAGACTACGCCATGCCGGATCGTCATCACGCGCAGGAGCGGACGTTCGGCTTCCGTCCGTTCCCGCCGTTCGAACAGTTGCGCCGGTCGCCGAGAGGCGGACATCGCGGGAGGCTGACGAGGCAACTTTTGCCCTGGGATGTTCTCATTCCCGAGTGGCTAACCAATCCCGGAAGCGCAACCAGCCGAACACGGCCGGCATGAACCACGCCTTGCCAGAAATAAGCGGGACCCACCGCGGCGGGCGGAAGTCGAGGGCCGAGCCTCCAGCCTGATCGCTCAACACCTGAAGCGCCGCCTTCCGGCCGGCCCATCGCGCCCAAACCACGCCCGATCCGCAGTAGCCCGCGGCGTAGCGCCGGCCAGATCGCGCGAAGATGCGGGGGACCATGTCGCGGTTCATGGCGACGTTGCCGTACCAGCTGTGTTCGATCGTGACACCAGCGAGCTGAGGGAAGATATCTGCAAGGGCGCGGCGCAGGCTCGCAGTGGGCCACTCCGCGTCGCCGGCGATCGTTCCATCGCGGCCGCCGAATAGGATGCGCGTCCCGTCCGGGGAGGGCCGGTAGTAGTAATGGAGCTTGCGCGTCTCCGAGTACATCATGCGGCTCGGCATCAATTCACCCATGAGATTGGCCGAGAGCGGTACGGTCGCGATGATGCGGCTGCGCACGGGTACGAGGCGGCTGCGCAGCCACCGGTCGAACCGATCCGTGTAGCCGTTGGTGCCGACGATCACGTGGCTGGCGCGGACCGCCCCCCGCGCGGTCAGAACCTCGTAGCCGCCGGCCTCGTCCCGGATGCCGAGAACGGCGGTCTCGCCGTGCACGAGGGCGCCCGCGTCCCGGGCGAGGCGGAGCATCGCGGCGTGCAGCTTCGCCGGATGAAGGCCGCCGATGTCCATGCGGACGTTGCCGCCGTGGTAGAACGTCGAGCCGATGTAGCTTTGCTGCTCGCCGCGCCCGACCGGGTAAGCCTCGATGCCGAACGCGCTGCGCAGGTGATCGGCCTCCCGCGCCAGGCGCTCGTAGTCTGCGGCACGGGACGCACCGGCGAAGCGGCCGACGAGCTTGAAGTCGCAGTCGATGCCCTCCTCGGCGATGAACTGGTACAGGTCCTCGCGCGCCGCCTTGGACTCGGCCACGAGGGCAGCCGCCCGCTCGGCGCCGAACTGCTTCGTCAACGCGGCGAGCGAGGGTCGCAGGTTGCCGCTCGTGATGCCGCCGTTGCGGGACGAGGCGCCCTCACCGGGCTTCTGCCGGTCGAAGACCTGAACGCTGCGGCCGGCCCGGGCCAGCGTCAGCGCCGCGGACAGCCCTGTATAGCCCGCGCCGACGATGACCACGTCGGCAGTGCCGCGCACGGGCGTGGGATCCGAGGCAGCCAGAGGTGCCGCTTGCCACCAGTACGGCTCGCTCTTGATCATGGACGCTTCCTTCGACCGCCGGCGCGACCACGGTCCGGCCTCAGACAGACCTATGCAAGTGCAGGGCTCGATCGCGGGCCACCCCGGCAGCCCGCTGCGTGTGCGGGACGTCGCAAATGCGATCAGTAATGCCCGTGATTTCCGCTAGCCCGACAGTATTTCCTGCGTCTACACTCCGCTCCGAGGTGATGGGAGCGCGCGGTGCCGAAGCTGTCCACGACCCCGACGCGGCGCGACCTCATGGTGGGTAGTGCGGCCTTGCTCGCCATGCCGGCCGTGATCACGAACCCCGCCCGGGCCGCCACGCAACTGCGCGTTCGCACCCCCGGCGGCTCCTTCGACGAGATCAAGCGCCGGACCGTCTACGAGCCGTTCCTGAAGGAGACCGGCATCGAGATCGTACCGGTCCCGAGCACGGTGGGCAAACTGCTCGCCATGTACAAGGCCGGACAGGTCGAGATCGACTGCATCGACACCGGCAACGACGCCAACCTCATGCTCGAGGAGGCGGGCGCGCTCGTCCCGATCGACTACGGCGCGTTTCGCTACACGAAGCTCGAGGACATCGATCCAAGCCTGAAGCTCCCCTATCAAGTCGGCTCGTTCGTGTACGCGTTCGTGCTGTGCTACCGGACGGACGTGTTCAAGCCCGGCTCCGAACCGAAATCCTGGTCCGAGTTCTGGGACACGCAGGCGTTCCCAGGGCCGCGCACGCTGGCCGGGATCGAGTCCGGCGCCCCCAACCTCGAGATCGCGCTCCTCGCCGACGGCGTGGCGATGGACAAGGTCTACCCCGTCGACATCGAGCGCGCCCTCAAATCCATGGGCCGGATCAAGCCCAGCGTGCCCAAATTCTGGGACACCGGCGCGCTATCCGCTCAGATGATGGCCGACAAGGAGGCCGTGCTCGGCGTGCTCTGGAATACCCGGGCCCAGGCCTCCATCGACGGCGGTGCGCCGCTCGGCATCCAGTGGAACCAGAACCAGGTGCTGGTGCAGTCCTACGCCATTCCGAAAGGGGCCAAAGTGCCCGAGGCCGCGCTCAAGTTCATCGACTACTCGATCAGCGAGGACGTGCAGAAGCGCTGGCTCGCCGAGTACAAGGCGATCCCGGTCAACACCAAGGTCTACCCGCACACCTCGAAGCTCCTGCTCGATCCCGCGACCGGCACGCCCTGGACCGTGTCGAAGGGCTTCAGAAACGACATCAACTGGTGGTCGGCCAACCGAACCAAAGTGAGCCGCGCTTGGTCGAATTGGGTGCTGTGATCGGACGGGGCGTGACCGTGCCGAGCGCCGTCGGCCTCGCCCGCCCGCACGAGCGCGCGGCGGCCGCCATCTCGGCACCGGCCGGCAAGGCGCTCGAGCTCCAGGGGCTGACCAAGATCTACGGCTCCGAGACCGTCGTGGACCGCTTCGACACCCGGATCCAGGCGGGCGAGTTCTTCTCGCTGCTCGGCCCCTCCGGCTCGGGCAAGACCACGACCCTGATGATGGTCGCGGGGTTCGCGTCGATCGACGCCGGGCGCCTCCTGGTCGAGGGGGTCGACCTCGCGGCCGTGCCCCCGGAGCGGCGGGGCTTCGGGATGGTGTTCCAGAACTACGCGATCTTCCCGCACATGGACGTGTTCGAGAACGTGGCGTTCCCGCTTCGCGCCCGCGGGATGCCGAAGGCGCTCGTGCGCGAGCGGGTGGCTTCCGCGCTCGACCTCGTTCAGCTCAAGCACCTGTCCGACCGCTACGCGCGCCAGCTCTCGGGCGGGCAGCAGCAGCGCGTGGCCATCGCCCGGGCGATCGTGTTCCAACCGCCCGTCGTGCTCATGGACGAGCCGCTCGGCGCCCTCGACAAGAACCTCCGCTACGACCTGCAGGTCGAGATCAAGGAGATCCAGCGGCGGCTCGGCATGACCGTCCTCTACGTCACCCACGATCAGGAGGAGGCGATGAACCTGTCCGATCGCGTGGCGATCATGAGCCGTGGCCGCGTCGAGCAGATCGGCGCGCCCCGCGCCGTCTACGAGCGCCCGGTCAACGCCTTCACCGCCCGCTTCCTGGGTGAGGCGAACCTCCTGCCGGGCAGGATCGTGACGCCCGGCTCGGGCCGCGTCGCGTTTCAGCTCAGGGACGGGACGGTGCTACACGCGGACGAAGCGTCGACGCGCGCGGCGGAGGCTGAGGGTCAGCTGTTCGTGCGCCCGGAGAAGCTGACCCTGCACCCTTTAGCCGATCCGCCGCGCGACGGTGTCAACCGCCTGAGCGGCACGGTGCGGCGCGCGTCCTTCCTCGGCAGCGTCGTGCGCTACGCCGTCGAGACGGGCAGCGGCACGCTCGTGACCGCCGACGCCCCGAACGTAGCCGCCCATCACCACCCGGAGCCCGGCGCGCGCGTCGCCCTCGCGTGGTCGCCCGCCGACACGGTGATCCTGCCACCGGACGCGGCCTGATGGGCCGGGACCGGACGTGGCTCCTGCTCCTGCCCGCGCTCGGCCTGCTCGCGCTTTTGTTCCTCGGGCCGCTCGCCTGGTTCCTGGCGCGGACCCTGTTCGTCGAGACGGCGCCCGCCGAGGTGCCTGACCTCTTCGTCGACGTGCTGACCGCGCGCTCGATGCAGATCGCCGCGCTCACGACGTTCTGGGTCTCGATCCTCGTCACGTTGGCGACCTTGGTGATCGGCTACCCGATCGCGTTCTACCTGGCCAATCGCCGCGGCTGGCGCGCCGCGCTCGTCGTGTTCTGCGTGATCGTGCCGTACTTCACCAGCGTGATCGTGCGGACCTACGCGCTGACCGTGGTGCTAGGCCGCAGCGGGCTCATCAACGAGCTCCTGGGCGCGTCGGGGCTCATCGGGGCGCCCCTGGCGCTCCTCTACAACACCTTCGCGATCGTGGTCGGCATGGCCTACGTGCTGCTGCCCTACATGGTGCTCACCCTCTACGCGACTATGAAGGCGATCGACCCGAGCCTGCTGCGGGCCGGGCGCGCCCTCGGGGCGAGCCCGCTCTACCTGTTCCGGCGCGTGTACTTCCCGCTGTCGGTCCCGGGGGTCGTGTCGGGCTCGCTCATCGTCCTCATCCTGGCGCTCGGCTTCTTCATCACGCCCGCGCTGATGGGCGGCCCCGGCGACGTCACCGTCGCGATGCTGATCGAGCGGGCGGTCGAGATCCTGATCGACTGGCCGAGCGCAGCTGTGATGTCGGTGGTCTTGCTCACAGCGACCCTGATCCTCTTCGCGGTCTACGCCCGCGTGACGGATCTGCGCCGCATGATGGGGGCCTGAAGCGTGCGCGCCGCGCTGCCGCTGTTCGTCGGATGCGGCTGCCTGCTCTTGATTCTGCCGATCGCCATCGTGGTGGTGCTGGGTTTCAGCGGTGGCACCCTCCTGCGCTTCCCGCCCACCTCCCTGTCGCTGCGCTGGTTTGCGGCCTTCCTCGGCGATCCGGCCTGGCGCGCCGCGCTGTGGTCGAGCCTCACGATCGGCGGCGTGGCGTGCGTCGTCGCCACCGGAGTCGGGTTCCTGGCCGCCTACGCGCTCGTGCGCGGCGCGTTCCCGGCCAAGAGGCTGATCCTGGCCGTCGCGCTCCTACCGATCGTCTCGCCGACCGTCGTCACGGCGATCGCCATGTACTACGCGTCCGCGCGCCTCGGGCTGGTCGGGAGCGTGGTCTGGGTCGGTCTGTGCCACGCGGTGATCGCCTTCCCGGTCGTCCTGCTGATCCTGTTGTCCGCGCTGCAATCCGTCGATCTGCGCCTGGAGCAGGCGGCCCTCAGCCTAGGCGCGAGTCGCGCGCGGACGCTGCGCACCGTCGTCGTGCCGCTCGCCGCACCCGGCCTCGCCTCGGCCGCCCTGTTCGCGTTCCTGACCTCCTTCGACGAGCTCGTCATCTCGCTCTTCCTCACCAACGCGGCCACGCAAACCCTGCCGGTGCGCATCTGGAACAGCCTGCACATGCAGGTCGAGCCGACGGTGGCGGCGGTCAGCGCGTTCCTGATCGGTGTCACGGGCGTGATCCTGGCCGCCGACGCGCTCCTGCGCCGGCGCCGGGCCACATGACCCCATGCCTGGCTCTCGCCCCGCTCCCACGATCCCGGCCGCACCGCGCGGGCGCCGCGCGCGGTGCGCGATCGCCGGGGCGGAGTCCGGACGCCATCCGTCCGACCGATCACGGTCGAACCACCGCCTATCCTCGGCCGCCGGAGACGCCGCATGAGCGATGAGAACACCGCGATCGTCCTCGGCGCGGGCGTGGTCGGACTGTCGACCGCGCTCTACCTCCGGCGCGCCGGTCGGGATGTCACCGTGATCGATCCGCTGCCGCCGGGCGGCGGCGCCTCCTACGGCAACGCCGGCATGATCAGCGCCGACACGGCCTCGCCGATCGCGATGCCCGGCATGCTGCGCCAGGTGCCCGGCTGGCTCCGGGACAAGAAGGGGCCCCTCGTCGTCCACCCCTCCTACCTGCCCACCGCGCTGCCCTGGCTGATGCGCTGGATCAAGGAGGGGCGGATCGAGCGCGTCCTGGCGATCTCGGACGCGCTGCGCGCCCTGCACAAGGACGCGTTCGCCTGCTGGCAGGACCTGATCGGAGCGCAGGCGTTCGGCGAGCTCGTCCGGCGCACCGGCCAGATCCAGGTTTGGGACGGCGAGGGCGAGGGCGCGGGCGCGCGCGTCGAGCGGCAGATCCGCGAGCGGCACGGCATCGAGGCGCAGGTGCTCGGGGCCGACGACCTGCAGCAGATGGTGCCCGGCATCTCCCGCGCCGTGCGGCGCGCGCTCCTCGTGCCCGGCAACGGCTACACGATCAGCCCCGCCCGGCTCGTCGGGGCCCTGGCCGAGCGTCTGCGCGGCGAGGGCGGCACGATCGTGGCCGAGCGGGCCCTGAAGCTCATCCCGCGTGAGGGCGGCGGCTTCACGGTCTGGACCAACGTCGCAAACCGCGTTGGCGCCGATGTCGTGGTCGCCGGCGGCGCGTGGTCGAAGGCGCTGCTCGATCCGCTCGGCGTGCGCGTGCCGCTCGAGACCGAGCGCGGCTATCACGCCATGCTGCCCGCGCCGTCGATCGAGCCGCGCTACACGATCAGCTACAAGTCGCGCGGTTTCGGGGTGACGCCGATGGAAGGGGGCCTGCGCGCGGCCGGAACGGTCGAGTTCGCGGGGCTCGACGCCCCGCCGGACGAGACCCGCGCCCGGATCCTGGCCGAGCACGCGCGCGCGCTCTTCCCCGGCCTCACCCACGGGGAGCCGCAGCTGTGGCTCGGGTTCCGGCCCTCGCTCCCAGACACGCTGCCCGTGCTCGGTCCGGTCCCGCAGCAGCCGGGCCTGCACCTGGCGTTCGGCCACGGCCACTACGGCATGACCGCCGGTCCGCCGAGCGGGCGCCTGGTCGCCGCGCTGTTGGCACGGCGCGCCGCCCCGATCGATCCGGCCCCCTACGCCGTCGGCCGCTTCGCATCCTGAGCGCGGGCGCGGCCGCTCGCTCAGATACGGACCCAGCGGCGATGACGCGGCGAAGTCTCGACCGGAGGGTGAGGCCGCCCCAGAAGGCCGCGCGCACCTTCGCCTCGTTCGCGGCGAGTATCGAACCCTCAGCCGCCGGGCCGATCGGACACGGCTTCCGGGAAGTAGAGATCGCGCCACGACGCGGGCGCGCTCGCGATCATGCCGGTGCGCGCCATGAAGTCGGCGAACGTCATCACGTTCTGCGGGGTGAGGCTCCAGTTGGTCCCGGGCTCGTCCAGGACGCGCGCGGCGACGGTGATCGGCAACTTCGATCCGGTGGCGGCGATCCAGCCCGCGATCGCACCGCGCGGGTCGGCCGTGATCGCCGCCTCAGCCTCCTTCAGGGCCGCCACGATCGCGCCGAACAGCTTCGGGTTCTCGTCGTGGAAGCGGGTCGTCGCCAGGACGTTGGCGTAGCTGTGCGGCCCGCCCATCACGGCAAACGAGCTGAACAGCCGGCGCATCCCGGGCGCGGCGAGCAGCTGATCCTGGAAAGGCGGCGTGCTGACGACGCTCTTCACGGTATCGACGCCCGCCAGCATAGCCGTGGTGGCATCGGGCTGGCCCATCGAGAACAGCAGGGGATCGAACCGGGGGACGCTCGCCTCGCCCAGGGTCTGCGCGACCGCCATCTGCAGCAGGACGGCGTTGATCGTGCCCTTGCCGCCCGGGGTGGCGATCCGATCGGTGTCCTTGAAATCCCGCACGGAGGCGATCGCCGGGTTGCGGGTCACGAGATAGAGCGGCACCGCGCCGATCGCCGCGATGCCCTTCACCGCCTGACGCGAACCGCGCGTGCGCGCCCAGACGATGAGCGCCCCCGGGATGCCGGCCGCCGCCACGTCCGCGCTTCCGGACAAGAGTGAGGAGATCATCGTGTCCGGCCCGCTGAAGGTGAGCCAGTTGACCTTGACCTCTGGCAGGCCCGCCTCGCGGGCGTGCTTCTCGATCAGGCGGTCGCGCTCCATGACGATGAGCGGCAGGAACGCGATCGAGAATTGTTTGGCGATGGCGATCTCGGTCTTCTCGGCCCGCGCCGCGCCGGGCAGGCTGGCGAGCAGGGCGATCAGCGCCGCGGCGAGCACCCGCCGCCAGGGCCGGCGATACGGTGATGCGAGACGGAAGCCGACGATCGCCATCATCCTCGAACCCTTCGACCGCTCCGTGAGGCTACGCGCCCCAGACATCGCCGAGGAAGCGAACCCAGTTCTCGCCCATGACGCGCCGGATGCGAGACTCCGGCCAGCCGCGCGCTTCCATGGCGACGGTCAGCGCGCCGTAGCTTGCGTAATCGACAAAGGCCGCGGGCCGGCGCTGCGGGGCGAAGGTCGTGAGCTGGCGGGCGTAACCCTTGTCGTGCGTCCAGTAAGGCGGGTCGGCCTCGGTGTAGTCTTCCCAGTAGATCGACCATGCCTCGTAGCGCTGCCGGGCGTCGGTGCCGAAGCCGACGCCCTCCTCGCCCACGACGCCGATGATGTGCTCGACGACGTCGAGAAAGTCGTCGAGGGTCGCGTCCATGCCGCGCGCCAGGAACGTGGTGAAGAAGGTCACGCCGACGAACCCGCCCTTCTCGGCGAGGGCGCGGAGCTGGTCGTCCGACTTGTTGCGCGGATGATCCTTCAAGGCCCGCGCGGCCACGTGGGAGTAGCAGACCGGCAGGCGTGAGGCGGCGATGGCCTCCTCGGAGGTCTTGGGCCCGACATGCGACAGGTCGATCAGCATGCGCACGCGGTTCAGCTCCGCCACGACCTCGTGGCCGAAGCCGGTGAGGCCGGAGTCGCGCGCCTCGTAGCAGCCGCAGCCGATGAGGTTCTGCGTGTTGTAGGTCAGCTGCACGACGCGCACGCCGACGTCGTGGAAGAGCTGGATGAACGGGATCTGGTCCTCGATCGCCGAGGCATTCTGCCAGCCCAGGACCACGCCGATCCGGCCCTCCCGCTTGGCGGCGCGCAGATCGGCGGCGGTGAGCACCGGGCGCACGAGGTCGGCGTTGGCGGCCAGCGATATCTTCCAGCGCGCGACGCGCTCCATGGTCGGGCGAAACCCCTCCCACACCGAGCAGGTGAAGTTAGCCCCCGTCAGCCCACCGGCTCGCATGAGCTCGAGCTCCCGGCGACCGCCGGAGGTGAGGACGAGGCCGTCGAAGACGAGGAGATCGGGATGGAGGTCAGATGCAGCCACGGAGCTCCCCACGCGTGGGTGTAAGGGGATGCGAAAGCCCCCGCTTCCGCGTCCTCGGAACGATTCGAGCGTATCGCGAAGGTTCGCCGCGCTGAGGCGAACGGCGCTCCCCGCGCGCACCCTGAATCACGCGGCGCGTTCCAAGAAGCATGCCTGCCCCGGTTGGACCTCTCGCCAAAGTTCGGCCGCCTGGTCTCGGCGGAAAGGATCGTGCTCGGCGCGAGCCTATCCCTCCATCACGACGGGGCCGTCAGGTATCAATCCCCCCCGGCGTCGCCAGCGCAGATAGAGCTGTCCGAGGATCAGGATCGCGCAGACGGCGAGGAAGGCGGCGCTGATCGGGCGCTCGACGAACACCGTCAGGTCGCCCTGCGAGAGCAGCATGGCGCGCCTGAAGTTCTCCTCAAAGCGCGGCCCGAGCACGAAGCCCAGCAGGATCGGGGCCGGGTGGAAGCCGAGGATCAGCAGGAGATACCCAAAGATCCCGATCACCAGCGTCTCGCCGACCTGGAACAGGCTGCTGCTGGTCGAGTAGACGCCGATGCACACGAAGAACAGCGCGCTGGGATAGAGGTAGCGGTAGGGGATCGTCAGCAGCTTCACCCAGACGCCGATCAGCGGGACGTTGAGCCCCATCAGGAGGATGTTTCCGACCCAGAAGCTCGCGATCAGGCCCCAGAAGATGTCCGGGTGCTGCGAGATCAAGAGCGGGCCGGGCGTGATGCCCTGGATGGTCAGGGCGGCGAGCAGCAGCGCCATCACCGCATCGCCCGGGATGCCGAGGCTCATGGTCGGGATGAAGTCGCCCTGGACCGAGGAGTGCGTCGCGGTCTCGGGCGCGGCCACGCCCTCGATCGCGCCCCGCCCGAAGCGCTCAGGCGTGCGCGAGATCTTCTTCTCGGCTGCGTAGGCGACGAACGAGGCGATGGTCGGGCCGGTGCCGGGGATGAGCGAGCACAGGCTGCCGATCAGCGTGCCGCGCAGGATCGGCAGGGCGGAGCGCTTCAGGTCCGCCTTGCTCGGGCGCATGTCGCGCAGGCGCACGCCCGCGGCACCGCGCAGCGGCTCGACCTTGTTCACGCTCTTGAGGAACTCCGCGATGCCGAACAGCCCGAGCGCGAGGGCGACGATCTCGACCCCGTCGGCGAGTTCGGGCAGGCCGAAGGTGAAGCGCTCGTAGCCCGACGTGACGTCGGTGCCGAAGATGCCGAGCAGGAGGCCGAGCGTCGTCATGGCGATGCCCTTCAGCGCCGAGCCGCGGGCCAGCGTCGAGCCGGCGAGCAGCCCGAGCAGCATCAGCGAGCACACGTCGGCGGGCCCGAACTTCAGCGCCGCCCGCACGAGGAGGGGGGCGAAGAAGATCATCATCACGATGCCGAACGAGGCGCCGCAGAAGCCGCCCAGCATGGTGATGCCCAGCGCCGTGCCGCCCTTGCCCTGCTGGGTCAGGGGATAGCCGTCGAGGCAGGTCACCGCGTGCGGCGGATGGCAGGGCAGGTTGAGCAGGATCGAGCAGATCGCGCCCCCGTACTGCGCCCCGTAGAAGATGCCCGACAGCATCAGGATCGCGGCCACCGGCGGCATGGCGAAGGTGAGCGGCAGCAGGATCGAGATCGCCGCCATCACGCCCATCCCGGGCAGCACGCCGACGATGTTGCCGAGCAGGACCCCGGCGAAGCAGGCCAAGAAATTGGTCGGCTGGAGGGCGACCTCGAAGCCGTGGGCGAGGTCGGTGAGCGCCGTGCCGATCATGACTGCCCCCAGGCGAACGGCGGCAGCTGGATGTGCAGGCCGTAGTAGAACAGGGCGCAGCCGAACGCCGCGATCAGGGTCGCGAGGAGGGAGGCCCCGCGCACCGTCGAGGTGCGGTCGCCCATCGCCGACAGGAACACGCAGGCGAACGTCGCCGGGAACAGGCCGGCGGTCCGGGCGAGCAGCAGGAAGGCGAGCATCCCGCCGATGATGCAGGCCCAACCGCGCCATTCGGGTCGGCTGAGGTCGACGCGGTCGTGGTCGTGCGCGTCGGCGGCCGGAGCCTCCGACAGCCCGATGCCGAGGCCGCAGGCCAGGAGGATGACGCCCATGGCCAGCGGGAAAGCCCCTGGCCCGATCGCCGCCATCGTGCCGAGGCCGTAGGTGGCCGATTCCGCGATGGCGCCCAGGCCGATCACCGCGATCAGGACGCCAGCGTAGCGCTCCCTGTGCTGTTGGATCGAGTGAAGCACGCGTCCCTCCGGTCGACCTAGCTTTTTTTAATTCTTGCTCGTGCGAAGCCCCCGAGCGTCGCGGGGCCGCGCGATCTGTCAAAGGAGATCAGACGTAGCAGGGGCCGTCGATCAGCGGATTGGCGGCGAGGAAGCGCTCGTCGACCTCGACGCCGAGGCCCGGACCGTCCGGCGGGCACACCTTGCCCTCGGCGTCGAGCCGGTAGGGCAGACCGACCACGTCGTCGCGGAAGGGGTTGTGCCGGGCCACGTCCCCCTCGAAGTAGCCGGGGTTGTCGACGGCCGCGAGCAGGTGGAGCGTCGCCACCATGTTGATGCCGGTGGCCGAGGTGTGCGGGTTGACCGAGATCTTCCACGCGGAGGCGAGGGCGGCGATCCGCATCGTCTCGGTGATGCCGCCGGTCTTCGACAGGTCGGGCTGGACGAAGCCGAGATAGCCGGCCTGCAGCGCCTGCACGAACTCGTAGCGGGTGAAGTGATTCTCGCCGGCGGCGAGCGGCACGGTGCCGAGCCGCGCGGCCTCGCCGTAGCTGTAGGCGTCATGCGGCGGGAACGGCTCCTCCAGCCACGCGACCCCCGCCGCCTCGAACGCCGGCATCACCCGGCGGACGTCGTCGACCGTGTAGCCGGTGTTGGCGTCGACCAGGATCTCGACGTCGGCGCCCAGGGCCTCGCGCACCGCCTCGACTCGGGCGATGTCGCGCCGGGGGCTGTCGCCGACGCGCAGTTTCACCGCCCGGTAGCCGGCGGCGACGTGGGCGCGCGCCTCGTCGGCGAGCGAGGCCGGCTCCTGCCAGCCGAGCGAGATGCCGCCTGCATAGGCCGGCACCGCGCGGGGGCCACCCCCGAGCAGCCGGTAGATCGGCCATCCGGACGCCTTGCCGCGGATGTCCCACAGGGCGATGTCGAGGCCTGACAACGCCATCGCGGCGGCCGCGCCCATGCCGTGGCTGGCGAGCTGCATCCGGTAGACCCGGGCCCAGACGCCGTTGACGTCGAGGGGATCCATGCCGAGGACGAGCTCGGACAGGGTGGTGTCGATGAGCTTGGCGATGGCGCCCGGGCAGCGCCCGTGATGGGCCTCGCCCCAGCCGATGAGGCCTTCGTCGGTCTCGACCTTCACGAGCACGGCGTCGCGCTTGACCGCGCGGCCGATGCCGAGGCGGACGTTCTGACCCTCGGGGACCCGGAACGAGATCGGGACGGACTGGATACGGGTGATGCGCATGGGCTTGCCTCAGGCGGACAGGGTCTCGGGCAGGATTTCGGGGTTCACGAGGTTGCGCGGTCGCTCGCCGCGCAGGATGCGCAGCATCTCCTCGACGGCGCCGACGCTCATCGCGCGCGAGCTGGTCTGCGTGATGCCGGCCACGTGCGGGGTCAGCAGCAGGTTCGGGCAGGCGAGAAGCGGGTCGTCGGGGGGCAGCGGCTGCACGTCGAACACGTCGAGTGCCGCACCGGCGAGCGCGCCGGAATGCAGGGCGGCGGCGAGCGCGGCCGTCTCGACGACGGGCCCGCGGGCGACGTTGATGAGGACGGCGTCCGAGCGCATCCGGCCGATCAGCGCCGCGTCGACGAGGCCGCGCGTCGCCTCGGTGAGCGGGCAGGCGATCACCACCGCGTCGCTCTGCGCGAACAGGGTCTCCAGGTCGACCGCCTGGACGAGACCGCCGAGCGTCGCGCCGCTGCGGGAGGCGCCGAGCACGCGCAGGCCGAAGCCGTGATGGGCGATCCGCGCGACGCGCCCGCCGATCTCGCCCAAGCCCAGTATCCCGAGGGTGCTGCCGCCGATCTCGGCGAGGCCGTCGGCGATCGGTCGCACGGCGCCCCATCCCTGCGCGCGCAGGCCGCCGTCGAGACGCCAGACCTGGCGGCGTAGGTGGAACAGCGCCGCGAACACGTACTCGGCCACGGCCTGGGTGTTGCTGCCGGGCAGGTTGGCGACCGGAATGCCCCGCGCGGTCGCCGCCGCGACGGGGATCATGTCGAGGCCGACGCCGTGGCGGACGAGGCCGCGCAGCCGCGTCGCGCCGTCCAGGATATCGTCGGGCAGCTTGACGCGCACGATGAGCCCCTCCGCCTCGGCGATGAGCGCCCGCAGAGTCTCGGGGCTGGGATCTGGCGCGGTGACGGGGCGGGCCTGGACGGCCAGCATCGCCTCCGCCTCCGGATGGATCGGGTTGGTCAACAGGACCATGGGGCGCTCGGTCATGGACCTTCCTCGACGATGGGGCTGATCAGGCTGCCCAGACCCTCGACCCAGGCGGTCATCGTCGTGCCGGGCCGGATCCAGGCCGGCGGTTGGCGTAGGGCCGCGATCCCCGCCGGCGTGCCGGTGGCGATCACGTCGCCCGGTTCCAGCACCGTCTGCCGCGACAGGTGGGCGACGAGGTCGGCCACCGAGAACAGCATTCGGGCCGTGGTGGAGTCCTGCAGGCTCACCCCGTCGATCGACAGGCCGATCCGCAGCGCCTGCGGGTCGGGGACCTCGTCGCTGGTCGCGAGATAGGGGCCGAACGGGCCGAAGGTCGCGATGTTCTTGCCTGGGCCGAAGCCGTCGCGGCGGATCAGCTCGCTGGCGCTGACGTCATTGAACACGCCGTAGGCGCAGACATGGGCCAGCGCGTCTTGCGCAGCGACATGCTCGGCGCGGCTGCCGATCACCGCGGCGATCTCCGCTTCGTAGGTGCAGCCGCCGATGCCCGGCGGCGGCACCACGGGCTCGCCCGGGCCGATCACCGTCCACGGCTCCTTCATGAACAGGAACGGCTCGGCCGGATGGGGCGTGCCCCGCTCGGCCAGCGCGTCGACGTAGTTGTGGGCGATCCCGAAGATCCGGCCGGGCTTGGGCATCGGGGCGCGCAGGCGCACCGATCGCAGCGGCAGCTGCGCCGCCTCCGGGATGGCGTGATCGCGCAGGCGTGCTGCGGCGCCGGCCAATCCGGAGCGGATCAGGTCGAGGACCTGCGGCGGGCAGCCGTTAAGCGCAGACCGCAAGGCGGGATGGGCGAGGTCGACGACCATGTCGTCCGGCCCGCTGGCGTCGCCCAGCAGGATACCCGCCCGCTCCGCGCCGTCGCTCGTGAAGGTGACGAAGCGCATCGCAGTGTGCCTCAGGCCGCGCGGTAGCGGTCGATCACGGCGCGGTCGACCTCGATCCCGAGCCCCGGCGCGGTGGGGACCGCGATTTTGCCGCCGACCTGCCGGATCGGCTCGCGGGCGAGATGATCCCGGAAGGGGTTCTCCTCCTGCTCGAACTCGAGCATCGGCGCGACCGGGAACAGGCAGGGCGGCTGATCGGGGATCGAGGCGAGGAAGTGGATGGTCGCGGCCAAGCCGACGACCGAGCCCCAGGCGTGGGGCACGCACTCGACGCCGTGCGCCGTCGCCATCGCGGCGATCTTCTTGCACTCGGTGATGCCGCCGGCCGCGCACACGTCCGGCTGGACGATGTCCATTGCCTTGCGCGTGATGGCGTCGCGGAAGCCCCAGCGGGTGAACTCGTTCTCGCCGCCGGCCACCGCGATGTCGAGGGCGCGGGTGACCTCGACGTAGCCGTCGAGATCCTCCGGCGAGATCGGCTCCTCGAACCACTCGATGCCGAGCTCCTCCAGCCGCCGACCCATGCGGATGGCGGTTGGGACCGAGAGCGAGTGGTTGGCGTCGACCATGAGGCGGATGTCCGGGCCGACCGCCTCGCGCACCGCCGCCACGCGGGCGATGTCGCGCTCGATCGAACCGAGGCCGATCTTCATCTTCACGGCCTTGAAGCCGGCCTCGACGTAGCCGCGCGCTTCCTCGACCGCCTCCTCGACGAGCCGGTCCATGTCGGTGAAGTACAGGCCGGTCGCGTAGGCGTCGACGCTGGTGCGGAAGGCGCCCCCGATGAGCTTATGCACCGGCTTGCCCACGCTCTTGCCGATGATGTCCCACAGCGCGATGTCGATGCCGCTGATCGCGGCGATCGACATGCCCTTCGGCCCGTAATCCTTGATCCGGTTGTAGAGGTCCTCCCAGACGACCTCGACGTCGAACGGGTCCTGACCGATCACCCGGGGCGCGAGCTGCGTGTCGATGAACGCCTTGGCGACTGCGGAAGGCCCGTAGCACTCGCCCCACCCGACGATGCCGTCGGCCGTCTCGATCTCGACGAGGCAGGTGCCGCGGGTCTTGTACAGCCAGCCGCGCGATGAGGTGAACGGCCGTTTGATCGGCGTGGTCACGACGTGGCAGGTGATGGTCTTGATCTTGGTCACGCTATCCGTCCCGGTCGTTGTTCAGATCGTTCGAGCGCTCAGAGCGGCACGTCGGCTCAGGATTTGAAGACTTTCTCGGCCACGACCTTGATCGACTGCTCGACCCGATCGACCTCGGCGGCCAGCGCATCGCCAGTCAGGGGGGCGATCAGAAAGGCGTTGCGCTCGGCGAAATCCTTGAAGCGCTGGTCCCCGATCGCGGCGCTGAAGCCGTCTGTCAGCTTGGTGCGAACCTCCGGCGGAAGCTTGGCCGGGGCGACCACGTAGGCCATCTGCTCCACCGGGCCGAACGGGAACACGTCGTAGCCGCGCTCCTTGAAGGTCGGCACGTCGGGGAACTGCCGGAGGCGCTCGTCGGCGAACACGCCGAGCGCGCGCACCAGGCCCTGCTGCAACTGGCCGAGCGACTCCGCGGGCTTGAGCACCGCGGCCTGGATCTGCCCGCCGGCGAGGTCGGTGATGACCTTGGCCCCGCCGGTATAGGGCGCGTTGATGTAGGCGACGCCGGCCGCCCGGGCGGTCATCGAGGCGAAGATGTGGTTGAGGTTGTAGTTGCCCGGCGTGCCGATCGACACGCTGCCCGGGTTCTTCTTCATGTGGGCGAGGAAGTCGTCCAGCGTCTGGTGCGGGCTCGAGCCGGGGACGAGCAGCATCAGGGGATCGATCGACACACGGGCGATGTGGGTGAACTGAGTGCTCTTCAGGGGCGTCTTGCCCTCGGCCATGTAGGCCAGCGTCGAGCTCGTCCCCATGCCGAGCGTGTAGCCGTCGGGGTTCGCCGTCGCCACGCGTCGCATCCCGATCGCGCCGGTGGCGCCGGGCTGGTTCTCGATGATGACCGTGATGCCGCGCTCCTTGAGCAGCGGCTGCAGCCCGCGCGCCAGGATGTCGTTCGAGCCGCCCGCGTTCCAGGGTACGACGAACGTGATCTCGCGCGCCGGGAAGCCCGACTGCGCCAGTGCAATCTGTGTGCGAAGCCCCCCCAGGGCGAGGCTTCCGACGACGCTGCGGCGGGTCAGCATGGCGTTCCTCCCGTCTTCGTTGTTTGTTATAACGATGGAAAGCGGGTAGGTTGTCAAGCGCGGTCGCAGCCGGTCTCGCTGATCCATCCTGATCCAGCGGCTCGGGATTGCTGGCGGACAGGGGGAGTCAATATCATGAGGCACGTCGAGCGGCTGCCGCTCTGGGATCAGGCCTACGCGGAGCTGCGGACCGCCATGCTCGGCGGCCGGTTCGGGCCGGGTGAGCGGATCCTCCTACGCGAGGTGGCGGCCGAGCTCGGCATCAGCCTCACGCCGGTCCGCGATGCGGTCAACCGGCTGATCGCGGAGCACGTGCTTGAGCGCGGCAGCTCGGGGCAGGGCGGCGGCGCCGTGGTTCCGCGCATGAACGTGGAGCGTTTCGACGAGTTGCTGACGATCCGCTGCGACCTTGAGGGCCGGGCCGCGGCCTGCGCCGCCGAGCGCGCAGCCCCGGGCGATCTCGGCGTCCTCGACGCACTGCTCGCCGAGATGAAGGCCCTGATCCGGCAGCAGAACCTCGACGCGTATCTCGATCTGCACCGGCGCTTCCACTTCGAACTCTACGCCCTCGCGCGCATGCCGATCCTGGAGGGATTGATCGAGAACATCTGGCTCAGGTGCGGCCCAGTCCTGACCTACGTCATCCCGGACTACGTGCTGCTCGAGAAGGGGAGCGACCTGCACACCGCGGCACTCTCGGCCCTGCGCACGGGTGACGCGGAGGCGGCAGCCGCGGCGATCCGGCAGGATATCCGCGAGGCGGGCCAGTACATCGCCGGTCTCGCCGACGCCGCCGGGCTCATCGAAGACCCGGCAGCGAGCCGCCGGCCGCGGGCGCACGCGGCGTCATGATCGGGAACAGGTGACCGCGATGAGCGTGCTCCTACGTCAGGACCGTCTTGGTCTTTGCACGGATGAGTTCGTGGTCGATCTCCGCGCCGAGCCCGGCCGCCGTCGGCGCGTGCACCATGCCGGCGGGATCGACAGCGATGTCTTCGGCGAGCCCGTACTTCTGCGCCGCATCCGGCAGCAGCACCTCGAAGAACTCGGTGTTGCGGATCGCCATGACGACGTGGAGGTTGGCGACGTTGTTGAGCGAGTTGCCGCCGTGATGGACCTCGAAGTTCATCCCGAAGGCCTCCGCGAGATGGGCCGCCTTGACGAGCGTGGTGATGCCGCCCTTCACCGCCACGTCGCCGCGCAGGAAATCGGTGGCGCGCTGCAGGATCCAGGGCGCGTAGGACTCGAAGCCGGCCTGCGGATACTCGGTCGCCATGATCGGCACGTCGAGCTTGGCCTTGAGCTTGACGTAGCCGTAGAGGTCGGAATCCGTGAGCGGATCCTCGTACCAGTAGTAGCCCGCCGCCTCGATCGCGCGGCCTACCCGCAGCGCCTGCTCGTAGGTATACCCCCAGCAGGCGTCGAGCATCAGCGTGAACCCGTCACCCATCCCGGCCCGCACCGCCTCGCAGATCGCGATGTCGTCGCGCCATACCTGAGGCGGGTGGATCTTGTAGGCGCTCCAGCCGGCCTCGCGATACGCACACGCCTGCTCCACGTAGGCCGTGGCCCCCTCGAGGATCTGCGAGCTGGCGTAGGCGGGGACGCGGTCGCGATAGGTGCCGATGAGCCGGTGGATCGGCAGGCCGGCGGCCTTTCCGGCGAGGTCCCACAGGGCGACGTCGAGCGCGCCAATCGTCCGGACGGAGGCCGCGCGCACGCGGGCCCACAGCTCTTGGTTCAGGCGCTCGCGGTCGAGGGGATCGCGCCCCATGAGCACCGGCTTGAGCACCCGCACGAGAAGCGGCGCGTCGAGATCGGCCGGTCCGTACGCCGAGCCGAGGAAGGCGTGGCCCTCGATGCCCTCGTCGGTGTGGATCGTGACGAGGCCGAGTTGGCTGCTGCCCACCGCGCGCGCCGTGCGTCCGGAGTAGCGCGTCGGCGGGATATCGTCCCAGCCGAACAGGGTCACAGTGACATCTCGTATGCGCATGACGTCGCCTCCGGCCCGGGACCACCACGGATGCGGCCTTCGCTCTCCGGCGCGTTCGGGCCACCCGCCATCTAGAGCCGCCGTGACCCGCGCGTCGAGACGTGGGCCGGCCCAAATACTGGGAGGACAACCGTGAGTATCCCGTCGACGCCGACTGACGCGGTCGGCCGAGAAGCTCTGCGCAGGATTAGCCTGCGTTTGCTGCCATTTCTGGCGCTGAGTTACCTCGCGAACTACATCGACCGGGTCAACGCGGGCTTCGCCGCCCTGCAGATGAACCGGGAAGTCGGGCTGACGGCGAGCGCGTTCGGTCTCGGCGGCGGGATGTTCTTCATCGCCTACCTGCTGTTCGAGGTGCCGAGCAACCTCGCGATGGTCCGGGTCGGGGCGCGCCTGTGGCTCACGCGGATCATGATCACGTGGGGGCTCGTCTCCGGGGCGATGGCGCTGACCTCCGGTCCGGTCTCCTTCTGCGTGCTGCGGTTTCTGCTCGGCGCGGCGGAGGCCGGCTTCGTGCCCGGCGTGATCCTGTACCTGATGCAATGGTTCCCGGCCCGGGAGCGGGCCCGCGTCATCGGCCTGTTCATGGTCGCGAGCCCTGTGGCTGGTATCGTCGGCTCGCCGATCTCGGCGGCACTGCTCGGGCTCGACGGCTGTCTCGGCCTCTCGGGCTGGCAGTGGCTGTTCATCATCGAGGCGATGCCGGCCGTCTTGATCGGCCTCGTCGGCCTGTTCTGGCTGACCGACTCGCCCGCGCAGGCACGTTGGCTCGACCCGGAGCACAAGGATTGGCTCGCCGGCCGTCTCGCCGCCGACGCTGCCGCACGGATCAGCGTCGAGAAGACCTCCGTCTGGGCGGTGATGGGTGACCGCACGGTGCTGGTGCTGTCGCTGATCTACGCGGGGCAAGCCACCGCCAACGCCGGCTTGTCACTGTGGCAGCCGCAATTCCTGAAGTCGTTCGGCCTCTCGACGGCGGAAGTCGGCCTCGTGAACGCGATCCCGTTCGCCGTCGCCGCGTTGGCGATGTACGCGGGCGGCCGGAGTTCCGATGGGCGCGACGAGCGCGTCTGGCACACGGCCGTGCCCACCGCACTGACGACGCTGGGCCTCTGCCTGTGCCTCGTCCTGCACGGCTTGATCCCGACCGTATTCCTGTTGTGCCTCGCCCTGCTCGGCGTATCGGCGTCGCGCGGCCCCTTCTGGGCGCTGACGACCGAGTGGTTGTCCTCGCGCGCGGCAGTCGCGGGGATCGCACAGATCAACGCGGTGGGCACCGGCGCGAGCTTCTTCACGAGCTGGGCGACCGGGGCGATCAAGGATGCGACCGGAAGCTGGACCGTGGCGCTCCTGCCGCTCGCCGGCGTGACCGCGGTCGCCACGGTGGCCGTCGTCCTGCTCGGACGCCCGATGCCCTCGGCCTCGGCGTCTTCGGACCGATCCGAGCCGCCCGTGAACCCGACGACGCCCGTGGCGGCGGAGCCGTGAACGCCGTCCGCGCCCTACGTGACGCGATGGTCGCGGCGCCAGCCTTCCGGCGTGACGTGTTTTGGCACGAGAGCGCCGGAAGGCTTTGTGGCCACGCTGCGCCCCGCGGAATTCACGACCGGTGCCAGGACCGCCGCGGCTGGTCCAGCATGGGGTAGTCGGCACGCCTGATCCGGCGATTCGACGGAGCATCTCACGCCGGCCGGTGCGCGGCCTGCCCCTGCGGGCGGCACCCCAAACGAAGGAGTGTAGGGGTTGTTCCATACCGCGGCAGCTCGGCTCAAGGCCGAGCTTCGCGAAAAAGACCCTGACACGCTTCGGCACGAGTACTGATATCGGCGACGCTCATCTTGGGCATTCGATCCTTGAGACTTTGCATGTCTACGCTCATCCGCGCTGGCCTGTCGCTCGGCGCCGTCGCGGTTTTCGCCGGCCTGCCGCGGCTCGCCTCGACCGAGGCCGGATTGGCCGCGGGCCGTATAGCCGTCGCACAACTCTCCGACAGCGATGCCGCCCCCTTCAAGACACAGATCGCGTCCGACCTCGCTGGCGGCTCGCCCCTGCCGTTCCTGGCACTGCTCGCCGTCCTCACAGTGATCTGGCTCGTGCCCGCCCGACGCATCCCCCTCGCTATCCTGCTCCTCGGGCTCAGCGCGTTTGTGGAGCCTGAGCCCGCGCGCGCCTACTTCAGCAAGTACGACTACGGCGAATACATCGAGATCCTGCCGAACCAGTCGGCCTTCGTGATCCCGGAGAGCGGGGACACGAAGACCACGCAGGCGCAGTTCGGCTCGGAGCGGTTCCTCGCCGAGAGCAAGGTCGCGGCCAAGCGCGTGCAGATCCCGCACACGAAGCTGCCGAACACCGGGACGCTGTCGGACTACTACGTGCCGGCCGCGCGCCTGATCATCGTCGACCGCACGCCGGTGTCGCGCGAGTGGACGACGTCGGCCAATCGAGGCACGTCGAGCGCCGATCAGGGCTTCCGCTTCGAGACCGCAGACTCGATCGGGCTGTCGACCTCGGTGGTCATCTCGGCCTTCGTGAAGGAGGAGGACGCGGCCAAGTTCCTGTACTGGTTCGGCACGAAGCCGGCCGCCCAGGACACGGACGAGGCGCGCTTCGCCTCGGTGCTCTACGGCCGCTCGCTCGCCGAGGTGGTCGACGGCAACGTCCACCGCACCGTGCAAGCGGCGCTCGCGCGCGAGTTCGGCCGCCGCTCGACCGATGACGCGATCCACCAGAAGGCCGAGATCATGGCGGCCGTCGAGAAGGCGGTGATCGACCAGTTCGCTCCGATGGGCGTCACAGTCACGACGCTGGGCTTTGCCGACGAGCTGAACTTCGAGAACGCCGCGATCCAGGCGGCGATCGACGACACGTTCATGGCCAACAAGCGGGCGCAGTCGGCCCAGGCGCAGCTCGCCACGCTGCCGATCCAGGAGCGGATCCTCGACTTGGAGATCCGCCGCTCGGACGCGCAGGCGCGGCAGACGCTGGCGGGGCGCTGGAACGGTAGCGTCTCGGGCTTCCTACCATCCTGGGTCGTGATCCCGAGCGACATCCTCGGCACGGTCCGGGGCTGGTTCGGCGGTGAGGTGAAGCCCGCACTTCCGGCCGCGGCGCCGAGAGGCTGACCTCGACGCGACCAAGCCGTCGGCGATCGGCGAGCCGAGAACCATGCGTCAGACGGTCAGGACGATCTTCCCGAAATGCTCGTTCTTCCTCATGCGGGTGAGCGCGGCCGGCGCCTCGGCCAGAGCGTAGCGGCCATCGATCGGCAGATGGAAGCCCCCGGCCGCGATCGCCGGCCACAGGTCGGCCCGGACGCGCGCGGTGATCGCGCGCTGCTCCTCGATCGACCGAGTCCGGTTGGTCACGCCGATGTAGCTGATGCGCTTCGTGGCGTGCAGATCGAAATCGAACTCGCCCCGGCTCCCGCCGAGGCGGCCGACGTTGACGATGCGGCCCAGGACCGCCGCCGCCTGCAGATTGCCGTTGGCGACCGGCGCTGAGACCTGATCGATGATCACGTCGACGCCCCGGCCGCCGGTCGCCGCCCGTACCTGCTCGGGCCAAGTCGGATCCTTGGTGTCGATCGCCAGGGTTGCGCCGAACTCGGCCAGGCGCGCGCGGTGCTCGGGGCTTCGCGACGTGCCGATCACCAATGAGGCCCTCCGCCACCGAGCGATCTGAAGCCCCATCAGCCCGACGCCGGAACTCGCCCCCTGGATCAGCACGGTCTCGCCCGGTTGCAGGTGCGCCTGCGTTATGAGCGCATCGTGCATCGTCTGCAGGGCGACCGGCAAGGTCGCGGCGACCTCGAACGACAGGTCCGCGGGAAGCGGAAGGGTCCGCCCGTGATCCGCCACGGCATACGCGGCGTAGCCGCCGGCGCCGGAACACATGACGCGGTCACCCGGATGGAAGTCGTTCACGGCCGCGCCGACCGCCACGACCTCCCCGGCCCACTCCAGCCCCGGGATCGCGTCGGGCCCTCCGGTCGGGCCGTGCGGCTGCCCCGAGGCGACGGCGAGATCGGCGCGGTTGAGGGCGGCGGCCCGAACCCGGACGAGCACCTCCGCGGGTTTCGGCGTCGGCGTGTCGATCTCGACGAGGCTCGGCCCCTCCGGTCCGACCACGATGGCCTTCATCCGGGTCTCGGCCGGCGCGATGGGGCGATCCTCGGCTGTGGCAGCGCGGGAGGCCAGGAATTGTGCGGCCGCGCCGGCCAGGAGGAGGCGTCGATCGATGTCCATAGATCTCTCCTGCCCTCGTCTGGCCTACACAGCTGGGCCGCAAATCACGGACGGCAACGGGATCACCGCCGCTCGGTCAGAGGACCACCCGCCGCACCGCCGCATCCATCCAGCGCGCGATCGCCGTCATCCGCGCGTCCGTGCCGGGCTGCCCGACGACCTGAATGCCCATCGGCAGGCCGCCCACGGCCGTGAGGGGGACCGTCACCACGGGCGCGCCGAGGAGCGAGCTCGGCGTATTGAACACGGAATCCCCCGTCGGGCGCGGCGCGAGCGGCTCGCCGGGACGATCGCCCGACCAAGGTGGCGCCGGTCCGGGCGAGGCCGGCGCGATCAGCGCGTCGAGCGTGGGCGCCAGCGCCGCGTACACGGTGCGCACCGCTTCCCGCCGATGCAGTAGATCCTGGTAGCCCTCGACCCCCAGGCGTTCCGCGGTCGCGACCGTGGCCTTGGCTCGCGCGCTGACGCCGTCGGGGTGCTGCGCCACGAGGTTGCGGATCGCCCAGTGATTCTCCCAGGCCGTGATCGTGTTGGCCATCTCGCGCACGCCGACGAGGGTGCGCTCGAGGCGTTCGATCGCGGGGGCGTCCCGGCGGCGCAGCACCGAGACGCCGGCGTCGGCGATCTGCGCCACCACAGCTTCGAAGGCTGCCCGCGACGTGTCGTCGAGCGCTTCCCACCCCTCCGTCTCCATCACCGCCACGGTGAGCGGGCGGTGCGGGGAGGGCGGGTCCGCGGGGCCGGCGAGCGGGGCGCGCCCCGGATCGCCGCCGGCCCGGCGCGCGATCTCGATCGACACGCGCCACATGTCCTCCGCGCAGGTCGCGTGCACGCCGTGCGTGCTCATACTGGTCGCCTGTCGCTCGCCGCGGTTGATCGCGCCTTGGGATGGCTTCAGGGCCCAGTTGCCGCAGTAGCTCGCCGGCCGGATGATCGAGCCACCGACCTGGCTGCCGATCGCGGCCGGCACCATCCCGGCCGCGACCGCGGCGGCCGAGCCCGAGGACGACCCGCCCGGCGTGTGCGCCGGATCAAACGGGTTCGTCGTCGCCGGCGGGTGCGTACCGCCGAGCTCGGCCGTGGTGGTCTTGCCGAGCACCACAGCCCCGGCCTCGCGCAGCGCCCAGACCGCGGCGTTGTCGCGTCGGGGAAAGTTGCCCGCGTAGGCCGCGCAGCCCATCTGGGTCGGCATGTCGCGCGTCTCGAGGAGGTCCTTGATCCCCACCGGCATGCCGTCGATCGGCGAGAGCGGCCGCCCCGCCCGCCAGCGCGCGCCGCTGGCGTCCGCAGCCTCCTGCGCCCCGGCCTCGTTCACGACCACGAAGGCCCGCACCACGGGCTCGCACTGAGCGATCACTGCGAGGCAGCGCTCCAGGTAAGCTCGCGGGGAATCGGCGCCCGAGCGGAACGCCTCCGCGGCGGCGTCGAAGCCTGGGGTCCGGCGGTTCGGATCGTAGGGGGCCATTTCTGCTCCTCGGGTCAGTCGAGTTCCGGCAGCGGCGGATGCCGGTCCGCCCAGGGTTTCGCCCGCTCGAAGGCGGCCGCGACCTGCAGCAGGCGCGCATCCTCGCCGACGCGTCCGACGAGTTGGATCGCGATCGGCAGTCCCGCTTCGTCGAAGCCGCAGGGTAGGCTCACGGCCGGGTTGCCGGTGAGGTTGAATGGCATGGTGTACGGGTACCAGGCCGCGCGCAGGTTCGGCACGGACGTCCCGTCGATCGTGATCGGCCCGAAGAAGTCCTGGTCGATCGGTAGGGCTGTGCGCGACAGGGTCGGCATCGCCAGGATGTCGGTATCTGAGAACCATCCCTGCACCTGCCGGTAAAGGGCAGTGCGCGCGAAGATCGCCGCGTAGAGCTCGGCCGCCGAGACGTCGCGCACCCGGTCCATCTGGCGCACGAAGGTCGGGCACAGGATCTCCCTGTGCCGCGCCATGTGGTGGCCGAACTGCGCCATCCGGTAGGCGCCGTTGCTGACGAACCAGAGCGCCTCGGGATTTTCGAACGGCGCCTCTTGCTCGCGCGTCTCGGCGCCGAGATCCGCCAGGGCGGCGACCGCCCGCTCGCAGGCTGCCAGCACAACGGTCGCCACGTGCGCGTTGCCGAGCAGCGGCCGCCAGCCGACGCGCAGCCCGGCGAGAGGCTTCGTCCTCGGAGGGAGCGTGTCCAGGGCCGCGACGAAGCCTGGCTGGGGCCGGCCCGCGCTGAGCGGATCCCGAGGGTCGGGTCCAGCCATCGCGTCCAGCATCAGCGCCGTGTCGCGGACGGTGCGGGTCATCGGCGTCACGTAGGAGATGTTGCCGAACCCATCCTGGGCGTACTCCTGCGGCACGACGCCGAGCCCCTGCTTGAATCCGACGACGCCGTTGCAGGCGGCGGGGATCCGCGTCGAGCCGCCGCCGTCCGTGGCGACGCCGAGCGCGGTCAGTCCCGCCGCCGCGGCGACCGCCGCCCCGCCGCTGGATCCGCCCGACGTGCGGCCCGCGTCCCAGGCTTTGCGCGTGCGCCCAAACAGGGGCGCCTCGGTTAGGCATTGCTGACCGAATTCCGGTGTGGTGATCTTACCCACGACGATCGCGCCGGAAGCCTTCAGGCGGGTCACGACCTCCGCGTCGGCCTCCGGCACGTGCGCGGCGAAGACGCGCGAGCCCCAAGTGGTGCGGATCCCGGCGGTCGTAACGAGATCCTTGATCGAGACCGGCAGGCCGTGCAGTGGCGCCAGCGGCTCTCCGTGCATCACCGCGGCCTCCGCTGCCCGGGCACCGGCGAGCGCCTGCTCCTCCGCGACGGTGATGAAGGCGTTCAGCACCAGTTGGGCCCTGGCGATACGCGCGAGCGTCGCCGTCATGAGCTCCACCGGTGACAGCCGCCGCGTTCGGATCAGGGTCGCGAGCTCCGCCGCGGGCGTGTAGGCGAGGTCATCCGCCATGATCCCGATCCCCTCAAGCCCGCCGCACGTTCCAGAAGGTGCTGAAGCCCTTCAGAATGCCTGTGAGGTCGCGCTTGGCCGCCGTGGCGTAGAAGGCTTGCCCCAGCGGCAGGAAGGGCACCTCGGCCATCGCCCGTGCCTGGATGTCCCTGCAGATCGCCCGCTGCTGCGCGGGATCGCCGCTCGCCAGCCACTGGGCGCGCAGATCCTCCACCCGTGCGTCGGTCGGCCAGCCGAACCACGCGCGCTCGCCGGTGCCGCGCAGGGCCAGGTAGCCCGCGGGGTCGAGGAGGTCCTGGCCGGAGAAGGTCGTGAAGAACGCGCTCCAGCCGCCCTGCGCGACCGGCTCCTTCTTGGCGCGGCGCTGCACCACGGTGCCCCAGTCGGTGACCTGCGGGTCGACGTTCATGCCGATGCGGCGCATCAGGTCGGCCGCCACCTCGCCCAGCGCCTGGAGCTTGGGGCTGTCGGTCGAGATCAGCACCACCGCGCGCTCGCCCCGGTAGCCCGCCTCCTCCAGCGCGCGCTTGGCCTCCTCGACCGGCCGCGGGTTCGTCAGGACGTCGAGGCCGGCCTCGCTCGCCATCGGCGTGCCGGGCGGGAAGACGCCGACCCCGTCGCGCCACAGGGCGCGGTCCTCGCCCATCATCGCCAGCATGAAGTCCTCCTGGCGCACGGCCGAGAGGACGGCGCGGCGCACGCCCGGATTGTCGAAGGGCGGGTGCAGGTGATTCACCCGCATCAGGGCGACGTTGCCGAGGGGATCGCCCTGGAAGACCTGGAGGTCGCGACTGCGGCGCAGGACCGGCAACAGGTCGGTGGGTGGATTGTAGAACATGTCGACTTCGCCCGCGACGAGGGCGTTGACGGCGGTGGCCGCGTCCGGCTGGACGAGCCACTCGACTCGGTCGAAGTGCACGATCTTCGGCCCGGCGGTGCCGCTCGGCGTCCCGGTCTCGCGCGGGCGATAGCCCTCGAAGCGGGTGTACACGGCGCGCGCGCCGACGACGCGCTCGTCCGCCTTGAAGCGGAACGGGCCGCTCCCGACGATCTCGGTGAGCTGGGTGAAGGCGTCGGTCCGTGCCAGCCGCTCGGGCATGATCGCGGGGTAGGGGGCGCCGTTGCGGGCCAGGGCGTAGGGCAAGAGCGGGAAGGGCCGCTTGAGGCGGAAGCGGATGGTGCCGTCGTCGGGCGCCGCGAGTTCGTCGGTCACGGCCATCAGCGCCCCGCCGAAGGCGTCACGGCGCGCCCAGCGCACGAGGCTCGCGACGCAATCCCGGGCGAGCACGGCCGAGCCGTCGTGGAAGTTCAGTCCCGGCCGCAGGGTGAGATCCCAGGTGAGGCCATCGTCCGAGACCGTGTGGCCGGCCAGCATCTGGTGCTGGGGCGTCAGCCGTTCGTCGAGGGCGAACAGCGTGTCGTAGACCATCGCCGCGTGGTCGCGGGTGACGTAGGCGGTGCTCCAGGTGGGGTCGAGGACCGTGACGTCGGTGTAGGGCACGTAGCGCAGGACGCGCGTGCCCTGCGCGGCGACGCGGCCTGGCCGTGCGATGCCCGCGGTGAGGGCCTGAGCCGCTGCGAGCTGGAGGAACCGACGGCGATCCATCCTGCACCTCGTCGAGCACGCACGCGCCCGGCGCGCCGGTCAGGGTCACATCCCCAGGGGCACATGGCAAGCCGCATGCCGGCGGCGCGTTCGGGCCTAGCCGCCGGTTGACCGGCGGTCCAAGATGGAAGCGATCCGCGTCATCCATCGGCACGGCCGATGCAAAGGGTGGCGGTGGCCAGCCGTTCCGGCCTCGAAAAAACGGGATCCCAGCATGCCGCCGCAGGAAGCAGCCAGATCGCCGGTCCGCGGTGGGCGCGTCGCGATCGCCGGCCTCGGCACTGTCGGGCGCGCCGTGGCGCGCGCCCTCGACGGGGGGGCCATTCCCGGACTGAGCCTGACCGCCGTCGCGGTCCGCGATGGCGGCAAAGCCCGCGCCGAGCTCGCGGCGCTCGCCGCCCCCCCCGAGGTCGTCACCGCATTCGATGCCCTGTAGCCGCGGGCGGACATCGTGCTGGAATGCGCGCCGTCCCAGTATCTCCCGGCGATCGTGCGGCCGTTCGTGACGGCGGGCAAAACCGCCGTCGTGTTGAGCTGCGGGGCGCTCCTCGACCACGAGGACCTCGTGGCGACCGCCCGCGCCTACGGCGGTCAGATCGTCGTCCCGACCGGCGCCTTGCTCGGCCTCGACGCCGTGACGGCCGCCGCGGAGGGCACGATCCACACGGTGCGGATGATCACCCGCAAGCCCGTGCGCGGCCTCGTCGGCGCGCCCTACCTCGTGGAGAACGGCATCGAGATCGCCGGCATCACCGAGCCGATGCGGGTCTTCTCGGGCAGCCCGCGCGAGGCAGCCCGCGGGTTTCCGGCCAACCTCAACGTCGCGGTCGCGCTCTCACTCGCCGGCATCGGACCGGATCGGACCGAGCTCGAGATCTGGGCGGACCCGAATCTCGACCGCAACACCCACCGCATCGAGGTCGAGGCCGACGCGGCGCGGTTCTCCATGACGATCGAGAACGTGCCGACCGACGAGAACCCCCGTACGGGCCGCATCACGGCCCTGTCGGTCATCGCCTACCTGCGCAAGCTCGCCGCCCCGCTCCGGGTCGGCACCTGACGGGCCGGGCCGAGCTGGCACAGCCCGTGCGGCCGGTCGCCTGCGCCCGGGCCAGCCTCTGCGCGCGGATGCCCCCTCAGACCCGGAGCGGCCCGTGACATCGACGAGCGACGAGACCCCGTCCGAGATCGAGCGGGCGACGATGCGGCAGGTCACGCTGCGGATCATGCCGCTCCTGATGCTGGGCTTCCTCGTCGCCTTCATCGACCGGGTGAACGTCGGCTTCGCGGCGTTGCAGATGAACGCCGATGCCGGCCTATCCGCGTCGGTCTTCGGCCTGGGCGCGGGCCTGTTCTTCATCGCCTACTTCCTGTTCGAGGTGCCTTCGAACCTGATGCTCGAGCGGTTCGGCGCCCGGCTGTGGCTGGCCCGCATCATGATCACCTGGGGGGTGATCTCCGCGGCCACCGCGCTCGTCGTCGGACCGGTCTCGTTCTGCGCGGTGCGCTTCCTGCTCGGCGCGGCGGAAGCCGGCTTCTATCCCGGCGTGATCTTCTACCTGACGCGCTGGTTCCCAAAGGCCTATCGCGCCCGGGTGATCGCCCTCTTCGCGGTGGCCGTGCCCCTGTCGAACTTCGTCGGCTCGCCGCTCTCGGCGGCGCTGCTCGGGCTCGACGGCTGGCTCGGTCTGCGCGGTTGGCAGCTGATGTCGATCGTCGAGGCGATGCCGGCCGTGGTGCTGGGCGTGCTGGTCCTGCGGTTCCTCCCGGAGGGGCCGGACCGGGCGCCCTGGCTCGACGCGGCGCAGCGCGGCTGGCTCACCGGACGTTTGGAAGCCGAGCGCGCGGAGCAGCCGCTGGTCCGGCCTTCCGTCTGGCGGGTGATCCTCGATCGGCGCGTGCTGGCGGCGGGCCTGATCTTCGCCGGCAGCGTCGGCGCGAGCGCGTGCCTGTCGATCTGGCAGCCGCAGATCTTCAAATCCTACGGCCTCACGACCATGGAGATCGGCCTGCTCAACTCGGTGCCGTTCGGGGTCGCGGCCGGGCTGATGGTGCTCTGGGCCCGACGCTCGGACCGCACGGGGGAGCGGGCCTGGCACGTCGCCGGGCCGCAGGCGCTCACCGCGCTCTGCCTCGCCGCGGCGCTGGCCGCCCAGGGGTTCGGGCCGACGGTGGCGATCCTGTTCCTGGCGATCCTGGGGACTTACGCCGTCAAGGGCCCGTTCTGGGCCATGGTCACGGAATGGCTGCCGCCGGGCGCGTCCGCGGCCGGGATCGCGCAGATCAACGCCATCGGCAATCTCGGCGCCTTCGTCGGGACGTACCTGATGGGCGTGATCAAGGATGCGAGCGGCAGCTACGCGCTGGGCCTGCTGCCGCTCGCCCTGGTCACGGCCACGGGCGCCGCTCTCGCGCTGGATTTGGGCCGCACGCGCGCGCCGCTGAGCCCCGTTCTACCGGGTGAGCAGGTGCAGACCGCAACGCTCGCCCCGCGGGCGAAGACCCGCGAGGCAGGATGAGGGGTAAGTCCCAGCTTCGAGCACCGCCCGCTCCGCGCCCTGTGGCCGACGGCCCGCACTCGCTATCCGGGATCACTTCCCGGAGCGCCCGAGCGGCGATGCCACGAGGAGAGGCGTCCCGGTGCCGCCGTATCAGGCGTCTCCGAGGCCGCGCTCGGACGGGGGAGGGCGCGACAGGCGGGGAGGCGGACGGCGGCCGGACGCGGCCCATCGTGTGTAGAGTGCAGCGCTCCGTGGTCCAAAGTCCGGCGCATCCCGTCGGTTCGCGCGATCGCAGGCATCGCGCCTGAGGAGAAATGCCATGTGCCGAGCTCAGCTGCTGTCGATCGCCTCCTGCATGGCTGCGCTGAGCACGCCCGCGGCGGCGGCCGACATCCGTGTGCTCGCGACGGGCGTCTACGCGTCCAGCCTGCGCGACCTCGCCGGGCCGTTCGAGGCAATGACCGGCGATCACCTCGTCCTGACGATCACCAATGCGGGCGGCGTCCTCGCCAAGCTTGCCGCGCACGAAGACGCCGACGTGGCCATGACCGCCTCGGCCGGCATCGACGCGCTCGTCGCGCGCGGCGACGTCCGCCCGGAGACCAAGGTCGATATCGCACGCATGCGGCTCGGCGCCGCCGTCAGATCCAGGGCCGCGCTCCCCGACCTGACGGGCGAGGCGGGTTTCCGCACCGCGCTCCTCGCGGCGCCCACCGTGGCCTACATCGATCCCAAGGGCGGCGGCTCGGCCGGCGCCTTCTTCGACGGGATGCTGACCCGGCTCGGCCTCGCCGAGGCAGTGCAGGCCAGAGCGGTGCTGTGCGCCACCGGCGCCGAGGTGGCATCTGCCGTCGCCTCAGGCCGGGCAGCGATCGGGCTGACACAGGCCAGCGAGCTCATCGACGCACCAGGTGTGGCGTTCGCCGGGTTCCTGCCCGAGGCCGTCAACACGTGGACGCCCTACGCCGCCGCCGTCACGACGACGACGCAGGACCCGAGCGCGGCACGCGCCTTCATCGCCTTCGTGACCGGACCGAACGGGAGCGCCCGGCTGAAGCAGGCGGGTTGGGACGTCCCGCCACGCTGAGGGAAGGACCCGTATCAGCGGGACATCCGAGGGGTTCAGCGTTCTCGATCAACCGGCGAGGAAGGCGAGCAGGCGCGCGTTGAACGCCTCCGCGCTATCCAGAGACGAGATGTGCGCTGCCCCAGGGATGATCGTGAATTGCGCATCGGCCATGCCGTCGCTGACCTCGCGCGCGACGGCGGGCGGGAACAGCCTGTCCTCTTCGCCGGCGATCACCAGGGTGGGATGCCCGATACCCTGGAGGCGGCCCGCGACGTCGAACGCGCGCATGCCGAGGGCGACGTTCGCGAGTGAGGACCCGCTGTGTCGCTCGGCCAAGCGGCACCAGGTCGCGTAAGTCGCGCGTCCGGCCGAGCTCTCCCGGTACTGCGCGTTGAGCATCACGGGCCACGTCGCTTGGAAGCGTCGGAGCGGCCCGCCCAGCTGATGAAACATCTCGACCCAGCCGGCGACGAGATCCGCCGTCGCCGGGTCGTTGAACGCGGCCCGCGAATTGGCCACGACCAGCCGGTCGACCCGCTGCGGCTGCTCGAGCGCGAGCGTCAGCGCGATCATGCCGCCGAGCGACAAGCCGCAGACCGAGACGCGCGCGATCGCGAGATGGTCGAGCAAGCCGATGACGTCCCGGGTCAGATCGTCCACGGTGGTGACGTCGGCGGCGGGATCCGACAGGCCGTGCCCGCGAAGATCGGGTAGGATCACGCTGTAGCCGGCGAACACCAGGGCGGCGACCTGGTTCATCCAGGACCACCCGGCGTTCGTGAACCCATGGATCAGCATTACGGGATCGCCTCGGCCGAGCACCTCGTAGTGCAGCCGGCGTCCGTCGCGTTC